>NZ_JBHJWV010000001.1:0-851858 GCF_042266785.1 Microbacterium sp. NPDC056052
GCCGATGGTACTGCAGGGGGGACCCTGTGGGAGAGTAGGACACCGCCGGACTTCCTTTAACAGAAAGGCCACCCAACGCAGGGTGGCCTTTCTGCGTTAACATGCTCAACGGAAGGAGTCCCGACCATGGCCGAAGAAGGCAAGCCCGCGCGCGACCGCAAGGATGATGGCGCGAGGCAGCCTCGTCGCTATGTCGACGGCGACCGTTCCGAGCGTTCTTTCCGTCAGAACCCCGCGCGGGGCGATCGTCCGCAGCGCAATGACGGCGATCGTCCTCGTCGGGAGGGCGACCGTCCGTTCCGGGCCTCGTCGGACCGTCCCGACCGTCCGCGTCGTGAGGCCGATCGGCCTTACCGTGGCGGCGATGACCGTCCTCGTCGGGATGGCGACCGCCCGGTCCGTGCTTCTTCGGACCGCGCCGACCGTCCGAGGCGCGATGGCGACCGCCCGTTCCGGAGTGGTGACGACCGTCCTCGTCGGGATGGCGCTCGCCCGTTCCGGAGTGGTGACGACCGTCCGCGTCGTGACGGCGATCGGCCTTATCGTGGTGGCGATGACCGTCCTCGTCGGGATGGCGACCGCCCTTACCGTGGTGGCGATGACCGTCCCCGTCGTGATGGCGACCGTCCGTTCCGTGCGTCTTCGGACCGCACGGACCGTCCGCGGCGCGACGGTGATCGCCCCTATCGTGGTGGCGATGACCGTCCTCGTCGGGATGGCGACCGCCCCTATCGTGGTGGTGATGACCGTCCGCGTCGCGAGGGGGACCGCCCATTCCGCGCTTCTTCGGACCGCACGGACCGTCCCCGTCGGGATGGCGACCGGCCCTACCGCAGTGGTGACGACCGTCCCCGTCGGGACGGTGACCGCCCGTTCCGTGGTTCCTCGGACCGCACAGACCGTCCGCGTCGTGACGGCGATCGCCCGTACCGCGGCGGAGACGACCGCCCGCACCGGACGAGCGACCGGCCGCGTCGGGACACGTATGCGGCCGACCGTCCGCGCGACCCCGAACTTCCCGATGACATCACGGCCCGCGACCTGCATCCTTCTGCGCGCAACGAGCTGAAGACCCTCAGCAAGGAGAACGCGGAGCAGGTCGCGCGTCACCTCGCGATGGCGGCTCAGCTCATCGACGAGGATCCCGAGCTCGCGCATCAGCACGCCCTCGCGGCGTCGCGCCGAGCCGGCCGCGTGGCAGTCGTCCGCGAGTCCGTGGCCATCACGGCCTATGCCATGGGCGACTTCGCCCTGGCCCTGCGTGAGCTGCGTACGTACCGCCGCATCTCCGGAAGCGACGACCAGATCGCGCTCATCGTCGACAGCGAGCGCGGCATGGGGCGTCCCGATCGCGCGCTGGAAGAGGCTCGCTCGGTCGACCGGGCGGCGCTGCCGACGGCGACGCGTGTTGCTCTTGCGATCGCGATGTCGGGTGCACGCCTGGATCGCGGCGAGACGGAGCTGGCGCTCGGCGAGCTCGAGATCCCTGAGCTCAACCCCGACCTCGCCTTCGACTGGAGCCCTGCGCTCTTCTCCGCGCGCGCCGCGGTGCTCGAAGACCTCGGCCGTGGCGAGGAGGCGGCGTTCTGGCAGGAGCGCGCGGACGTCGCTGCTGCGGCGCTGGGCCATGGCGACGACGAGGAACTGATCGTCGAGGACGCCTACGACGACTTCGCTGAAGAGCCGGTGGGTATCGTGATCGACGAGGCCGACCACGCGGACACGGACATCGACTCCGTCGAGCCCCGGAACACGGAACAGGAATCGGAGCAGGAATCTGCAGAGGCAGAGGCAGAGGCAGAGCAGCCGGAGGATGCGGAGCGGGCCGAGTGAGCCTGTTCTCCCGGGACAGGCGCACGCCGCTGTCCGACGTCGACGTCGTGCTCGCCGATCTCGACGGTGTGGTGTACGCCGGCGCCGGTGCGATCCCGCACGCGATCGAGAGCCTGAAGAAGGTCGAGGCGTCGCGTCGTCTCGGCTACATCACGAACAACGCTTCCCGCACCGATGCCTCGGTCGCGGCGCACCTGAACGAGCTCGGCCTCACGGTCGCCCCGGACGAGGTCGTCACGAGTCCGCAGGCGGCGATGCGTCTCGTCAGCGGCCTGATCCCGGCCGGATCCACGATTCTGGTGGTCGGCGGGGAGGGGCTCGTCGACGAGGTCAACAAGGCCGGGTTCCGGGTCACGCGCAGTGCCGACGACGCCCCGGCCGCCGTGGTTCAGGGATTCGCGCCCGAGGTGGGGTGGAAGGACCTCGCCGAGGCGGCGTTCGCGCTGAAGCTCCCCGAGGACGAGGGCGGGATCCCCTGGATCGCGACGAACACCGACTGGACGATTCCGCAGTCGCGGGGCGTCGCCCCGGGCAACGGAACCCTGGTCTCCGCGGTGCACACGGCGATCGGCCGTCTCGCGACGGTTGCGGGCAAGCCCGAGACGCCGATCTTCGAGGAGGCCGTCGCCCGGTTCGGCGCGAAGCACCCGCTGTTCATCGGCGACCGTCTCGACACGGACATCGCCGGGGCGTCCCGCGCAGGCATCGAGTCGGTCCTGGTGCTCACGGGAATCGATCGTCCCAAGCACCTTCTCGCCGCTGCCGAGGGATCGCGCCCGACGTACATCCTCGGCGACCTGCGCGAGCTGGACGAGCCGTACCCGCAGACGCAGATCAAGGGAGACACGGTCACGGTGCGGGGCGCCTCCGTCCGCGTCGACGGTCCTGACGTCACGATCCTGAGCGAGGGCGACCGGCCGATCGACCTCGTGCGCGCCGGCGCCGCCGCGATCTGGCGCACCGGCCGGCAGATCTTCGGCTTCCGCGTGCCGGAGCGCCTGTACGCGGATCCGTTCCACCGCCCGTAATCCGTCGGAACCGCGCCCTCGCGCCGTAGGCTGAGGGGGTGAGCGAGAACACGGAACCGGATCCTTCCGACGGGCTCTGGAGTCGACTGCGCCTGATCGAAGGGCAGCCGCTGGACTCTCGCGCCGCCGCATACCAGGCCCTGCACGACGACCTGGCACGTCGGCTGGAGAGCGCTCCGCGCGACGGCGCGTCCGCGCAGCCAGGTGCCGATCGCGGATGACGGCCCGTCTGGATGCCGCTCTCGCGGAGCGCGGGCTCGCACGCTCGCGCACGCATGCGGCGACCCTCATCGACGGCGGTCTCGTCACCGTGAACGGGAAGGCCGTGATCAAAGCCTCCACCAAGGTCGAGGACGGCGACGCGATCGACGTGGCAGGCGCCGACCACTACGTCAGCCGCGGCGCCCACAAACTCATCGCCGCACTGGACGGTTTCGGTCTGGATCCCGCAGGGCGGCTGGCCCTGGACATGGGCGCGTCCACCGGCGGCTTCACCCAGGTCCTGCGCGAGCGCGGGGCGCGCCGGGTGCTCGCGGTCGATGTCGGGCATGATCAGCTCGCCCCGTCGGTGCGCCTCGATCCCGCTGTCGTGGCCATCGAGGGATTCAACGTCCGGCACATGGACGCGGAGGTCCTGGCTGCCGCGACGGGGGAGGGTGCGCGGCCCTCGCTCGTGGTCGGCGATCTGTCGTTCATCTCCCTGACGCTCGTGCTCCCCGCGATCGCGGCGACCGCGGAGGCGGATGCCGACGTCGTGCTGCTCGTCAAACCGCAGTTCGAAGTGGGACGCACTGCGGTGCGGGGCGGTCTCGTCACCAACCCGGCGATCCGCGCCGATGCGGTCGCCCGGGTGCTGTGGAGCGCGTGGGATCAGGGATTCGGCGTTCTCGGGCTCCTCCCGTCGCCGATCCTCGGCACGCACGGCAATGCTGAATACCTGGTGCACCTGCGAGCGGGGGAACGGTCCCGCGGCGGCGGAGGCAATCCGACAGAATGGATGAGCACGATCGACGAGATGGCAGGAGGCCGATGAACGAGCGCAGGATCCTCGTCGTCGCACATGCGCGCCGGGACGAGACCGTGCAGGCCGCCAGACGCGTCGTCACGGCACTCCGCGGCGCAGGGGCCCGGCCGGTCCTCTCTGCGGACGACCGCGCCGATCTGGCAGCGGAGGACGAGTTCTTCGCCGATGTCGACCTGCTCGGGGCGGACATTCCGGTCGAGGACATCGAGCTCGCCATCGTGCTCGGCGGCGACGGCACCATCCTGCGCGCGGCGGAGCTGGTCCGCGAAGGGACGGCGCCGATCCTCGGCATCAACATGGGACATGTGGGCTTCCTGGCCGAGATCGAGCGCGACGACATGGACGCCGCCGTGGCGCGCGTCATCGACCGCGACTACTCCGTGGAGGAGCGCATGGCGCTCGCCGTGCGCGTCAAGGACGCCGACGGCTCGGTCGTCTACAGCACCTGGGCGCTGAACGAGGCGACCGTGGAGAAGGCCAGCCGCGAGCGGATGATCGAGGTGATGGTCGAGATCGACGGGCGTCCGCTGACCAGCTTCGGCTGCGACGGCATGGTGGTCTCCACGCCGACCGGCGCGACCGCGTACAACTTCTCGGCGGGCGGACCGGTGATCTGGCCGGGTGTCGAGGCCATCGCCGTAGTGCCGTTGTCGGCCCACGCCCTGTTCGCGCGACCACTCGTGGTCGCGCCGGGCGCACCCGTCGCGATCGAGCTGCTGGATCGCAACGACGGCGCCGCGATCCTCTGGTGCGACGGGCGGCGCTCGCACGAGCTTCCGCGCGGCGCGCGGGTCATCGTGCGCCGCTCCTCGCGTCCCGTGCGCCTCGCGCGGCTGCACCCGAGCGTGTTCACGGACCGGCTGGTGCGCAAGTTCCAGCTTCCGGTCTCGGGCTGGCGGGGGGCCGAAGCATGATCGAGGAGATGCGCCTGCGCGATCTCGGCGTCATCGCCGAGGCGGTTCTGCCGATCGGGCCGGGATTCACCGCGATCACGGGGGAGACCGGCGCCGGAAAGACCATGGTCGTGACGGGCCTGGGACTCCTGCTGGGAGCGCGGGCGGACTCCGGCGCGGTTCGGGCCGGTGCCGCACAGGCCTCCGTCGCGGGGGTGTGGATCGTGCCGAGTGCGGGATCCGTCGCCGATACCGTCGCCGACGCGGGCGGTGAGCTCGAACCCTACGACGACGAGCGCGGCGAGCTGTATGTCTCGCGCACGCTCACCGCCGAGGGCCGCAGCCGCGCGAGCGTCGGCGGACGCGCTGCGCCGGCCGGCGTGCTGGCCGACCTCGCCGACGACCTGGTCGTCGTGCACGGACAGTCCGAGCAGCTCCGCCTGCGGTCCGCGGCCGCACAGCGCGACGCCCTCGATCGCTTCGGCGGATCCGCCATCGCGCTCGTGCGCGCCGACTACGAGGGCGCATGGGAGCGCTGGCGCACCCTCTCCGCCCAGCTCGAGGAGATCAGCGGCAACCAGGAGCGGCGCCGGCGCGAGGCCGAGGACCTGCGCGAGGCGCTCGGGCTCATCGAGGCGACCGACCCGCAGCCGGGGGAGGACGACGCGCTCGCCGAGCGCGCCGAGCGCCTCGCGAACGCCGAGGAGCTGCGTCAGTCCGCCGCGATCGCACGGGCGGCGCTCTCCGACGAGGACGGCGACAATGACATCACGACGCTGGCGGCGGAGGCGCGGCGCGCGCTGGAGCGGGCGGGCGATCCTGAACTGACGGCGATCGCCGAGAGCATCGCCGAGATCGGCTACCGTGCCACGGACATCGCGGCGCAGCTGAGCGGCTATCTCGCCGATCTCGACGAGTCGGGCCCGCACGAGCTGGCCGCCGTCGAGGAGCGCCGTGCGGCCCTCGCGGCCCTCGTGCGCGCGCACGGCACACTCGACGCCGCCCTCGAACTCTGGAACACCGGATCCGCGCGGCTCGCCGAACTGGATGACGACTCCGACCACATCGAACGGCTCACCGCGGAGCGCGACGCCGCACGCGCGGCCCTGGACGAGGCCGCTGCCGCACTCACCGCCACCCGCACCGAGGCCGCGGGGCGGCTCGGCGCCGCGGTCACCGAGGAGCTGCACGCGCTCGCGATGCCGGACGCCCGCCTGGTCGTCTCCGTCGCCGAGGGAGCCGAGAGCGCCCACGGGCGCGATGACGTCGCCATCCTCCTCGCCCCGCATCCGGGCGCGGAGCCGCGACCCGTCGCGAAGGGCGCGTCGGGCGGTGAGCTGTCACGCGTGATGCTCGCGATCGAGGTCGTCATCGCGGGCACGGATCCCGTCCCCACCTTCGTCTTCGACGAGGTCGATGCCGGCATCGGCGGCGCGGCCGCGATCGAGGTCGGGCGGCGCCTGGCCCGGCTGGCGCGCACCTCCCAGGTGATCGCCGTCACGCACCTCGCCCAGGTGGCGGCATTCGCGAACAACCACCTCAGCGTGGTGAAGGCGAACGACGGGCAGGTCACCGCGTCCAGCGTCCGCCGCCTCGCCGGCGAGGAGCGCGAGGCTGAGATGGCGCGGCTGCTCTCCGGGCTCGCCGATTCCGGCGCGGCCCTCGAGCACGCTCGCGAGCTGCTCGCCCTGCGCGAGAACTGAGCCGTCGAAGCCCCGTCGGTTCAGGTCAGGTCACGGACCGAGTGGCGCACGATCACCGACCTCCTGCCGGAGCGCGATCGCGGCGGCGCGTCGATCGCCGGGCGAGGCGGTAGCGTTCTCCTCGAGCGGTTCGAGGTCGGCGCGGTGCGCGACCTCGTAGGCGCAGGGAGCGCGGCAGACGGGAAGAGGCGGACGGCATGACGAGCGAGATCGCAGTGATCGGCGAGGCCCTCGTCGACGTCGTCGAGGGAGGCGAGACGCATCCCGGCGGATCCCCGATGAACATCGCGGTCGGGCTCGCCCGGCTGGGGCATCCCACCACCCTGCACGCGCGGATCGGCGCCGACGCCCACGGCGACCTGATCCGCGCGCACCTGGATGAGGCGGGCGTGACTCTCGGGTCAGACACGCTCGTGACGGGAGCCACCTCGACGGCGATCGCGCGCGTCGACGCCGACGGCAAGGCCAGCTACGAGTTCGACATCGACTGGGACATCCCCGTGCCCGACGTGACCGGCGCCCGCCTGGTGCACACCGGGTCGATCGGCGCTCTGCGGGAGCCGGGCGCCTCGGCGGTCCGGGCGGCGCTCGCCGCCGCGGATCCGGGCACGCTCCGCACGCTCGACCCCAACATCCGGCCGGATGTGATCGGCGGACGCGACGAGGTGCTGCGTCGGGTCGCCGACCTCGCGGCGCTCTGCCCTGTGGTCAAGCTGAGCGACGAGGACGCGGCCTGGCTCGCCCCCGACGCGACGCTCGACGAGGTGCTCGCCGACCTCGCCGCGCACGGCGCGCGGTTCGTGGTCGTCACACGCGGATCCGAAGGATGCCTGGCCCTCGTGGACGGCGTGCGGTTCACCCGTCCCGCGCGCCCCGTCGTCGTGGCGGACACGATCGGGGCGGGCGATGCGTTCATGTCCGGGCTGCTGCACGCCCTGCTGCGCGACGGCACGGACCGTCTGCTCGCGACTGGGGAGCCCGTGCCGGAGGACGCGGTTCTCGCGTCCCTGGAGACGGCGCTCCTCAGCGCTGCCCTGACCGTGGCCCGTGCAGGAGCGAACCCTCCGACGACGGCGGAACTGGACGAGGCCCTCCGCGCGTCGCGGGAGTGACGCACGGCGATCGCGCTGATAGGATTAAAGCCCGTGATGCAGAACTCAGCCGCGCGGACAGACGACGACACCACCAAGCACATCTTCGTGACGGGCGGTGTCGTTTCCTCGTTGGGCAAGGGCCTGACGGCAGCCAGCCTCGGCAACCTGCTGACCGCCCGGGGACTGCACGTCGTGATGCAGAAGCTGGATCCCTATCTGAACGTGGATCCGGGCACGATGAACCCCTTCCAGCACGGCGAGGTCTTCGTCACGGACGACGGGGCCGAGACCGACCTCGACATCGGCCACTACGAGCGCTTCCTGGACATCGAGCTCAGCCAGGCCGCGAACGTCACCACGGGGCAGATCTACTCGCAGGTCATCGCCAAGGAGCGCCGCGGAGAGTACCTCGGCGACACCGTGCAGGTCATCCCGCACATCACGGATGAGATCAAGCGCCGCATGCGTCTGCAGGCCGACGAGACGCCCCGCCCCGACGTCATCATCACCGAGATCGGCGGCACGGTCGGAGACATCGAGTCGCAGCCGTTCATCGAGTCGGCGCGTCAGATCCGCCATGAGCTCGGCCGCAAGAACGTGTTCTTCGTGCACGTGTCTCTCGTGCCGTTCATGGGCGCCTCCGGCGAGCAGAAGACCAAGCCGACGCAGCACTCGGTCGCGACCCTGCGCTCGATCGGCATCCAGCCCGACGCCCTCGTGCTGCGCAGCGACCGCCCCGTCACCGAGTCGAACAAGCGCAAGATCGCGCTCATGTGCGATGTCGACGAGGACGCGGTCGTGAACGCGATCGACGTGCCCAGCATCTACGACATCCCCACGATGCTGCACGACCAGGGTCTGGACGACTACATCGTCGACGCGCTCGGGCTCGAGAAGGCCGCGGATGTGGATTGGTCGCGCTGGCAGAAGGTCCTGCAGGCCGTGCACAACCCGAAGCACGAGGTCACGATCGGCCTCGTCGGCAAGTACATCGACCTGCCCGACGCCTACCTCTCGGTCACCGAGGCGCTCAAGGCCGGCGGCTTCGCGCACGAGGTCGCCGTCAAGATCCGCTGGATCCCGTCCGACTCCTGTGAGACGCCCGAGGGCGCGGCCAAGGCGCTGAGCGACGTCGACGGCATCTGCGTGCCGGGCGGCTTCGGCATCCGCGGCATCGAGGGCAAGCTGGGCGCTCTCCGGTTCGCCCGCGAGCAGGGCATCCCCACCCTCGGCCTGTGCCTCGGCCTGCAGTGCATGGTGATCGAGTACGCGCGCAACGTCGCGGACATCGCCGGCGCGTCGTCGAGCGAGTTCGACCCCGACACCGCAGAGCCGGTCATCGCGACCATGGCCGAGCAGGTCGAGATCCTCGACGGCGGCGACCTGGGCGGCACCATGCGCCTGGGGCTCTACAAGGCCGCACTCGGCGAGGGATCGCTCGCGGCCGAGCTCTACGGCGCCCCCGAGGCGTCCGAGCGCCACCGCCACCGGTACGAGGTGAACAACGCCTACCGCGGCCGTCTCGCGGACGCCGGGCTCTCGTTCTCCGGCCTCAACCCTGAGCTCGACCTCGTCGAATACGTCGAGCTGCCCCGCGAGGTGCACCCGTTCTACATCGCCACCCAGGCGCACCCCGAGCTGCGGTCGCGCCCGACCGACCCGCACCCGCTGTTCCGCGGTCTCGTCGGAGCCGCGATCGAGCGGCACCGCTCCAGCGAGCTGTTCGACGACGAGGACTGACGTGACGGACTCCACCACCGCGCTGCGCGACGAGGCGTTCGAGCCCGAGGTGCTCTCCAGTGCCGAGGTCTACCGCGGCGCGGTGTGGGGGATCCGCGAGGACCGCGTCCGCTACGCAGGCGGCGAGATCGTGCGTCAGTACATCGACCACCCCGGCGCGGCCGCGGTCGTCGCGATGGACGAGGACGGCCGAGTGCTGCTGATCCAGCAGTACCGGCATCCCATCCGGCAGCGCGACTGGGAGCTGCCCGCAGGGCTGCTCGACGTGGCGGGGGAGGACCCGATGGACGCCGCGCGGCGGGAGCTCGCCGAGGAGGCGGATCTCGTCGCGAGCGCCTGGGAGCCGCTGATCTCCATCTGCACGACGCCCGGAAGCAACTCTGAGGTCGTCCACATCTATCTCGCGACCGAGCTGAGTCCCGCTGACGCGGCCTTCGCGCGGACGGACGAGGAAGCCGACATCCGGCTCGCCTGGGTGCCGCTGTCCGAGGCCGCAGACGGCGTGCTGGCCGGGCGGCTGCGCAACGGGATCCTCGCCGCCGGGGTGCTCGCGGCCGAACGGCGCCTGTCGTCGGCGGGGCGGCAGAGCCGCGGGGCCTGAGGTGCAGCTCGACCGAGCGCTCGACGCGTATCTCCGGCACGTGACGATCGAGCGAGGGCTCGCCGAGCACACCCTCTCCGCCTATCGCCGCGACCTCGGCGGGTACGTGGCGTGGCTGGGGGAGCAGGGCATCGCCGACACCGACGCGATCTCCGTGGAGACCGTCGCCGCATTCGCCGCGGAGCGGGCGGGCGCAGAGCCGCCGCCCGCCGCGTCGAGCCTCGCGCGGCTGCAGTCCTCGGTGCGCGGCTGGCATCGCTTCCTCGCCAGGGAGGGGATCGCCGAGGCGGATCCGAGCGCGCGGCTGCGTCCGCCGAAGCAGCCGCGGCGCCTGCCGAAGGCGCTCACGATCGATCAGGTCGAGCAGCTCCTCGGTGCGCCCTCCGCGGAGGATCCGATCGGGATCAGGGATCGGGCGCTCCTCGAACTGCTGTACGCCACGGGCGCGCGCGTCTCGGAAGCCGTGTCGCTCGACGTCGACGACCTCGCGCACGGCGACGTGCTGCGGCTGCGCGGAAAGGGCTCCAAAGAGCGCATCGTCCCCGTGGGCTCCTACGCGCGCGCGGCGGTCGACGCCTACCTCACCCGCGTCCGTCCCGGGCTCGCGGCAAAGGGGCGCGCCTCAGCGAAGCTCTTCCTCGGGGCGCGCGGCGCGCCGCTCAGCAGGCAGAGCGCGTGGCTGATCATCCGTGCGGCCGCCGAGGCGGCGAAGATCACGGCGGAGGTGTCGCCGCACACGCTGCGGCACTCGTTCGCGACGCACCTGCTGCAGGGCGGCGCGGATGTGCGCGTCGTGCAGGAGCTGCTGGGGCACGCGTCGGTCGCGACCACCCAGATCTACACGCACGTCTCGGTGGACACGCTGCGCGACGTCTACGCGACCGCGCATCCTCGGGCGCGCTGAGACCTCGCGTGTTTCCGGCGTGTGACATTTTAAATGGTTTGAAGTCAGACCATTGACAGTGAAAGGATGAGAGCGCCAGAATCGCTGCACACGCTCCCTCCACTGAAAGCAGGCAGCATTCCATGAGCGAAACGACAGAGGCGCCGGGCTCGCACCCGATCGACGACGACGCCGCAGCCCTGGCCGCCCTGGGCTACAAGCAGGAACTGCATCGGGGGATGTCGGGGTTCAGCAACTTCGCCGTCTCCTTCTCGATCATCTCGATCCTCGCGGGATGCATCACCTCGTACGCCATCGCCCTGAAATCGGGCGGCCCCTCGGTGATCACGATCGGCTGGCCGGTCGTCGGCGTCTTCGTGCTCATGGTCGCTCTCGCCATGGCGGAGGTCTGCTCGAAGTACCCGACCGCCGGCGGTCTGTACTTCTGGGCCGGACGCCTCGCCAAGCGGAACAAGCGCCAGTGGGCGTGGACCGTGGGCTGGTTCAACTTCCTCGGCGAGGTCGCGGTGACCGCGGCCATCGACTTCGGCGCGGCGACCACGATGATGGCGTTCGCGAACCTGGTCTGGGGCGTCGAGCCGACGCCGCAGACCACCTTCGCCCTCTTCGTCGTGCTGATCGTGGTGCACGGACTGCTGAACACCTTCGGCGTCAACATCGTGAGCCTGCTCTCGAACGTGTCCGCCTGGTGGCACATCGTCGGCGTGCTCGTCATCGTCGGCGCTCTGTGGATCATGCCCACCCAGCACCAGGACGTCGGGTGGACCTTCACGCACTGGTACAACGGCACCGGCTGGTCGTTCGGCCCGTACGTCTTCCTCATGGGTCTGCTCATGGCGCAGTACACGTACACGGGCTACGACGCCTCGGCCCACGTCGCCGAGGAGACCAAGAACGCCTCGATCGCGGCGCCCAAGGGCATCGTGATGAGCGTCGTGATCTCGATCATCGGCGGCTGGATCCTGCTCTACTCGATCACGGCGGCCATCCAGGACGGCAGCGACAAGGGGATCACGGGCCTGCTCGGATCCGAGACCGGTCTGCCTCCGGCGCAGATCTTCCTGGACGCGCTGAACAACCCGACGATGGCGAAGTTCCTGCTGTTCATCGTCTGCGGCGCGCAGTTCTTCTGCGGCATGGCCTCGGTCACCGCGAACTCCCGGATGAGCTACGCGTTCTCGCGGGACAACGCGATCCCGGGGTCGCGGATCTGGGCGAAGGTCAACAAGCGCACCGGCACGCCGACCAACTCGATCTGGCTGTGCGTCGTGCTGTCGATCATCCTGACCACGCCCGCGCTGTTCAACACGACCGCATACCTCGCCGTGACATCGGTGGCGGTCATCGGCCTGTACATCGCGTACGTCACGCCGGTGTTCCTGCGCCGGCTGGACAAGGGCTTCGTCCCCGGGCCCTGGAATCTGGGGCGATGGAGCGCAGTCGTCGGCTGGATCGCCGTCGTCTGGGTGGTGTTCATCATCATCCTGTTCGTGCTCCCGCCGGTGAACCCGATCACGATCGACACGTTCAACTACGCGCCCATCGCGGTCGTCGTGGTGGCGCTCCTCTCGATCGTCCTGTGGTTCGCGTACGGCAAGCGCGACTTCATGGCATCCAGCGTCGAGGCCGAGCACCTCACCATGGCGCCGGACAAGCTCCTGGAGGAATGATCACGATATGACGGACACGATGGACTCTCCTCTGGTGGATGCGGCGCTGCATCCGGTCCGCGGCCACATGGCCTTCGAGAGCTGCGTGGAGCAGCTCGGATCGGCCATCAGGCTCGGGATCTTCCGGGTGGGGACGAAGCTGCCCGGCGAGCGCGAGCTCGCCGAGAGGCTCAGCGTCTCCCGCGCCACCCTGAGAGAGGCCATCAGCGCCCTCCGCGCCGCCGGGCTCGTCGCCACGACCCGGGGGCGCGGAGGGGGCACCGTCGTCCTGCCTGCCGCCGAGAGGTGGCCGGCGGATCAGACCCCGCCGCGCCGTGCGGAGATCGACGACGTGATCGTGTTCCGCTCCGTCATCGAGCCAGGGGCCGCCTACCGGGCGGCGCTGACCCCGCTGGACGAGGCGCAGCGCACCCTCCTCACCGACAGCCTCGGCGATCTCGCCGCTGCCGAGACGCCCGCCGACTACCGGCAGGCCGACGCCCGGCTGCACCTCGCCATCGCCACGGTCTGCGGATCCGATGAGCTGTCCCGCTCCTGCAGCGCGGTGCAGGTGCGGATCCACCAGCTCCTCGCCGAGATCCCCTTCCTCAAGACCAACATCGACCATTCCGAGACCGAGCACCGTGCGATCGTCGCCGCGATCCTGGACGGCGCCGCCGACCGGGCGCGCGAGATCATGACCGCGCACTGCGATGCGACCGCCGCACTCCTCAAGGGCCTTCTGAACTAAAGGACACCGCTGCACATGAACTCCTCCGACCTCTCTGTCCCCGCCCGCAACGACCGCATGCTCACCGTCGAGCAGCTGCGCGGGCGCATCCTCGACGGCTCGCTCGACACCGTGATCCTCGCGTTCACCGACATGCAGGGACGGTTGCAGGGCAAGCTCCTGCACGCGCGCTTCTTCCTCGACTCGGTGCTCGGCCACGGCACCGAGGGATGCAACTACCTGCTCGCCGTCGACGTCGAGATGAACACGGTCGACGGCTACGCGCACGCGTCCTGGGCGGACGGCTACGGCGACATGGAGTTCGTCCTGGACCTCGCCACCATCCGGCTGCTGCCGCACCGGCCGGGAAGCGCGATGATCCAGTGCGACCTCGCGGGGACCAACGGCGCGTCGGTGCGGGTCTCGCCGCGGGAGATCCTGCGCGCGCAGACCGAGCGCGCCGCCTCCCACGGCTGGAAGGCGCTCGCCGGCACCGAGCTCGAGTTCGTGATCTTCAACACGCCGTACGACCGGGCGTGGGACTCCGGCTACCGCGACCTGGAGCCGGCCAACCGCTACAACATCGACTACTCGATCCTCGGATCCACCCTCGTCGAGCCGCTGCTGCGCGAGATCCGCAACACGATGTACGCCTCGGGGCTCAACGTGGAGTCGGCGAAGGGGGAGTGCAACTTCGGTCAGCACGAGATCGCGTTCCTCTACGACGAGGTCATCGCCACGGCGGACAACCACACGTACTACAAGACGGCCTCGAAGGACATCGCCCGCCAGCACGGGCAGTCGATCACCTTCATGGCGAAGCCGAACCAGCGCGAGGGGAACTCCTGCCACGTGCACATGTCGTTGCGCGGCATCGACGACGACGCCCTGGTGTTCTGGGACGCGGAGCGCGGCGCCCGCACGGCGCTGTACGACCACTTCATCGCCGGCGTGCTCGCGACCATGCGCGACTTCACGCTCTTCTACGCCCCCAACATCAACTCGTACAAGCGGTTCGTGAAGGGATCCTTCGCGCCGACCGCCGTCGCGTGGGGCATCGACAACCGCACGAGCTCGGTGCGCCTGGTCGGACAGGGCAAGGGAGCGCGCATGGAGAACCGCCTCCCCGGCGGCGACATGAACCCGTATCTGGGACTCGCCGCCATGCTCGCGGGAGGACTGTACGGCATCGAGCACGAGCTGCCGCTGGAGCCGGAGACCAAGGGCAACGCATACGAGTCCGGCGCTCCGACGGTTCCCTCCACGATGCACGAGGCGCGCGAGGCGCTCGCGCAGTCCGCCATCGCGAACGAGGTCTTCGGCGAGGACGTGGTGCGCCACTACGTGAACTACGCCGACGTCGAGATCGCGGCCTTCGACGCCGCGGTGACCGACTGGGAGCTGCGCCGCGGCTTCGAGCGGCTGTGAACGGGTTCATCGGAGACTTCGAAAGGCTGAGCGCATGAGGATCCCTTCTTCCCGCTACGGCGCCGCCGGCGCCTTCACCGTGCTGAACCCTGCGACCGGACGGCCGGTGGCGGAGGTCGGACTCGCGGACCTCGTCGAGACCGATGCGGCGATCGACCGCGCCCATCGCGCCTACCCCGCGTGGCGGGCGGTCGCGCCCGGGGATCGCGCCCGGCTGCTGCGCTCGTTCGCGAATGTCGTCGAGGCGCACATCGACGAGCTCGCCGCCCTCGAGGTCGCGAACGCCGGCCACACGATCGGCAACGCGCGCTGGGAGGCCGGCAACGTCCGCGACGTGCTGAACTACTACAGCGCGAGCCCCGAGCGGCACTTCGGCAAGCAGATCCCCGTGGCCGGCGGGATCGACGTCACGTTCCACGAGCCGCTCGGCGTCGTCGGCATCATCGTGCCGTGGAACTTCCCGATGCCGATCGCCGGCTGGGGGTTCGCCCCCGCGCTCGCCGCGGGCAACACGGTGGTGCTCAAGCCCGCCGAGCTCACGCCCCTGACGGCGATGCGCCTCGGCGAGCTCGCTCTCGAGGCGGGACTGCCCGAAGGCGTCTTCACGGTCATCACCGGCAAGGGCGGCGTGGTGGGGGACCGCTTCGTCACCAACCCGCTCGTGCGCAAGGTGTGCTTCACCGGGTCCACCGAGGTGGGCAAGGGGATCATGCGCGGCTGCGCCGATCAGATCAAGCGCGTGACGCTCGAACTCGGCGGCAAGAACGCGAACATCGTGTTCGACGACGCCGACCTCGAGGCGGCGGCCGCGGCGGCCCCCGGCGGTGGCTTCGACAACGCAGGCCAGGACTGCTGCGCCCGCTCCCGGATCCTCGTGCAGGAGAGCGTGTACGACCGGTTCCTCGAGCTGCTGCAGCCCGCGGTCGAGGCGTTCCGGGTCAAGGACCCGTCCGCGGAGGATGCGGAGATGGGGCCGATGGTCTCGGCGCGCCAGCGCGACGCGGTCGCGGCGCACCTGGACGGCGCGGACATCGCGTTCCGCGGCCAGAGCGCGGCGGGCGCGGACGGGGACGGCGGGTTCTGGCTCGCCCCCGCGGTCGTGCTGCCGCGCAGCGCGAGCGATCCGGTGTGGGCGCAGGAGCTCTTCGGCCCGGTTCTCGCCGTGATGCCGTTCCGCGACGAGGCCGACGCGATCGCGAAGGCCAACGACACCGAGTACGGCCTGAGCGGATCCATCTTCAGCCGCGACGTCGGCCGTGCGCTGCGCGTCGCCCGCGGCGTCGAGAGCGGCAACCTCTCGATCAACTCGCACTCGTCGGTGCGCTACTGGACCCCCTTCGGCGGGTTCAAGCAGTCCGGGCTCGGGCGCGAGCTCGGGCCGGACGCGCCGGACTCCTTCTCCGAGGTGAAGAACGTGTTCATCTCCACGACGTACTGAACCCTCCCCACACAGCGAAAGGCAACACAGGAATGGGAAAGCTCGAAGGCAAGGTCGGCGTCATCACCGGCGGCTGCAGCGGTATCGGACTGGCGACGGCGAAGAAGTTCGTGGCGGAGGGCGCGAAGGTCGTCATCGGCGACCTGGACGAGGCGAACGGCCCCCGCATCGCGGAGGAACTCGGCGGCGTGTTCGTGAGGGTGAACGTCACCGATCAGGCCGAGGTGGAGAACCTCTTCGCGGTCGCGCACGACACCTACGGCCGCATCGACATCGCCTTCAACAATGCGGGGATCTCGCCCGCGTCGGACGATTCGATCCTCAAGACCGGCATCGACGCGTGGAACCTGGTGCAGGACGTCAACCTCACCAGTGTCTACTACTGCTGCAAGGCGGTGCTGCCGTACATGCTCGAGCAGGGGAGCGGATCCATCATCAACACAGCGTCGTTCGTGGCGATCATGGGCGCGGCGACCTCGCAGATCTCCTACACGGCGTCCAAGGGCGGGGTGCTCGCGATGACCCGCGAGCTCGGCGTGCAGTTCGCCCGCAAGGGCATCCGCGTCAATGCTCTCTGCCCCGGCCCGGTGAACACGCCGCTGCTTCAGGAGCTGTTCGCGAAGGACCCCGAGCGCGCCGCGCGCCGGCTCGTGCACGTGCCGATGGGGCGCTTCGCCGAGCCCGAGGAGATCGCGAACGCGGTCGCGTTCCTCGGCAGCGACGAGTCGAGCTTCATCACGGCGATGGACTTCCTCGTCGACGGAGGTCTCTCGAACGCGTACGTGACGCCGCTGGATTCGGACTTTGACTGAGTCGCGCCCCGTCGTCGGACTCACGACCTACCGCCAGGAAGCGTCCTGGGGCACCTGGCGGCAGGTCGAGGCCGACCTGCTCCCGAGCGACTACGCGCGCTCGATCGAGCGCGCCGGCGGCGTGCCGCTGCTGCTGCCTCCGGTCGCGGCGCCGGGGGCGGCGGGCGACGTGCTCGCGCGCCTGGACGGGCTCCTCATCGCGGGCGGAGCGGATGTGAACCCCGCCCGCTACGGGCAGGAGCCCGATCCGAGCGTGGTCGGCTGGTACGACGACCGCGACGCGTGGGAGCTCGCGCTGCTCGCGGAGGCGGAGCGGCTCCGGCTGCCTCTGCTCGGGATCTGCCGTGGCATGCAGCTCATGGCGGTCGCGGCCGGAGGATCCCTCGTGCAGCACCTCCCCGACGTGGTCGGCCACGGCGAGCACGGGGGAGGGCCGACGTCGTACGGCTCTGCCTCGGTGCGCGTCGATGCCGAGGGGCGGGTGGCGGAGCTGGTGGCGCCCGAGATCACGGTCCCCGTGCACCATCACCAGGCGGTCGCGCAGCATCCGGGCTACCGCCCGGTCGCGCACGACGCCGACGGCGTGCTGCAGGCCATGGAGGCCGCCGGCGATCGGTTCGCGGTCGGAGTGCAATGGCATCCGGAGACGGATGAGGATCCAGGCCTGTTCGACGGGCTGATCGCGGCGGCGAAGGAGAGGATGAGGGCCCGCTGATCCGGCGGATCGGCGTGTGGGGCCGGGGCCGGAACCTCGTCGGCGGCTATGATCGATCGAGCACGACGAGCAGGAGAAACGTGGCGAAGAAGACGAAGGACGACACCCCGATCGGGCCGACCGGGCGTCCCTACCAGGGCTTCCCCATCCCTGCTCCGCTGAAGGCGCACGGTCCCGCGCGGATCATCGCCCTCTGCAACCAGAAGGGCGGCGTCGGCAAGACCACGACGTCGATCAACCTCGCCGCCGCCTTCGCCGAATACGGGCGCAAGGTGCTCGCCGTCGACTTCGACCCGCAGGGCGCGCTTTCGGCGGGTCTCGGGATCCCCACGCACGACATCCCCACGGTCTACGACCTGCTGCTGGACACCAAGCGCGACGCGCATGAGGCGATCGTCCACACGCACGTCGAGGGCCTGGATCTGATCCCGGCGAACATCGACCTGTCCGCCGCCGAGGTGCACCTCGTCAACGAGGTCGCCCGCGAGACGATCCTCTCGCGCGTGCTGCGTCAGGTAGCGGGGGAGTACGACGTGATCCTCATCGACTGCCAGCCGTCGCTGGGCCTGCTCACGGTGAACGCGCTCACCGCGGCGCACGGCGTGCTGATCCCGCTGGAGTGCGAGTTCTTCGCGCTGCGCGGCGTCGCCCTGCTCATCGAGACCATCGACAAGGTGCGCGACCGCCTCAACCCCTCGATCACACTCGACGGCCTGCTCGCGACGATGTACGACGCGCGCACCCTGCACTCCCGCGAGGTGCTGGAGCGCGTGGTCGAGGCGTTCGGCGACGACGTGCTGGAGACCGTGATCGGGCGCACCGTCAAGTTCCCCGACGCCTCGGTGTCGGGTGTGCCGATCACCGAGTTCGCGCCGGAGCACCCCGCCGCACAGGCGTATCTGCGACTGGCCCGGGAGCTGGTCGCCCGTGGCGCCGTCGCCTGACGCGATCCCCGAGGACGCCCCGATCCCTGAGCCCGAGACCGGGTTCCGTGTCTCCCTGTCGAACTTCGACGGGCCTTTCGACCTGCTGCTGAACCTCATCTCGAAGCACGAGATGGACATCACAGAGGTGTCGCTGAGCAGGGTCACCGACGAGTTCATCGCGTATCTGCGCGAACTCGGCCCGGACGAGGACCTCGACGAGACCAGCGAGTTCCTCGTCGTCGCGGCGACCCTGCTCGACATGAAGGTCGCAGGGCTCCTTCCGCAGGGCGAGCTCGTGGACGCCGAGTCCGTCGCCCTCCTGGAGGCCAGGGATCTGCTGTTCGCGCGGCTGCTGCAATACCGCGCGTTCAAGGAGGTCTCGACCTGGTTCGCACGCAGCCTGCAGTACGAGGACCGGCGCCACGCCCGCGCGGTGCGGCTGGACGAGAAGCATCGCGCGCGCACGCCGGAACTGGTGTGGACGCTCAGCGCGGCCGACTTCGGAACGCTCGCTCTGCTCGCGTTCGCGCCGAAGGAGATCCCCACGGTCGGCCTCGACCACCTGCACGCGCCGCTCGTCAGCATCCGGGAACAGGCCGCGATCGTGGTGACGCTGCTGCGCAGCGCGGAATCCGTGACGTTCCGCGAGATCGTGGCGGGGGCCGTGGAGCCGGGGATCGTGGTCGCGCGCTTCCTCTCCGTGCTGGAGCTGTACCGGCACGCGGCGCTCTCCTTCGAGCAGCTGGAGCCGCTCGGCGAGCTGACCCTGCGATGGTCGGCCGAGCAGTGGACCGACGAGATGCTGGCGACGTTGGGAGCCGACTATGACCGATGACACCGAGCTGCCGCTCACGGAGAAGCTCGAGGCGATCCTGCTCATCATCGACGAGCCGCACAGCCTCGTCTCGCTCGCCGCGGCCGTCGGCGCGCCCGTGCCGGCCGTGCGGCAGGCGATCGAGTCCCTCGTCGAGGAGTACGACGGCCGAGGGCAGGGACCGCGGCGCGGTTTCGAACTGCGCGAGGTCGGCGGTGGCTGGCGGCTCTACGTGCGCGAGGAGTACGACGATCTGGTCGCAGACTTCGTGGGAGGGCAGGCTCCGGCGCGACTGTCGCAGGCGGCGCTGGAGACCCTCGCGGTGATCGCGTACAAGCAGCCGGTCACGCGCAGCCAGGTCGCCTCGATCCGCGCCGTCAACGTCGACTCCGTCGTGCGCACCCTCGTGGGCCGCGGGCTCATCACCGAGCTCTTCCAGGACTCCGAGACCGGTGCGATCAACTACGGCACGACCGACGCGCTGCTGCAGAACCTCGGCATCAACTCTCTCGACGAGCTGCCGCCGATCTCGCCGCTGCTCGACGACGGCTCCGCAGGATTCAGTGAAAGGGCATGATGTCGACCGAAATCCCCCCTGCCGGTTTCTCCGAGAACGGCGTGCGCCTGCAGAAGGTGCTCGCGAACGCGGGTGTCGCATCGCGACGCGTGATCGAGCAGTACATCGTCGAGGGACGCATACGCGTGAACGGATCCGTCGTCACCGAACTCGGCCGACGGATCGACCCGGAGAAGGACCTGGTCGACGTGGACGGCACCGCCGTGCAGCTGGACACCGGCAAGCGCTACGTCATGCTGAACAAGCCCACCGGTGTCGTCTCCTCGATGAAGGACGAGAAGGGGCGGCCGGATCTGCGCCGCTTCACGAAGGACTACGAGGAGCGCCTCTACAACGTCGGGCGCCTGGACGCCGAGACCAGCGGGCTGCTCATCCTCACGAACGACGGCGACCTCGCGCACGTGCTCGCGCACCCCTCGTTCGGCGTGACCAAGGTCTACATCGCCAAGGTCGAGGGCGTGGTCACCGCGCAGACGATCGCGAAGCTCACGAAGGGCATCGACCTCGAGGACGGACGGATCGTCGCCGACAAGGCGCGGCTGCTCGACTCGTCCGCGGGATCCAGCCTCGTCGAGCTCACCCTGCACTCCGGACGCAATCGCATCGTGCGCCGGATGCTCGCGGCGGTCGGGCACCCGGTCACCGAACTCGTGCGGCGCCAGTTCGGCCCGCTGCACCTGGGAACGCTCCCTGCGGGGAAGTCCCGCGAACTGACTAAAATCGAACTCGGCGCGCTTCTGACCCTGTCGCGCCAGGATTCCCCCGCGGACGGCCCTTCGAACCCTTCGAGAACCTCAGGGACCGAAGCCGACCGGGGAGACGCGCAGGAGAACGAGTGAGCGACACGAGCAGGACGCCGAACGAGCGTGCCGCGCGGCTGTCCGGAACCATCCGGATCGTCGGCGCGGGGCTTCTCGGCGCCAGCATCGGGCACGCCCTGACCGCGAAGGGCATCGACGTCGCCCTCGCCGACACCTCGCCCGCGCAGCTGCGGCTCGCGATCGACTACGGTGCGGGTCGCGCGGCCCGGGAGGACGACGCCCCGTCGCTCGTGGTCGTCGCCGTGCCGCCGGACGTGACGGCAGACGTCATCGAGGCGGAGCTGGCGCGGTTCCCGGACGCCGTCGTCACCGATGTCGCGAGCGTCAAGCTCGAGCCGTTGCGCCTGCTCCGCGAGCGCGGCGTCGACCTGACCCGGTACATCGGATCCCATCCGCTGGCCGGTCGCGAGCGCGGGGGAGCGATCTCGGCGCGCGCCGACATCTTCATCGGCCGCCCGTGGGTGGTGTGCCGCGACGAGGAGACCCGCGCGGCGGATCTCGCGCTCGTGGAGGGCCTCGCTCTCGACCTCGAGGCGATGCCGCTCGAGATGACTCCGGAGGAGCACGACCGCGCGGTCGCACTGACCTCGCACGTGCCGCAGGTCGTCGCGAGCCTGCTCGCCGCCCGCCTCGCCGACGCCGAGGACGGCTCGCTCCGCCTCGCCGGCCAGGGCGTGCGCGACACCACGCGCATCGCCGCCTCCGCTCCCGAGCTGTGGGTGCAGATCCTCGGTGCGAACGCCGCGCCCGTCGTCTCGGTGCTCGATGCCCTCGCGGCAGACCTCGCCGAGGTCGCCGACGCGCTGCGCGATCCCGACCGCACCGGATCCCGGCGCACGGTCGCCGAGGCGATCCGGCACGGCAACGAGGGCGTCGAGCGGCTGCCCGGCAAGCACGGCCAGAACCGCCGGTTCGAGTCCTTCGTCGTGATGATCGACGACACCGCGGGACAGCTCGGCCGCCTGTTCGGCGAGCTCGGCGAGCTCGAGGTCAACGTCGAGGACCTGCGCCTGGAGCACTCGCCGGGCGCGCAGTTCGGCCTGGCCGAGATCAGCGTGACGCCGGCCGCGCTCCGCGGCGCGGTCGAAGGACTCGAAGCCAGGGGATGGCGGATTGCGAGCATGCCCGATGACTGACCCTTCGACAGGCTCAGGGACCGCGGCGCACGCACCGTTCATCGTCGCGATCGACGGCCCGGCCGGATCCGGCAAGTCCAGCGTGTCCAAGGCCGTCGCCCGACGCCTCGGCTACGGCTTCCTCGACACGGGCGCCGCATATCGCGCGCTGGCCTGGCACGTCCTGGACCGTGGCGACGACACCGCCGACGAGGCCGCCGTGCTGGCCGCCGCGGCCGACTTCCCGTTCGCGCAGGGTCTCGACCCCGACGACCGTCTCGTGCACGTCGGAGCGACGGACGTGACGGACGCGATCCGCGAACCGCGGGTCTCGGGCGCCGTGAGCGGAGTGGCACGCGTGCCCGCCGTCCGCGTGCAGGTGAACGACGCGTTCCGCCGGATCGCCCGGGAGGCCGAATACCCCGCCGTGGTGGTGGAGGGGCGCGACATCACGACCGTGGTCGCCCCCGACGCCCCCGTGCGGATCCTGCTGACCGCGGCTCCCGAGGTGCGCGCAGCGCGCCGGGCCGCGGAGCTCGACGCGGAGGATGCCGGGGCGGTCGCCGCCGCGCTGCATCATCGCGACGCCAAGGACAGCGCGGTGGTGGACTTCCTCACCGCCGCGGAAGGAGTGGAGGTCGTGGATTCGACCGACCTCGACTTCGAGGAGACCATCGACGCCGTGATCGCGGTGATCGAGCGACGTGCGCCCGGAGCGCAGCGAGGAGCCGACAATGGCTGACGAAGAAGAATACGAGGGCGGCGAAGACCGTCTCGCCGAGAAGCTGGACGCGATGGACGAGGAGCTCGTCGAGTCGCGCGCCGCGACCCTGCGCGCGGGCCTCGAGGACTACGACCTGGACGACGAGGACGCCGAGCTGCTCGCAGGCCTCGTCGAGGGCGAGGACGGGATCCAGTTCCTGCCTGCCCTTCCCGTCGTCGCGATCGTGGGCCGGCCGAACGTCGGCAAGTCCGCGCTTGTGAACCGGATCCTGGGCCGTCGCGAGGCCGTCGTGGAGGACACCCCCGGTGTCACGCGCGACCGCGTCACGTACAAGGCCGAGTGGATGGACCGGCGCTTCACGCTGGTCGACACCGGCGGCTGGGAGCCCGACGCGAAGGGCATCGACCGTTCGGTCGCCGCGCAGGCCGAGGTCGCGATCGACCTCAGCGACGTGGTGCTCTTCGTCGTCGACGCGATGGTCGGGGCGACCTCGACCGACGAGCACGTCGTGAAGCTGCTGCGCAAGAGCGGCAAGCCGGTCTTCCTCGTCGCGAACAAGATCGACGACGCCCGGCAGGAGCCGGAGGCCGCGGCGCTGTGGAACCTGGGTCTCGGCGAGCCGTACCCGGTGTCCGCGATCCACGGACGCGGCGTCGCCGACCTCCTCGACGCGATCATGGAGAAGCTGCCCGAGGTCTCCGCCGTCGCGAAGGGCGAGATCGGCGGACCGCGCCGCGTCGCGATCCTGGGCCGGCCGAACGTGGGCAAGTCCTCGCTGCTGAACAAGGCCGCAGGGGAGGAGCGCGTCGTCGTCAACGAGCTCGCGGGCACCACCCGCGACCCCGTGGACGAGGTCGTCGAGCTGGGCGGCAAGCTGTGGCGCCTCGTCGACACCGCCGGCATCCGTCGCCGCGTGCACCTGCAGCAGGGCGCGGACTTCTACGCGTCGCTGCGCACGTCGACGGCGCTGGAGAAGGCCGAGGTTGCCGTGGTCGTGCTCGACGTGAGCCAGCCGATCAGCGTGCAGGACCTGAACATCATCGACATGGTGCTCGAGTCGGGCCGCGCGCTCGTGCTCGCGTTCAACAAGTGGGACCGCTTGTTCGACGACGACATGGAGAACCAGGACCGTCGCCGGTACCTGGAGCGCGAGATCGAGCAGGACCTGGCGCACGTCGCCTGGGCCCCGCGCGTGAACATCTCGGCGAAGACCGGCCGTCACCTGGACAAGCTGGTCCCGGCGCTGGAGACGGCGCTGGAGAACTGGGATCGCCG
This sequence comes from Microbacterium sp. NPDC056052, assembly GCF_042266785.1. Taxonomy (NCBI): domain Bacteria; kingdom Bacillati; phylum Actinomycetota; class Actinomycetes; order Micrococcales; family Microbacteriaceae; genus Microbacterium; species Microbacterium sp. NPDC056052. The sequence continues at coordinate 23,845 of NZ_JBHJWV010000001.1, forward strand.
GATCCCGACCGGCAAGTTCAACGCCTTCCTCTCCGAGCTCGTCGCCGCCCACCCGCACCCGCTGCGGGGCGGCAAGCAGCCCAGGATCCTGTTCGGTACGCAGGCGACCACGCGTCCGCCGACATTCGTGCTGTTCACGACCGGGTTCCTCGACCCGGGCTACCGCCGGTTCATCCAGCGGCGCCTGCGCGAGCTGTACGACTTCGAGGGCACTCCGATCGTGATCAACATGCGGGTGCGCGAGCGCCGGCAGCGCTGAGGGATGCGGCGCCGACTCCAGGGTCGGCGCCGTTCCCTTCTCCGTCAGACGTTGCGGGCCGCGCGCACCATCGCCGTGTCGTCGGGTTCGGTGAATCCGAACTGCCGGTAGAGGCCGTGCGCGTCGCTCGTGAACAGCGTCCAGCGCATGTCCGCGCCAGGGCCGTCGTCGATCATGAGCTGCATCATGCGCTTGCCGAGGCCGTGGCCGCGGTGCGCGCGGTCCACGTAGACGTCGGCGAGGTAGGCGAACCCGACGCCGTCCGAGACCGCTCGGGCGAAGCCCACCTGCTCGCCGGTGCCGGCGTGATAGACGCCGACGACGCGCCAGGCGTTGCCGAGCTGGGTCTCGACATCGGCGCGCGAGCGCCAGCGGCCCCAGTAGGCCTCGGTCGAGAGCCAGGTCCACACGGCGTCGGTCTGGATGCGCGAGGGATCGTCGTCCAGTTCGTAGGCATCGTTCATGCTCACCATTCTCGCAACGGCACAGGCGTGCAACGATCCGTCGTACAGGGCCATCGACAGACGGCGTGTGAAAGGGTGGAGGGGTGACGATCGTTCCCCCGGAACCCGGCGAGCCTCGGCGCCCCCACGGGCCACTGAACAGCGGCGATGCCTGGGTGGTGTCGCCGACGGGGGAGCGGTACTGGGGGCGATACGGCGCGGCGGGGCTGCTCGCCCACGACCGGGAGCGCGGCGTCCTGCTGCAGCACCGGGTCGCCTGGAGCCACCACGGCGGCACGTGGGCGCTGCCCGGCGGGGCGCTGCACGAGGGCGAGTCGGCTCGTGAGGGCGCGATCCGCGAGGCACAGGAGGAGGCCGGCGTGCCGGACGGCGCCGTCAGGGCGCAGTTCGAGAGCGTGCTGGACCTCGGGATCTGGAGCTACACGACCGTCGTCGCCGACGTCGTGACGCCGTTCGAGCCGGTGATCAGCGATCCGGAGAGCCTGGCGCTGCACTGGGTCCCGGTCGACGAGGTGGACCGCCGTCCGCTGCACCCCGGCTTCGCCGAGGCGTGGCCGGAGCTGCGCGCGCTGCTGGACGTCCGGCCGGTCGTCGTCGTGGACGCTGCGAACGTGGTCGGATCCGTGCCGGACGGCTGGTGGAAGGACCGTGCGGGAGCGACGGCGCGCCTTCGCGACCGGCTGGACGTGTGGGCTCGTCGCGGAGTCTCGGCCGAGCGGGTGGCGCTGGATTCGACGCGCTGGCATCCGCGGGTGGTGCTCGTCGCCGAAGGCGCGGCGCGGGAGGTCGCCGATCCCGCCGACAGCGCCGATGTGGCGTGCGCGGTCGAGATCGTGCGTGCTCCGGCGGCCGGCGACGACGCGATCGTCGACGTCGCCCGCGAGCGTGCCGCGGCGGGAGATCACGTGTTCGTCGTCACGAGCGATCGCGGCCTGACCGTGCGGATCGAGGCGCTGGCGGGCGACGGCGGACCGGTCGAGGCGCGGCCCGTGCGGTGGTTGCTCGAGCAGCTCGACGAGGCTCAGACGAACATGACGCGGCGCGGCGCGCGGTCGTCGTAAGTGCGTCCGAGCGGACTCGTCCAGCGCAGGGTTCCGTCAGGGAGTTGACGCGCGGTCCAGCGATGGCCCTCGTCGATATCGGGATGCTTGAGCGCGTGATGCCCTGGGCAGAAGCCGCTCAGGTTGGTGATCTCGGTGGGCCCGCCCCGGGCGTGGTCCTCGTTGTGATCGATGTCGCAGCGCCGGGCGGGCGTGTGGCACCCCGGGAAGCGGCAGCGCTGATCCCTCGCCCTCAGGAAACGCTTCATCGCGGTGGTCGGCGTGTAGCGGTCGACCTTGGTGACCATCCCGGTGTCGTCCAGGAACAGCCGATTCCATCCGCTGGCGTGACGGGCGAGGTCCCGTGCGATGTCAGGATGCAGCGGACCGTGTCCATCGAGCTCGGCGAGCCGATCGTCCTCTCCGGCGAGGGTGGTGGCGGCGATCGTCACCTGTACGGTCGCGGTGATCCGATCCAGGCCCGTGCCGAGCGCTTCGGAGGGCGTCGCGGCGAGCAGCAGGTCGATGAAGGTATCGGTCTCGATCTCGCGACGAGTCCGGCCGTCCGCCGCGACGAACTCGGGCCGGGCGTCGGGCCCGACCTTAGTGGCTTCGCAGGTGTCGGTCTCGGGATCGTGAAGGTCGTGATCCGGATCCAGGGCGTACGTCCCCGCCGCGGCGATGCGGTCGTACGTCTGAAGCCGCGGGTCGTCGGGGAGGAGATCCTCGGGGAAGGGGAACTCCTCGGGATCTGCACCTGCGAAGCGCTGCGCGATCGGGTCGGAGAAGATCAGACCGAGGTCGTTCTCGCGACGGCTCCGCCCCGTGGCGGCGACGGCCGTCGCGAGGCTGCGGAGGCGATCCATGATCGCGACGGCATACACCTCTGGCAGCACCGCCGTCAGCAGAGCCAGCCCATCGTCGAGAGGGCGGATCGTGATCTGGCGTTCGGATGCCGCCCTGGCGTGGCGCTCCCGGATGCTCTCTCCCGCGAGGGTCGCCGCGATCTGCCGAGCGTGCGGCCGGGTGCGCGCCGGCGTCTCGTTCTCGGCGATCGTGAGGGCGGCGGCTTCGTAGACCGCCAGTACCTCGGCGTCGAGGTGGCCGTTGAGCACCGCCTCGCGAACGGGTGCGGCGGCGGCAACCAGCACGCGGACGTGCGGCGCCGTGATCGCGCCGTGCCGCAGGGCATCACGCAGCGCGGGGAAGAACTCGTTCAGAGCCTCGGCATCGTTGAAACCGAGCTCGGTGGCGGTCTTGGAGATGCGCCCGGCGGCCGAGTACTCCGCGATCATCGACCGGCGGATCATGTCGCGATGCTGCGGGTCGGCGCGAACATCCGCGTCGAACAGCTCCGCCCTGGCGGTCAGCAGCTCGGAGGCCTCGCCCTCGAGCCGTGCGATCTCGGCCCGCTTCGCCACCCATGCGTCCAGCAGCGCGCCGCGATCTGCGACGGGAGGGAGCGGGGCTTCGGTCATGCTCCCAGTATAGAACATAGCTTCGATTACAGGAGGGGGTGTGGAGAACTTTTCACCCTGATCACCGAAGAATTCTCGATCACCGGTCGGCGCGCTCTCCGTCCTGATCGCGCCCACGCAGCCGGTCGATGTCGCGGCGCTCCCGCTTGGTCGGACGACCTGCTCCGCGGTCCCGCAGACCGGCGGCGGCCATCGGGTCGCGGGGCGGTGTGCGGTCCTCGGCGGCGACGGCCGCCAGGGGAGCGCCGACGCGCTTGACCAGGGTCTGGCGGACGATCAGGATCCGGTCGAATCCGCTGATCCTGATCCGCAGCTCGTCGCCGATCTTCACGGTCTGCGCGGCCTTGACCCGATCGCCGTTGAGGCGGACGTGGCCGGCGCGGCAGGCGGTGGTCGCGGCGGAACGGGTCTTGAACACCCGCACCGCCCAGAGCCAGCTGTCGATGCGGACGGGGCCGCTGGCCCAGGGATCGGTGTTCATGTGGGCGGCTCCGCGCCGTGGTCGATGGCATCGGCGCGAGCACCGGCCGGTGCGAAGGCGGTCTCGTCGCGGCGCAGGGCCCGGAGCGCGCCGGCGACGATCAGCCCCTGCCCGATCGTGTAGGTGACCATGACGGCGGGGCTCGTCCAGTCCGGCATCGCGTCGGGCAGGAACAGGCGGAAGGCCAGGATCGAGTCGCTCGAGAGGAAGAACACGCCGCCCCAGGCGATCGTGGCGCGGCAGCGCGCGGAGGTCGCCGCCGTCCCGGCGAGCACGATGCCGTACGCGGCCACTGCTGCGAGGAGGGATCCGGTGTGCGGTCCGAGCAGGGCGATCATGAACAGCCACCAGAGCACGTACACGACGGTCCACAGCGGCAGTCGGCGCACGCGCAGGTGGCGCAGGAACAGCACGATGTAGGCGACGTGCGCGAGTCCGAAGAAGCCCAGCATGAGCGGCAGCTCTGGGGCGAACGGGAAGAACAGTCCTGCTTCGTCGCCGAGCCAGGAGAAGAGCAGCGCGACGGTCAGGAGCACGGCGGCGCCCCGGGGTGCCAGGAATTTCCAAGCGAGCACCGCCGGAACCGCGAGCAGCGGCATCAGCAGCGCCTTCGTCGGAACCGCAAGAGGGCTGTGCGCGGCGAGGGCGACCACATGGACCAGGGCGACGACGATGTACGGCGCGAACGGCCACAGGGCGCCAAGTCGGGTGCGGCTCTGCATCCCTCCATCGTAGGAGCGAGAGGACGCGCGGTCCGCCGCCGTACCGGTGGTCACCGCTATCCTGCGAGGTCGAGGCTGACCAGGGGGCGTCCTGACCGCAACTCGCCGACGACCGAGAACCCCGCGGCGAGGAAGGTCGACAGTGCTCCATGGAACAGCTCGTTCGGCGACACCTTCACCGCGGCCGTGTCGACGGGGTAGCCCTCGACGACGCGGGCGCCGGATTCGCGGGCGTAGTCGACGGCGGCCGCGAGGAGGGCGGCGTTCAACCCCTGTCCGCGATGATCGCGTCGCACGGAGAAGCACGTGACCGCCCACACACTGCCATCGTCGAGCGGCTCGTGCGTGGCGGCCACGATCGTGCGCGTGTAGGCGAGCCGGGCCTGCGCCAGGCGCGGGCCGATGCGGATCCAGCCGGCGGCCTCTCCGTCCCGGTATGCGACGATGCCCGGCGGAGGACCGGTCGTGATCTCGTCCCGCAGGATCTCGACCCGCTGGTCCTTCGTCGTGGCGTTCCAATCCTTGTTGCGCAGCACCGGCCACACGCACTGGCACGACGCGCCGTCGCCTCCGCCGGTGAGCGCGCGCTGCACGTCCTCCCACTCCGTGGGCGTCGCTGCCTTCGTCGTGATCGTCGACATGATCCGACCCTACGCGGCGGGTCGGACAGCGGCGCGGAGCGGGGGCTTCACCCGCCCAGCGCGATGGTCGGGTCGGTGCGGGCGGCTCGGACGGCGGGGTAGAGGCCTGCGACGGCGCCGATGAGGAGCGTGGCCCCGATCGCGATGGCGAGGGTGACGGGCGGGATGGCGAGCGGCCATCCTCTGAGCAGGGCGAAGCCTGCGGTCACCGCCACACCGAGGGCGGCGCCGAGGGCTCCGCCCAGTGCCGAGAGCAGCAGCGCCTCGGAGAGGAACTGCGTGCGGATGTGGCCCCGCGTTGCACCGAGCGCGCGTCGCAGGCCGATCTCGCGCCGGCGCTCCAGCACGGAGATGATCATCGTGTTCGCCACTCCGATGCCGCCGACGAGCAGTGCGACGGAGCCGAGCCCGACGAGAAGACCGGTGAACGCCTGGTCCGCGGCGTTCTTCGCGGCGAGGGCGTCGGAGGGACGGGACACGGTGACCTGGTCGGGTGTCTGCGGGCTGACGGTACGACCGAGACGGGTGCGCACCGAGTCCACGGCCGCGTCCGCTGATCGTTCGTAGACCATGGTCGGGCTTCCGTCGTAGCCGAACTGCGCGCGGGCGATCGGGATGCCGATCAGGGCGGACGTGTCCAGTTCGGGCGCGAGAGGGACCGCCTCGAGAATGCCGACCACGGTGAAGTATCGGCCGCCGAGCCACACCTGCGCTCCGGGAGAGGCCACTCCCAGTCTTTCGGCCGCCTTGGCGCCCAGCACCACGGCCGGGTAGTTCGCGGTGGCGGCGTTCAGCCATGATCCGGCCGCGAGTCTCGCTGCGGTGGTGCCGGGCAGCCGCAGGTCGGCCGCCCTCACTGTGATTGCGCCGGTCTCGGACGGATCCGTCAGATGGCTGCGATAGACGCTCACGGACAGGTCGCCGTAGCCGCTGGCGCTCTCGACGCCATCGAGCATCCCAACCTTCGCGATCGTGTCGGGAGGGAGCTTCGTATCCTGACCGAAGACGCTCTTTCCCGCCTGGGCGGTCAGCAGGTTGGTGCCGAGGCTCGCCAACTGGGCGTTGAGTTTCGCCTGGCTCGATGCGGAGATGCCGACGACGGCGATCATCGCGGCGATCCCGATGGCGATGCCGAGCGCCGACAGGATCGCGCGAGCCGGCCGGGTGCGAAGGCCCACGGTGCCCAGGCGCACGGCGTCCCTCGCGAGCAGCCGCGAGCGGGGAAGCGGTGGGGGTGCGGAGGGGCTCACCGCCGAGGCCGTGGCGGAGTTCGCCGGTGCTGATGTGATGCTCATGCGATCGACCTGCTCGCCGAGTCGGAGAGCACACGGCCATCGCGGATCGCGATCCGTCGAGGCAGTCGCTCCGCCAGCTCCGCATCGTGGGTGATGACCACGACGGTGGTTCCGCGGGCATTGATCTCGTGCAGCAGCTCGATGATCCTCGCCCCGGCCATCGAGTCGAGGTTGCCGGTCGGTTCGTCGGCCAGCAGCAGAGGCGGTTCACCGATCATCGCCCGGGCGATGGCGACGCGCTGCCGCTCTCCGCCGGAGAGCTGGTGCGAACGATGGTCATGCCGATGGGCGAGCCCCACGCGGTCGAGCACAGCGCGCGCCCGCTCCCGCCGCTCCGGGCGCGGGACTCCCGCATAGAGCAACCCGTCCGCCACATTGTCGAGAGCGGTCACGCCCTCCGCCAGGTGGAATTGCTGGAAGACGAATCCGATTCGATGGGCGCGCAGCGCCGAGAGGGCACGATCCGAGAGGCCCCTCACGTCTACTCCTTCGATGAGTGCCGTGCCGGCGGTGGGTCTGTCGAGTGTGCCGATCAGGTTGAGGAGGGTCGACTTGCCGGAGCCGCTCGGGCCGACGATCGCGACGAATTCGCCCTCGCGGATGGTCAGGTTCACTCCGGCGCAGGCGAGCGCGGGGGGTTCGCCGTAGCCCCGCTCGACGTCACGGAGCACGATGATGTCGCTCATGATCCTGGCACCACGACTTTCTGTCCTTCCTCGATCCCCGGTCCGGTGATCTCGACGCGCCCTCCGGCGAACAGGCCAGTCGTCACAGGGACGCGTGCGGTCTTGCCGGACCGGGGATCGACGATCTCGACTCCGAAACGGTTCCCGTCGAGCGCCTGGAGAGCTCCGACGGGGACGGAGAGCACGTTCTCGCGCGCCTCCGACGGGAAGTTCACGGTCACGCTCGCCTGCTGCAGGGGGCCGACCGAGGACGGGTCGGAGAGGGCGACCACCACCGGGATCACCACCGTCTTGCCTGCGCCGCTCTCCTTCTCAGTCGGTACTCCCACCGAGGCGATCGTGCCGTCTGTGGATTTTCCCGAGGGCAGATCGATGGTGACCTTGCCGCCGACCGTCGCGAGCTGCTGGTCGGCCAGTTTGAGATCGACATCCACCTTCTTGTCGAGCGCTGTGACCCCGAGCACAGGTGAGCCAGGGCCGAGCTGAGAGCCGACCGTTGCTTTCGCGGCGGCGACCCGGACATCACCGATGGAGAACACGACGCGGCCGAGGTCGATGACGCCGGTCTTCTCCTGACCGGTGGCCTTCTGCCAGGCCCCGATCGCCTCGGCGGTGCGTGCGGTGAACTCGTCGTCCGGTTCGCGGGAGAAGTAGCCGAGTGCTGCAAGGCTGCGCTCGAGCTGTACGACATCCGGACCGTTGGGCATCCCCTCCTCGAAGGCCCGCCACGCCGGGAGATCGCCGTGGAACAGGAACACGGGGACATTGTCGACGGCGAAGAGCGGCTGTCCGAGGGCGATCTGCGTGCCGGGGGCCGGCAGCGAGGTGATGACTCCGCCGACCCCGCTCGCGATGTCTCGGGCGCCCGCGTAGGCGAGCGTGCCGGTCGACTTCGTCGTTCCGGTGAGCGTACCCCGCTCGATCGGTGCTGATTCGACGTGCAGGGTCTTCTTGACGGGCGGCGGGGAGGAAGGCGTCGCGCCGAAGGCATAGGCCCCGGCCCCGGCGCCGAGGAGAACAGCCACTCCGGCGGCAGCACCGACGATCGCCCGCCGACGTCGCCGCTTTCTGTGTGCGGGGTCGACCTGGGTCCCCGGTGCGGGCGCCGAATCGTGCTCTGCGGCTTCGGCCGCCGAGGTCGTCTCAGCCATTGGGTCGCGCGCTTCCACCGTCAGCGTCGCCGGCGCCCGGCAGACACTTCTTGAGCACTTCCGGGGGGACGTCCATCGGCATGGCCGCAACGCTTCCGTTCTTCGGGTCGGGCATGTCGATGCCGTTCTCGCGGAAGCACTTCGCGCTCTTCAGCGCCTCTTCCTGCAGCTGCTCCTCCGTCTTGCCTTCGTCGCCGGGGGCGGCGGGAGGATTGCCGAGCTTCTCTCGGCACTTGGTGCTCGCCTTGTCGAAGGCGGCGGCGTTCGATTGATCGATCGTGACGCCGAGACCGCCCTTGCCGGGATCAGGGAAATCGAGACCCTCGCCACGCATGCACTGGGCGAACGCGAGTTGCCAGTCGTCGAAGCTCTTCGCTGAGGGCGTCTCGGCCCTGTCGCTGCTCGGCTGGCCGCCGCCTCCGGCGCTGCATCCCGACAGGATGGCGATCGTCAGGGGCACCGCAGCCAGGGCGGCCAGCGCGCCACGCGACCTCTTCGTGAGGAACATGGTCTCTCCTTTCGGAGCAACTCCCGTTGGCGTTGCTCTTCTGGAACCAGCTCAGCGAACTGCCCGTTGTGACGGCGTTAAGGCGCTTCTTTAGGTTTTGCTGACGTCGCGGGTGGGACAAGGGTGAAGGTCACGGTGAGCCCGCCCTGCGGGTTCGCGACGATGGCGAGTCCGGCGCTGTGGACCTCGGCGACGCTGGCGACGATCGCCAGTCCGAGTCCGTGGTGCCGATGTCCGCCTATGCGGCCCGTGCCGCGCACGAACGGTTCGGTGAGCGAGGCGACGGTGCTCGTCGTCACGACGGGACCGGTATTGGCGACCTGCACTTGCGCGCCGTTCGAGCGTTGGCCCGTTGTCAGCCGGAGAGTGCCGTCCTCGATGTTGTGACGGAGGGCGTTCTGGACCAAGTTCGCCACCGCCCGATGCAGGAGCACCGGATCGCCCAGGGCTTCCGCCGGTTCGAGATCGGTCTCCACCCGCACGCCGGACGAGGCGATCTCATCACGAAGGTCCTGCAGCACGTCCGCCGCGATCCGCGCGAGGTCGATCTTCTCGTTCCGAGTTCCCCGTGCACCGATCTCGGCGAGGGTGAGCAGCGAATCGACGGTCTCGATGTTGCGCCTGTTCGTCTGATAGACCCGTTCGGCAACCCTCCGAAGCGACTCCGTGTCGAGATCGGGATCGGCCAGCGCGACTTCCAGCATCGTCTGGTTGGTCGCGAGCGGGGTGCGCAGCTCATGGGAGGCGTTCGCAGCGAACCTGCGGTGGGACTGGAACGCTCCGTCGAGCTTTTCCAGCATGTCGTCGAAGGTGTCGGCGAGGTCGTGCACCTCGTCGCCAGGCCCCCGCATTCCGATGCGGTGATCGAGCGCTCCCGTCGCCGCGCGCTTCGCGGCGGAGTTGATCTCGGCGAGCGGACGCAGCACCCGTCCTGCGATCACCCAGCCGAGGACCGCGCCGATCACGGCGAGCACCACGAGGGCCAGGATCGAGATGGTGAGCAGGGTGTTCAGGATGTCGGAGGCGCTCGTGAGCTCAAGTGCGGCAGTGGAGTCGACGCCGGTGGGCAGCGGCGTCGCCGGGGCCGCGTCGAGTGGCGAGGCTTCCACCGTGTCCGCGGGCAGGATCGCATACGTCGGCACGTAGCGCATGAAGACGTAGATCGTTCCGAGCATCACCGCGCCGCTCGCCGTCAGGAGAGTCGCGTACGTGAGAGTCAGCCGGGCACGGATCGTCATCCGCGGCCGCCACAGACGCGGGTTCCGCGACACGGACCGATCAGTCACGTGAGCCGTCGAATCGGTAGCCGCAGCCCGGCACGGTCTGGATCATCCACGGTTCGCCCAGTTTCTTGCGCAGCGTCGAGATGGTCACCCTGATCGTGTTGGTGAACGGGTCGGCATTCATGTCCCACGCCTTCTCGAGCAGCCGTTCGGCGCTGAGTACTCCGCCGTCCGCCCGCATGAGCAACTCCAGCACGGCGAACTCCTTCCGGCTCAGCCGCACGCGCCTGCCGTTCCGTGTCACCTCGCGCCGGAACGAATCGAGTCGCACTCCGCCGTTGGCAAGGGTCGGGGGTGCGGCCGGCTGATTGCGGCGCTCGAGAGCTCGCAATCGTGCAACGAGCTCGGGGAAGTCGAACGGCTTCGCCACGTAGTCGTCAGCACCCAGCTCGAACCCCGTGACCTTGTCGTCGAGGGTCCGCGCTGCGGTCAGCATCAGCACCCGCACCTGAGGATGCCCGGCCACGATGCGCCCGCACACCTCGTCGCCGTGCACGCCCGGGATGTCCCGGTCGAGAACGATGACGTCGTAGTCGTTGATCGTGACGTACTCCAGAGCGGCGTCGCCGTCGTGCACGACATCGGCCGCGATGCCCTCCCGGCGCAGCCCGGTCTGGATCGCGTCGGCGAGAAACGGCTCGTCTTCGACGATCAATACACGCACCGCTCCTCCAAAGTTCGCGCCGGTCGGCTCCTGCAAAGCCAAGCACGGTGACCATAACGTTGGCGTAAAGCACTTCGGCGCAGGGGATCCGCCCGGAGACTCAGCGAAGCCTAGCTCCAGTCCACGACGGCGCCGTCGCGATCGTGCTCGGCGGGCTGATCGTCTGGTTCGGCCTTCCGAAGAAGGAGCACGAGGAGGAGCAGCGTGCGCGCTATCGCGCCGAAGACGTCTGAGGCTCTGCGGTAGGGTGGTCGCGATGGAAACGATCGAGGTCGACAGAGCCTAGCCACCGAACTGCCGGTGGCTTTCGCACGTGCGGCAATCGGCCGCATCAGTGATCGATCCTTTTCGCGCACACGTCCGTCTCCTTCTGAGGCGTCGACATTGCGTGTTCCTCACCGGCACGTTCGCATCGCACCGACCTCGGTCTCGAGTGCTTGAATGCGAACGCGTGGTCCCGCCCGGGTTCGCACCCGGCGTGGCTTCTCGCAGTAAGGCACTCGCATCCGCGGTCGGTTGACCTGCCGGCTCCGCCGGCATCCCGACACGGAACTGCTCCCGTCACGCCCTTCGGCGCGCGACGGGAGAGAAGAGAGAAACATCGCAATGTCTACGAAACCCGCCATCACCCTGCGCGATCTGACCCTGGAATGGCCGGACGGCACGGTCGCGCTCGATCGCGTCAACGGCACGTTCGGCGCCGGCCGGACCGGGATGATCGGCCGCAACGGCGCCGGCAAATCCACGCTGCTCCATCTCATCACGGGTGAGCTGCGACCGACCTCGGGACAGGTCGACACGAGTGGCGAGGTCGGCCACCTGCCGCAGACGCTCACGCTCCGTCAGGACACGACGGTCGCGGAGCTGCTCGGTATCCGCTCGATCCTCGACGCGATCACGGCGATCGAGTCCGGCGACGTCGAGCAGCGCCACTTCGACGCGATCGGCGAGGACTGGGACATCGAGTCCCGCGCAGCGGAGGCACTGGACCAGATCGACTTCGCCGCCGCCGATCTCGATCGCCGGATCGCCGAGGTCTCCGGGGGAGAGGGCATGCTCATCGCGATCACGGGACTGCGCCTCCGTCGCACCCCGATCACCGTCCTCGACGAGCCCACGAACAACCTCGATCGTCCCACACGCGCGAAACTGGCCGAGCTCGTCGACCAGTGGCCCGGCGCACTCGTCGTCGTCAGTCACGATCTCGAGCTGCTCGAGCACATGGATGACACCGCCGAGCTGTACGGCGGGAGGCTGGAGACGTTCGGCGGCCCATACAGCGCGTGGAAGGAACAGCAGCAGCAGGAGCAGGCCGCCGCGGTGCGGTCCGCGCGGTCCGCGCAGCAGACGTTGAAGGTCGAGAAGAAGCAGCGCGTCGAGGCGGAGACCAAGCTGGCGCGCCGCGAGCGGACGGGGAAGAAGACGCAGAAGGACGGCGGCATCCCGAAGATCCTCGCCGGGAACCGCGCCAGCAAGGCGCAGGCGTCGGCGGGAGCGCTGCGCTCCACACTCGACGACAAGGTGCAGGCCGCGCAGGCCGCGGTCGATGCCGCCGACGCGCGAGTCCGGGACGAGGAGCACATCCACCTCGCCCTGCCCGATCCCGACGTGCCCCGCGGCAGGCGCCTCGCCGAACTGGAGGACGAGGGCCGGACGATCGTGATCCAGGGGCCGGAGCGCGTCGCGCTCATCGGCGCGAACGGGGCAGGGAAGTCGACCCTGATCGAACAGCTCCTGGGGCGGACCGAGCCGGTCCCAGGGCGACCCCATGGCCGACTCGCGACCGAGCTCGTCGGCTTCCTCCCACAGCGACTCGACGGTCTCGACGACGACGCCAGCGCGATGGACAACGTGCAGGCGGTCGCTCCCGGCACGTCGGCCGGAACCATCCGCAACCAGCTCGCGCGCCTGCTCCTGCGCGGCGACAGCGTGGATCGGCCTGTGCGCACGCTCTCGGGCGGCGAGCGGTTCCGTGTCTCGCTCGCGCGGCTGCTCCTCGCCGAGCCGCCGGCGCAGCTGCTGATCCTGGACGAGCCCACCAACAACCTCGACATCGCCAGCGTCGAACAGCTGGCGGAGGCCCTCGATGCGTACCGCGGGGCGCTGCTGATCGTCAGCCACGACTTCGCATTCCTGGAGCGGATCGGCATCGACACGATCGTCGAACTCGACGCCGACGGACGGATGCGTCAGCGTCGGGGGTTTGGCGACTGAGCGGGGTCGTACGAGTAAACGCAAGAGGAGGGATGATCCGCAAGGATCATCCCTCCTCTTGCGTTTTGGTCGGGCTGACAGGATTTGAACCTGCGACCCCTTGACCCCCAGTCAAGTGCGCTACCAAGCTGCGCCACAGCCCGTTGTCCGCACCGAAGCGCGGGCAACTCCACAATCCTAACCGACTCGCGAGGTCACCGCGAACGCGGACGCGCCCGGGCGCGGCGAGCGTCGGCGCCGCACCCGATGGTCAGCGACAGCCGCCCCGCGTCAGTGTCCGTCCCGCACGAACGCTGCCAGCCGCGCGCTCATCGCCACGGGATCCCAACTGTGCCAGGCGCCGGCGAGGCTCTCGCTGGCACCGGTGGCTGCTGCGTCGGCAATCGCGTCCGCGGCCTCGACCATCCCGGGGAAGGTGTCGGTGCCCACCACGGCGAGGACGGGCGCGGTGATCCCGCGCAGTCGGGCGGCGACGCCGTCCTCCTCGACGCCAGCCAGAGCGGTGCCATCCGGGATCCAGGAGTGGATCAACTCGGGGTACGCGGGGGAGCGTCGCAGCTCGTCGAGCCACTCCGGCGGCATGCCGACCATGTACGCGGCCACCGCGTCCTCCAGGCGGCCGGCGGAGATGTGAGCCGCGACGCCCGCCCACCACGCCGGCGCCCCCTCGGGGAACTGGCCCAGGGGCGCCTCCCAGAGCACCAGACCGCCGAGGTTCGGCACCTCGCGTGCGGCGATCATGGCGATCGCGCATCCGGACGAGTGCCCGACGAGCACGACCGGCTCCGGCATCGTCGCGGCGAGCGCGGTGATCGCCGCGAGCTCGCGATCGAGCGAGATCGGACCCGCGGCGGGGGAGTCGCCGCGCCCGACCCTGTCGTGCACCACAGCCTGCACGCCGCTCTCGCCGAGCAGACGTGCGGTCTCGGTGGTCACCGGATCATCGGCACGAGTGGGCCCGGCGCCGGCGATGAACAGCACCCCTGGTGCGTCGGCCGGTCCATAGCGGTCGTAGGTGATGGTGTCTCCGGCCGAGGTGGTCAGCGTGCTCATGACGCCCTCCCGTCGAGCCGGACACGGACTTCATCGCCCGCGGCCTTGCCGATGGCCTTGCGCAGCTCTGCCTTGACGGGGCCCACGTGGGCGTCGTTGCCGGTCGGCATCAACGTGATCGCCATGGGGTGTCCGTCGATGGCTCCCGTGATCTTGACCGGGTTGCCGGTGCCGAAGATCTCGCGGGAGTTGGGGACGTCGAAGACGGTCCAGGATCCGGTCTCGGGGGCGATCCGCAGGGTCGCGTCGAACTCCACGGGGGTGTCGGGTTGGGTCAGCATCGCATTCCTCCAGTTATTAGACTCATCGGTCTTGTTTGGAGAATAGACTCTTCGGTATAATTTTAACAAGGGGGTGAGCGGATGCGACCGAGTTCGAAGCTCAAACGCGAGGCTGCGCTGGATGCCGCGGAGAAGCAGTTCCTGGCGACCGGATACGAGTCGGTCACGATGGAGTCGATCGCCCACGAGTCGGGAATCGCGAAGCAGACCCTCTACAGCTACTTCGGCAGCAAGCGGGCGCTGTTCCTCGAGCTCGTCACGACGAGCACGACCGGCGCTCGAGGAGCAGCCTTCGCCGCGTCTCCCGGCATGGACGAGGCGGCGGATCCCCGGGAGCTGCTGCGCGAGCGTCTGGTGGTCCAGCTAGCTCAGGTGCTCGATCCCCGCGTGCTCGCCCTCCGCCGCCTGGTGATCGGCGAGCTCACGCGGTCTCCCGAATTGGCGGAGGCGCTCTACCGCAACGGCCCGGCGTACGCGATCGAGGTCCTCGCGGACATCCTTGCCACGATCGCCGCGACGGGCGCGCTGGACATCGCGGATCCGAAGCAGGCCGCGACGCAGTTGAACTGGCTCGTCATGGGGGAGCCGATCAACCGGGCGATGCTGCTCGGCGACGACGCGATCCTCACCCGTGCCGAGGTCGAGAAGCACGTCGAGAACGCGGTCGACGTGTTCCTCGGCGCGTATGCGCCGAAGGACCCCTCGCAGAGCTGAAGGGGTTGTCGCAGCCCGTGATCTCCGTCAGGCTCGGGGCATGTGGATCTCCGGAGTCCTCCCTCCCGACGCTCCCGATCCGAGGATCGAACGCGTGGAGATGGTGCGTGCGCTCCCGTTCTCGATCTATGGCCTGGTGCCGCAGCCGTCGCTCGAGGACCTCGACAACATCGGCCTTGCGTTCGTCGGAGGCTTCGAGCGGTCGACGCAGAGCACCGTTTCCGTCACCTACACGCTGTGGCGCAACCCGGACGACCACGACGACCCCGCGAACCTCGCCGAGATCGATGAGATCATCCGCGACTCCCTCGAGCAGGATCCCCCCTGGCCGCGTCCGCGGTGGCTCATCGAGCAGGCCGAGTGCATGCGGTACCCCATGCTCTGGGAGGCGGTCCGCACCACGTGGACGGCCGACGCGCAGGAGTACCAGTCGCTCCCGAACCAGCTCGTGCAGCACCTGAACCACATCCTGATGAACCGCTTCCGCGCCGAGCTCGGCATCCCCGACGGCCCGCCCAGCGGTCCGCCGGGGACTGAACCCTGGCACGCGCGGCTGTCGGCCGTGAACCCGAAGGTGAACCTCGAGGTCGACGGCCACGAGGTCGATGCCGTCGAGATCGACACGGATCCCTTCGTGTACGGCATCGGCGCCCAGCTCTCACCCGAGATCGTGGTCACGGTCGTCATCCCGCGCGCCGACCTGCCCCTGATCCGGCTCGCGCTCGCCACCCGGGATCGGGGCGGCGCCGCCTGATCCCCGCCTCATCGGCGACAGGCATAGGGTTCTCGCATGACCGACGTCGCATTGATCACCGGAACCTCCTCGGGCATGGGCCTGCATGCCGCTGTCGAACTCGCCCGCCATGGGCTGCACGTCGTCGCGACGATGCGCGATGTGGGCCGTGCGGCGCCTCTGCGGGAGGCCGCGGCCGCCGCCGGCGTCGAGATCGACGTGCGCGCGCTCGACGTCGTGGACCATGCCGCTGCGGCACGCCTGGTCGCCGAGATCGAGGCGGAGCATGGCGGGATCCACGTCCTCGTGAACAATGCGGGGCAGGGGGCCGTCGCCACGGCGGAGCAACTGAGCATGCAGCAGATCCAGGATCAGCTGGACGTCAACTACCTGGCACCCGTCAACCTCACCAAGCTCGTGCTCCCAGGCATGCGCGAGCGCGGCGACGGCCGGATCCTCACCGTCACGAGCGTCGGCGGAACGGTCGGCCAGCCCTTCGCGGACGCCTACTGCGGCGCGAAGTTCGCGGTGGAGGGATTCATGCAGTCGCTCGCCGTGGTCGCGGAGCGCTTCGGCATCCGAGTCAGCGTGATCGAGCCGGCGGCGGTCGCGAGCTCCTTCGTGGCGAACGTGGTCCGCCCCGAAGAGGGCGGCCCCTACGCGGCGCTGCTCGGCGCCTACGTGAGCCGGACCTCCGGCGCCTTCGCGAACGCGCAGACGCCGGAGTCGGCGGGGGCGGCGATAGCCGCGGCGGTGATGGCGGACGAGTACCGCTTCCGCTGGCAGAGTTCGGAGGCAGCGACGGCCTTCGTGGGCGCGTCGCTCGCCGATCTCGACGGCGAGCGCGTGCTCGGCTTCACCCGGCCCTGGATCGCGGCCGGCTGACGAAACCGGGCGACCGCGCGAGGTCCGTCGGGACAGGACTCGATAGGGTGGCGCGGTGACGAGCGCTCAGGATCAGGGGGACGCGGTGCGGATCGCGAAATCTGCGGGCCCGCCGTGGCGCGAACCAGGCATGCCCGCACTGCTGGCGATGACGACGTTCGCCTTCGCGGGGTTCGCAGTGATGCTGCCGGTCGGGCCCATGCACATGGTCGCGCTCGGCGGGGACGAGTTCCTGGCGGGGCTCGTCAACGCCGTGCTGATGGCGGCCACGATCCTCACCCAGCTCGTCGTGGAGCGGATGCGCTCGTGGATGGGTTGGCGGGTCAGCCTCGCGCTCGCATGCCTCCTGCTCGGTCTGCCGGCGCTCGGCGAGATCCTCGCATCGACGCCGGGGCAGGTGCTCGCCCTCGCGGCCGTGCGCGGGATCGGGTTCGGCATCGTCACGGTGAGCGGGTCCTCCGCGGTCGGCGCGCTGTTCCCGCCCGAGCGACGCGGCCGTGCGGTCGGCGCCTACGGGCTCGCGGTCGCCGGCGCCCAGCTCGTGCTCACCCCGATCTCGCCCTGGATCGCCGATCAGGCAGGGCTC
Organism: Microbacterium sp. NPDC056052; assembly: GCF_042266785.1. Taxonomy (NCBI): domain Bacteria; kingdom Bacillati; phylum Actinomycetota; class Actinomycetes; order Micrococcales; family Microbacteriaceae; genus Microbacterium; species Microbacterium sp. NPDC056052. The sequence goes on from NZ_JBHJWV010000001.1 coordinate 40,983, forward strand.
CCGGTGGCCCTGGCCGTCGCTGCGCTGCCGCTCGTCGGGATCCCGTTCGCGCTCGCCGCGGGCGCCTCGATCGCGAAGCATGCGCGCGCCGCCACGGCCGGCGTCGCGGGCGGAGCGGGATCCGCGCCTGTTCCGCACGAGAGCCCGCGCGAAGAACGCCGTGCGCTCGCGCGCCTCTGGCCGCCCATCCTCGCGCTCACCGCCGTCACGTGCGCGGGCGGCGCCATCACCACCTTCACGCCGCAGTTCGTCCCCGATGCCGTGCTCACCGTCGTCGCCCTGTTCCTCTACACCGCCGCTGCCGCGTTCGCGCGCTGGGCGGTCGGAGGCCCCGCTGACCGGATCGGTGCGGAGCGGTTCGTCCTGCCGGGGCTCGTGATCGCGGCGCTCGGCCTCGGATCCATCGCGACCGGCATCTCCGGGATCGTCGGGTCCGCGAGCCCGATCCTGCTCATCGGCGGCGCGATCCTCGTCGGCACGGCGTTCGGCACCATGCAGAACGTGACCTTGGTGCGCGCGTTCGAGGTCGCGGGGGAGCACGCGAAGGGCGTCGCCAGCACCGCGTGGAACGTCGCGTTCGATGCGGGCACGGGAATCGGCGCGCTCGCGATCGGCGCCCTCGCCGCGGGGACGTCGTTCACGCTGTCGTTCGTGGCGCTCACGGTACTGTGCCTGGTCGTCGCGTCGCTCCTCGCCGTCGTCCGCAGGGTCGCGCGACCCGCCTGATCCACTCCGTCGGGCTGTCCGCGAAACTCACAGTCGGCGCACAGCTTCACGGGACCAAAACCGGCTCGTCCCTCGTTCTCCTCAGTGACGCCGCAGCCAGCGGCGGCAGCAGAGGAGCATCACGATGAACCCCACCGACTACCGCAGGACCCCTGAGGCGCTGAACGCGCTCACCAGGCACCAGTACACGGTGACGCAGGAGGGCGGCACCGAGCCGCCGTTCCGCAATGCCTATTGGGACAACCACGATCCGGGAATCTACGTCGACGTGGTCTCGGGGCAGCCGCTGTTCTCGTCCACGGACAAGTTCGACAGTGGAACGGGCTGGCCGAGCTTCACCCGGCCGATCGACCCCGACGCCGTCACCACGACGACGGACCGCACGTTCGGGATGGTGCGCACCGAGGCGATCTCCGCCGGAGCCGGCAGCCATCTCGGTCACGTGTTCGACGACGGCCCGCGAGACGCCGGCGGACTGAGATACTGCATGAACTCGGCCGCGCTGCGCTTCATCCCGGCCGCCGCGCTCGAGGAGCAGGGCTACGGCGCGTACCGTGGACTGTTCGAGACCACCACCCCGCAGACCGCAGAGGAGAACGCATCATGACCAGCGGACCCGCCGACAACGGATCCATCGCCCAGGTTCCCGGGGCCGAGACCGCCGTCCTCGCCGGCGGCTGCTTCTGGGGGATGGAGGACCTCATCCGCCGTCAGCCCGGTGTGCTCGGCACGCGCGTCGGCTACACCGGCGGCAGCAATGACCATGCCACCTACCGGAACCACCCGGGGCACGCGGAGGCCGTCGAGATCGTCTTCGATCCGTCGAAGACCACCTACCGCGACATCCTCGCGTTCTTCTTCCAGATCCACGACCCGTCGACCCTGAACCGTCAGGGCAACGACATCGGAACGAGCTACCGCTCCGCGATCTTCCCGCTCAGCCCCGAGCAGGAACGGGTCGCGCGCGACACGATCGCCGATGTCGACGCCTCGGGTCTGTGGCCAGGCAAGGCGGTCACCACGATCGAGCCGGAAGGCCCGTTCTGGGAGGCCGAGCCCGAGCACCAGGACTACCTCGTGCGCTACCCCGAGGGCTACACCTGCCACTTCCCGCGCGCGGGCTGGGTGCTGCCGCGCAGGAACGAGGCGGTCGCGCAGTAGCGCCATCCACCTTCGGGCCCGTCGGACACCTCCGGCGGGCCCGAAGTCGTTCCCGGTCTGCCGTCGGGGCCTCAGCCGGCGTGGCCTTCGCGGTCCGCCCTGGCGCGGAGGATCCGATCCTGCCAGTCCGCCGGTACGCGCTCGGCCGGGCCCGGCACGGACTGGTCCTCGGGGTGGCTCCGCGGCGGGGCGAGCTCCGGGCCGTCGGTCATCTGCGCGGTGCGGTAGTCCCAGAACCAGTCCTCACCCGGCTCGTAGCTCTGAATGAACCGGTGGCCGGTCTCGGCGTAGTGCGCCGTGGCGTGCTGCCCGAGCGAGTCGTCGCAGCATCCGACATGTCCGCACCCCGCGCAGCGGCGCAGATGGAACCACCAGCCGCCGTCGCGCTCGCACTCGGCGCACCCCGGTCCTGAGGGCGGTCGCCGGGTGTCGGTTCCCTGGATCATCTGCCACCTCCTGGCATCGAACGGCGGATCAGGTCGATCAGCGGATCAGCTCGCCCACGGCGTCGCGCGGGCGCACGGGGTGCTCGCTGAGGATCGAGATCCGGTTGAACATGTTGATCGTCAGCGCGACCCATTCCGCCGCGGCGAAGATCTCATCGCCGAGCAGCCCGCGCGACGCGGCGAGATCGGCCTTCGCCTCCTCGCCGAGCGGCATGCGGGTCGCGGCCTCGGCGATCGCCAGCATCGCCTTCTCACGCTCCGTGTACAGCGAGGACTCGCGCCACGCCGGGAGCACGTCGAGCTTCTGCTGCGTGATGCCGGCGGCGCGGGCCTCGCGCATGTGCAGGTCGAGGCAGAACGCGCACGCGTTGAGCTGAGAGGCGCGCACCTTGATGTACTCGGCCTCCGCGGTGGTGAGGCCGCGCCCGGCGGTCGCCGCGGCCACCGCTTCGGAGTACGCGGAGGCGGCCTTCCAGGCCTCGGGGATCGCCTTGTCCAGGTACGGGCGCATGCTGTTCCTCTCGAGCGCGTTCTGATCGACGAGTTCAACGTACCGCGGTGCGCGCTGTTCCCGGGGTGCGGTCCGCGACGATCCCCGGTGCGACGTAGGATCCGATCATGCCCGCCTATTTCGAGCGCATCGACGCGTCCGCCTTCCGTCCGACCTCGGCCGTCGAAGGGGCGTGGAGCACCGAGGAGCAGCACATCGCGCCGTCGCTCGGGCTCATCGCGCACGCGATCGAGACGGAGCACGCCGAGCGCCGGGGCCGGGACCTGCAGCTCGGCCGGATCTCCTACGACATCCTCGGAACGATCCCGATCGAACGGGTGGACCTGGACATCCGGATCCTCCGCCCCGGGCGCACGATCGAGCTGGTCGAAGCGGTGCTGAGCCACGAGGGTCGTGCCGCGGTGATCGCGCGCGCCTGGCTCATGCAGGTCGCCGACACCGCGGCGCTCGCCGGGAGCTCGCTGCCCGCGATGCCCGGGCGCCACGAGCTCGAGCCCTGGTCGGCCGGCGAGATCTGGCAGGGCCGCCACGTGCGCACCGTGGACATGCACCGGCGTCAGGTCGAGCCGGGGCGGGCCTGGGCCTGGCTGCGGCCGCAGCTTCCGCTGCTCGAGGGTGAGGAGATCAGCCCCACTGCGCGACTGCTCGGTCTCGTCGACATCGCGAACGGGCTGACCCCGCGCATGGCACCGGCCGAGGTCGCGTTCCCCAACGTCGACCTGACCTGCCACCTCGTGGCGGTTCCCACCGGGGAGTGGATCGGGTTCGACACGACCGTCACCGTCGGGCCGGCGGGGCTCGGCCTGACGGACACCGTGCTGCACGACGATCGCGGCGCGGACGGCGTCGTCCCGCTCGGCACGGTGCAGCAGATCCTCACCGTGCGCCCGATACGCGGCTGAGCACGGCCGTCGGCGCCGGACGCGCGCGGATTGAGGCGGATCCGCGGTCAGGGCAGGATGCCGGCGGTCCGTGCCAGCGTCACGGCCTCGGTCCGCCGATGGGCGCCGAGCTTGCGCATCGCCGCGCGCAGGTAGCTCTTCACGGTCTCCGCGGCGAGGTCGAGGCGCACGCCGATCTCGGCGTTGGTGCAGCCGATTGCGACGAGCGCGAGCACGTCGATCTCGCGGGCCGTCAGCGCGGGACGCTCGTGTGCGGGCGAGGCCGCCGTGAGCCGGGTGGCGATGTCGTCGATGCGGCGGCGCAGTCCTTCGTCTCCGACGCTGCCGGCCAGCGCCCGCAGCTCCGCGTGAGCGATCCGCACCTCCTCCCATTCCGGACGCGTCGGCCCCGTGCGGGCCGCGCGCATGAGCGCCGCCGTCTCCACGGCGCGCAGCCGCCGGGCCGTCGCCTCGGAGACCGCGATCTCGAAGGCCAGCCGCTGCGCGGACAGCTGCATCGCGTCGAGCGTGCGTGCGCCCAGCTGCGCCGAGGTGCGCAGCGCGCCGTAGAGGACCGCGCGCACCGAGCCGTCGACGACCACCGGCGCTCCCACGATCGAACGCAGCCGCTCCTGCGAAACCGGCCCGTCGTACTGGTGGCTGATGCCGTCGTCGTGGAGGTAGTCCGTCACGGTCTGGATCCGCGCACCGGCGAGCACACGGCCGCCGAGCCCGTTGCCCGAGCGGATCACCAGCCCGTCCAGCACGGAGGTCAGGCATCCGGCTGTGGCGGTGATCGGGTACAGCCGCCCGCTCGGATCCACCGCGCCGGCGAAGGCCACGGGCAGCCCGGTATCACGCCGCACCGCGGCGACGGCCGTCTTCAGCGAAGGCTCCACATCGACTCCCTGCGTCGATCACACTGTGCCACCACCGCCCCCATGGGTCCACCCCCATTCGGGGGTGCCGCGCGGAGAACGGGCGCCGGATCCTGTGCTCATGCGCAATGAAGCACAGATCTCGTACTCGTCCGGAATCGCATCGACCCCTCTGCTCGGGCAGACCATCGGGGAGATGCTCGATCGGATCGCCGACCTGCATCCCGACCGGGAGGCGCTCGTGGAGTCGGCCACCGGGCGGCGCTGGACGTTCGCACAGCTGCGCGCCGAAGTCGACCGGCTGGCGCTCGGCCTGCGCGCCCGAGGCGTGGAGAAGGGCGACCGCGTCGGCATCTGGTCGCCGAACTGCGCCGAGTGGGTGCTGACGCAGTACGCGACCGCGCGGCTCGGGGCGATCCTGGTCAACATCAATCCGGCCTATCGGACGAGCGAGGTCGAGTACGTGATCGGGCAATCCGGGCTGCGACTCATGGTGAGCGCGACCTCGTTCCGGACCACGGACTACGCGGCGATGCTCGCGGAGGTCGGGTTCGAGGATGTGCTGTTCATCGGGACGCCGGACTGGGACGAGACGCTCGCCGCCGGGGCGGCAGCGGATCCGGCCGCGCTCGCCGCGTGCGCCGCGTCGCTCACCTTCGACCAGCCCATCAACATCCAGTACACCTCGGGCACGACCGGATTCCCCAAGGGCGCCACCCTCTCGCACCACAACATCCTCAACAACGGGTTCTTCGTGGGGGAGGGCGTGCACTACACCGAAGAGGACCGCGTGTGCGTGCCGGTGCCGCTGTACCACTGCTTCGGCATGGTCATGGGGGTGCTCGGGGCGCACACGCACGGTGCGTGCGTCGTGCTGCCCGCGCCGGTCTTCGACCCCGAGAAGACCCTCGAGGCCGTGCACGCCGAGCGCTGCACGTCGCTGTACGGCGTGCCGACGATGTTCATCGCCGAGCTCGCGCACCCGCGCTTCGCCGAGTTCGATCTGACATCGTTGCGCACCGGGATCATGGCCGGATCCCCGTGTCCGGTCGAGGTGATGGAGCGGGTGGTCGCCGAGATGCACATGCCGGAGGTAGCCATCTGCTACGGCATGACCGAGACGTCCCCGGTGTCCACGATGACCTCACGCGAGGACGATCTCGCGGCGCGCACGCAGACCATCGGCGCCGTCATGCCGTTCGTCGAAGTGAAGATCGTCGACGAGGACGGCCTCGTCGTCCCGCGCGGGACGCCGGGGGAGTTCTGCACGCGCGGGTACTCGGTCATGCTCGGCTACTGGAACGAACCGGACAAGACCGCGGAGGCGATCGACGCCGGACGCTGGATGCACACCGGCGACATCGCGACCATGGACCTGGACGGTCGGCTCAACATCGTCGGCCGGATCAAGGACATGATCCTGCGCGGTGGCGAGAACATCTACCCGCGCGAGATCGAGGAGTTCCTCTACCGCCATCCCGACGTCGGCGACGTGCAGGTGATCGGGGTGCCCGACGCGAAGTACGGCGAGGAGGTCATGGCCTGGATCGTGATGCGGCCCGACGCCGAGCCGCTCACGGCCGAGACCGTCCGGGAGTTCGCCGCGGGCCGGCTCGCGCACTTCAAGATCCCGCGGTATGTGCACCTCGTCGACGCGTTCCCGATGACCGTGACCGGCAAGGTGCGCAAGGTCGAGATGCGCGAGATGGCCGTGGAGATCCTGGGGCTGTGATCAGACGCGCGCGACCGGCTGGCGCAGGATCGTTCGGCGCTTCTCGGGAGCCACGCGGCGGGCATCGCTCAGATAGATCTCGTGGTGCAGGCCTGCCAGGCGCAGCCCCTGCCCCGGGATCACCTCATCGTGCAGGCGCTCGAGGAGCGGCGCCTCGTCGTCGAAGGAGCCGACGTGCAGCGTCTGCATGCAGAGGCCTTCCGACAGGGACAGTATCCGCAGGTCGTCGAGTCGCGGCGGGGCCTTCTTCGCGCGGACGGTCGCGACGGCGGCGTCCACGAGCGCGTCGTCGATCCACTCGGGGATGAGGAGCAGCATCGTCCAGTCCCAGCGCGACTTGTCGCGCGCCGTGGTGAACGCGTCCATGTCATCCGCCCACCACAGCCCTTCCAGCGGCGGAACGACGTAGTCCCTGTCGAGTTCGCGCTTGCTGGCGAACTTCAGTGCGTAGGCGACCGGGTACAGGGTCTCGAGCGCCTCGGCGTAGGCAGGAGCGGTGTTCGGGTCGCCGTGTCCGTCGATCGCGAGATAGCGGTTCGCGGGCAGGTCGACGAGGCGGAACTCGCCGGTGCGCGCACGATAGCCGTCCAGGCTCTTGGTGAGGTCGATCTTGCTCCCCGTCGTCATGGGGACATTCCAGCACGGGGGTCCGACACCGGATCGGAGCCGACACCCCGGGAACGGGCATACCGTTGAGGGTGGGCGCGAACGCGGCGTCCACGGCAACGACAGAGAGAAGCGCGATGGGCACCCCGGGTCTGGAGAACGACGTCACCGAGAAGTTCAAGGGGGCGTTCCGGCATCACCCCGCCGGCGTCGCATTGGTGACGGGGATCGCGCCCGACGGTCCTGTCGGGCTCACGCTCTCGAGCGTCGCCTCGGTGAGCGCCGATCCCGCCGTGCTGGTCTTCTCCGTCACGCGTGCGACCGGCAGCGCGGGCGGAATCCTCGCGGCTCCCAGCGTGCTCGTGCACTTCCTCGTCGCGGGGCAGGAGCCCATCGCCGATGCGTTCGCCCGCTCTGGCCAGCCGCGCTTTACTGCCGAGCAGGGGTTCCAGACGCTGCCCACGGGCGAGCCGTTCCTCCCGACGGCCCGGGTCGCGGTGCGCGGCACCATCCGCGAGACGCACCCGGTCGGCCCCTCGGCGCTCGTGCTCCTCGATGTGCTCGACGTGATCGAGGGCACTCCCGGTGCGCCCCTGCTCTACGTCGACCGCCACTACGACAGCCTGGTCTCCTCGGCGGCTGCGGTCGAGGTCCCGCGGGGCTGACCGGCGCATGTCCGGATGGCTTGCCAGCCGGACCGTTCTGAACGAAGGTGGAGCCATGTCCGTGACCCTGATCCTTCCGCTCTCGGCGCCGCTCGGCGTCGGGCGCATCGTCGCCGTGGACGAGGAATCCCGTTCCGTGCGCATCCGCGACCTGACCACGGGCGTCGTCTACCGCGTGCCGGGATCCGTCCTGCCCGAGCTCGGAGCGCTGCCCTGGCGCGGCCGCGTGGAGGAGTGCAACGTGCTGGCGACCGAGGAGGGCGTGGTCACGGAGCTCGTGCTCGATGCGGTCCCGGGCGGGGCCGTCGACCTCCGCGGAGCCGCGGTCGCACTCGAAGGCGCAGAGGAGGCGGCGGCCGCGGCCAAGGCGCAGGCAGCGATCTGGGGCGGCACGGATCGTCCTCCGCAGGAGGAGCAACCGCGCTTCTGGTGAGCACTGTTTTGTACTACGATTATTTGTAGTACAAAATCTAGGGGGCGATGTGCGGGTCGTGGTGCATCCGAGAGTCTCAGCGAAACGCCCGGAGCTGACCGAGGATGATGTTCAGGCAGCTTTCCACGGAGCGCTCCGCTCGCGCGCCAGGGACACCGATCCGGTGCAGTGGGTCGGCGTGGGGATGGATTCCCACGGACGTCTCCTGGAGTTCATCGCGGTGGAGACGCAGCCGGACGTCTGGCTCGTCTTTCATGGAATGCCGGCGACCAAGAAGGTGCTTCACGAAGTAGGGCTAGGGAGGTAGAGATGATGAGCAGGCACACCGCGGCGAACGGAACGACGTTCACGGACGAAGACATCGAGCAGTGGGCGACGGAGGCTGAATCAGATGCAGGCTACGCCGGTGGCCATCTTGGTCCGGCCGTTCCTGGACGCCCTGTCAGCGTCGGCGCGCAGGCGCGTCCCTTCACTCTTCGCCTTGACGCGAAACGGCGAGCAAAGCTGGATGAGATCGCGCAGGAGCGGCACATGACGGCTTCCCAGCTCGTGCGCGATCTGATCGATGCGCTGTAGCGCCATCATTGAAAATCTCTTGATCTGAGCGCAACGCCCACCTGCAGCGCCTCGAACGCGTCGGCCAGCAGATTGGTGACCCCTTCGGGGGAGCGCTCCAGGATGCCGCGCACGATCAGCGCGGGTGACTCCCGGGCGATCCGGCGGTAGCGCAGCCACACCCCCTGCGTGCAGATGACGTTCACCAGGCCGTGCTCGTCCTCGAGGTTGAGGAAGGTCACGCCGCCCGCCGTGGACGGACGCTGCCGGTGCGTCACGAGGCCCGCCGTCTCGACCCGGCGGCCGCTCTCGTGGGTGCGCAGCGCGGAGGAGGTGAGCACCCCGCGCGCATCCAATCCGGGGCGGAAGTGCGCGAGCGGGTGGTCGTCGGTGGACACCCCGGTCGCCCACAGGTCGGCGGTGAGGATCTCATAGCTGGTCTGGTCGCCGAACAGCGGCGGCTGCACCGCGACGACCGTGTCCGGCAGATAGCGGGCGCGGTCCTCCGCCGCGGCTCCGGCGAGCCAGATCGCCTCCCGGCGCTGCAGCCCGAGGGAGTCGAAGGCCCCGGCAGTGGCGAGGGACTCCACCTGGGCGGCGGTGAGGTCGGTGCGGCGCACGAGGTCGTTCAGATCCCGGTACGGACCGCGGGAATCGCGTTCGGCGACGATCCGCTCAGCCGTCTTCCCGCCGATCCCGGTGACGCCGGCGAGGCCGAGACGGACGGCGTAGCGTCCGTCCCTGCGGTGCGCGGCGGACTCGTCCTGCGCCTTCGGGTCGAACTTCTTCGGCTTCACGCCGGGGGGCCGTGCCGGGAACTGATGCGTGCAGGCGTCTCGGCCAGTGAGTCCCGTCACGGCGGGATCCACGGGTTCCAGGGTCTCCGTCGCCCCGGACAGACGGATGTCGGGCCGGCGCACCTCGACCCCGTGTCGGCGTGCGTCGGCGGTGAGGGTCGCGGCGGAGTAGAACCCCATCGGCTGGGAGCGCAGGAGGCCGGCGAGGAACGCGGCGGGGTAGTGCAGCTTGAGCCAGGAGCTCGCGTACACGAGCAGCGCGAACGAGAGCGAGTGGGATTCTGCGAAGCCGAAGTCGGAGAACGCCTGGATCTGCGCGTAGATCCGGTCCGCCGTCGGCTCGTCCAGTCCGTGTCGGCGCATGCCCGTATACAGGCTCTCGCGGATCTTCTCGATCTTCTCCAGACCGCGCTTGGATCCCATCGCCCGGCGCAGGGTGTCGGCCTCGTCGGCGGTGCAGTCACCGAGCGTCGTGGCCATCTGGATGAGCTGCTCCTGGAACACCGGGATGCCCAGGGTGCGGTACAGAATCGGCTCCAGCTTCGGATGCGCATAGACCACGTCCTCCTGGCCGAGCTTGCGGCGCACGAAGGGGTGCACCGCCCCGCCCTGGATGGGCCCGGGACGGATGAGGGCGATCTGGATCGCGAGCTCGTAGAACTCCCTCGGCTGCAGGCGGGGAAGCAGCCCCATCTGCGCCCGGGACTCGACCTGGAACACCCCGATCGTGTCGGCGCGGCAGAGCATGTCGTAGACCGCTGGTTCCTCCTTCGGCAGGGAGTCCAGCGTCCACTCCTCGCCGGTGGCCTCGCGCACCAGGTCGAAGCAGTGCCGGAGAGCCGCGAGCATCCCGAGCCCGAGCAGGTCGAACTTCACCAGCCCCATCCAGGCCGCGGCGTCCTTGTCCCACTGGATCACGGTGCGCTTGTCCATGCGGGCGTGCTCGACAGGGACGACCTCGCCGACCGGACGCCGGGTGAGCACCATGCCGCCGGAGTGGATCCCCAGATGCCGGGGCGCGCGCAGCAGCTCATCGGCATAGGCGACCACCTGCTCCGGGATGTCGTGGTCGGGGACGGGGCTCAGATCCAGCCCCCAGCGCTCCACCTGGCGGGACCAGGCGTCCTGCTGGCCCGGGGAGTGCCCGAGCGCGCGGGCCATGTCGCGCACGGCGTTCTTCGGCCGGTACTGGATCACGTTCGCGACCTGCGCCGCGTTCTCCCGCCCGTAGGTCTCGTATACCCACTGGATGATCTCCTCGCGCCGTCCCGAATCGAAGTCCACGTCGATATCGGGTTCCTCCGTGCGGGTGCTGGCGAGGAAGCGCTCGAAGGGCAGGTTGAAGAAGATCGGGTCGACCGCGGTGATGCCGAGCAGGTAGCAGATCACGCTCGCGGCGGCGGATCCGCGTCCCTGGCACAGGATCCTGCGATCCTTCGCCTCCTTCACGATCCCGTGCACGATGAGGAAGTAGCCCGGGAAGTCCTTCTCCTCGATCACGTTCAGCTCCCGCTCGATGCGGGCACGGCCCTCGGCGGTCAGCTCCTGGGGAGTGCGATCCGGATACTTCTCCGGCACCGCCGCCCAGACCAGCGCCCGCAGGTGACTCATCGGGGTCTCGCCCGCGGGCACGCTCATCGTGGGCAGGGCGGGCTTGGCGCGGCGCAGCGGGAAGGCGCAGGCCTCGGCGATCTCGAGGCCCGCCGCGATCGCCCCCGGATAGCGGGCGAAGCGCGCCGTCATCTCCGCCCCGGAGCGCAGGTGCGCCGTGCCGTGCGCGGGCAGCCAGCCCTCGAGCTCCCGCATGCTGCGGGTGGCGCGCACAGCGGCGATCGCCTCCGCGAGCTCGGCCCGCTTCGGCACCGCGTAGTGCACGTTGTTCGTCGCCACCACGGGCAGGCGGTATCGGGCGGCGAGATCGGCGAGGGCGTCGTTGCGGCGGGTGTCCAGCGGATCGCCGTGGTCGATGAGCTCGACGGCGACCCGGTCGGCGCCGAACAGGTCGACGAGGGTGAGCAGCGCTCGCTCTGCGCCCTCCGGCCCCTCCCGTTCGAGGGCGCTGCGGACGCCGCCCTTGCGGCAGCCGGTGAGGATCGTCCAGTGCCCCTCGGCGCGGTTCGCCAGCGACTCGATCTCGTAGAGCGGCCGCCCCTTCTCGCCCCCGCGCAGCTGCGCCTCGGTGATCGCGGCGGAGAGGCGGTGGTAGCCCTCCTCGCCACGGGCCAGCACGAGCAGGTGCTCGCCGAGCGGATCCGGGAGACCTCGGCGCTCCGGGGGCGGCAGGAGCCCGGCGCGACCTCGGGCGCCGGGGCCGTGCGCAGCGGAGCCCGGGAGCGACAGCTCCGCGCCGAACACGGTCTGCAGCGGCGGCCCGGCGGGCTCGGCGTCGGCGTCCTCCGCCTTCCTGTTCTTCTCCGCGTTCGCCAGGGACTCGGCGGCCTCGGCGAAGCTCGCGGCGCCGTAGAAGCCGTCGTGGTCGGTGATCGCGAGGGCGGTGAGCCCGAGCCGCTGCGCCTCGGCGATGAGGTCCTCGGGGGAGGAGGCGCCGTCGAGGAAGGAGTACGAGGAGTGCGCGTGCAGCTCGGCGTAGGGGACCGCGTTCTTCGGGCGCTCGATCCCGTCCATCCGGATGGGCGGGCGCTTGTGCATGCGGGAGGGCGCGTCCACGGCGATCTGCTGGTGCAGCGGACCGGCACCGTTCGAGGCTTCACTGCCCGGGGCTCCGCCGCGGGGCGCTCTGCCGCTGAGAGTGCGCTCCAGCGCGGCCCACGACATGTCCGGGTTGTGGAAGCCCATCAGTGGTACCTCCCTTCGGCGAGCCAGTGTCCGCCACCGGCTCCGCCGGCGGTGGTGATGTGCAGCACCAGCCAGGCCCGCTCCTGCTCGTCCACGAGCTGGAGGCGCTCGCCGCGGAACGCACCCGCCGGATCCCCGCGCCGGTCCCGCACCGGCCAGGGACCCGCCCAGGAGAGCACCGCGCAGGCGTCGACGGCGGCCGGCTCGGCGGTGAGCAGCCCGCGATCGTCGACGCCGACCGTGCTGCCGTCTGCCGCAGTCACCGCGATCGGCCGCGGCGGGGCGAACACCTCGGCCGGCAGCGGATCAGGCAGCTGTCCCGGCCAGGGCTGATCCGCGGGACGGGCCGGCACGACCCGCTCGCCCCAGGGCGTGAGCTGCTGCCGGTCGGAGACGAGGCGCCCGCCGGCCACGACGGCGGTGACCACGCCCTCGTGGCCGAGCAGGGTCTGCACGCGGGAGACGGCGTGGTGCAGCCGCTCGTCGGTGCCGGATCCGAAGAGACCGGGCTGATGGTGCGCGGCGTCGTCGACGGCGATAGGGGCGATCCGCACCCGGACGATGCCCCGGAACCGGTGCGCCTCGTCGTCGTCGCCGGCTGCGGCGGTCTCGGCGGCCAGCGACTCCAGCTGCCAGCGCACGCGGTCGACCAGGTCGGAGGCCTCGAAGCAGGTGGGATGCAGCCAGGTGCGCGAGATGACCTGCTCGTCGTCATCCGTGAGATCGATCCGCACCTCGGTGCACACCAGCGAGGCCTTCGCGAGGGCGAGGATCACGGCATCCGCACTCTGCCGGACGGCGAACGCGATCTGATCGGACTGTCCGAGGGGCGACTCGAACTCGGCCTCCGACACGAGCTCCGGATCCGGGGGGCGCGGCACGACGGGCCGGGAGTCCGCGCCCGCGGCCAGGGCGTGCAGACGCGCGCCGTGCTCGCCGAACCGCGCGCGCAGCCGTTCCGCCCCGAGGGCGGTGAGCTCGCCAAGGGTGCGCACGCCGAGGCGGAGCAGCAGCGCGGTCACCTCCGGATCCTGCAGGGCCTGCACGGGCAGCGGAGCGAGGAAGGCGGCGGAGGCGCCCGCGTCGACCACGAGCACCGGATCCGCGCCGCGCGCCGCGAGCTCGGCCGTGAACGGCCCGTCCGCGATCCCGATCCGCACCTCGGGATGCCCCTCCTCGGCGAGCCGGACGTGCAGAGCGCGTGCGGCCTCGCCCTCTCCGCCGTGGAAGCGGGCGACACCGCGGGCGCGGAGCAGCGCGAGCCCCGGCCGGAGCAGCTGCGCCCCGGGGGCCTGCTCCTCGATCAGGCGCAGGACGGGCAGGAACGCCCGTTCGTCCCTGGCCGGATCCGCGGGCAGGATGCGCAGGCTCGGCAGCAGCCCCTGCGCCTCCCGGCGGCGCTGGCCGACCCGGACGCCCTGCGCGCGCGCCGCCGCACTGCAGGCGACCACCCTGTTCGCGTGCAGGATCGCCGCGGGCGCGTCCGCCTCGGCGCCCAGGGCCGCACGCAGCGGCCAGTCCGGGAACCACAGCACGATCACCCTGGCCGGTTCCTGCACCGCGGGGCTCATCCCGCCACCGCCAGGAGCGCGGAGACGTCGGCGAGCGGACGCGGGGCGGCGTGCATGGACGGGAGCGGGACGAGGCGGGGCACCGTCGGGGCGACGGTCTCGACCATGCCGTGGGCGCCCGGCAGCCGCACCCGCACGCTCTGCGGAGCGGGGGAGCGCCGGGTGCGTGCGGTGACCGTCACCTCGCACTCCTCCAGCGCGCCCCAGCCGGACCCCAGCCCGCGCCAGTGGGGATCGTGCACCTGGAGGGAGCCCTCGCTCTGCGGCCAGGCGGCGGAGGTGCCCGATGCTCCGGAGACGACCAGCAGCGTGCAGCCGCGATCGCGGAGCCGGGCGCTCAACCGGCTCAGCTCCGCATCCCGCACCGGAGACGAGGGGCGGATCGCGATGAGCGGGATCACCTCGCTCAGTGCGGAGACGACGGAGAGCCAGCGCGGCCCCGGGGCGGGGACGAGGAGGAGGCGGTCCAGATCCACGCCGTGCCCGGCGAGAGCCTCGACGCCCAGGGTGGGCATGCCGACGGCGGCGCACCACGCACCGGTCCGCGAGGCGCCGGCGAGCAGCGCCCCGATGAGCCCAGGGGAGGGGGAGAGCTCGTAGGTCGTGCCGACCTGCAGGCCCCCTTCGGGGAGGATCGGCTCGAGGGGAGGGGGGACCGGGATCAGCGGCAGGTCGCTCCGGCGGCGCTGCATGCGGGTGATCTCGCGGCGCAGACGCACCACGTCCTCGGCGCGGGTGTCGGCGTCGGGGACGATCATGGAAGCGAGCGTCATCCCCATGACCTCCATTCTCGAATATCTCTTCTAATCCTGCAACTGCAGAGAAGACGATAACTCGTACATCCGACATGGAGGAAAGGGTGCTCAGACGGGGTGGGCCTCCTGGCGCACGTCCTCGTGGAGGTGCAGGATGCGCAGCGCGCCGTCCGCCCGGTGCTGCAGCACGGCGGTGTTGCGCGACAGCTCGGGGGAGACGGCCGCGCCATCGGGGTCCGTCCCATCCACCCGCAGCCACCAGGTCGCGACGAGGACGCCGCCGACCTCGCGCACGCGGAGATCCTCGACGGTCAGCGAGGTCTCCGTCCAGGTCGGCGCGCTCGGCTCCGCCGCGACCTCGGCGCGGCGGCCGCGGAGCACGGCGAGTTCCTCGAGCCCCGTCACCAGGGCGTCGGAGGCGGAGTCGAAGATCGTCACGTCCTCCGTGAGGCGGGCGTCGATCGCTGCGGGGGCGCCGCGCAGATAGTCGGCGTACATCCCCGTCAGCAGGCGATGCACGTCCTCGTGGGGCTGGGAGCGGTCGGTCGGATCCATCGCGCGAGGCTATCAGCTGTCGCGTCCGGTCCCGACTGTCACGCCGTTGACCCGGCGTGGACCACACGGCGTTCCAAGGAGCGGTGCGACGCTGGGCGGATGCGGGGGCGGACGCCGAGCTCGTCGAAGGAGCCCGGTCGCGGGTCATGGCGGGCGACGCCCCCGTGCTGCTCGTCCGGGTCGACAGCGCCGTGCACGCGGGTTATCCACACCCGCTCACGGCGGTCGCGTCGATCTCCTACCGTCGGGGGATGGATCCTGCTGCGGTGGTCGTCGTGCTGGCGCACCTCGGCCTGCTCGGGATCGGGATCAGACTGATCGCCGTCGACATCGCCGCGCACCGGCTGCCGGACCGGATCGTGCTGCCGACCCTCGGGGGAGCACTCCTGCTCGCGCTCGCCGACGCCGTGTTCGCGGGCGGGGGCGCCCGGCTGCCCGGAGCGCTGTGGGGGATGCTGATCCTCGGCGGCTTCTATGCGCTGCTGCGGGCGCTGAGCCGCGAGGGCATGGGCGGCGGCGACGTGAAGCTCGCCGCCCTCATCGGGCTGGTGCTGGGATGGCACGGGTGGCAGGCGCTCCTGGTGGGCGCGGCGTCCGCGTTCGTGCTGGGCGCCGTGCACGCGCTCTGGCTCATCGCGCTCCGCCGTGCGACCGGCGCGACGCACATCGCGTTCGGGCCGTGGATGATCGTCGGCAGCGCGCTCGGCGTCGCGGTCGCATGACGGCCGGCACGAGGACCCGGCGCGAAGGAGAGCGAGCGAGGAACGCCGTGCCGGGATCGCGTCCTGCGTGCGGGCGGGGGATTAGGGTGAGCACATGGCACTCGCACGGCTTCACGGCGGCCCGCTGGACGGGCAGATCCTCCCCCTCGCCGCGGAGGACGACAAGCTGATCCTCCCTTACAGCGAGACCCAGGTGGTCTACAACCGCCGGGGCGAGCCGAAGAACACCGGCCCGCACGACGGACCCACCGAGGTGGACTACTGGTACGAGGAGTCCCTCGAGGACATCGTGCCGTCCGATGACTGAACCGTCGCGCACGCTTGAGGTCGAGCGCAAGTACGACGTCGACGGCGACACGCCGCTGCCCGCCTGGGATGCAATCCCCGGCGTCGACGCGGTGACGGAGGGCGAACCCCGAGCTCTGGATGCCCGGTACTTCGACACCGCCGAGGGCGACCTCGCGCGGGCGGGCGTGGCGCTGCGGCGCCGCACCGGCGGTCCGGACGAGGGGTGGCATGTGAAGGGTCCGCGCAACCGGGACGGGCGCCTCGAGCTGGGCTGGCCGCTCGGCGAGGGCGACGAGCTGCCGTCCGCGGTCGCCGAGATCATCGCGCAGTGGACGACGCGTCCGGTCTTCCCCCTCGCCCGCATCGAGAACGCCCGCACCGCCTACCTGCTCACGGGTCCGGGCGGCGTGGTGGCCGAGTTCGTGGACGATCACGTCCGCGGCACGGATCTGCGCCGCGGCGGACAGCGGGAATGGCGCGAGTGGGAGATGGAGCTGGGGCCGGCGGCTCCGGCGGATGACGCGGGGCGGGACGTTTTCTTCCAGGCGGTCGAGCAGGCGGTCGTCGCCGCGGGAGGCCGCGAGTCGCTCTCCGGATCCAAGCTCGGGCGCGCGCTCGGATTCTGAACCGCCCGGGATCCGGATCCGCGAACCTGGCAGAGGCCGAGGAGGATCCGCAAGCCCCTTCCTGCCACGCGGGCGGCATGCTTGAGTGTCACCATGAGCAGCCCGGTGATGCTGAGGTCCCTGCAGACGGTGGTGCCGGACACGATCCTGCACCAGGACGAGGTGCGCGACGTGTTCGCCGCGCAACCGGGGCTCTCGCGGCTGGCGCGGCGGATCGTCACCGCCTCGTTCGATGGATCCGGCATCGACACCCGCCGCACCGTGCTCGACGAGCTCACGTGGACGGCGACCGACGCGGAGCCGGTGTTCTTCGACCGCGCGACGGGGGAGCTGCTGTCCCCGGCCACCGGCGTCCGCAACGATGTCTACGTGCGCGAGGCCGGCCGGCTGTTCGTCGCCGCCGCGCGCGCCGCCCTCGACGCCGACCCGGAGGTCGGGCCCGCCGAGGTCACGCACGTGATCACGGTCTCCTGCACGGGCTTCCACGCCCCGGGGCCGGAGTACGAGATCGTGCGCGCGCTGGGCCTCTCCGACTCCGTGCAGCGCTACCACCTCGGTTTCATGGGCTGCTATGCCTCGATGCCGGCGCTGCGTGCGGCGAGCCAGTTCTGCGCGGCGGATCCGAACGCCGTGGTGCTGGTGGTCAGCGTCGAGCTCTGCACGCTGCACCTGCGCTCCTCCGAGGATCCGGACGTGATCGTCGCCTCCTCGCTGTTCGCCGACGGCGCGGCGGCAGGCATCGTCACTGCGCGCCCGTCCGCCGCACCCGGGCTGCGCCTCGACCGGTTCCACACCGCGATCGCCCCGCAGGGCCAGAAGGACATGGCGTGGACGATCGGCGACCACGGCTTCGAGATGATCCTCTCCACCGCGGTGCCCCAGATCATCGGCGAGACCATCGTCGATGCGCTGCGTCCGCTCTATGCGGGGGAGCTGGGAGCGCCCTTCGAGGACGGCAGGATCGGCGAGGAGGTGCAGCACTGGGCGATTCATCCCGGTGGGCGCAGCATCCTCGACCGGGTGCAGGACCGGCTCGCGCTCAGCGACGCGCAGCTGCACCCCGCCCGTGAGACGCTGCGGCGGCACGGGAACATGTCCAGCGCGACGATCCTGTTCGTGCTGCGGCGCATCCTGGAGGAGGAGGGCGCGCGCGACGGCGAACGCGTCTCCGCGATGGCGTTCGGGCCAGGCCTGACCGCGGAGAGCGCGCTGATGACGGTCGTCGGCGCGGAGGGCGATGGGCGCTGACCTGTCCGCCCGCGCCGCCGATGTGCGCGAGCTGATGGACGACCCCGCCGCAGATCCGCAGACGCTGGAACGCACCTACCGTCGCTTCGGAGCGGTGAACGCCGTGGTCTCCCGTCCCGGCGCACTGTACCGGGGTGACATCCGGCCGTGCGCGAGGGCGGGGAAGGTGCGGATCCTGGACGTGGGGGCCGGTGGGGGAGATCTCTGCCGCGCGCTCGCCGCGCGGCTCGCCCGTGACGGACTCGCGGCCGAGATCACGGCGCTCGACGCGGACGAACGCGCCACGGCGTGGGCCGCCGCGCACGACGGCGGAGCCGGGGTGACCTACCGGCGTGCGCTCGTCGCCGATCTGGTCCGGGCGGGCGAGGTCTACGACATCGTGCTGTCCAACCACGTGCTGCACCACCTCGGTGCGGCCGAGCTGCAGGACATGCTCGCCGACACCGCGCGCCTCGCGGGGCCGGCGGGGCTCGTGGTGCATCGGGACATCGCGCGCAGCCGCATCGCCTATGCCCTGTTCGCGGCGGGGACGTGGCCGTTCGCCGGCAATCTGCTGGCCGGATCCTTCATCCGCGCCGACGGGCTGACCAGCATCCGCCGGTCGTACACGGCCGGAGAGCTGGCCGCCGTCGCACCGGCCGGATGGACCGTGCGGCGCGGGCTGCCCGCCCGCCTGGAGCTGCGCCGGGAGCCGGGCGATGAGCGATCCTGAGCAGCTGCTGGTCAGCACCACGCTGCTCGACCACGACGTCGTGATCGTCGGCGCCGGTCCGGTCGGGCTGCTGCTGGCCTGCCTGCTCGCCCAGGACGGCATCGATGTGGTGGTCTGCGAACGCCGCCGGGACGAAGATCCGCGCAGCCGCGCGATCGGAATACACGCGCCGGGCCTGGAGATGCTCGATCGCGCAGGAGTGGGCGCAGCGGCGCGTGCGGCATCGCTCGCGCTCGAAGGCGGCGACGTGCTCAGCCGGGGCCGAGTCCTCGCGTCGCTCGATTTCTCCGCGCACCGGCCCGTGCGCGTGCTCCCGCAGCAGCGCACGCACGCTCTGCTGCGGGAGCGGCTGCGGGCGCTCTCCGCGGGCGCTCTGCGTCCGGGCTGCAGCGTGCGCGCGGTCAGGGACGAGGGGGAGTTCGTGCGGCTCGCCGTGGACCGGCCCGCCGGTCGGCAGGAGGTCACCGCCGCGTTCGTGGTGCTCGCGGACGGCGTGCACAGCGCCCTGCGCCGGGAGCTCGGCTTCGGATGGCGCCGTCGCCCCGGCCGCGCCGCGTACACGATGGCCGATGTCATCGACCCCGCGGCCGGGGTTCGCGCCCAGCTGTACTGCGAACCCGGGGGGATCGTCGAGGCGTTCCCGCTGCCCGGCGGCCTGCGGCGCTGGGTGCTGCGGGGCGGCGGCGTGCACACCGGCGCGGAGTTCCGTGCGGCGATCGCGGAGCGGATCGGGCGGGATCCCGGGTTCGGCGACGAGGTCGGGCCGACGTGCTTCGTCGCGGCCCAGCACCTGAGCCAGGCCGTCGTCCGAGGCCGGGTGGCGCTGCTCGGCGACGCCGCGCACGAGATCAGCCCGATCGGCGGGCAGGGAATGAACCTGGGCTGGGTGAACGCCGGCCGGCTGGCTGTGGCGCTGCGCAGAGCCCTGGTGGGAGGCGAGACGGATCTCGGCGGCTACGCGCACGGGGCGTTGCGCGCGGCGCGCGCCGCCCAGAGGCGGAGTGCCTTCTACATGTCCATGGGCGCCCCGGCGCAGGGGGTTCCGCTCGCCCTGCGCGAGACGCTCATCCGGGTGATGGGGTCAGGGCCGCTCCGCCCGTGGGCCGCCGGGCTGGTGACGATGCGCGGCTTCTGACCGCTCGCGGCGGGACGACAAAGGGCCGGCCGCGCAGGAAGCGCGACCGGCCCTCGGCCTGTTCTGATGCGATCAGAGGTTGATCATGTGGCCCGCGAGCCCGTGGAACGCCTCCTGCAGCGCCTCCGACAGGGTCGGGTGCGTGTGCACGTTGCGGGCGGCCTCGAGAGCGGTCAGGTCCCACTTCTGCGCGAGGGTCAGCTCCGGCAGCAGCTCGGACACGTCGGGGCCGATCAGGTGGCCGCCGATGAGCTCGAGGTGCTCGGCGTCGGCGATGAGCTTGACGAAGCCCACCGGCTCGCCCAGGCCGTTGGCCTTGCCGTTCGCGCTGAACGGGAACTTCGCGACCTTGATCTCGCGCCCCTCGGCCCTGGCCTGCTCCTCGGTGAGGCCGAAGCTGGCGACCTGCGGCTGGCAGAACGTCGCGCGCGGCATCATCCGGTAGTCGCCCAGCGTCATGGTCTCGGCCTTGCCGATGGTCTCGGCGGCGACGACGGCCTGCGCCTCGGCGACGTGCGCGAGCTGCAGCTTGGCGGTGACGTCGCCGATCGCGTAGATGCCCTCGACGTTGGTGCGCATGTGGTCGTCGATGTCGATCGCGCCGCGGTCGGTGAGCGCGACGCCGGTGTTCTCCAGGCCGTAGCCGTTCACGTTCGGGGCGAAGCCGACGGACATGAGGACCTTGCCCGCCGTGATCTCGCCGGGCTGGCCGTCGCGCGTCTCGTACGTGACGTGCACGGAGGAGCCGTTGTCGGTGACGGTCTTGACCGCGGTCGAGGTGAGGATCTCGACGCCGAGCTTCTTGTACTGCTTCTGGATCTCCTTGGAGACCTCGACGTCCTCGTTGGGCAGCGCCCGGTCGAGGAATTCGATGATGGTGACCTTGACGCCGTAGTTGGACAGCACGTAGCCGAACTCCATGCCGATCGCGCCGGCTCCGACGATGACGATCGACTCGGGGAGGTCGCGGCTGAGGATCTGCTCCTCGAAGGTGACGACGTTGTCGCTCAGCTGCACGCCCGGCAGCAGGCGGACCGTGGATCCGGTCGCGATGATCGCGTTGTCGAACGTGACCTCTTCGGTCGTGCCGTCGGACTTCGCCACGGAGATGGCCTTCGGGGACGTGAAGGTCCCACGGCCGTCGTACTCGACGACCTTGTTCTTCTTCATCAGGAAGTGGATGCCCTTGACGTGGGTGTCAGCCACCTTGCGGCTGCGGTCGAACGCGGCGCCGAAATCGAAGTGCACGTCGCCCGAGATGCCGAAGAACTCGGCCTTGTGGGTGAACGTGTGCGCGATCTCCGCGTTCTTCAGGAGCGACTTGGAGGGGATGCAGCCCACGTTGAGGCACACACCGCCCCAGTACTTCTCCTCGATGATCGCGGTGGACAGACCGAGCTGGGCGCTGCGGACAGCGGCGACGTAACCGCCGGGGCCAGCGCCGAGGATGACGACGTCGTAGTGTGGCATGCTCCCAGCCTATCGCCCGCGCGGACGACCCCGGGCGGGCGATGCGGGGCGGATCCGGCTCCCGGGCGCCGCGTGCTTCCGATAGGCTGGAAAGCAAGAGGAGGGGGAGAACAGTGACTGAGAACGACGTTCCCGAAGGTGCTGTCCGCCGCGGCGGCGAGCCCATGCACGACACCACGCAGACGTTCGGCCACGACTCCGACCTGTCGTTCGTCCCGTTCGGCGCGGAGCTGACGGAGGTCGAGCAGGCGGCGATCGCCGCGCTGCCCTCCGGGTCGGCGCTGCTGCTGGTCCGCTCCGGCGCGCTCGCCGGCGCCCGGTACCTGCTCGACACAGCGGTGACCACGGTCGGCCGCCATCCCGAGGCGGACATCTTCTTCGACGACGTGACGGTCTCCCGTCGCCATGCCGAGGTCATCCGCACCGGCACGGCCTTCGAGGTCGTCGACCAGCGCTCGCTGAACGGCACCTACGTCAACGGCGAGCGGGTCGACCGCAGCGAACTGCGCAACGGCTACGAGGTGCGCGTCGGAAAGTTCCGGCTGAACTTCTTCGCCTCACCCGTGGATCTCGCGCAGGCGAACGACTGATGGCGGCATCGGCCGCCGAGCGTTCCGCCCCTTCCGGGCTGCTGAGCATCGGCCAGGTGCTCGCGCGCCTCACGCCGGAGTTCCCCGACGTGAGAGCCTCCAAGCTCCGCTTCCTGGAGGAGAAGGGCATCGTGAACCCGGTGCGCACCGCCTCCGGGTACCGCAAGTTCTCCGCGGCCGATCTGGAGCGCATCCGCATCGCGCTGACGCTGCAGCGCGACCAGTACCTGCCGCTCAAGGTCATCCGCGAACACCTCGACGCGCTCGAGGAATCCGGCGGTGCGCCGGAGCTGCCGGCGTCGATCGTGCAGGGACCGCGCCGGTACCGTCGCGACGAGCTCGTCCACGCCGCGGGTGCGTCGCACGCCCTGCTCGGCGATGCGGTGTCGAGCGGCATGCTGCCGGCGGCCGAGACCTACCCCGAGTCCGCGGTGTCGCTGCTGCGCGCTCTGGCGGCCCTGGACGGCCACGGCATCGGGCCGCGCCACCTGCGACCGCTGCGTCAGAGCGCCGAGCGCGACATCGCCCTCGTGCAGTCGGCGCTGTCCGCGCTGCTGCGCCGCACCGACACCCCGTCGCGGGCGCGGGCCAGCGAAATGGCCCCCGAACTGGCATCCCGCCTCGACGAGGTGCGCGCTCTCCTCGTCAAGGACGGGATCGGCCGGCTGCTGTCGTAACGAACTGATTGCGACACACCCCCGGCTCGGGACGGATGTCGTTGTCGCGGGTGCCGCGCTGTTCTAGCGTGGAGTCATCGACTTTCAGGTAGTGGTTGAAGGATGCTGTTCCTTCAGGATGAGGAGGATGCGATGAGCACCGAGGAACGGGGCGATGCACCGTCGTTCGGAGACGATCTCCTCTTCACCGACGGGCTTCCCGCGATGGACGACGAGGTCGGCTACCGCGGGGCCGTGGCGGCCCGTGCGGCCGGCATCACCTACCGTCAGCTGGACTACTGGGCGCGGACCGAGCTGGTCGTCCCGACCGTTCGCGGGGCGAACGGATCCGGATCCCAGCGCCTCTACGGCTTCCGCGACATCCTCGTGCTCAAGCTCGTCAAGGAGCTGCTGAACACCGGGATCTCGCTGCAGCAGATCCGCACCGCCGTCGACCAGCTCCGGGCCGCGGGCATCCGCGACCTCGCCGGTACCACGCTCATGAGCGACGGCGCCTCGGTCTACCTGTGCACCTCGAACGACGAGGTGATCGACCTGCTCAGCCGCGGTCAGGGCGTCTTCGGCATCGCGGTGGGCAAGGTGTTCCACGAGGTCGAGGCGACGCTCGTCGAGTTCGACGCCCTCGCTCCGGAGCCGATGGACGACCTCGCGGCACGCCGCTCCCGTCGCACCGCCTGACCGCGCGGCACGACAACGGAAAGAGCCGGCCCCTCGGGGACCGGCTCTCGTCGTATCTGGACTCTTCCGAGCCGCGGATTCCGTTCAGACGCGGGTGTCGTCGGGCAGCGCGATGCGCCCGGTGCGGATCACCCGGTCCAGGAGCGTGTCGAAGTCCGCGGCGAGCTCCTGCGCGGAGTCGCCGGGCCAGATGTGCAGCGGCTTCGCAGCGCCCTGGGCCTGCTGCAGCGAGGTGCGCTCCGGCAGCTGCGGCGAGAGCACGAGCGGGCCGAACATGTCGCGCAGCTCCTTGATGCGGAACTGGTGCTCGATGGACTGCGGGCGCACCCGGTTGACCACGATGCCGAGCGGCTGCAGTCGGGGGGACAGCCCGCGGCGGATCTCCTCGATCGCGCGCAGGGCGCGGTCGGCGGCGGCCACGGAGAACAGTCCAGGCTCGGTCACGACCATGACGCGGTCGCTCGCGGCCCACGCGGTGCGCGTGAGCGCGTTCAGCGACGGGGCGCAGTCGATCAGGACGAGGTCGTAGTCGGCCTCGACGGCGGCCAGCGCCTCCTCGAGCTTCCACACGTCGCGCACACTCGGATGCGGGCCGTCGAAGTTGATCGCGGACGGGCTGCCGATCAGCACGTCGATCGTCCCGGGGTGCACCTTCGCCCAGCCTGAAGACGTGATCGCCTGCCGGACCACCTTCTCCTTCGGGTTCGCCAGGACGTCGGCGACGTTGAGGCGCCCGGCGACCTGGATGTCCATGCCGGTGGAGACGTCGGACTGCGGGTCGAGGTCGACCACGAGGGTCCGGACGCCGCGGGCGAACGCTGCCGAGGCGAGGCCGAGGGTCACGGTGGTCTTGCCGACACCGCCCTTGAGGGAACTGACGCTGAGTACGTGCACGGAGACCACGTTACCTTCCTCTAGGCTGAGGAAACACTCAGCCCCCCGTGCGCGTCGTTGCGCAACCAGTGTTCGAGGTGCCATGTTCCAGAAGATCCTTGTGGCCAATCGTGGAGAGATCGCGATCCGGGCCTTCAGAGCCGCGTTCGAGGTCGGGGCGAAGACCGTCGCGGTCTTCCCTTGGGAGGATCGCGGATCCATCCACCGCCAGAAGGCCGACGAGTCGTATCAGATCGGCGAGGTCGGGCATCCGGTGCGGGCCTACCTCGACGTGGAGGAGATCATCCGCGTGGCGCGCGAGTGCGGCGCGGATGCGATCTACCCCGGCTACGGCTTCCTCTCCGAGAACCCGGAGCTGGCGTCGCGCGCGGCCGAGAACGGGATCGCCTTCATCGGGCCGCCGGCGCACGTGCTGGAGATGGCCGGCAACAAGGTGACGGCGAAGCAGCACGCGGTCGCCGCGGGCGTCCCCGTGCTGCGCTCGACCGATGCCTCGGACGACGTGGACGAGCTGGTCGCGCAGGCCGAGGGGATCGGATTCCCGATCTTCGTCAAGGCCGTCGCCGGCGGCGGCGGACGCGGGATGCGCCGGGTGGAGTCGATCGGCGAGCTCGCGCCCGCGCTGGCCGAGGCCATGCGCGAGGCGGGGAGCGCGTTCGGCGACGCGCGCGTCTTCCTCGAGCAGGCCGTGCAGCGGCCGCGGCACATCGAGGTGCAGGTGCTCGCCGACGGCACGGGGCACACCGTGCACCTGTTCGAGCGCGACTGCTCGGTGCAGCGCCGCCACCAGAAGGTGATCGAGATCGCCCCGGCGCCGAACCTCGACGACACGATCCGGAAGGCCCTGCACGGCTACGCCGTCGCCTTCGCGAAGTCCATCGGCTACGAGAACGCCGGCACGGTCGAGTTCCTCCTGGAGACGGCAGGCGAACGGGCCGGCGAGGTCGTCTTCATCGAGATGAACCCGCGGATCCAGGTCGAGCACACCGTGACGGAGGAGGTCACCGACGTCGACCTCGTGCAGTCGCAGATCCGGATCGCGGCGGGCGAGACCCTCGCCGACCTCGGCCTGGAGCAGGACAGCATCCAGCTGCGCGGCGCCGCGCTGCAGTGCCGCATCACGACCGAGGATCCGGCCCAGGGCTTCCGCCCCGACACCGGACGCATCACGACCTACCGCTCGCCCGGCGGCGCCGGCATCCGCCTCGACGGCGGCACCACGGCGGCCGGCTCGCAGATCAGCCCGCACTTCGACTCGATGCTCGCGAAGCTCACCTGCCGCGGGCGCGACTTCCCGGCGGCGGTGGCGCGCGCGAAGCGCGCTCTCGCCGAGTTCCGGATCCGCGGCGTCGCCACGAATATCCCGTTCCTGCGCGCCGTCCTCGACGACCCGGCCTTCGTCGCCGGCGACGTCTCGACCCTCTTCATCGAGGAGCGGCCGGGACTGCTCACCCGCAACCCGTCGAGGGACCGGGCCACGCGGCTGCTGAACTGGCTCGGCGATGTCACGGTGAACAAGCCGTACGGGGAGAAGCCGCTGTCGCCGTCGCCGGGCAGCAAGCTCCCCGGGATCGACCTGAGCGTCGAGCCGCCCGCCGGAGCCCGCGAGCGGCTGCTCCGCCTCGGCCCCGCAGGTTTCGCCCGCGCCCTCCGCGAGCAGACCGCGCTGGCCGTGACCGAGACCACCTACCGCGATGCGCATCAGTCGCTGCTGGCCACGCGCGTGCGCACCAGGGACCTGGTGCGCGTGGGCCCGCACGCGGCGCGCATGACGCCGCAGCTGCTCTCGATCGAAGCATGGGGCGGCGCGACCTACGACGTGGCACTGCGCTTCCTCGCCGAGGACCCGTGGGAGCGCCTGGAGGCGCTGCGGGCGGCGATTCCGAACATCCCCCTGCAGATGCTGCTGCGGGGGCGCAACACGGTCGGATACACGCCGCGGCCCGTCGAAGTGACGAACGCGTTCGTGCGCGAGGCGGCATCGACCGGGGTGGACATCTTCCGGATCTTCGACGCGCTCAACGACGTGTCGCAGATGCGTCCCGCGATCGACGCGGTGCTCGAGACCGGCACCGCCGTCGCCGAGGTGGCGCTCTGCTACACCGGCGATCTGCTCGATCCCGCGGAGCAGCTCTACACGCTGGACTACTACCTGCGGCTCGCGGAGCAGATCGTCGAGAGCGGTGCGCACATCCTGGCGATCAAGGACATGGCGGGGCTCCTCCGGCCCGCGGCCGCGGCGCGCCTCGTGTCCGCGCTGCGCGAGCGGTTCGACCTGCCGGTCCAGGTGCACACGCACGACACCGCCGGCGGGCAGCTCGCGACGCTGCTGGCGGCCAGCGCGGCGGGCGCCGACGCCGTCGACGCCGCCGCCGCGCCGATGTCCGGCACGACGAGCCAGCCGTCGCTGTCCGCCCTGGTGGCGGCTCTTGCGCACACCGAACGCGACACCGGGCTCGATCTGCAGGCGATCGGCGATCTCGAGCCGTACTGGGAGGGCGTCCGTCAGCTCTATCGGCCCTTCGAGTCGGGGCTGGCCGCGCCCACGGGACGCGTGTACCACCATGAGATCCCGGGCGGCCAGCTGTCGAACCTGCGGCAGCAGGCGATCGCACTGGGCCTCGCGGACGAGTTCGAGCGCATCGAGGACATGTACGCGGCGGCGGACCGGATCCTCGGCAGGATCCCCAAGGTGACGCCGTCCTCGAAGGTCGTCGGCGATCTGGCGCTCGCGCTCGTGGCCGCGGGCGCGGATCCTGCGGACTTCGAGCAGAACCCGCAGAACTACGACATCCCCGATTCGGTCGTCGGCTTCATGGCCGGTGAGCTGGGCGACCTGCCCGGCGGATGGCCGGAGCCGTTCCGCACGAAGGTGCTGGCGGGGCGCCAGGTGTCGATCGACGTCGTCCCGATCTCCGCCGACGAACAGCGCGCGCTCGACGGCGAGAGCCTCGAACGACGGCAGACGCTGAACCGCCTGCTGTTCCCCGGCCCGGCCGCCGAGTTCGAGCGCAATCGCGCCGCGTTCGGCGACCTGTCCGCCCTCGGCACGCCGGACTACCTCTACGGCCTCGTGCCGGGAGAGGAGCACGTCGCGGAGATCGATCCGGGGGTGCAGCTCTACGTCGGGCTCGAGGCGATCGGCGAGGCGGACGCGAAGGGCATCCGCACCGTCATGACGACGCTGAACGGCCAGCTCCGTCCCGTGTTCGTGCGGGACCGCTCCCTCAAGGTGGACGTCCGCGAGGTGGAGAAGGCCGACACGTCGAAGCCCGGTCAGGTGGCGGCGCCGTTCTCGGGCGTGGTGACTCTGAAGGCGGAGGTCGGCGACGCCGTCCGCGCCGGCGAGCCCATCGCCTCGATCGAGGCGATGAAGATGGAAGCGGCGATCACG
Organism: Microbacterium sp. NPDC056052; assembly: GCF_042266785.1. Lineage (NCBI taxonomy): Bacteria > Bacillati > Actinomycetota > Actinomycetes > Micrococcales > Microbacteriaceae > Microbacterium > Microbacterium sp. NPDC056052. The sequence continues at coordinate 68,485 of NZ_JBHJWV010000001.1, forward strand.
GCGCCCGTCGACGGCGTCGTGATGCGTGTCGCGATCGCCGCCACGCAGCAGGTCGACGCCGGCGATCTCCTGGTCGTGATCCGCCCGTCCCACGTGGACTGAGCACGGCGGACAGGGGCGGAGGGCGCGCCGCGCAGCGGGCCCTCCAGCCCGGCCCGCCGCGTCGGGGTGCCGCGACGTGCACTAACCTTGTGCGTTGTGATGCGCGCCGACAGGGCGTATCACGGGGGAGAAGCATCATGAGCACAGAACGCAGGAACACACAGAGCGAGGATCCCGGGGAAGCCCTCGGAATCCTCGATGGCACCGGTGCCATCGGCACCGTCGGCATCGGGCTGCTCGGCGACGCCACGGCGCAGGTGCCGGTCGCTCTGCACGTCGCGGACGACGACGATCTCGTCGACGATGACGTCACCGACGGGGAGGCCTTCGCCGACCTCGTCCTCGACGCCGACCCCGCCGCTCTCGTCCGCGAGGACGACGGCATCGGACGGATCCATCTGGGAGCGGGCTTCTCGGACATCGTGATCGAGATCCCGGCGGCCGCAGCCGAGGACGTCGTGGTGGCCGAGATCGTCGAGGACGGCGCAGGGGCGGACCACGAGGCCGAAGCCGAAGTCGAGGACGAAACCGCCGAGCCGGCGCAGGAAGCGACTCCCGATGAGCCCGTCGTGTCCGAGGACGTGGCGGGCGAGGCCGACGGCGACGTCGCGGATGCGGAGCCTGTAGGCGAGGTGCCTGCGGACGAGGCGCCTGCAGACGACGTGCCCGCGGACGAGGTGCCCGCAGACGACGTGCCCGCAGACGACGTGCCCGCGGACGAGGCGCCTGCAGACAACGTGCCCGCGGATGACGTGCCCGCGGACGATGCGCTTGCCGACGAGGCGTCTGCTGACGAGGACTCCGTAGACGAAGCGCCCGTGGACGAGGTCGCTCCGACCGCTGCCGACGACACGTTCGAGGACGCCGAGGACCTCGCGGAGGCCGCGATCGCGGCCTCCGCGCCCGAAGCCGTCGAGGTCGTCCCGGGCTCCGGCCCGATCGAGACGGACACGCACGCCGACGATGCCGCGGAGCCCGCCGAGGAGCAGGACGCACCCGATCGGACGGAGCCGGCCACGGCGCCCGTCGCTGAGTCGATGGCACTCCGCGCCGTCGACGCGGCCGAACCCGCACCGGTGCCAGGGCTCGAGGGGAACACCGCACCCTCCGCCGCGGCCGAGGAGGAGACCATGACCGCCGACCACCCCCGCACACCAGACCCCGCCCTCGCGTCGCGTCGGCTGGACCAGTTCGGCGACCGGGAGCGGGAGAGCGCGGACCTGCTCACCGCCGACCGGCTGCTGGACCCGAGCAGGCTGGTGGGCCCCGAGCCCGAGGGGCTCTGGAGCCACCTGCTCTACACCGTCTCCGGCCGCCGCATCAACCTCGGAGACGGCAAGCGCGCGCAGCAGCGCAAGGCGCTGAGCGCGCGCATCGCCGCACCGCTGTCCGGAACGGCCCGCTTCGTCCCCGTGCTGAGCCGCAAGGGCGGTGTCGGCAAGACGACGGTGACGGCGCTGCTCGGGATGGCGCTTGCAGACTCGCGCGAGGACAGGGTCATCGCGGTCGACGCGAACCCCGACCGCGGCACGCTCGCCGACCGCATCGCGCGCACCAACAGCAAGACGGTGCGCGACCTGGTGCGGATCCATGACCAGGTCACCGGCTATCACGACATCTCCGCCGTCGTCTCGCGCGATGCGACCCGCCTCGACGTGCTGGCCTCGGATGCGGATCCGCGGGTCTCCGAGGCGTTCAGCGACGAGGACTACGACCAGGTCGCCTCGGTCGCCGCCCACTACTACTCGCTCGTGCTCACCGACACGGGCACCGGCATCGTCCACTCGGTGATGGGCGCGACCCTGGATCGTGCGGACACGATCGTGATCGTCGCCGGCCTCAGCGTCGACGAGGCGCGGCTCGCGTCCGAGACGCTCACGTGGCTGGAGACCAACGGATACGCCGACAAGGTGCGCGAAGCCGTCGTCGTGCTCAACCAGTCCACGCCCGGCTCGCCCATGGTGCGCCTCGGCGAGCTGGAGGCGCACTTCCGCACCCGCGTCGCGCACGTTCTGCGCATCCCGTACGACGCCCGGATCGCCGCCGGCAGCGCCATCACGTTCGCAGCGCTGCAGCCCGAGACTCGTCAGGCCGCGCGCGAGCTGGCCGCGATCGTGGTCGAGGGCCTGAGGGAGCAGGCGGCCTGATGGCGGTCCGCGAGATCCGGCTCTTCGGTGACCCCGTGCTGCGCACCGTGTGCGCGGAGATCGACACGATCGACGACGGCGTGCGCGCCCTCGTCGCCGACCTCGTCGACAGCGTCGAGCTTCCCGGCCGCGCCGGGGTCGCCGCCCCGCAAATCGGCGTGGCGCTGCGCGCCTTCAGCTACAACATCGACGGGGAGATCGGCTACGTGCTGAACCCGGTCCTGGTCGAGGTGCGCGGCGAGCCGGTGCCGACGGGCGAGGGCTGCCTGTCGGTGCCCGGTCTCTGGCACGACGCGCTGCGCTACCCGTGGGCCCGCGTGGAGGGCATCGACCTCGATGGCGAGCCCGTGGTGCTGGAGGGGGAAGGACTGCTGGCCCAGGCCCTGCAGCACGAGACGGACCACCTCGACGGCAAGGTCTATCTCTCCCGGCTCGCCCCCGAGACCCGCAAGGTCGCCATGCGCGAGGTGCGCGAGAGCTCCTGGTTCTGATACGACCCGACGACATGAGGAAGGGCCCCGGGGCATCCCCGGGGCCCTTCCTCATGTCGTGAGGTCAGCCCAGCGGCACCGTCGTGGTCGCGGTGGTCTCGTCGTAGATCGCGGCGACCTGAGGTGCGAAGTCCTTCATGATCACGTTGCGCTTGATCGAGAGCTTGGGCGTGAGATGCCCGCTCGCCTCGGTCCATTCGGAGGGCAGGATCGTGAACTTGCGGATCGACTCGGCACGCGACACGCGGGTGTTGGCGACGTCGATCGCGCGCTGCACCTCGGCGCGGACCGCATCGTTCGCGGCGGCGTCGGCGAGCGACATGTCCGCAGGGAGGCCGTTGTTGGCCAGCCACGACGGCAGCATCTCGGGGTCGAGCGTGACGAGGGCCGCGATGAACGGCTTCTGATCGCCCACCACGACCACCTGGCCGACGATCGGGTTGGCGCGGATCGGATCCTCGAGCGCGGCGGGGGAGACGTTCTTGCCGCCCGCGGTGACGATGATCTCCTTCTTGCGTCCCGTGATCGTCAGGAACCCCTCGTGGTCGAACGAGCCGAGGTCGCCGGTGCGGAACCAGCCGTCGTCGAATGCGGCGTCCGTGGCCTCCGGGTTGTTCCAGTACTCCTTGAAGACGTTGATGCCGCGCACCTCGATCTCGCCGTCGTCCGCGAGACGGATGCCCACTCCGGGCAGCGCGGGGCCGACCGTGCCGATCTTCGACTTGTCGGCGAGGTTCACCGTGGCAGGCGCTGTGGTCTCGGTGAGGCCGTAGCCCTCCAGGATCACCACGCCGAGGCTGTGGAAGAAGTGGCCGAGGCGGGCGCCGAGCGGCGCGGATCCGGAGATCGCGTACTGGATGTTGCCGCCCATCGCCTCGCGCAGCTTCGCGTAGACGAGCCTGTCGAACAGGGCGAACTTGATCTTCATGCCGAGCGGGATCTTCGCGCCCTCCTCGACGAGGCGGGAGTGCTCGATCGCGGTCGCCGCGGCGGCGCGGAAGATCTTGCCCTTGCCGCCGGCCTCGGCCTTCTGCTCGGCCGAGTTGTACACCTTCTCGAACACGCGCGGCACGGCGAGGAGGAACGTGGGCTTGAAGGATCCGAGCGCCGGGAGCAGCTGCTTGGTGTCGGGCTGGTGGCCCGTGCGCACGCCGGCGTGGATGTCGAGGATCGAGATGAACCGCGCGAACACGTGCGCGGTCGTGATGAACAGCACGGTCGAGGCGCCCTGGATGGAGACCACGTCGTCGAGCGACTTCGCCGCGTTGCGGGAGAGCTCCACGAAGTTGCTGTGGGTCAGCACGCAGCCCTTGGGGCGGCCGGTCGAACCGGACGTGTAGATGAGCGTGGCGATGTCCGCACCGTTCGCGATGACGCGACGACGCTCGACCTCCTCGTCCGGCACGTCGGCGCCCTGCGCCGTGAGCTGGGCGATCGCGCCGAGGTGCATCTGCCACACGTCGCGGACGAGGGGGAGGTCGCCGCGCACCTCGTCGAAGCGGGTGAAGTGCTCCGGGGACTCGACCATGAGCGAGATCGCCCCCGAGTCCTCCATGATCCACTGGATCTGCGAAGGGGAACTGGTCTCGTAGATCGGCACCATGACGGCGCCGGCGTAGAACAGCGCGAAGTCGACCAGGGTCCACTCGTAGGTGGTGCGGGCCAGGAAGCCGACCTTCTCTCCCGGCTGGATCCCGGCTGCGACGAATCCCTTCGCGAGGGCGATCACCGCGGTGCGGAAGTCCGCGGCCGTGATGTCGCGCCATCCTGCGCCGTCCGGCACGGAGAACAGTGCGAGGTTCGGGGTCTTCTGCACCCGCTGCTCGAGGAGGTCGGTGATGTTGTCCTCGGGTGCGGCTTTCACGATCGCGGGGACTTCGAACTGGACCACGGCAACTCCTTCGGGGCCGGACGCGTACATGCTTCCCAGGAGTCTATGCCATGGGGCGCCTGGGGAAAGGGCACCCGTCGTGAGATTCAGTCGCACGATCGGTGGAACTGCGTCGCAAGCGCGCACCCTTTCTCGCCCTGGTGCCGGTGGCGGGATAGACTGCGGGCGATGATCTACTGGTTCATGAAGTACATCGCCATCGGCCCGCTGGTGAAGGCGATCTTCCGTCCGTGGGTCGTGGGGCGTCAGCATGTGCCCGTCACGGGTGCCGCGATCATGGCGAGCAACCATCTGTCCTTCTCGGACTCGATCTTCCTGCCGCTCATGCTGGACCGGAGGATGTCCTTCCTCGCCAAGAGCGACTACTTCACGGGCAGAGGCCTCAAGGGCTGGGCCACCCGGATGTTCATGAAGGGCACGGGTCAGCTCCCCATCGACCGCTCCGGCGGCAAGGCCTCCGAGGCCTCACTCAACACCGGGCTGGGCGTGCTCGGCCGCGGCGATCTGCTCGGCATCTATCCGGAGGGCACGCGCAGCCCTGACGGCAAGCTCTATCGCGGACGCACCGGCATCGCGCGGATGGCCCTGGAGGCGAAGGTCCCGGTGGTCCCGGTGGTGATGGTCGACACCGACGTCGCGATGCCGACCGGTCAGCGCATTCCGAACATCATGCGGGTGGGAATAGTGATCGGTGAGCCCCTCGACTTCTCCCGCTACGCCGGTATGGAGAACGACCGCTACATCCTGCGCTCGGTGACCGACGAGATCATGGTCGCGCTGCAGCGGCTGGGGGAGCAGCGTTACGAGGACGTCTACGCCTCCGCCGTGAAGGAGCGCCTGGCCTCGCAGGCTTCCTAGCACGCCGGCCGTGGACGCTTCATAGAGCGATCCGCCCCCTTCCCGGCACCCTAGGATGGGGGGATGCCTCAGCCTCTCGATCTCGACTCGTGGCGCGCCCTCCCGATCAAGCAGCAGCCGCAGTGGCCGGACGCCGAACGCGTCGCCGAGGTCTCCTCGCAGATCGCCGCGCTGCCGCCTCTGGTGTTCGCCGGTGAGGTGGACAACCTCCGCGAGCGCCTCGCCCGTGCCGCATCCGGACAGGCGTTCCTGCTCCAGGGCGGCGACTGCGCCGAGACCTTCGCCGGCGCCACCGCCGACCAGATCCGCAACCGGATCAAGACGGTCCTGCAGATGGCGGTCGTGCTCACCTATGGCGCCTCCATGCCGGTGGTGAAGATGGGGCGCATGGCGGGGCAGTTCGCCAAGCCGCGCTCGAGCGACACCGAGACCCGCGGCGACGTCACCCTTCCCGCGTACCGCGGCGACATCGTCAACGGCTACGACTTCACCGAGGGCTCCCGTGAGGCGAACCCCGCGCGGCTGCTGCAGGGCTACCACACGGCCGCCTCGACGCTGAACCTCATCCGCGCCTTCACCCAGGGCGGCTTCGCGGATCTCCGCGAGGTGCACTCCTGGAACCAGGGCTTCGCGAAGAACCCGGCCAACCAGCGCTACGAGCGCATGGCTGCCGAGATCGACCGCGCGATCAAGTTCATGGAGGCGGCGGGCGCCGACTTCGACGAGCTCAAGCGGGTCGAGTTCTTCACGGGCCACGAGGGCCTGCTGATGGACTACGAGCGTCCGATGACCCGCATCGACTCCCGCACGCTCACGCCGTACAACACGGCGGCGCACTTCCTGTGGGTCGGGGAGCGCACCCGTGAGCTGGACGGTGCGCACATCGACTACTTCTCGAAGATCCGCAACCCTATCGGCGTGAAGCTCGGTCCGACCACGACGACCGACACGGCGCTCGCCCTCATCGACAAGCTCGACCCGAACCGCGAGCCCGGCCGACTCACGTTCATCACGCGCATGGGCGCCGGAAAGATCCGCGAGGCGCTGCCGCCGCTGCTGCAGGCCGTGAAGGACTCCGGTGCGCAGCCGCTGTGGGTCACGGATCCGATGCACGGCAACGGCATCACCACGCCTACCGGGTACAAGACCCGTCGCTTCGACGACGTGGTCGACGAGGTCCGCGGCTTCTTCGAGGCGCACCGCGCCGTCGGTACCTTCCCCGGCGGTATTCACGTCGAGCTCACGGGCGACGACGTGACCGAGTGCCTGGGCGGATCCGAGCAGATCGACGAGGCCGCCCTCGCGACCCGCTACGAGTCGCTGTGCGACCCGCGCCTGAACCACATGCAGTCGCTCGAGCTGGCCTTCCTCGTCGCCGAGGAGCTCGAGAAGCGCTGACACCGACGACACAGAAGGCCCGGCACTGCGCAGCGGTGCCGGGCCTTCTGCGTCGTATCCGGGGGCAGGCGGCTCGCAGCGCGGCATCCGCCTGGATCAGCCGGAGACCTTGACCCGGATGGTCGTGTTCTTCTCCACGCTGTCGCCGGCCTTGGGATCCGTCCCCGTCACCTGGAACAGGCTCCAGACGACCTCTGGCACGCTGGTCTGCGGGTTCAGGCCGGCGTTCGTGAGGGTCTGCATGGCCTCGGCGAGGTTCTTGCCGACGACATCGGGCACCGTGACGGGCTCAGGACCCTTGGACACGTTCAGCACGATCGTGTCGCCCGGCCGCCAGTTCCCGCCGCCCTCGCGGTCGCCGATGCCGATCACGCGGCCCTTCGGCACGCTGTCGCTGTAGGAGGCGGACGAACCGGAGTCTGCGTTCAGCCCCACCGCCTTGAGCTTGCTCGTGGCGTCGTCCACGGTCAGGCCTGTTACGTCCGGCACCGGACCCAGTGACACGAGGAGGCGGATCTGGTCGCCCTCGAAGACGCTGCAGCCCTCGCCGCATTCGTAGGCGTCGCCTCCCGCACGCGGGGTGACCTCGGCGTTGATCACGAGTCCGCTGTCCGCGCCGGAGAAGAGGGATACGGAGTCCTGCAGGGTCAGGTGGAAATCTACGAGCGCCTGCTTGGCCTGCTGCTCGGTCATGCCGTCGAGCTTGGGGATGTCGTGCGTGGCGGGGCCTGCGGAGATCAGCACGGTGACCTTCGCCTTCTTGTCCACGCGGGAGCCCGCGCCGGGATCCGTGCGGATCGCCTGGCCCGCCGGCACCTTGAGGGAATTCTCACTGCCCTGCACAGGCGTGAGGCCTTCCTTCGTGATCGAGGCCGCGGCGACCTCCCAGGTCTTGCCCGCGACGTCCGGCACCGAGAGCTTCGAGCCGGGGCCGGATCCGAACCACCAGCCGGTCCCGCCGGCCAGGACGGCCAGCAGCAGCACGAGCACGAGCAGCAGCGCCCCGCGGGAGCGCCGGTGCGCCGTACGGCGGCGCAGCAGCGTCGCGTTGTCGAGCGGGGCGTCCGCCGTCGGCGCCGGCGCGGTCGCCGTCGGGATGCCCGGCAGCACCAGGGTCTGATCCCCGGTGTCGCGCATCGGCACGACGGTGGTCTTGGCGGTGGTCGGCGTGGGTGAGACGCCCAGCTCGCGCTCGATCACGCGCAGCCGCTCGAGCATCTCCTGCGCGTCGTTCGGGCGCTCGTCCGGTGACTTCTCGGTCGCCCACAGCACGAGCTCGTCGAGCTGCTCCGGAACGCCCGGATTGCGCACGCTCGGACGCGGCACCGAATCGGTCGCATGCTGGAACGCGATCTGCATGGGCTGCTCGCCCTTGTACGGCTGCTCGCCGACGAGCATCTCGTAGAGCATGATGCCGAGCGCGTAGATGTCGCTGCGGGCGTCCGCGGTGCCGCGGGTGACGAGCTCGGGGGCGAGGTAGGCGATCGTGCCCATCAGCTGGGCGCCGGAGGCGGTGTTCGCCGTGGTCGCGCGGGCCAGGCCGAAATCGCCGATCTTGATCCGGCCGTCCTCCGCCAGCAGCACGTTCTCTGGCTTGACGTCGCGGTGCACGATGCCGGCGCGGTGCGCGGCGGCGAGCCCTGACAGCACCGCGTCCATGATCGTGATGGTCTGCGGGACGGTGAGGCGGCGCTGCTCGCGCATGAGTTCGCGCAGCGTGATGCCGGGCAGGTACTCCATCACGAGGTAGGCGAGCTCCCCGTCCTGGCCCTGATCGAAGACGTTGACGACGTGCGGGTCGGCGAGGCGGGCGGCCGCGCGCGCCTCCTGGATGAAGCGGCTCTGGAACACCGAGTCGTCGCTGAGGTGGCCGTGCATGACCTTCAGCGCGATCCGACGTTCGAGGCGCAGATCCGTGGCGACGTACACGGTCGCCATGCCGCCACGCGCGATCCGCGCGCGGACGCGATAGCGACCGTCGACGAGCCGCCCGATGAGGGGGTCGGCTTGTTGGCTGGTCGTCACGGCAAGAGTCTATGGAGAACTCGCTGAGAGCCCGGGGAACGGCTCGCGTGCGAGCCCTTTTCCGTTCGCCGCGAGCGGATCCCGCGGCGGCTCAGCCGAGTGCCGCGAGCCAGTCGTCCGCCTGCGACTCCCACAGGCCGTAGCGGGCGGGGAAGGCGGAGATCTGCACGTCCTGCGCGGCCTCGCTGAAGCCGAGGCCCTCCCAGCCGGGGATGTCGAGGAGGCCGTTGGTGTGCGGCGTGCCGATGAAGAAGGCCCTGATCGCGTAGTCCGCGTCGGCGATCTGCTCCGGCGTGCCCCAGCCGGTGCTGGGGCGCTGCTGGAACAGGCCGATCGAGTCGCGGTCCCCGGACGGGGTGTTCACGAGGCCGGACTCGACCATCGCGGTGGCCAGGGCGATCGCGATGCCGCGATCGCTCACGCCCAGCTCCCGGCCGACGCGGATGATGTGCTGCGCGTTGGCGGTCTGCACCTCGCTCAGCACGACCTGCGGGGCCGTATAGGTGTCCGGGGCCGGCTGGGGGGCGGGAGCGGACGCCGCGAGCGCAGGAGCCGGAGCGGGTGCGGAGAACCGCAGGGTCTGGCCGGGGTAGATGATCGAGTCGGGGGAGAGGCCGTTCGCCGCGTAGAGCTCCGCGAGCGTGATCCCGTGCTGGTGCGCGATCGACCACAGCGTGTCGCCGGCGACCACGTCGTATCCGGGGCCTGCGGCGTCGGACGCCGGGGCCGGGGCTGCCGCCTCCGCGGGAGCGGCGGCGGGGACGGACTCGGGGGCGGACCCGCCGAGAGCGAGCACCTGGCCGGGGTAGATGATCGAATCGGATCCGAGACCGTTCGCCGCGTACAGTGCGGCGACGCTGGTGCCGCTGGCGCGCGCGATGTCCCAGAGCGTGTCGCCGTCCTGCACCGTGTAGTGCGTCGGCGGCGCGATCTCCGTGGGCACGATCCGCGCCGACAGCGCGGACGCGACCGCACCGGTCGGGAGCGCGGTCAGCGGAGGCAGGGGAGCGCGTGCGGGACTGTGCGCCTGAGCGGGTGCCGCGACGAGCGCGGTCGCGACGGTGGTCAGCAGCACGGTCGGCACCGCAAGGCAGAGTGCGCGGCGCGGACTCGTCGTGGTTGTCATGGATCCCCCGATTCTGACGTCTGACCTGCACGCCTCTTCGCGTATCGGCCTTATGACGCTGTCACGGATGTGAAGTCAAGTCAACTGAAGTGATCAATGTGAAAGATGTGATCACGGCCGGAGAAGAGTGCTGTGATCACCGGGCGCCTCAGGGGATGAGAACATTGCTGGGTGTCTGATATGGAAACGGCGGCCCCGGTGGCCGAATGGCTGACCCTGCCCGAGCTGGTCGAGATCCTCGGCGAGTCGCTCGGACGCGTGCGCAGACTGTTCGATGAGCAGTACCTCATCGGCTCGCGCCGCAATGGAGCGCTCGCCGTCCCCGCGGTCTTCCTCAAGGACGACCAGCCGCTCGGATCCCTGCGCGGCACGATCATCGTGCTCAAGGACGCCGGGTTCAGCGATGACGAGGCCATCGACTGGCTGCTCGCGGAGGAGGAATCGATGGGCCGCGCGCCGATCGCCGCCCTGCGCGAGGGCCACAAGAGCGAGGTGCGCCGGGTCGCTCGGGCCCTGGCCTGAGCCGGCGTCAGGCGGTGCGCTGCGTCGCGTCGCGAGCGAGCCCGCGCAGCAGGTCGAGTGCCCCGGCATCCAGCGGGGCGCCCTGCAGCGCCGCTTCGCCGGCCTCGGCGTACTCGGTGATGAGCCGCTCCATGCGGGCCAGCGCCCCTGACTCGACGATGATCTCCTGCAGGCTCGCGATCTGATCCGCCGTGAGGTGCGGGTCGCCGAGCAGCTCGTCGACGATGCGCCGCCCCTGCGGAGCCAGGGCCTGGCGGGTCCAGGCGATGAGCAGCGTGCGCTTGCCCTCGCGCAAGTCGTCGCCCGCGGGCTTGCCGGTGACCTTCTCGTCGCCGAACACCCCGAGCGCGTCGTCGCGCAGCTGGAACGCCATCCCCAGCGGGTGACCGAACGCGCGCAGCGCCGTCTGCTGCGTCGCATCGGCGCCGGCGATCGCCGCCCCGATCAGCAGCGGCTGCTCGACGCTGTACCGCGCGGCCTTGAGCGAGACGACGCGCAGGGCGCGCTCCGCGTGGCCGTCGTCGACGTTCACGCTCCACGCCGACTCCTCGGCGATGTCCAGGAACTGGCCGATCGTGACGTCGCGGCGCATTCTGGCGTACTCCGCGCGGACGGCGTCGGCATGCGGACTCGCCGCGATGCCCGCCTCCAGCAGATCGTCGCTCCAGGCGACCAGCAGGTCGCCGAGCAGCACGGCGGCCGCGCGACCGAAGTCCACGGCGTTCCCGCTCCATCCCTGTCCGACGTGCGCCGCCTCGAGAGCGCGATGCGCGGAGGGGCGGCCCCGGCGGGTGTCGGAGTTGTCGATCAGATCGTCGTGCACGAGCGCGGCGGACTGGAACACCTCGAGCGCGGCGCAGGCGTCCCAGAGGGCGGCCGGCTCGACGTCGATCTCGTCGAGCCCCGCGACCGACGCCCACCCCGCGTGACAGAACCTGGCGCGCAGACGCTTGCCGCCGCGGAGGGTCGCCTCGGCCGACGTGACGAAGGCCGAGGCATCGGGACCGTACGTCGCGGTCTCCTCGCGCATCCGGGCGACGAAGGCGTCGAGACGGGCGGAGACCTGGTCGATCACAGCGGAGGAGGATGCCACCGGATCAGCCTACCCAGCGCCGTCATCACGGGTCGTGAGCTCGCTCCGCAAGGTGATGCCCAACTCCCAGGCGAATCCCTACCCTGGTGCATCCCGGCGCGCGTAGACTATGGGGAAGACCACCCGAGGGGGACGAAATGCCACTCTCCGAACAGGAGCAGCGTCTGCTCGACGAGATGGAACGCCATCTCATGCAGAACGACGCCGACGTCGTTTCCGCGCATGCAGGAGACCGCGCGCTCAGCTATCGCAATCTGATCTACGGAGCCGTGCTGCTGCTGGCCGGCGTCGGCGGCCTGATCGTGGGCGTCGTGGTCGGCAACATCGGCGGCATCATCATCGGTGTCATCGCCTTCGCGGCGATGCTCGGCGGGCTCATGCTGGCCCTGACACCCGTGCACCAGAGCAGTGGGCACGACGGGGGAACCGCCGCGAAGACGAAAGAGCCGTCTCCGTCGTTCATGGATCGCATGAATGACCGGTGGGATCGACGCCACGAGGAGCGCTGACCTCTTCGCTCAGACTTCCTGAGGGCTCGGACGCTGCGGCGTCCGGGCCCTCCGTCGTCCGCAGGACCCGCCCGCCCCCGGATCCTCCCTTTCGTCCCACGGATCCCTCCACTCCTCTCCACAGGCCCCTTTTCCGCGTGATTCCGCGGAGCAGGGGCCTTTTTCGTTCCCGCGGGCATGCCCTCACGGACACGAATGGGTATCAAAATGGAGGGATGTGGAGTAAAGTGGAGGAAACGGCGGCGAAAGGGGGATAGGCGCATGTTGCTCGGCACGCATTCCCCCAAGCTCGACGACAAGGGCCGCGTCATCCTCCCGGCCAAGTTCCGCGAGGATCTGGCCGGCGGCATCGTCGTCACCCGTGGCCAGGACCGCTGCCTGTACGTGTTCAGCACGGCCGAGTTCGAGAGCGTGCACGAGCGCATCCGCCAGGCGCCGCTCGCGAACAAGGAGGCGCGGGCATTCCTGCGCATGTTCCTCTCCGGGGCGAGCGCCGAGATGCCGGACAGCCAGAACCGCATCACCATCCCCGCCCACCTGCGTTCGTACGCCGGCCTGGGCAAGGAACTCATCGTCACCGGTGTCGGCGCGCACGCCGAGATCTGGGACGCGGCGGCGTGGAACGCGTACGCCGAAGGACACGAAGACGCCTTCGCCGAACTCGAGGAGGAGGTGATCCCCGGCCTGTTCTGAACGGGCCCCTGGCTGTGACTCCCAGCCGCTCCCGCCCCGGCGCACCTTCCCCGGTGCCGGGTCGAGCGGATGGGGATCAGGGCCAGGGACCGGAGGGCCGAAGGAACCATGGACATCCGTCGCATACACACCCCTGTGATGCTCGAGCGCTGCGTCGAGCTGCTGGCGCCCGCCCTGCAGCACGACGGGGCCATCCTCGTCGATGCCACGCTCGGCATGGGCGGGCACTCCGAGGCGTTCCTCGAGCGTCTGCCCCACATCCGCCTGGTCGGCCTCGACCGCGACACCGACGCCTTGCGGATCGCGGGGGAACGGCTGGCCCGCTTCGGCGATCGCGTCACGCTCGTGCACACCGTCTATGACGCGATCGGCACGCACGCCGAGGGCGCCTCCGGAATACTCTTCGACCTCGGCGTGTCTTCGCTGCAGCTGGACGAGGCGGAGCGCGGCTTCGCATACGCCAAGGATGCGCCGCTGGACATGCGGATGGATCAGTCGAGCGGCGTCACCGCCGCCGAGGTGCTCGCCACCTACAGCGAGGGCCAGTTGCGCCGCATCTTCGAGCGCTACGGCGAGGAGAAGCTGGCCGGACGCTACGCACGAGCCATCGTCTCGGCCCGGCAGTCCGCTCCGCTGGAGCGATCAGGGCGCCTGGTCGAGGTGCTGCAGGACGCGACCCCCGCCGCCGTGGCGCGTGCAGGCCATCCCGCCAAGCGGGTGTTCCAGGCCTTGCGGATCGAGGTGAACCGCGAACTGAACGTGCTCGCCGACGCGATCCCGGCCGCGATGGACGCCCTCGTCGTGGGCGGACGGATCGTCGTCATGTCCTACCAGTCCCTCGAGGACCGGCTCGTCAAGCAGGCCTTCGCCGCGGCCTCGGCCTCGACGGCGCCCGCGGGCCTGCCGGTCGAGCTGCCGGAGCACGCGCCGCGGTTCAAGACGCTCACCAAGGGCGCGGAGCTCGCCGATGAGGAGGAGCGCGCGGCCAACCCCCGCGCCATCCCGGTGCGCCTGCGCGCCGCGGAACGCGTGAGAGAAGATCAGAGGAGTGCCGCGCGATGAGCCTGGCCGAGAACGCCCTGCGGCAACTGGAATTCGACGAGCCGGAGCGCTCGCGCCATCTCCGCGCGGTCGAACGCCCCGTCCGCCGCCGTCGTCCGCGTCTGGCGTACGCCATCGTCGCCCTCGCCGGGGCCGCGCTCATCGCCGGAGCGCAGATCGCGCTCACGATCGCGACCACGCAGGACTCGTTCGAGGTGGCCAAGCTGAGCCAGCAGAACAAGCAGCTGACGTGGCAGGCGCAGGCCGCCGCTCAGGACCTCGACGGGATCAGCTCGCCGCAGGCTCTCGCGGCGGATGCGGCCAAGCTCGGTCTCGTCGTCGGCGGCAGCGCGAACTATCTGCGGCTCAGCGACGGCAGCGTGATCGGCGCGGCGGGGCCCGCGGCCTGGGCGTCGACGGTCAACCCCACGGGGGCGAACGCCGTTCCGAACGCGCTGGTCCACGACACGCCGCCGCCGGCCGAGACCAAGCCGGGGGGTGCGGGCGTAGAACCGAAGACACCGGAGACGGCTCCGGTGCAGCCGGAGGTGCCGCCGACGGCGGAGGGCCTGCCGACTCCGACCATCCGCTGACCATGCACCGCCGACGCCCCAGCCCGACGATGACAGAACGCGAGCCCCGGATGGAGATCCGATGACACCCCGAGCAACCCGGACCCCGCGCCGGCGGACCGTCCTCGCCCTCGCCGTGATCCTCGCGGTCATGTGCGGTTTCCTGGTGCGCCTGGTCGACATCCAGGTGCTGAGCGCGTCCGCGAACGTGAAGGACTCCATCGATACCGGCAAGCTCGGTACCACGAGGGCGATCGATGGGGCGCGCGGCACGATCCAGGACTCGAACGGCACGGTCCTCGCAGAGAGCCAGCTCGTCTACGACATCACCATGGACCCGTCTGCGATGAAGGGTCTGGAGGAGGCGAAGACGAAGCCGAAGCTCCCATGGGCGGAGGCTTCCGACAAGATCGCCGAGATCATCGGCGAGTCGGGCGACGCCGTGCGCAAGGAGGTCGCGGACGCGCTCAAGGCGAACCCCGAGTCGCAGTACGTCCAGCTGAAGAAGGGCGTCAACACCGACCAGTTCCTCAAGCTCCGCGCGCTCGATCTGGCCTACCTCTGGCCGATGCCGCGCTCCGTCCGCGTGTACCCGAACGGTGCGGTCGCGGGAAACCTCATCGGCTTCATCTCCGGCGATGGGGAGCTCACGGGGCTGGAGCAGACCCAGAACAAGTGCTTGAGCGCGACCAAGGGTCAGGAGTCCTACCTCACGGGCCGGGACGGCGTCGTCATCCCCGGGAGCCAGCAGGAGAAGCCCGCGATCGACGGTGGCACGGTGAAGCTCACGATCAACACCGAGCTGCAGTGGTACCTGCAGCAGATGATCTCCGAGGAGGTCAAGGCGCAGGGGGCGAAGGCCGGGACGGTCACCGTCGTCGAGGTCGGCACGGGCAAGATCCGCGCGGCCGCGGAGTTCCCGAGCGTCGACCCCAACGACCCCGGCGCCGCGAATCCCGAGGACCGCGGATCGCGGATCTTCAGCACGAGCTTCGAGCCGGGATCCACGTTCAAGGCGATCACCGCCGCGTCCGTCATGGAGTACGCGAACGCCGATGCCTCGACCTCGATCACCGGGGCGTCCAGCCACGAGGAGTTCCCGAACGGCGCGGTCATCAACGATGCCTTCGAGCACCCGGCCTACGACTACACGCTCGCCGGCGCGCTCATCGACTCGTCGAACGTCGCGCTGTCGAAGTTCGGGGACATGGTGTCCGACCAGCAGCGCTACGACGAGCTGGTCAAGTTCGGCGTCGGCAGCAAGACCGCGATCGACTTCCCCGGTGAGGCCTCCGGTGTCATCCACCCGGTCAAGGACTGGGACTACCAGTCGCACTACACGACCACCTTCGGCCAGTACTACACGGTCACGGCCCCGCAGGTCGCGAGCGCCTACCAGGCCATCGCGAACGGCGGCGTGAAGATCCCGCTGTCGCTCGTGGAGTCCTGCACGGACGGCACGGGCAAGGTCACCGAGGCCCCGGCGCCCAAGCCGCAGCGCGTGCTGGATGCGACCAAGGACGCCGAGCTCAGCCGGATGATCGAGAACGTGGCCGAGCAGGGCAGCGTCTCCGACCTGATCAAGGTCCCCGGCTACCGGATCGCGGCGAAGACCGGAACCGCGCAGAAGCCGGATCCTGAGACCGGCGCGTACAAGGAGGGGATCTACTTCACCAGCATGGTGGGATACGCCCCCGCCGACCATCCCGAGTACGTCGTCGTGGTCACCCTCGACGAGCCCACTAGGGTAACCTCGTCTGCGGCCACCGCGCCCGCCTTCCAGAAGGCCATGACGCAGGTGCTGAAGACCTATCGCGTGCAGCCCTCCACCACACCTATGGAACCGCTGCTGCCCAAGTACAAGTGATGGCCGCCGTCGCCCGAGAACGGCGGCATCGCCCACGGAGGATCCCATCCCCATGATCGCTCTGTCCCTCGCGGAGATCGCCGAGATCATCGGCGGCGACCTGCACCCCGTCGCAGGTCACGATCCCGCATCGATCGTATCCGGAGTCGTCGACACCGACTCGCGTCAGATGACCCCCGGCGGCGTCTTCGTCGCCAAGCCCGGTGAGACCACCGACGGGCACCGCTTCGTCGGCGCCGCGATCGAGAACGGCGCCGTGCTGGCGCTGGTCGAGCACCCCGTCGACGAGGCGATCTCGCAGATCGTCGTGCCGGACGTCATCGACGCCATCGCGGAGCTCGCCCGTGCGGTCGTCGCCCGTGTCCGTGCTGCCGGCGACCTGCGGATCGTCGGGGTCACCGGGTCGAACGGCAAGACGACCACCAAGAACTTCCTCGCCCGGATCCTGCAGGACGAGGGCGAGACCATCTCTCCGATCGCGTCCTACAACAACGAGGTCGGCGCCCCGCTCACGATGCTGCGGATCACCGACACGACCCGCTTCCTGGTGTGCGAGTTCGGCGCGAGCGCGCCGGGCGAGATCGCGCGCCTCGCGGGACTCGTGAACCCCGATGTCGTGATCGAGCTCATGGTCGGTCTCGCGCACGCCGGCGGATTCGGGGGCATCGAGGAGACCGCTCGCGCCAAGGCGGAGCTCATCGCGGCCGCAGCCCCCGGCGGGACCGCCGTGCTGAACCTCGACGACCCCCGCGTGGCGGGCATGGCGTCGCTCGCCGAGGAGCAGGGACTGCGCATCGTCGGCTTCGGCCAGGGGGCGACTGCCGCCGTGCGCGCGGCCGGCATCGATGTCACCGCATCCGGCACCTCGTGCATCGTGCACGTGGACGGCCAGGAGCTGCCGCTGCGGCTGCAGGTGCTCGGTGCGCACCACGTCAACAACGCCCTCGCCGGGATCGCCGCCGCCCGGGCGCTCGGCGTCGCTCCGGCCGACGCCATCGCGCGCCTGGAGACGGTGCAGCTCGCCGAGCGCTGGCGCATGCAGCCGATGGGCGGCGCCGAGGTGCGCATCATCAACGACGCGTACAACGCGAGCCCCGACTCCATGGCGGCGGCGCTCCGCACGCTCGCGCAGATCACCGGCCCCGATGAGCGCACCGTCGCGGTTCTGGGCGCGATGAGCGAGCTCGGCGAGACCGCCGGCGATGAGCACGACCGGATCGGCCTGCTCGCCGTGCGCCTGAACATCCAGCGCATCGTCGTCGTGGGCGCCGACGCGCGCCGTCTCTACCTCGCGGCCGTGGGCGAAGGGTCGTGGGACGGCGAGGCCGTGCACCTCGCCGACGCCGACGCCGCCTTCGAGTACCTCCAGGGCGAGCTGCGCCCCGGGGATCGCGTGCTCGTCAAGTCGTCCAACTCCGCCGGACTCCGGTTCCTCGGCGATCGTCTGGGAGAATCGTTCTCGTGAGATCCCTGCTTACCTCCGCCGCGATCTCCCTCGCGTTCACGCTCCTGCTGACCCCGGTCTTCCTCCGGCTGTTCCGGAAGTGGGGCTGGGGGCAGGTCATCCGCACCCCGGAATCGATCAGCAACCCCAGCCACCAGGCCAAGCGCGGCACGCCCACGATGGGCGGCGTGATCTTCATCCTCGGCACCGTCGTCGGATACATGGTCGGCACCTTCACCGGAGGGAGCTATCCCACGGTCTCCGGGCTGCTGGTGATCTGGCTCATGCTGGGCTTCGGCGCGGTCGGGTTCATCGACGACTACATGAAGCTGCGCCAGCGGAACAGCCTCGGGCTGTCCGGCTGGCGCAAGATCCTCGGACAGGTGCTCGTCATGGTGCCCTTCGGCATCGTGGCGCTGACGGTGCGCAGCGCCTCGGGCAACACCCCGGCCAGCGCGTTCGTCTCGCTCTTCCGCGACATCCCCGTGCTGTGGCTCTTCGCGCTCGGCCCGATCGTCGGCTGGCTGCTCTACCTGCTCTGGATCTCGGTGATCGGCATCGCCACCTCCAACAGCGTGAACCTCACGGACGGCCTGGACGGCCTGGCCGCCGGCTGCGCGGTGTTCGTGATCGGCGCCTACAGCCTGATCTCGTTCTGGCAGTTCAAGCAGTCCTGCGCGGCGGAATCGCTGTCACCGTCGTCCCTGGCCGGCTGCTACGACGTCGCGCACCCGTTCGATCTCGCCGTCATCTCCGCGTCGTTCGTCGGCGCGCTGATCGGGTTCCTGTGGTGGAACGCGCCCAAGGCGAAGGTCTTCATGGGCGATGTCGGATCCATGTCGATCGGCGGCGTGATCGCGGCGCTCGCGATCCTGACCCGCACCGAGCTGCTGCTCGTGCTGCTGGCC
Organism: Microbacterium sp. NPDC056052; assembly: GCF_042266785.1. Lineage (NCBI taxonomy): Bacteria > Bacillati > Actinomycetota > Actinomycetes > Micrococcales > Microbacteriaceae > Microbacterium > Microbacterium sp. NPDC056052. The sequence goes on from NZ_JBHJWV010000001.1 coordinate 87,172, forward strand.
GGCGTCTTCATCATCGCCTCCGGCTCCGTGATCGTGCAGCTGGCCTACTTCAAGCTCACCCGCGGCAAGCGGCTGTTCCTGCAGAGCCCGTTCCACCACCACCTCGAGATGCGCGGGTGGCCGGAGGCGACGATCGTGGTGCGCATGTGGATCATCGCCGGTCTGCTGTCGGTGTCGGCGTTCGGCCTGTTCTACGTCGAGTGGCTGAGGCTGACCAGCTCATGACGCGAGATCTCGACGCCCTGACCAGCTGGCACGCCGACTGGAGGGGACTGCGGGTCGCGGTACTGGGCCTGTCCGTGACGGGATTCTCGGTCGCGGACACTCTGACCGAGCTCGGCGCCGAGGTGCTCGTGCTCTCCGAGAGCGCCACCGAGGAGTACGAACGGCTGGTGCCGCTGATCGGCGCCGATCTGTGGATCGGTGATCTCGGATCCGTTCCGGAGCGGCTCGTCGAGTTCGCGCCGGAGGTCGTCATCGCCTCGCCGGGGTTCGCGCCCGCCCATCCCGTGATCGCGTGGATCCGCACGCAGCCCATCGCCCTGTGGGGCGACATCGAGCTCGCCTGGCGCGTGCGGGACAAGATCCTCCGCGGCGACGGCACCCCCGCGGAGTGGGTGCTGATCACGGGCACGAACGGCAAGACCACCACGACCCAGCTCACCGCGACCATGCTCGTCGCCGGCGGGCTGCGCGCCGCCCCGTGCGGCAACATCGGGGTCCCCGTCCTCGACGCGGTGCGCGATCCCGGAGGCTTCGACGTTCTCGTGGTCGAGCTGTCCAGCCACCAGCTCTGGTATCTCGGGCTCTCCGAGCCGGCGGGTCAGCCGGTGCCGTGGGCGGCCGCGTGCCTCAATCTCGCCGACGACCACCTCGTCTGGCATGGAAGCGCGGAGGCATACCGCGAGGCCAAGGCCCTGGTCTACCGCAACACGCGCGTGGCGTGCGTCTACAACAAGGCGGACGAGGCCACGCAGCGCATGGTCGAGGACGCGGACGTGATCGAAGGCGCCCGCGCGATCGGGTTCGGGCTCGGCATCCCCGGCCCCAGCGATCTGGGCGTGGTCGAGGGGATCCTGGCGGACAGAGCCTTCCTCGACGACCGGCGCAACAGCGCGCTCGAACTCACGACCGTGGCCGACCTCGCCGCGCACGGGCTGAACGCCCCGCACATCGTGCAGAACATCCTCGCCGCCGCGGCCCTCAGCCGCTCCCTCGGGGTCGACCCCGCGGCCGTCAAGACGGCGCTGGACGGCTTCCGCCTCGACGCGCACCGTATCGAGGTCATCGCCCGTGCCGGCGGGATCACCTGGGTGGACGACTCCAAGGCGACGAACCCGCATGCCGCGCAATCGTCGCTGCAGGCGTTCCCCGGTGCGATCTGGATCGTCGGCGGGGATCTGAAGGGCGTCGATCTGTCGGATCTCGTCGCGGGCGCCGGTGCGACGGCGCGCGCTGCCGTCGTGATCGGCGTCGACCGCGATCATCTGCTCGAGGCGTTCGCGCGACACGCGCCGGCGGTGCAGGTCCTGGAGGTCGTCCCCGGCGACACTGAAGAGGTCATGACCCGCGTCGTGGAACTGGCCGCGGGCATCGCCCAGGAGGGGGACACCGTGCTCCTCGCTCCGGCGGCGGCGTCCTTCGACCAGTTCGCGAGCTACGCGGATCGCGGCCACCGCTTCGCCGAGGCGGTGCGGCAGTGGATCGATCAGGGACGGTCGAGCGATCAGGGGAGCGCCGATGACGCAGGTGGCACCACGCCCGACACCGGCGCCTGAGCCCCGGGTCGACGGACTCGCCGCCCGGGTCAGGCTGGGCCGGGTCTTCCGGCCGGTGTCGACAGAGTTCGCGCTGATCGCCTCGACCTCGCTGCTGCTCACCGTGTTCGGCCTGGTGATGATCCTCTCGGCCTCCAGTGCGAACGCCGTGGACCAGGGGCAGGGCCCGTTCTCGATCGTGCTGACGCAGGCGCTCGTCGCCGCGATCGGCGTGCCGCTGATGTTCCTGATGAGCCGCTTCCCCGTGCAGTTCTGGAAGCGCACCGCGTGGCTCGTGCTGATCCTCTCCGTGGGTCTGCAGATGCTCGTCTACACGCCGCTCGGCTACGAGAACGACGGCAACACGAACTGGCTCAAGATCGGCAGCCAGGTGATCCAGCCCTCGGAGTTCATCAAACTCGCGCTCGCGGTGTGGGCCGGGTTCATCCTGTGGCGCAAGCAGGAGCTCCTGGGCCGCTGGAAGCACGTGTTCATCCCGCTGATCCCGGTCGGCTTCCTCGCGATCGCGGCCGTTCTGGGCGGCAAGGACCTCGGTACGTCGATGGTCCTGTTCCTGATCATCCTGGGCGCGCTCTTCTTCTCCGGCGTGCGACTGCGGCTCTTCATCCTGCCGCTGCTGATCTCGGTGGTCGCGGTGCTCGGCTTCGCGTTCGCCGACGAGCGCCGCAGGTCGCTGATCCTCGGCGTCTTCGACCACTCGAACGACACCAGCTGCTACCTGACGACGTGCTACCAGCAGGTGCACGCGATCTGGGGGATGGCGAACGGCGGCATCTTCGGGGTGGGCCTCGGCAACTCCCGCGAGAAGTACGGCTGGCTCCCCGCCGCGTCCAACGACTACATCTTCGCGATCGTGGGGGAGGAGCTGGGGCTCATCGGCTGCGCCCTCGTGCTCGCGCTCTTCGTGCTGTTCGCGGTCGCCGTGTTCCGCATGATCCGCCGCACCGACGACCTCTTCGTGCGCATCACCTCCGGTGGGATCGTGGTGTGGATCCTGTCGCAGGCGCTCATCAACATCGGCGTCGTGCTGCGGATCTTCCCGGTGCTCGGCGTGCCGCTGCCGTTCATGTCGCAGGGCGGCACCTCGCTGCTGTCGGTGCTGCTCGCCTGCGGAGTGCTGCTCTCGTTCGCCCGCACGCTGCCCGCGCCTGCGCCCGCCGCCGCACTGAGCCGGCCCGCAGGACGGTCGGGTAGCCTCGGGAAGTGACCACGTATCTTCTGGCCGGCGGTGGCACCGCCGGCCATGTCAATCCGCTGCTCGCCGTCGCCGACGGCCTGCGCGCCCGCGACCCGGAAACAGGAGTCCTCGTGCTCGGCACGCGTGAGGGGCTCGAGGCGAGGCTCGTGCCGCAGCGCGGCTACGAGCTTCTCACGGTCGACAAGGTGCCGTTCCCGCGCCGCCCGAACGGTGCCGCCCTCGCGTTCCCTGTGCGGTTCTCACGCGCGGTCAAGCAGGTGCGCGCGTACATCCGCGCGCACGGCGTCGATGCGGTGATCGGCTTCGGCGGCTACGCCTCGGCGCCGGCCTACGTGGCCGCCCGTCGCGAGCGCGTGCCGTTCATCGTGCACGAGGCCAACGCCCGCCCCGGCATGGCGAACGTGCTGGGCGCCCGCTCCGCGGCCGCGGTCGGCGTCGCGTTCCCCGGAACGCCCCTGCGCGGCGGCGAGGTCGTCGGGATGCCGCTGCGGCGCGAGATCGTCGACCTGGACCGTGCGGCGCTCCGCGCCGAGGCGGCGGAGGAGTTCGGCCTGGACCCGGAGCGGCCTGTTCTGCTCGTGTTCGGCGGCTCCCTCGGCGCGCAGCGCCTGAACGAGGCGGTCGCCGGATCCTGGCAGGACATCCTCGACGCGGGGTGGCAGATCCTGCACGCGACCGGCGACCGCTCCGACATGCCGGATCCCGGCGTTCCCGGCTACGCCCTGCGCCGCTACCTGGACCGGATGGATCTCGCGTTCGCCCTGGCGGACCTGATCCTCTCCCGCTCGGGATCGGCGACAGTGAGCGAGATCAGCGCTCTCGGCATCCCCGCGATCTACGTGCCCTATGCCGTCGGCAACGGCGAGCAGCGCCTGAACGCCGCGGCCGCGATCGACGCGGGCGCCGCCGTGCTGATCGAGGACGGGCAGCTCACTCCGGAGCGTGTGAGGGGCGAGGTGGTCCCGCTGCTGGGCGACGAGGTCCGTCGCGCCGCGATGCGACAGGCCGCGGAGCGCGTCGGATCGCGCACCGGAACCGAGGATCTCATCGCCCTCGCCGACCGCGCGCTCGCGCGCTGAGCACCCCGCAGCCCTGACCCGGCGAGCCGGGCCTCAGGCCTCCTCGCCCCGACTTAGGATGATTCAGCCATGATCAGACCCGACCTCTCCCTGCCGATCCCGGATGACATCACCGCCGCGCACTTCATCGGCATCGGCGGCTCCGGAATGTCGGGCCTCGCCCGTATGTTCCTCGACGCGGGGATCCGCGTGTCCGGCAGCGATCGCGCGGACAGCGCCAACCTCCAGGCCCTTGCCGCGCTCGGCGCCGACGTGCATGTCGGCCACGACGCGGCGAACCTGGGTGACGCCGACACGGTCGTGCACACGGGCGCGATCTGGCCCGAGAACCCCGAGTTCCTGCTTGCCAAGGAGCGCGGACTGCCCGTGATCCACCGGTCGCAGGCGCTGCACTGGCTGATCCGCGGACGGCACCTCGTGTCGGTCGCCGGCGCGCACGGCAAGACCAGTTCGACGGGCATGATCGTCACCGCCCTGCAGGCGCTCGGCGCCGATCCGAACTTCGTCAACGGCGGCGTGATCGAGCAGCTCGGCGCCTCCAGCTCCTCGGGCGCGGACGACCTCTTCGTGATCGAGGCCGACGAATCCGACGGCACGTTCCTGCTCTACGACACCTCCGTCGCGCTGATCACGAATGTCGACCCCGATCACCTGGATCACTACGGGTCCGACGAGGCCTTCCACGACGCGTTCGTGACGTTCGCGAACGCCGCGGGGGAGGCCGTCGTGATCTCGAGCGACGATCCCGGCGCGCTGCGCGTGCGGGCGGGCATCACCCATCCGAACGTGATCTCATTCGGCCTCGCGGACGACGCGGATCTGCGGATCACCGACATCGTCACGGACGGCCCTGTCGCCGCGACCCTGACCATGGGCGGGGCGTCCGCCCGCATGCAGCTCGCGGTTCCCGGCGTGCACAACGCCATCAACGCGGCCGGTGCGGTCGCCGTGCTCACGACGCTCGGCTACTCGCTGGCCGACGCGGCCCGCGCGATGGAGGGCTTCGCAGGCACGGTCCGCCGGCTCGAGCTGCACGGCAGCGCACGCGGAGTCAGCGTCTACGACGACTACTCGCATCATCCGACAGAGGTGCGCGCGGCGCTGGAGGCCATGCGGACGATCGTCGGAGAGGGCCGGATCATCGCGATCCAGCAGCCGCACACGTACTCGCGCACGCAGCACATGTACCGCGAGTTCGCCGAGGTGCTCGAGACCTACGCCGATCACACGGTCATGCTCGACGTCTACGGCGCCCGCGAGGATCCGGTTCCCGGCGTCACCGGCGAGCTGGTCAGCGGCGCGTTCGCCGACCCGCATCACGTGCACTATGTGGCGGACTGGCAGCAGGCCGCCGACTACACCGCATCCGTGGCGCGCGACGGCGACTACGTGATCACGCTCGGCTGCGGCAACGTCTACCAGATCATCCCGCAGGTGCTGGACGCGCTGCGGACCACCGCCGAGGGCTGACCGTGCGCCGGCCGTCCGCGATCCCCTCTCCCGCGCCTCCGGTCGAGCCGGAGCGTCCGGCCGGGGCGCAGCCGTTCGACGGCGCGCGGAGACGGGCGACGGGCTTCGGCATCGACGCCTCGGCGGGTGCCGAGCCCGACGCGACCGCGATCGGGCCGGAGGACGCGAACGCGACCGTGCCGATCCTGCTCGAACGCGGGATCTCGACGGCCCGCGAGCATGCGGAGAGGCCGGACCCGACGGCGCCGCAGGACGACGTGCCGCTGACCGCCCGCGACCTCTGGCAGGCGACCCGTGCGCGCCGGAAGGCGCTGCGCACCGAGATCCGTCGCTTCACGCAGCGCTCCCGGCGTCGGAGGATCGGCTGGATCGCGGGGGCCGCGCTCGCCCTGCTCGTCGTGGGCGGGAGCGTCGGTGCGGCGTACAGCCCGCTGTTCGCGGTGGAGACGGTCACGGTCGAGGGGACGAGCGCGCTCAAGGCCGCCGACGTGCAGAAGGCGCTGTCGGGGCAGATCGGCCGGCCGCTGGCGCTCGTGGACTCGAGTGCCGTCAAAGCCGCGCTCGTCGCCTTCCCGCTGATCGAGACCTACCGTCTCGAGGCGCACCCTCCGCACGATCTCGTGGTGCGGATCGTGGAGCGCACGCCGGTAGGCGTGCTCCAGGCGGACGACGGGCGCTTCACCGTCGTCGATGCGGCCGGAGTGGTCCTCTCGACCACTGAGGCGCGGCCCGCCGGATACGCCCTGATCGACGTCGCCGGCGGCACCGGATCCAAGGCGTTCGCCGCGGTGGGCACGGCGCTCCGCTCGCTGCCCGCCGAGCTGCGCGGCCAGGTCGACGGCGCGACGGCGTCCACCCCGGACGACATCGTGCTGAAGCTGTCCGGCGGCGCCCAGGTGGTGTGGGGGAGCGCCGAGCAGTCGGCGCTCAAGACCCGCTCCCTGCAGGCGCTGATGACGGCGAATCCGGGTGCGGCTTCGTACGACGTGTCCTCGCCGGGCGTCGGCATCGTCGGCTGAGCACGAATATCCGAAACGATCGCGTCCAGGCGCGTGTCGCTTGGCTTCCGGGCGCCGTGCGCCGCTTACCTTCGATCCAGGAGAAAGCAATACCGGGAAATACTTTAACCTTCTGCTTGAGGTTGAAGGTTCCCCGGATCGGGGCTCGAAATACATCGGAGGACGGGATGAGCCAGAACCAGAACTACCTTGCCGTGATCAAGGTCGTCGGTGTCGGCGGTGGCGGCGTCAACGCCGTCAATCGCATGATCGATCTCGGCCTTCGCGGCGTCGAGTTCATCGCGATCAACACCGATGCGCAGGCGCTGCTGATGAGCGACGCCGACGTCAAGCTCGACGTCGGACGCGACCTCACCCGCGGCCTCGGCGCAGGCGCCGACCCCGAGGTCGGACGCCGCGCCGCCGAGGACCACGCGGAGGAGATCGAGCAGGCGCTGACCGGCGCCGACATGGTCTTCGTCACCGCGGGCGAGGGCGGCGGCACCGGCACCGGTGGCGCGCCGATCGTGGCGCGCATCGCCAAGTCGATCGGCGCCCTGACCATCGGCGTCGTGACCAAGCCGTTCTCGTTCGAGGGCCGCCGTCGGCAGAGCCAGGCCGATGCCGGCGTGGCGAAGCTGAAGGAAGAGGTCGACACCCTCATCGTGGTGCCGAACGACCGTCTGCTCGAGATCAGCGACCGCGGCATCTCGATGATCGAGGCCTTCGCGACCGCGGACCAGGTGCTCCTCGCAGGTGTGCAGGGCATCACCGATCTGATCACCACGCCGGGTCTCATCAACCTCGACTTCAACGACGTCAAGTCGGTCATGCAGGGGGCCGGATCCGCGCTCATGGGCATCGGCTCCGCCCGCGGCGCCGACCGCGCGATCAAGGCGGCGGAGCTCGCGGTCGAATCGCCCCTGCTCGAGGCGTCGATCGAGGGCGCGCACGGCGTGCTGCTGTCCATCCAGGGCGGATCGAACCTGGGCATCTTCGAGATCCACGACGCGGCGGACCTGGTCAAGGAGGCGGCGCACCCCGAGGCCAACATCATCTTCGGTACGGTCATCGACGACACCCTCGGCGACGAGGTGCGCGTCACGGTGATCGCGGCGGGCTTCGACAGCGGTGAGCCCACGCTGCGCCTCGACCCGCAGATCTTCTCCCGCACGACGACCCCCGCGGTCGCCGAGAAGCCCGCGGTCGAGGAGCGCGAGGACTCGGCCCAGGCCGAGGAGTCGCCGCGCGAGACCGCTCCCGTGACCGTGCCGTCGATCCCGCCGGTGCGCACCAGCATCGAGCCGGCGTTCGATGAGAGCGACCTCGACATCCCCGAGTTCCTGAAGTGACCGCGGTCGCCGAGCGGCTGTCCGCGATCGATGCAGCGATCGCGGACGCCGCACGGCGCGTGGGACGGGATCCCGCGGAGATCACGCGCATCGTCGTGACCAAGTTCCACCCGGCCGCCCTGGTGAGCGAGCTGTACGGCCTCGGCGTCCGCGAGGTGGGCGAGAACCGGCAGCAGGAGCTCTCGGCGAAGGCCGAGGCCCTTGCCGGGCTGCGCGATCTGCGCTGGCACTTCATCGGGCAGGCGCAGACGAACAAGGCCGGAGCGATCCGCCGTGCGGCGCAGGCCGTGCACTCGGTGGACCGCCTGCGCATCGCCGAGGCGCTCGACCGTGCGGCAGCCGACGACGAGCTGCTTGACGTCCTGCTGCAGATCAATCTCACCGACGATCCGGCCCGCGGGGGAGTAGCCCCCGCCGAGCTCGAGCGGCTCGCCGAGCGGGTGCTCGCGCTGCCGACGCTGCGGCTGCGCGGCGTGATGGCCGTCGCCCCGCTCGACGAGGACCCGGCCGCCGCGTTCGCCCGCGTTCACGAGTCCGCGCAGCGCCTGCGCGCGGTCGCGCCGGAAGCCGACTGGATCTCGGCCGGGATGACGGGCGATTTCGTCGAGGCGATCGCGGCCGGCGCGACACACCTACGCATCGGCTCCGCAATCACGGGGCCAAGACCCGCACAGGGTTAGCCTCGAAACAGAACCACCCCTACACGTTCGGAGGACACGATGGGGAACCCGCTGAAGAAGACCATGGTCTACCTCGGCCTCGCCGATGAGGAAGAGGTCTACGAGGAGCAGGCTCCGGCCGCGCAGAGCGCCCGCCAGGAGCAGATCCGCCACGAGCCCATCCGCCGTGACGAGGTGCGTCGCGAGCGCGAGGAGGCGAAGCCGGCTCCTGTGACGCCGCTGCGCCGTCCGACCGCCGTGCGTCAGCCGTCCGTCGGCGCCGTGAACGAGATCCTCACGGTGCACCCGAAGCAGTACCGCGATGCTCAGGTCATCGCCGAGAGCTTCCGCGACGGGATCCCGGTGATCATCAACCTCTCGCAGATGAGCGACGCCGACGCGCGCCGACTGATCGACTTCGCGAGCGGACTCTCGCTCGGCCTCTACGGGCGCATCGAGCGCGTGACGAGCAAGGTCTTCCTGCTGTCGCCCGAGAGTATCGCGGTGTCGGGACAGGGCGGGATCGCCGGGGGCGACGAGCCCGCGCTCGCGAACTCCTGACGCGTGGTGGTGCCGCCCGCGGTCTCCGTGATCGCAGCGATTCTCAACATCCTGCTGCTGCTGTACCTGCTCACGCTGTTCGCCCGGTTGATCCTGGAGTACATCCCCATCTTCAACCGCTCCTGGCGCCCACGCGGTGCGGGCCTGATCGCCGCCGAGATCGTCTACACACTCACGGATCCGCCGATCCGACTGTTCCGACGCCTCATTCCTCCGCTGAGGATCGGACCCGTCGCGCTCGACCTGGGCTTCACGCTCACCATGATCATCGTGCTCATCCTGATGTCGATCACCCGATCGTTCATCTAGGGCACTCGCCGCGCCCGCTCGCGCCCGCCTTCGCGGCGGCGCGATCGGAAGGCTATGCTTTTCTGAAGGTGCACGCCGAGGGGCAGGCGCCATTTCCACCCGGCCACCGAGAACTCATCGAAAGAGGAGCCACCCATGGCACTGACCCCGGATGACGTCGTCACCAAGCAGTTCCAGCACGTCCGCTTCAAGGACGGCTTCGACCCCGACGAGGTCGACGACTTCCTCGACGAGGTCGTGCTCGAGTGGCGCAAGGCCCTCGACGAGAACGCCGAGTTGAAGGCGAAGCTGGCCGCGTATGAGTCCGGCGAGAAGGCCGCTCCCGCGGCCGAGGCTCCCGCCGCCGCCGCTGCGCCTGCGCCCGTCGCCGCCCCGGTCGCCGAGACCGGTGCGCCGGCTGCCGCGACCGCCGGCATCATCGAGCTGGCGCAGCGCCTGCACGACGAGCACGTCGCCGAGGGCAAGTCCCAGCGCGACCAGCTCATCGCGGACGCCAAGGCGCAGGCGTCGAAGATCCTCGCCGACGCCGAGCAGAAGCAGCGCGAAGAGACCTCGCGTCTCGAGCGCGAGCGCAACGTGCTCGAGAGCAAGATCAGCGAACTGCACACGTTCGAGCGGGACTACCGCACGCAGCTGCGCAGCTACATCGAGGGTCAGCTCCGCGACCTCGACGAGAAGGGCGGCCCCAACGGGGACGCCTCCTCCGCGCAGTAAGGAGCCCCGTTGACCCGGCGTCAACCGCTTCACGGTTCGGCGGCCGGCGCGATCATTGCGATTCTCGCAGTGCTCGTGCTGGCCGCCGATCAGTTTGTGAAGCATCTCACCATCACCCGCCTGCCTTCGGAGCAGGTCGTTCCCGTGCTCGGGGGCTTCCTGCAGCTGTTCTACATCCGCAATTCCGGGGCGGCGTTCTCGATCGGCGCGGGCCACACGTGGATCTTCACGATCGCGCTGGCCGTCGTCGCGTGCGTGATCGTCTGGAAGGCGTTCTCGGTGCGCGCACGGCTGTGGGCGGTGGTGCTCGGGGCGCTGCTGGGCGGTGTGCTCGGAAACCTCACGGACCGGATCTTCCGCGAACCGGGATTCGGTGTCGGGCACGTCGTCGACATGATCTCGATGCCGTGGATGCTGCCGGCCATCTTCAACGTGGCGGACATCTTCATCGTCTGCGGGATGATCTCGATCGCCCTGCTGATCATCGTGGGACTCCGCCTCGACGGCACCCGCGAGCGGGACCACAAGGACGAGTCGACGACCGAGCCTGCTCAGGACGGCGAGGCCGAGGCGCCTGTCGTGGACGGCGTTCCTGCGGACGACGCGGTGACCAGCGCGGACCCGCCGCGTGCGGCGCGGCGCGACGGCGCCGGATCCGAGGACTGATCGTGGAATCCCGCTCGCTTCCCGTCCCGGACGGGCTGGACGGAGTCAGGGTCGACGCGGCGCTCGCGAAGATGCTCGGCTTCTCGCGCACGTTCGCGGCCGAGGTCGCGGAAGCCGGGGGAGTGACGCTCGACGGCACGGTGCTCGGGAAGTCGGACAAACTGCGCGCCGGCGGCTGGTTGGACGTGGAGTGGGCGCCGAAGCAGGAGCCGCGCATCGAGCCCATCGCCGTGCCGGAGCTCGGCATCGTCTACGACGATGACGACATCGTGGTGGTCGACAAGCCCACCGGCGTCGCCGCGCACCCGTCCCTGGGCTGGGAGGGGCCGACGGTGGTCGGCGCTCTCGCCGCCGCAGGATTCCGGATCGCCACGAGCGGCGCCCCCGAGCGTCAGGGCGTCGTGCACCGACTCGACGTCGGAACCAGCGGCCTCATGGTGGTCGCGAAGTCCGAGGCCGCGTATTCCGCGCTCAAGCGCGCCTTCAAGGAGCGCACGGTCGAGAAGATCTACCACGCGGTCGTGCAGGGGCATCCTGATCCGCTCGCCGGCACGATCGATGCGCCGATCGGGCGGCACCCGAACCACTCCTGGAAGTTCGCGGTGATCCCTGACGGCAAGCCCTCGGTCACCCACTACGAGACGCTCGAGGCCTTCCCCGGCGCATCGCTGCTGGAGATCCACCTCGAAACCGGGCGGACGCATCAGATCCGCGTGCACATGGCCGCGCATCGGCACCCGTGCGTGGGGGATCCGCTGTACGGGGCCGACCCGACGATGTCGGCGCGCCTCGGGCTGACGAGGCAATGGCTGCACGCGCACCGGCTGGGCTTCGCCCATCCGACCACGGGCGAGTGGGTCCAGACGGAATCGCCGTATCCCGCCGACTTCCAGCACGCGCTCGACGTGCTCCGCGGCGAGGACTGAGCTCGCCGCCCGGCGTCCCCCTGGGCTCAGAGGGGCAGCTCGCCCGTCGCGGACACCACGCCGTCGAGCGTCGCTTCCAGGAATCGGACGACGACCTCCGGATCCGCGTCGCGGTCGATGACGAGGCTGATCAGGGTCTCCTCGGTGAAGGACACCCAGGAGCGAAGGGCGACCCGCAGCGCCGGGGTGTCCGGAGCACCGAGCTCGGTGAACGCGTCGAGCAGCCGCTCGGCGTTGAGATCGCGGGATTCGTCGACCACACGCCGCACGGCGGGGTCGCCGCTCGCGATACCGCGCACGAGCGAGTGGAACGTGCCCTGGTGCTGGCGTACGAACTCCGTGATGCGCAGGAGCGTATCGCGGATCCGTGCGCGCGGCTCCAGGTCGTCGCGGGGTTCTGAGGCGAGCAGCAGGCTGTCCCTGGCCATGGTGACGACCGCCAGGTGCATGCCCTGCCGGGTGTCGAAGTAGTGGAACAGCAGGGGCCGGGAGACACCGGCGCGCTGAGCGAGCACGTCCATGGTGAGCTCGTCCAAGGAGTGCTCGGCGAGGAAGTTCACTCCGGTCGCGATGAGCTGCGCGCGACGTTCCTCCGGTGTCAGGCGGGCGCGTCGCAGGTCGGGCATGCCCCGAGCCTAGCGGGCGGGAAGCGGCGACCGTGCCCGGTATTGACTCTGAGTCAACAGCCAATATACTCGACCAGGTGAGCGCCGCCATCGCAGCCGGCGCGCTGAAGGAGGATCGATGAAGTTCCCGAATTCCGACCGTGTCCGCAAGCTCGGCTCATCCCACGCCGGGCGCATCGCCCTCGTGGCGATCCCCGCAGGCCTGGTCGCCGCGGCGCTGATGGGCGGGGTCGCCCAGGGGGCCGTGCCCGTCTCGTTCGCCGTGTCGGGGAGCCAGTTCCAGATCGGCGCCTCCCAGTTGGAGGGCAGTGGCTTCTCGCAGTACGCCGGCGTCGCGAAGGACACGGAGGGCAAGGAGCACACGGTCGCGATCGCGAACATCAAGAGCGCGACACTCACCGACCTCTGCCAGTCCGTGATCACCGACACGCCGCTCGGCAAGGTCGGCGTGCTCATCAAGGCGGGCAGCAACGGCAACCCGGCCTCTGCCAGCGACCTACAGATCGGCATGACAGGCCTCAAGGGCGACGCGTCGTTCGGCGAGATCCGCATCGGCGTGGACGCCTCGACCGTCAACACCGATGCCAAGGGCTCCGCGGGCGACTTCGCCCAGGATGCCGACACCGTCTCGATCAAGAACCTGCAGCAGACGGCCTGGAGCACCCAGGCCTCGGTGTTCACCCTCACGGGCATGACGCTGGAGCTGACGGACGGTTCGCAGGGATGCTTCTGAACGACGAGGCTGCGATGAGCGACGAGGCGAGCACGCGCGGATCCGCACGGCGCAATCCGCGACGGGCCGATGCGCCCGCGCTGCGGCCCGTGCGCCCGTCGATCGAGTCCGCGTCGTCCGTCGACGCCGGAGCCGCCGAGGACTCCGACGCCATGGTCGCCGGGACGGCGGATGCGGCGCCCGCCCAGGGGTTCCGGCGCTGGCGGCGGCAGCGGCCGTTCATCGGCGGTCTGCTCGTAGCGCTCGGCGGCATCGAGATGTTCTTCTCCGGGCAGCTCGACATCGGGCACCTGCACGTGCAGCTCGGGATCGAGGGGCTGCAGGCGACGATCATCCCGATCGCGCTGCTGCTGCTCGGGATCCTCGCGGTCACGATGCCCGCGCATCACGTGTTCTACGGCATCATCGCCCTGGTCGTCGCGATCTACTCGCTGATCGGCGTGAACCTCGGCGGGTTCATCGTCGGCATGCTCCTCGCCGGCACCGGGGCGGTGCTCGTGGTCGCCTGGATGGGACCGCGCGAGCCCGCACCCGTCGGCGGAACCGAGGAGGCCGCGTCGTGAAGCCGCAGCGTCGCCACGGCGCCGTTCTCCTGGCGGCGCTCGCGCTCGTCGCGCCGATGACGCTGGGAGCCGCGATCGCCCCGGGGTCGCAGCCGACAGGGCTGTGCATCCCGCTGCTCTGGTGCCCCTCTCCGAGTCCGACCCCGACGACGCCTCCGCCGACGTCGGGGACGCCCGGTCCCTCGGTACCAGGAGTCCCCCCGGTGCCCGGCACGCCGTCCGCACCCGGCGCCACAACGCCGAGCACTCCGGGAGATCCTGCCCCGACACCCGCGCCGACCCCGGTCGCCGCGACGAGGGACGCGAGCGCGCCCGTCTTCACGAAGACCCCTGCCTCGATGGGATCGCAGGGGCTGTCCTTCACCGGGCTGAGCGGGATCTCGATCGTCGATGTGCCGACCATCGACGGCAGCACGATCCGCGCCCTCAAGATCTCGGCAGACTCGATCACGATCTCGGGGTTCTCGCTCACCGTCCGCCCGCCGGACAAGGCCGGTCTCGTGACGAACGCGGACACCATGACCCTCACCGGGCACGTGAGCGTATACCTCGGGTCGGTCACCGCGACCACGCAGGACGGCCGCGCGCTGACTCTGGGAACAGACACGCCGCCGCCGCTGGACGATGTCAAGCCGGGCCTGCTGCGCGTCACGATGGGTCTCGTCGGCACGATCGCCGACTCGATCACCTACACGAACACGGACCAGCGCATCGTCGAACGCTGAATTCGTCGTGCGCCGCGTGGATGTCCGGCACCCGAGGCAGGATGGGCTCATGAGCATCGAGGTGCGCCCTGCGACCCTGTTCGAGGACGTCGCCGCACTGGTGGGACCCAAGAATCCGCGGTCGAACGTGTGCTTCTGCCTGAGCTACCGGATCGGGAACAAGGAGAACGTCGCGTTGCGAGGGCCGGCTCGGGCCGAGCGGGTGCGGGAACTGTGCCATCAGGATCCGGCCCCCGGGGTGATCGCCTATCTCGACGACGAGCCGATCGGATGGGCGGCGGTGCACCCGCGGCGCGACACGAGTTTCGCGCGCAACAGGCTGATCCCTCAGATCGACGATCTCGACGCATGGTCGCTGTGGTGCTTCCGCGTGCGCCCCGGCCACCGGAAGCAGGGAATATCGCACGCTCTCATCGAGGGCGCCGTCGCGTATGCGCGGGACAGCGGCGCGCCGGCGATCGAGGGGTACCCCGTCGACAACGGAGCGGCGAGGGTGAACCTCACGATGGCCTATGCCGGTACGCGCGGCCTTTTCGAGTCGGCGGGCTTCGAGAAGGCCGCCGACACCGGATCGGTCCTCGACGGCTTCCCCCGGGTGCTGATGCGACTCGACCTGAGATGAGCGCGGCTCCGCAAATACCGTGAACCCGATGAGCGTGCTCAGACAATACATAGCGTGAGCACAGACAGCGAGATCATCCAGAGGTCTCTTGAGCAGCCGGAGGCGTTCGCCGAATTCTTCGACCGGCACGCGCGGAGCGTGAACGCCTTCGCGACCTATCGCGTGGGCCGCGCTGCGGCGGAGGACGTGCTGAGCGAGACGTTCCTGACGGCCTTTCGCCGGCGTGCCGACTTCGACCTCACCGTCGAGTCGGGCGTTCCCTGGCTCCTCGGCATCGCCGCACGGTTGATCCGCCGGCATCGCGCGGTGGAGGCGAAGCAGTGGAGGTCATTCAGCGCATCCGCGGGGCGAGAGGAGCTCTCGTCTTCGGGGGGAGTCGATGAGGCGCTATCGCGCGTCGATGCAGAACGCGAGGTGGCGGCGCTCAAGACGCGGATCGCCGCCCTCGCGCCGAGAGACAGGGAGACACTCCTGCTCTACGCCTGGCACGGACTGAGCTACGACGAGGTGGCGGAAGCCCTCGGCGTCCCCGTCGGAACGGTGCGTTCGCGGCTCAACCGCGTGCGCCGCCGCCTGGATCCGGATCGCCGGATCGAGGCGTTCGAGAAGAAGCAGCAGAAGGGAGCGAGCGTTGGACGTGTTTGAGAAGGTCGAGAGGATCAAGCCCGAGATCGAGGGCGTCGAGGAGAGCATCGCGGCCGCGCGGATGCGGCTCATGACAGAGATCCGCGGCGAGGAACGCCCCGTGCGCGCACGTCCTGTCCGACGGACGTGGTTCCTCGCTGCGGGAGCCACCGGTGCCCTGGCGGCGGCGACAGTCGGCGTGCTCTTCGTCGGCGGCATGACCGCACCGAAGCCGCCTGTCGTTGCGCATCCGGCCCCGACTCCGGCGCAGACCGCTTCTCCCGCTCCCGGAGCCACCCCGACGCCGACCGTTTCCGCGGCGCCGGAGACGGTGCAAGGCGTGTTCACGGCTGCGTCGGCGTCCGCGATCCACGGAGGACTCACGCCGCAGCCCGGACAGTACCGGCGCGTCACCTGGACATCGGATCTCCTCCTTGTCAGCGACGGCACCACCATCACGCAGCCGGGCTACGGTCTGTCCCATGCGATGGCGACGCGCGCCTGGGTCGTCCGGACCGGCGGCGAGTTCTACGTCTCGGCGGATGTGACGGGGGACTGGTACTTCTCGCCGTCGACGCCACCGGTGGTCCTCTCGGCGTACGGACAGGATGCTGCCGCCGACGTGCAGATGCAGCAGTATCTGGACCGCTGGAACGCTGAGGGCGCCCCCGGAGGATTCCGCGCCGGCGGAGGGCCGCTGCCGGACGGGGACGGGATGCTTCGCAGCGAGTTCCTGACGTCTCTGCCCGAGGATGCGGATGGGGTGCTCGCCTGGTTCCGCGCCCGTCAGGGGAGCTCGTCCGACTATCATCACGACGCGATGGTCGGATGGACGCTGATGACCCTGCTGGCCTGCAACGCGGGGACCGGGGAAGTGCGTGCCGCCATGTTGAAGGCGCTGGGGGCACTTCCGGGCGCATCGATCGTCGGCAGCCACGGCTCTGTGCGTACGATCGCGTTCGATTCGACCTTTCAGGAAGAACCCGAGCGGCCCGGCGAGGTCCGGCGCCATCAGACGATCACGGTCGATGTCTCCACCGGACGCGTGACGGGACTCTCGGACAGCACCAATCCCGGCGGGAGCATTGTCCCTGACGATGTCGTGGACGAGCGGGACGACTACACGGTCGATCTCGTGGACGGGCTGCCGGGCTGAGGCGCCCGCGGCGGCCTCCCGCCGCGGAAGTGCGCAGGATCGTCCTCCGCCACGGCGAGGGCGATCTTGCGCACGTGGGCGTCGTCGACGTCGCCCATCGCGGCGAGGTCGTAGAAGCCGACCTCCGTGAGCTCGCCGTCGGCCGGGTACGGCTCACCCGAGACCCAGGTGCAGCGGAAGACCAGATCGAGGTAGTCGACCTCGTCGCCGTTCGCGTACGTCACGCGGGGGAGCTGCTGCACGAGGGCGAGCCGCTCCACCTTCACCGCCACGCCGGCCTCCTCGAGGCACTCCCGCACCGCCGTGTCTGCGGGCTCCTCGCCGGGCTCCACGATCCCGGAGACCGCCTGCCAGGCACCGTTGTCCGCGCGCTTGCCGAGCAGCACCTTCTCGTCGCGGAACACGATCGCGGTGACGCCGACCAGGTTCAGCGGGGCGTGCCCCACATGGTCCCGGAGCGCGAGGACGAAGTCGGGAGTGGTCATGGGTTTCAGGCTATCGGCAGGGCGTGCGAGGCCTCGATGTCCCACCCCGAAACGTAGACTCGAAGCATGGCATCAGACTCCTTCGTCCACCTGCACGTGCACAGCGAGTACTCGATGCTGGACGGGGCCGCGCGCATCGGACCGCTCGTGCAGGAGGCCGTCGCGCAGGGCATGCCGGCCGTCGCCGTAACCGACCACGGCAACACGTTCGCCGCGTTCGAGTTCTACAAGGCCGCGCAGGCGGCCGGGGTCAAGCCGATCATCGGCATCGAGGCCTACGTCACCCCCGGCACGCACCGCAGCGACAAGTCGCGGGTGCAGTGGGGCTCACCGGAGCAGCGCCGCGACGACGTCTCCGGATCCGGCGCCTACACGCACATGACCCTGCTCTCCGAGACCACGGAGGGTATGCACAACCTGTTCCGGCTCTCCTCGACCTCGAGCCTGGAGGGCTACTACTTCAAACCGCGCATGGACCGCGAGATCCTGCAGAAGTACTCGAAGGGCCTGATCGCCACGACGGGCTGCCCCTCGGGCGAGATCCAGACCCGGCTGCGCCTGGGGCAGTACGACGCGGCCCGTGCGGCGGCCGCCGAGTTCCAGGACATCTTCGGCAAGGAGAACTACTTCGCCGAGATCATGGACCACGGGCTCGAGATCGAGCGGCGCGTCACCGGCGACCTGCTGAAGATCGCGAAGGATCTGGGGATCCCGCTGGTCGGCACGAACGACCTGCACTACACGCACCAGCACGACTCGACCAGCCACGCGGCGCTGCTCTGCGTGCAGTCCGGCTCGACCCTGGACGATCCGAACCGATTCAAGTTCGACGGCGACGGCTACTACGTGAAGTCCGCGGCGGAGATGCGTCAGGTGTTCCGCGAGCACCCCGAGGCGTGCGACAACACGCTGCTCATCGCCGAGCGCTGCGACGTCTCGTTCAACACCGGGGCCAACTTCATGCCGCGCTTCCCGGTCCCCGACGGCGAGACCGAGGAGAGCTGGTTCATCAAGGAGGTCGAGAACGGCCTGCGCTACCGCTACCCGGGCGGAATCCCGGACGCGGTGCGCAAGCAGGCGAACTACGAGGTCGAGGTCATCTCGTCCATGGGGTTCCCCGGCTACTTCCTCGTCGTCGCCGACTTCATCAACTGGGCCAAGGACAACGGCGTGCGCGTCGGTCCTGGCCGCGGATCCGGAGCCGGATCCATGGCGGCCTATGCCATGCGGATCACCGACCTCGACCCGCTCGAGCACGGTCTCATCTTCGAGCGGTTCCTGAACCCGGACCGCGTCTCCATGCCCGACTTCGACGTCGACTTCGACGACCGTCGTCGCGGCGAGGTGATCCAGTACGTCACCGAGAAGTACGGCGACGAGCGCGTCGCGCAGATCGTGACCTACGGCACGATCAAGGCCAAGCAGGCGCTGAAGGATGCGGGCCGCGTGCTCGGCTTCCCGTTCAGCATGGGGGAGAAGCTCACCAAGGCGATGCCCCCCGCGGTGATGGGCAAGGACATGCCGCTGGACGGCATGTTCAACCCGGAGCACCCGCGGTACAAGGAGGCCAGCGAGTTCCGCGTCGTGATCGAGTCCGATCCCGAGGCGAAGACCGTGTTCGACACGGCGCTGGGCCTGGAGAACCTGAAGCGCCAGTGGGGCGTGCACGCGGCCGGCGTCATCATGTCCTCGCACCCGCTGATCGACATCATCCCGATCATGAAGCGCGAGCAGGACGGCCAGATCGTCACGCAGTTCGACTACCCGTCCTGCGAGTCGCTCGGACTCATCAAGATGGACTTCCTGGGGCTGCGCAACCTCACGATCATCTCGGACGCGCTCGCCAACATCCGGACGAACCGGGGCGAGGAGCTCGTGCTCGAGGACCTCGCGCTCGACGACCGCCCCTCCTACGACCTGCTGGGGCGTGGCGACTCACTCGGCGTGTTCCAGCTCGACGGCGGACCGATGCGCGCGCTCATGCGCCTGATGAAGCCGGACAACTTCGGCGACATCTCGGCCCTCATCGCGCTGTACCGCCCGGGCCCGATGGGTGCCAACTCGCACACGAACTACGCCCTCCGCAAGAACGGCCTGCAGGAGATCACGCCGATCCATCCCGAGTTCGCGGAGTCGCTCAAAGACATCCTGGACGAGAGCTACGGCCTCATCATCTACCAGGAGCAGGTGATGGCGATCGCCCAGCGCGTGGCAGGGTTCTCGCTCGGTCAGGCGGACATCCTCCGCCGCGCGATGGGCAAGAAGAAGAAGAGCGAGCTGGACAAGCAGTTCGAGGGCTTCCAGGCCGGAATGCACGCGAACGGCTATTCGGACGGGGCGGTCAACGCGCTCTGGGAGATCCTGCTGCCCTTCTCCGACTACGCCTTCAACAAAGCGCACTCCGCGGCCTACGGCGTGATCTCGTACTGGACGGCGTATCTCAAGGCGCACTATCCGGCCGAGTACATGGCGGCGCTGCTGACCAGCGTCGGCGACTCCAAGGACAAGATGGCGCTGTACCTGAACGAGTGCCGTCGCATGGGCATCAAGGTGCTGCCACCGGACGTCCGGGAGTCGATCAACTTCTTCGCGGCCGTCGGCGAGGACATCCGCTTCGGTCTCGGCGCGGTGCGCAACGTCGGATCCAACGTCGTCGAGGGCATCGTGCAGGGGCGTCAGGAGGAGAACTTCGCCTCCTTCCACGATTTCCTGAAGAAGGTGCCGCTGCACGTCGCGAACAAGCGCACGGTCGAGTCGCTCATCAAGGCGGGGGCGTTCGACTCGATGGGAGACACGCGGCGGGCGCTCGTGGAGATCCACGAGGATGCCGTCGAGGCGTCGGTGGGTCAGAAGCGCAACGAGGCGCAGGGCGCGATCGGCTTCGACTTCGACAGCCTGTACGACGAGATCGAAGAGGTCGCGCCGCCCAAGGTGCCCGCCCGTCCGGAGTGGACGAAGAAGGACAAGCTCGCGTTCGAGCGCGAGATGCTCGGCCTGTACGTGTCGGATCATCCGCTCGCGGGCCTCGAGGTCCCGCTCGCGAAGCACGCCTCGATCGCGATCAACAGCCTGCTGGAATCCGAGGACCTGCAGGACGGCGACCAGGTCACGATCGCCGGGCTCGTCACGAGCGTGCAGCACCGCGTTGCCAAGGCCAGCGGCAACCCGTACGGCATGATCACCGTCGAGGACTTCGGCGGCGAGATCACGATCATGTTCATGGGCAAGACGTACCTGGAGTTCCAGAGCATGCTGCAGCAGGACTCGATCCTCGCGGTGCGCGGGCGCGTCTCCCGTCGTGACGACGGCATGAACCTGCATGCGCAGTCGGCGTTCACGCCCGACGTCGGCTCGTTCGATGCGGCGGGCCCGCTGTCTCTGCTGGTGCCGGAGCAACGCGCCACCGAGCGGGTCATCGAGGATCTGGCGGACGTGCTGCGCCGCCATGCCGGCGAGACCGAGGTGATGCTGAAGATGCATCGCGGCGGGCGCGCCAAGGTGTTCGAGGTGCCCATGCCGGTGACCGTCACCGCGGACCTGTTCGGCGACCTGAAGTCGCTGCTCGGCCCGCAGTGCCTGGGCTGATCGCGTACGGACGTCGCTCAGGAGGTCTCCACCGCCGCCGGGTAATATCGGGTCCCGTTCGACGGCCGAGTCCCCCAGCGGCCGCACGACGAAAGGAAACACCGATGACCGGCGACGTCCCCTCCGCCGAGATGGCGCAGGAAGAGCAGGATCCGACTTCGAACACGTACCCCTCGTCCGACATGGAGGTCGACGACGGACCCCTTCCCACCGCGGCGCCGCAGCAGGGCTGGTTCGGCTTCTCGCTGCGCGAGCTGATCATGATCGGCGCGTGGGTGATCGCCTTCGCGCTGTCGTTCGTGCCGGGCGGCGGCAGCGTCCTGGACAGCACCGCGACGGTGTGGACGATGAACGGCGCCTGGGCGCTGGCCATCGGCGTACCCACCGCCGCCGTGTTCCTCGTCGTGCTCCGCCGGCTCTCTCCCGAGGGGATCCGGCGCGTCGGATCGCTCGGCATCGACCAGTTCGCCTCCGTGGCCTTCTCGGTCGCGCTCGTGAGCTGGATCGTCCTGCTGTGGCAGCA
This sequence comes from Microbacterium sp. NPDC056052, assembly GCF_042266785.1. Classification (NCBI taxonomy): domain Bacteria; kingdom Bacillati; phylum Actinomycetota; class Actinomycetes; order Micrococcales; family Microbacteriaceae; genus Microbacterium; species Microbacterium sp. NPDC056052. The sequence goes on from NZ_JBHJWV010000001.1 coordinate 108,524, forward strand.
GCTGGATCTGGTCGGGGCGACCCGGCGGTCCCCGCTGGTCACCTGGCCGTTGTGGCTGGAGATCCTGCTGATGCTGGTCCTCGTCGTGGTGACCGTCTTCGCGGCGCTCATCCCCGGGATCCGCGAGGACTTCGAGGAGCGGACGGAGACCCTCGCGCATCGCCGCGCGAACCCCGTGCGTCCCGTGTTCTCGCGCCCCCGTCCGGTGCGGGCGAGAGGGAGCGTCTCCGACCCGCAGAACGAGGACGATGTGGATCCGGGTCTGCTGCACGAGAACGAGGTCGGCGCCGCGGAGCATCTCTCGGCCACGGGCGTCACGGGCGCGGTGGTCCAGGGCGAGGCGGGCTACGTCCCCGAGCACCACCGCGAATCCTTCCTGGCATCGGGGGAGAACCCCGTCGTCGCCGAGGGGCAGCCTCTGGCCGGCGCCCAGGCGACGGCGCCCGCGGACGATGAGCTCACCGGCGTCGTGCCGACCGAGGACGCCCCGACCGAGGCGATCCTCGACGTCGTGCCTCCGGCGCTCCGGGGCGAGGAGACGCAGGCTCCCGCCGAGGAAGCCGCCGAGGAGAGCGAACCCGCGATGGGGGCAGACGCCCGACGCGCCGCCACCCTCGCGGAGACCGAGCCGGAGGCCGACTCCGACGAGGACGCCGCCTCCGCGCCCGCCGAAGCGCCGGGCGCGACCGCCGCACCGCAGGGCCTCACCGACACCATGACGGACGTGCTCGGCGACCTGCTCGAGCCGTCGTCCGCGGACGAGGCGGCCACGCACGCGGTCGACGTCGTGCCGGAAGACGGCGGCCGTGAGCCGGAAACGGCGGGCTCCGTGGCGACGGGGGAGCAGCTCCAGCCGTTCTGGGCGCTCGCGCCCGATACCCGGGTCGTTCATGACGCGCGGGGCGACTCGATTTTCACGATCGGGCCGGAAGCGTGGATCCTTGTTCTCGAGGACCGCGGCGGCGCCTTCGTCGTGCGCCACGACGATGGTCGCGTGGGCTACCTGCACGACACCGAGAACATGACCCGAGGCTGAGGACGCATGCAGACGATCGACCTGAGGGGACGCACCCTCTCCACCGCCGAGATGCTGGCGGCCGTGCCGCGCGCGACCGCGGCGCGCGCGGAAGCCCTGGCGACCGCCACCGCGATCGTGGAGGACGTGCGCGTGCGCGGCGAGGAGGCCCTGCGCGAGCAGGCCGAGCGTTTCGACCGCGTCGGCGGGCACGCGATCCGGGTTCCGCGAGAGCACCTCGACGAGGCGCTCGCCGGCGTCGACCCGCAGGTCCGCGCGGCGCTCGAAGTCGCCATCGAGAGAGTGCGTCAAGGCTCCGCGGCACAGGTTCCCGCGCCGCGCGTGACCGAGATCGGTCCGGGCGCGCGCATCGTGCAGCGCTGGCAGCCGGTCGGGCGCGTCGGCGTCTACATCCCCGGCGGCAAGGCGCCGCTCGCGTCGAGCGTCGTCATGAACGTGGTTCCCGCACAGGTCGCGGGCGTCGGGAGCATCGCGCTGGCGTCCCCTCCGCAGTCCAGCGAGGACGGCCGCATCCACCCCACGATCCTCGCTGCCGCGGCCCTGCTCGGAGTGGACGAGGTCTACGCGATCGGTGGCGCCGGAGCGATCGGTGCTCTCGCCTACGGTGTCGAGGCGATAGGGCTCGAGCCGGTCGACGTCATCTCCGGGCCCGGCAACAACTACGTCGCGTCGGCCAAGCGCGCCGTCGCCGGCGTCGTCGGGACGGACTCCGAGGCGGGAGCGACGGAGATCCTGATCGTCGCGGACGCCGCCGCGGATCCTCGTCTCATCGCCGTGGATCTGATCAGCCAGGCCGAGCACGACGAGCAGGCGTCGGCGGTCCTCGTCACCGACTCCGCGGAGCTCGCGGACCGTGTGGCCGTCGAGGTCGCGAAGGCCGCCGCCACGACTCGGCACAGTGTCCGCGTGCAGACCGCCCTGGACGGACCGCAGTCGGCGATCGTGCTGGTCGACGATCGCGCCGCCGCCGTGGCCTTCAGCAACGCCTACGCGCCGGAGCACCTCGAACTGCACCTCGTGGATGCAGAGGAGGCGGCCGCGGTCTTCACGAGCGCCGGTGCCGTGTTCGTCGGAGACCAGACTCCGGTGAGCCTGGGCGACTACATGGCCGGAAGCAATCACGTGCTGCCGACCGGGGGACAGGCGCGCTACGCCTCGGGACTCGGGTCGTACACCTTCCTCCGCCCGCAGCAGGTGATCTCCTACGATCGGGACGCGCTGGCGCGCGCTCGCGTCGGCGTCGTCGCGCTCGCCGACGCCGAGGTGCTGCCGGCGCATGGCGAGGCCGTTGAGGCGCGGTTCGCAGCCGTGCCTGACTCCGCCGCCGCTGCCGGGGCGTAGGCTTTCTCGAATGCACTGCCCGTTCTGCCGTCATCCGGACTCCCGCGTCATCGACTCTCGCACGAGCGACGACGGGCTGTCGATCCGCAGGCGCCGTCAGTGCCCCGAATGCGGGGGACGGTTCACGACCACCGAGACCGCCAGCCTGAACGTCATCAAGCGCTCCGGCGTGATGGAGCCCTTCAGCCGCGAGAAGGTGATCTCCGGCGTCCGCAAGGCCTGCCAGGGGCGTCCCGTCACCGAGGCGGATCTTGCGATCCTGGCGCAGCGCGTCGAGGAGGCGGTGCGCCAGACCGGCGTCTCGCAGCTGGACACGAACGAGATCGGCCTCGCGATCCTCGGCCCGCTCCGGGACCTGGACGAGGTCGCCTACCTCCGTTTCGCGAGCGTCTACCAGGCGTTCGATTCGCTCGAGGACTTCGAGGCGTCGATCGCCGAGCTGCGTGCCGACCACCACCGGGCCGCCGAGCAGACCGCGCTCTGAACCCTCGGTCGGATCCATCGCGTCCGACCGGTAGCCTGGCAGGGATGTATGCCCTGCTCTTCCGCCTCGTCCTCGCGCGCTTCGATCCCGAATTCGCCCACCATGCCGGCATGGTCGTGGTGCGGATCCTCGGAGTGCCTCCGTTCTCGTGGGCGGCGCGTGCGCTGACCCGTCCGGCGCCCGGCGATGAGGTGCAGGCGCTGGGGCTCACGTTCCCCACGCCCTTCGGCATCGCTGCGGGCTTCGACAAGAACGCCGTCGGCGTGCGCGGGTTGTCCGCGCTCGGCTTCGGGCACGTCGAGGTCGGCACGATCACGGCTGTCCCGCAGCCGGGCAACCCCAAGCCCCGCCTGTTCCGGCTCATCCCGGACCGTGCCGTCGTGAACCGGATGGGCTTCAACAACGCCGGAGCCGAGGCCGCCGAGAAGCGGCTGTGGAAGCTGCGCCGCCGCAGGCCTTCCGCCGTGATCGGCGTGAACATCGGCAAGAGCCGCGTGGTCGCCGTCGAGGACGCGACCGCCGACTACGTCGCCTCTGCCGTGCGCCTCGCTCCGCTCGCGGACTACCTCGCGATCAACGTCTCCTCGCCGAACACACCGGGGCTGCGCGGGCTGCAGGCCGTGGAGACCCTCGCGCCGCTGCTGCGCGCTGTGAAGGCCGCGGCCGGTTCGACCCCGCTTCTGGTGAAGATCGCCCCTGATCTTCCGGATGACGAGGTCACCGCGATCGCGGAGCTCGCGGTCGCCGAGGGGCTGGACGGACTCATCGCGACGAACACGACGATCTCGCGGGAAGGACTGACCACGGACCCCGCGAAGGTCGCCGCGGCGGGGGAGGGCGGCCTCTCCGGCGCCCCGCTCAAGGAGCGCTCGCTCGCGGTCCTGCGCCTCGTGCGCGCCGCCGTTCCCGCCGATTTCTGCGTCATCTCCGTAGGAGGTGTCGAGACCGGTGCGGAGGTGCGGGAGCGGCTCGAGGCCGGCGCCACCCTTGTCCAGGGCTACACCGCGTTCCTCTACCGCGGGCCGTTCTGGGCCCGCCAGATCCGCGCCGGGCTGCGCTCGCGCTGACCCGCAGACGACGAAGAAGGTCCCGGGCGCTCGCTGCGCACCGGGACCTTCTCGTCCTTCAGGGGATCCGGTTCAGTCCGGGTACTGCCCGCGCTTGACCTGGGGCTTCGGCAGGCGCATGAAGCGCATCTGCAGCGACCGCATGGCGGCGTACCAGGCGAGGCCGCGCTCGCGCTTGTCCTTGCCGTACTTGTCCGCGATGCGGCGGTTCACCCGGATGCCGAGGAACACCATGTCGATGATCGCGATCGCGATGAAGCCCCAGAGGCCAATGAAGGCCCAGTACGCGACCAGCGTGTTCGGGATCAGCGAGACGACGATCACGACGACCATGAGGGCCATGATCCACTCGCTGACGTGCCATCCGGCGTCGACGTAGTCGCGCACCCAGCGGCGCTGAGGGCCGCGGTCGCGGACGGGCAGGTACTTCTCCTCGCCGTTGGCCATGCCGACGCGCTGCCGCTCCTGGCGGACGCGCAGCTCGGCGCGCGCCTGCGCCTTGGCCTCCTTGGTGTCCGGCACGAGCGGCCGACGCCGGGCGGCCTCCTGCTCCGCGCGCGTCGGCGTACGGCGTCCCTTGCCGCTCGCGTCGGCCGAGGAGTCCTCTGGTGCGGGGGTGGGAGTGCTGGGCACGAAGGCTCCTGAAGTCGAGAGAAGGGGAAACGGGTGTTCTCTAAGATTACCTGCATGACTTCTCCCTCCTCCTCGGTCACCGCCCCCGGTGACGTCGAAGCCGCCGTCACCGCCGCCGTGAGCACCGGGATCCCCGCCGCGCTCAGCGATCTCGGCGCCCTCGTGCGCATCCCGGGGATCGCGTGGCCGGCCTTCGATCAGACCCAGCTCGTGCGCAGCGCCGCCGCGGTCGCCGAGCTCGCCGAGGGCACGGGCGTGTTCGACAGCGTGCGCGTGCTGCGGGCGGCCGTCCCCGGCACCGACGAGGTCGGGCAGCCCGCGATCCTGGCGCGCCGGGCCGCGCGCAACGGCAAGCCCACGATCCTGCTCTACGCGCACCACGACGTGCAGCCCCCGGGGGGCGATGAGCTGTGGGAGACCCCGCCGTTCGAGCCGACCGTTCGCGATGGACGCCTGTACGGCCGCGGGGCCGCCGACGACAAGGCCGGGATCATGGCGCACATCGCGTCCATCCGCGCGGTCGCGGAGGCGCTGGGCGACGACCTGGACCTCGGCATCGCGATGTTCGTCGAAGGCGAGGAGGAGTACGGATCCCGTTCCTTCGCGCAGTTCCTCACCGACAACGAGGAGGCGCTGCGCGCCGACGCGATCGTCGTCGCGGACTCGGGGAACTGGGACTCGGACACGCCGGGGCTCACGGTCTCCCTGCGCGGCGCAGTGCGCTTCACGCTCACGGTGCGCACGCTCGATCACGCCTCGCACTCCGGCATGTTCGGGGGAGCGGTGCCCGACGCCATGCTCGCGACCATCCGGCTGCTGAACACCCTGTGGGACGAGAACGGATCCGTCGCGGTCGAGGGGCTGACCGTGCGCGACGCCACCACGCCCGAGTACAGCGAGGAGACGCTGCGCGACGAGACGGGGCTGCTGCCCGGCGTCTCGCCCATCGGCGACGGCACGATCCTCAGCCGCATCTGGAACAAGCCGTCCGTCACGGTGATCGGTGTCGACGCCACGTCCGTCGCGGCCGCATCGAACACGCTCTCACCCGAGACCACGGTCGTGCTCAGCTGCCGCATCGCGCCGGGGCAGAGCGCCGACGACGCCTACGCCGCGCTGCAGGCGCACCTGCGGGCGCACGCACCGTTCGGGGCCGAGCTCTCCTTCTCCGACGTCGACCTCGGCAATCCGTTCCTGGTGGACACCAGCGGCTGGGCCGTGGGCCTCGTGCGCGGCGCGATGGCGGACGGCTACGGCACCGCGCCGGTCGACCTCGGCATCGGCGGGTCCATCCCGTTCATCGCGGACCTGGTGGAGAGATTCCCCGGCGCCGAGATCCTCGTGACCGGGGTCGAGGACCCGCACTCGCGGGCGCACAGCCCCAACGAATCGCTGCACCTGGACACGTTCCGCCACGCCGTGGCGACCGAGGCGCTGCTGCTCACGCGGATGAACGAGATCACCCTCTGACGACGCCGAGCGCATCGAGACGCGGTCGTGATCGGCCGCGATCGATGCCCTGCGCGTGCGCGGCGGTAGACTCGTGTGACGGAAACCGTGCCTGGCCACGGCCGATCCAAGGAGCGACATGAGCGACATCACCCTCACCCCCGAGACCACCGCCGCGCACGGCGTGAAGCTCACCGACGCCGCAGCGGCGAAGGTGAAGAGCCTGCTGGAGCAGGAGGGCCGCGACGACCTGCGCCTGCGCGTCGCCGTGCAGCCCGGAGGCTGCTCGGGCCTGATCTACCAGCTCTACTTCGACGAGCGCTACCTCGAAGGCGACGAGACCGTCGATTTCGACGGCGTCGAGGTGATCATCGACAACATGAGCGTGCCCTATCTCGACGGTGCGGCGATCGACTTCAAGGACACGATCTCGGAGCAGGGATTCACGATCGACAACCCCAATGCGCAGGGCTCCTGCGCGTGCGGCGACAGCTTCCACTGACCCGCAGAATTCCCCTCTCCCATCCCTGCGCCATCCACGCTGAACCTGCGTGGATGGCGTGAATCGGGTGTGAGGTTGCCCTAGACTGGGGGAGCCCACGTCCGTGATCTGAAAGGTGCATCGTGCCCTCGAAACGCCGCCTTCGTTGGGCCGCACTCCCCTTGGGAGTTGCGGCAGCCGTGGCCCTCGCGGGATGCTCTCCCACCGAGCTCCACGGATTCCTCCCAGGCTTCATCGAGGACGGTACGCCGGCCACCAACCAGACCGATCGCGTCGCCGCGCTCTGGGTCAACTCGTGGATCGTCCTGCTCATCGTCGGCCTCATCACCTGGGGTCTGATGGGCTGGGCCGCGATCGCCTACCGCCGCCGCAAGGGTCAGACCGGCCTCCCGGTGCAGCTGCGCTACAACATGCCGCTCGAGATCTTCTACACGATCGTTCCGCTGATCCTGATCTTCGGCATGTTCGCCTTCACGGCGCGCGATCAGACGATCATCGAGACGCAGTACGAGAAGCCCGATGTGGCGGTCACCGCGATCGGAAAGCAGTGGGCCTGGGACTTCCAGTACGACGGCAAGGAGAAGGACAACTCCGACGCCGTGTGGACCATGGGCGTCCAGGCTCAGCCCGACAAGGCGGGCAACATCGATCAGGCGGCTCTGCCCACGCTGTACCTGCCGGTCAACAAGACGGTCAAGATCACTCTGCAGTCGCGCGACGTGATCCACTCGTTCTGGATCATCGACTTCCTGTACAAGAAGGACATGTACATCGGCAAGGACAACTCGTGGTCCTTCACGCCGACCCGCGAGGGCACCTACCAGGGCAAGTGCGCCGAGCTCTGCGGCGAGTACCACTCGATGATGCTCTTCAACGTGAAGGTCGTCAGCGAGGCCGACTACCAGACGTACCTCGCCAAGCTCAAGGACGAGGGCAACACGGGTGACATCACCGATGCCTACGACCGTCTGACCAACTACCCCGGCACCGGCAAGCCCACGACCGACTCGGAAGCGAAGTAAGCAGAATGACGAGCACTCTTCCCGACACGTCTGAGGCCGGCGCGCGTCCGACGACGATCCCGCCGCGCCAGGCGGCTCTGCTCAGCTCGACCCGCGTCGAGCAGAAGGGCAACATCGTCGTCAAGTGGATCACCTCCACCGACCACAAGACGATCGGATACATGTATCTGATCGCCTCGGTGCTGTTCTTCCTCCTCGGCGGCGTGATGGCTCTCATCATCCGCGCCGAGCTCTTCGCGCCGGGCATGCAGATCATCCCGACGAAGGAGCAGTACAACCAGCTGTTCACGATGCACGGCACGATCATGCTGCTGATGTTCGCGACTCCGCTGTTCGCGGGCTTCGCGAACGCGATCCTCCCGCTGCAGATCGGCGCCCCCGACGTCGCGTTCCCGCGTCTGAACGCCTTCGCATTCTGGCTGTTCCTGTTCGGCTCCACGATCGCGGTCGCCGGCTTCCTCACCCCGCAGGGCGCCGCCTCGTTCGGATGGTTCGCCTATCAGCCGCTCGCGAGCGCGTCCTTCACCCCGGGCGCCGGCGGCAACCTGTGGATGCTCGGCCTCGGCATGTCCGGTTTCGGAACGATCCTGGGTGCCGTCAACTTCATCACCACGATCATCACGATGCGCGCTCCCGGCATGACCATGTGGCGCATGCCGATCTTCTCGTGGAACACCCTGATCACGAGCCTGCTGATCCTGATGGCGTTCCCGGTGCTGGCCGCCGCCATGCTGGCCGCCGCCGCCGACCGCGTGCTCGGCGCGCACATCTACGACCCGGCCAACGGCGGCGTGCTCCTCTGGCAGCACCTCTTCTGGTTCTTCGGGCACCCCGAGGTCTACATCATCGCGCTGCCGTTCTTCGGCATCGTCTCGGAGATCTTCCCGGTTTTCAGCCGCAAGCCGATCTTCGGTTACAAGACGCTCGTCTACGCGACGATCGCGATCGCGGCCCTGTCCGTCGCCGTGTGGGCGCACCACATGTACGTGACCGGCGGTGTGCTGCTGCCGTTCTTCGCGCTGATGACCATGCTCATCGCGGTTCCGACCGGCGTGAAGATCTTCAACTGGATCGGCACGCTCTGGCGAGGATCCGTGACGTTCGAGACGCCCATGGTGTTCGCGCTGGGCTTCCTGGTCTCCTTCGTCTTCGGTGGCCTGACCGGCGTCATCCTGGCCTCCCCGCCGTTGGACTTCTTCCTCTCCGACTCGTACTTCGTCGTGGCGCACTTCCACTACGTGGTGTTCGGCACGGTCGTGTTCGCCATGTTCGCCGGCTTCTACTTCTGGTGGCCGAAGTGGACCGGCCGGATGCTCAACGAGCGCCTCGGCTACGTGCACTTCTGGATGCTGTTCATCGGCTTCCACATGACGTTCCTCATCCAGCACTGGCTGGGCGTCGACGGCATGCCGCGTCGTTACGCCGACTACTCGGCGTACGACAACTGGGCCTGGGAGAACCAGGTGTCCACGATCGGCTCCATCATCCTGGGCGCGTCGATGCTGCCGTTCTTCCTGAACGTGTGGCTGACCGCGCGCAAGGCGCCGAAGGTTACCGTGAACGACCCGTGGGGCTACGGGGCTTCGCTCGAGTGGGCGACCTCCTGCCCGCCGCCGCGGCACAACTTCACGTCGATCCCGAGGATCCGCAGCGAGCGTCCGGCGTTCGATCTCAACCACCCGGAGGCCGCAGAGCACCCGGTTGCCGCGGCCGCTGACGGAAAGGCCCACTGACCCATGCGCGACAACATCGTTCTCTGGTGGATCCTCACCGCCTTCTTCGCCCTCGTGGGCGTGATCTACACGGTCTGGAACCTGGTCGCACACGCCGGTGAGCCGCCCGTGAGGGCGATCGAGTGGGTCGGCACCGTTGCGCTGTTCTTCTCCGCCTTCATGGGCGCGATGATCGCGTTCTATCTCGATCGCACGCACAAGGCCCAGGGGGGAAGCCTCCCCGAGGACATCCTCACGAGCGACATCGATGACGGCGATCCCGAACTCGGCGAGTTCAGCCCGTGGTCCTGGTGGCCGATCGTGCTCGCGGGAGCGGCCGCGGTCGGGATGATCGCGCTGGCCGTGGGAGTGTTCCTCTTCCCTGTCGCGCTGGCCATCTTCGTGGTCGCGATCGTCGGCTGGGTATATGAGTACTACCGCGGTCACTTCGCCCGCTGAGTCCTTCTTCATGAGGCCCCTGGAGCTCCTGCTCCGGGGGCCTCATTCTTTTGTGCTCGGGGCATGACGTTGCGGGCGTCGTGCCCAGCGGCCGTGCTCGACAGCGTCGCGTGCCGGCGATCGACGAATCGTCGAGGTGGCGTGCTGCGGGGCGATGCCGCCGCGAAGACGAGCCGGGGGAGAGCGTCCTCGTCTCAGGCACCGGTGCGGATGCGCGGGACGCCGGTGAGGGGATCGACCGGACGACGATGCACCCCGTCGGCGTTCTCGACGGGGTAGCCCTCACGGACCCAGTACTCGAAGCCGCCGATCATGAGCTTCACGTCATAGCCGAGTCTGGCGAACTCCAGGGCCCCCTTGTCGCCGGCGTTGCATCCGGGACTCCAGCAATAGACGACCACAGGCGTGCTCAGGGGGATCTCCTGCGGCGCCCTCGCGGCGATCTCGCTGTAGTGCATGTGGATCGCGTCGGCGATGCGCCCCTGGGCCCATGCCCCGTCGCTGCGGACGTCGACGACGGCGATCTGCTGGCCGGTCCTGCGGGCGGCGTGCACGTCGCTCGCATCGGTTTCGTGAGCGAGCTTGGCGGAGAAGTGGTCCACGGCAGAGGTCATGTGGACAGGCTACTCCGGCGCGGTGCGCGCGAACGACGAAGGCCCCGTCGGGTGACGGGGCCTTCGGTCGAACCGGGGGAGCGGACTACTCGCCGCTCTCCTTCGCAGGCAGCGACTCCGGCGCGAGCGCGGAGCTCGGCGTGTTCGGGGTCTCGCTGACACGCGAGTTGTCGGCGGGCACGATCTCGTCCTCGCTCACACCGGCGCGGGCGTGGGACGCCACGATCTCCTCGTGCGCGGACTCGTTCGTGTCGTGCAGCGTGTGACGCTGGTGCGCGTCTGCTGCGGCGATCTCGGCCTGCGTGAGCGGGGAGAGACGGTCCTCGAAGAACCAGCGCGACATCGAGGAACGCAGGTTCTGCGTCCACGGGATGCGGCCCTTGGCGTTCGGACGGACCACGAGCGGCTCGTACACCTCGGTGTCGATGAGCTTCCAGCGGTCGTACACGTCGACCGGCTTGTGGACCTCGATGTACTCGCCGCCGGGAAGGCGGACGATGCGACCGGACTCGTAGCCGTGCAGGACGATCTCGCGGTCCTTCTTCTGCAGGGCGATGCAGATGCGCTTCGTGATGAAGTAGCCGAGGACCGGGCCGACGAACAGCAGCGCCTGGAGCGTGTGGATCACGCCCTCCATCGTGAGCGAGAAGTGCGTCGCGATCAGGTCGGACGAAGCAGCCGCCCACAGGGTTGCGTAGAAGATGACGCCGGCGACGCCGATCGCGGTGCGGGTCGCGGAGGTGCGCGGACGCTGTGCGATGTGGTGCTCGCGCTTGTCGCCGGTCAGCCACGCCTCGATGAAGGGGTAGATGGCGACGAGGACGATGAACAGGCCCAGCACCAGCACCGGGATGATGATCCCGAACGACCAGGTGTGGTCGAGGAACACGATGTCGAGGTTCGACGGCGCCAGACGCAGAGCGCCGTCGGCGAAGCCGATGTACCAGTCCGGCTGCGTGCCGGCGGACACGGGGGACGGATCGTACGGTCCGTAGTTCCAGATCGGGTTGATCTGGAACAGCGAAGCGATCAGCACGATCACGCCGAACGTGATGAACAGGAAGCCGCCCATCTTCGACATGTAGATCGGCATCATCGGGTAGCCGACGACGTTCTCGTCCGTGCGGCCGGGGCCGGCGAACTGCGTGTGCTTGTTGATCACCATGAGCATGAGGTGCAGCACGACCAGGCCGATCACCAGGAGCGGCAGGATCAGGATGTGCAGCGTGTACAGGCGTCCCACGATCTGGTCGCCCGGGAACTCGCCGCCGAACAGCATGAACGAGGTCCAGGTGCCGATCAGGGGGAGGCCCTTGATCATGCCGTCGATGATGCGAAGGCCGTTGCCCGAGAGCAGGTCGTCGGGGAGCGAGTAGCCGGTGAAGCCCTCTGCCATCGCGAGGACGAACAGCACGAAGCCGATCACCCAGTTCAGCTCACGCGGCTTGCGGAACGCACCCGTGAAGAACACGCGCAGCATGTGCACGCCGATGCCGGCGACGAAGGTGAGCGCGGCCCAGTGGTGGATCTGGCGGACGAGGAGCCCGCCGCGCAGGTCGAAGGAGATGCGCAGCGTCGAGTCGAGCGCCGCGGACATCTCCACACCGCGCATCGGCGCGTACGCGCCGGCGTAGTGGGTGGGCACCATCGACGCCTGGAAGAAGAACGTCAGGAACGTGCCGGAGAGCAGCACGACGACGAAGCTCCACAGCGCGATCTCGCCGAGCATGAACGACCAGTGATCGGGGAAGATCTTGCGGCCGAGCTCCTTGACGAAGCCGGAGAGGCTCGTCCGCTCATCGATGTAGTTGGAGAGGCCGCCGACGAATCGGCCGCCCAGCGGCGCCTCCGAGGGCTTCTCCGAGGATTTCTGCTCGGTAACAGTTGCGGTGCTCAATGACGCTCCCAGAAGCTCGGACCGACGGGTTCGTGGAAATCGCTCTGCGCGACGAGGTAGCCCTCGTCGTCGACGGTGATGGGCAGCTGCGGCAGCGGCCGCGCGGCCGGGCCGAAGATGACCTTGGCGTGCTCGGTGACGTCGAACTGCGACTGGTGGCACGGGCAGAGCAGGTGGTGGGTCTGCTGCTCGTACAGCGCGACGGGGCAGCCGACGTGCGTGCAGACCTTGGAGTAGGCGACGATGCCGTCGTAGGACCAGGTCTTGCGGTCCTCGGCCTCGATGAGCTGCTCGGGGAGCAGACGCATCAGCAGGACGATCGCCTTGGCCTTCTCCTCGAGGTAGCCGTCCTCATGGCCGACCTTGCTGAGGGGCTCGGGGATCACGTGCACGGCCGAGCCGATCGTGATGTCGGCGGCGCGGATCGGGGTGCCGTCGGGGTCGTGCGCCAGGCGCATGCCCTTCTCCCACATGGTGTGCTTGAGCAGCTGCACCGGGTCGCCCGCGATCGGGTTCTCGGCGGTGCTGTGCGGGGCGAGACCGCGGAAGAGCGCGAGGCCGGGGACCACGGAGGCGACGACCGCGGCGATGAGCGAGTTGCGGATCATCACGCGGCGGCCGAAGCCGGACTCCTCGTTCGCGTCGGCGAACGCCTGGATCGCGGCCTCACGGGTCGAGTCGCGGCCCCGGGTGGGGTGCCGGTACTCGATGTGCTCCTTGTCGGCCATGATGGCCTTCGACCAGTGGATCGCACCGATGCCGAGCGCGAGCAGGGCGAGGGCGATTCCGAGGCCGATGAACAGGTTGTTGTAGCGCACATCGATGAGCGAGCCGCTCTCGATCGGGAACAGCATGTAGGCGGCCACCGCCCAGATGCTGCCCGCGAGGGAGAGGTAGAAGAGCGTGTAGACGGTGCGGACGGCATTCTTCATCGCCGTCGGGTCCTGGTCCGTGACGCGCTCGCGGTGCGCGGGCAGCCCCGGGTTCTGCGCAGGGTCGCTGACGTCGACGCTCAGCCCGACCGGTGCCTGATAGGTCCGGTCAAGAGCGTGCGGGTCGTCGTGTGCCATGGTTCTCCTCGTACGTTCTTCGATATGCCGGCGTCAGTTGGACTTCGCCGTGATCCACACGGTGATGGCGACGAGTGCGCCGATGCCGAAGATCCAGATGAACAAGCCTTCCGAGACGGGGCCGAGGGATCCGAGATCCATGCCGCCGACCTGGGTCGCCTTCTGCTGGAAGAGCAGGGCGGAGATGATGTCGCGCTTGTCCTCCGCCGAAAGGTTCATGTCGCCGAAGACCGGCATGTTCTGCGGGCCGGTGACCATGGCCGCGTACATGTGCAAGGCGCTGGTCTTCATCAGGCCGGGCGCGTACTTGCCCTCGGTCAGCGCACCACCGGCGCCGGCCACGTTGTGGCACATGGCGCAGTTGATGCGGAACAGCTCGGCGCCGTGCGCGACGTCGCCCTTGCCGTCGAGGATCTTCTCCTCGGGGTAGGTCGGGCCGGGGGCGACCGACTGCACCCATGCGGCGACGTTCTTGATCTGCTCCTCGGAGAACTGCGGGTGCTTCTGCGGCGCCTGCGGGCCCTGCATCTGCAGCGGCATGCGGCCGGTCGACATCTGGAACTCGACCGCGAGCTCGCCGACGCCGTAGAGGCTCGGTCCGGTGGCGGTGCCCTGCAGGTTCATGCCGTGGCAGGTGGCGCAGTTCGCCTGGAACAGCTTCTGCCCGTCCTCGGTCGAGACCGCGGCGGTGACGGACGCCGGCTCGGTCGCGGCGAACGCCGCACTCGCACCGGCGTAGACGCCGCCGGTGATCATCAGGCCTGCGCCGATCAGCGCCGCGGCAGCCAGGGGGCTGCGGCGGCCGGTACGGCGCTTCTTCTCACGTGCCATGTCGGGAATCCGCTCCGCTTCTTACTTGAGGAAATAGATGACGAAGAACAGCACGATCCAGACGACGTCGACGAAGTGCCAGTAATAGGACACCACGATGGCGGTCGTCGCCTCCTTGTGCGTGAAGTTCTTGACGGCGAAGGCGCGGCCGAGGGTCAGCAGGAACGCGACCAGACCGCCGGTGACGTGCAGGGCGTGGAAGCCGGTGGTGATGTAGAACGCCGAGGCGTAGGAATCGGCCGAGATCGGCATGCCCTCGGCGATCAGCTGCGAGTACTCCCACACCTGACCGGACACGAAGAACGCGCCCATGATGAAGGTCAGCCAGAACCACGGGACCATGCCCCAGCGCTTGCGTCCCTTGTCGTTCACCGAGGTGTAGGGCTGCATGCGCTCCGCGGCGAACACACCCATCTGGCAGGTGAACGAGGACGCCACCAGGACCAGGGTGTTGATCGCGGCGAATGGCACGTTCAGGCTCTCTGTGCGTGATGCCCAGAGCTCCGGAGAGGTGCTGCGCAGGGTGAAGTAGATCGCGAAGAGTCCCGCGAAGAACATCACTTCACTGCCGAGCCAGACAATGGTTCCCACAGCCACCGGGTTGGGGCGCTTGATCGTTCTCGCCACCGGGGCATACGTCGCTGAGGTCGTCACCTGTCCATTATGGCCGATCCTGGACGCCGATTGTCGCACCGGGGGCGGCGGTTCAGCTCGCCCGCGCCTCGGTGCAACCTCGGAACCAGCCGCGAATCCCCTGGGAGACGCGTGGTTGCGGGCGGGGTGGGAGCCGTCTCGGCGGGGATCACGACTGGATCACATCGCTAGGATCGCTGGCATGGCGGAAGCTCTGACCTGGCCCGATGTCCTCTCCACACTCCTCGCCGGACGCGATCTGAGCGTCTACGAGTCGACCTGGGCGATGCGCCAGGTGATGCGCGGCCAGGCGACCGAGGCGCAGCTCGCGGGATTCCTCGTCGGTCTGCGCGCGAAGGGCGAGACGATCGACGAGGTCGTCGGCTTCCGCGACGCGATCCTCGAGGCGGCCGTGCCGCTCCCGGTGTCCTCGGACGTTCTCGACATCGTCGGCACGGGCGGGGACCGCATCGGCACCGTGAACGTGTCGACCACGGCGGCCATCATCATCGGCGCGACGGGGATCCCTGTCGTCAAGCACGGCAACCGTGCGGCGAGCTCGGCGTCCGGATCCTCCGACGTCCTCGGAGCGCTGGGCCTCCAGCTCACCCTCGACCCGCAGGCCGTGGCCGAGATCCTCGACCGCACCGGCATCACGTTCGCCTGGGCGGGGGCCTTCCACCCCGGTTTCAAGAACGCGGGCGCCGTGCGGGCGGAGCTCGGCGTGCCGACCGTGTTCAATATGCTCGGCCCTCTCTGCAACCCGGCCCGTGCGGAGGCGAACGCCGTCGGCGTCGCCCAGCTGGACCGCGTGCCGCTCATCACCGGCGTGTTCCGCACCCGCGGCGCCACCGCGCTGGTGTTCCGAGGAGACGACGGGCTGGACGAGCTCACGACCACCGGTCACAGCCGCATCTGGGAGGTCACCCGCGGCGACATCCATGAGCACGACCTGGATCCGCGCGATCTGGGCATTCCGCTCGCGGAGCTCGCGGACCTCATCGGCGGCTCGCCCGCACACAACGCGGGTGTGCTGCGCCGCACGCTGGAGGGTGAGCGCGGCGCCGTGCGCGACATCGTGCTGCTGAACGCCGCGGCCGGCATCGTCGCCTACGAGCTCTCGCACGACCCGGCCCAGGCGCAGGTGCCGATCGTGGAGCGGCTGCGCGCGGCCCTGTCGCTTGCCGAGGCCGCGGTCGACGACGGGCGCGCCCTCGCGAAGCTGGACGCGTGGGTCGCGGCGTCCAAGGAGCTCGCCGCGGACTGAGCGGCGCAGACGGAAGGACGGGCATGGATCCGCAGGAGGCGCTGCTCGAGATCGCCCGGCTGCTCGAGCGCGAGCGGGCGTCGCGCTATCGGGCCAAGGCGTTCCGCACCGCCGCGGCGACGTATGCCGAGCTCCCCGACGACGCGAGGTCGGATCTGAACCGGATCCAGCAGGCGAAGGGGATCGGATCCTCGACCTTCGAGGTCATCCGGCAGGCGCTCGAAGGGCGTACGCCGTCCTATCTCGTGGAGCTGCGCGGCGAGGTCGAGCCGGAGATCGCCTCCGAGCTGCGCTCCCGGCTGCGCGGCGATCTGCACGCGCACACCGAGTGGTCGGACGGGACGACGCCGATCGAGGCGATGGCGGATGCGGCCCGGGCCCTGGGTCACGAGTACCTCGCGATCACCGACCACTCGCCGCGACTGCGCGTCGCACGCGGCCTCACGGCCGAGCGGCTGCGCACCCAGCTGCCGCAGGTGCGCGCGCTCAGCGGGGGCGGGCTCACGATGCTCACCGGGATCGAGGTCGACATCCTCGATGACGGGCGGCTGGACCAGGAGGACCGGCTGCTCGGCGAGCTGGACGTCGTGGTCGCCTCCGTGCATTCCAAGCTCGCCATGGAACCGGGCCCGATGACGCGGCGCATGGTCGCCGCGGTGTCGAACCCGCGCGTGAGCGTGCTCGGGCACGTCACGGGACGGCTCGTGCAGGGGGAGCGGGGCACGAGGCCGCCTTCGCGGTTCGACGCGCGCGCCGTCTTCGAGGCGTGCGCGGAGCACGGCGTGGCCGTGGAGATCAACTCGCGTCCGGAACGGCAGGATCCGCCGGACGGGCTCCTGGCGCTCGCGCTCGAGATCGGCTGCCTGTTCTCGATCGACTCCGACGCGCATGCGCCGGGACAGCTCTCGCTGCTGGATCACGGCGCCGTGCGCGCCGAGCGCGCGGGCGTCCCCGCGGAGCGGATCGTGACGACCTGGGGGCTCGACCGGCTGCTGCGCTGGGCCGGTTGAGGTCAGGCCGTGCGGCCGAGCGCCTCCAGTGCGCGCGCCATCGACGTGCCGAGGTTCCAGCGCTCCGCGACGCCGACCGCGGCCGCGGTTTCGGCGGCGTCGAGCGGTCGCAGCGGCTCGGCAGGGACCGTGATCGGCAGCGCGGTCGCGACGCGCACCACGGTGGGGGCGACGTCGAGATAGTCCGACGCGGCGAGGATCTTCTTCGCCACGCCCGCCGACATGCCCTCCGCCCCCTCTGCGGCAGCACGGATCGCCATGAGGTCGCCGTGCACGGCGAGGAGGTTCGCGGCGGTCTTCTCGCCGACCCCCGCCACGCCGGGAAGCCCGTCGGAGGCGTCTCCGCGCATCGTGGCGAAGTCGGTGTACTGGCTCGGAAGCACGCCGTACTTGCGCACCACCGCCTCCTCGGTGAGGTCTTCCAGGTTGCTCATGCCGCGACCCGTGTAGATCACCCTGACTCCACGGGCGTCGTCCACGAGCTGGAACAGATCCCGGTCGCCGGTGATGATGTCGACGGGCATGCCCGCCACGGTCGCGAGCGTGCCGATGACATCGTCCGCCTCGTGCTCCGCGACGCCGATGACCGGGATCCGCAGCGCCGCGAGCGCCTCGCGGATGATCGGGATCTGCACCTCGAGCGGATCCGGGACCTCCTCGACGTCGGCGCCGCCGGGGACGACCTCGACGACGCGGTGCGCCTTGTAGCTCGGGATGAGGTCGACCCGCCATTGTGGGCGCCAGTCGTCGTCCCAGCACGCGACGAGATGCGTGGGGCGGTAGGCCGTCACGAGCCGCGCGATCATGTCGAGCAGCCCTCTGGCCGCGTTCACCGAGGTGCCGTCCGGCGCCTTGACCGCGTCCGGCACGCCGTAGAAGGCGCGGAAGTAGAGGCTGGCGGTGTCCAGAAGGAGGAGCTTCGGCGCGGCGTCGGTCATGTCCACAGTCTGCCAGGCCCGCTGTCGCCGGCCGGGTGAGCGCGGACACGGATCCTCGGGAACACCGCTGCAGGAAGCGGTGTTGTGCCCATGGTGCAGACGGGCGGATGCTCGGAGGGCCGCGGGGAAACGCGATCACCGGAGCGCTCAGCGACCTGATAGCATGAGGTGTCACCCGTGGGGGTTTCCTCCCGCGTGCGTGACGAACAACAAACATCCACTTCGCCGCGGCGCGATCCTGTGCTCTGCTGAGAGCGCGCGCCGCAGCCCGAGTATCCATCAACAAGGACAACCCACTACATGACTACCGCAACGGCCGCTCCGGCCACCAAGCAGGTCGCGATCAACGACATCGGATCTGCCGAGGACTTCCTGGCTGCGGTCGAGAAGACCCTGAAGTTCTTCAACGACGGCGACATCATCGAGGGCACGATCGTCAAGATCGACCGCGACGAGGTCCTCCTCGACGTCGGCTACAAGACCGAGGGCGTCATCCCCTCGCGCGAGCTGAGCATCAAGCACGATGTCGACCCCAACGAGGTCGTCTCCGTCGGCGACCTGGTCGAGGCCCTCGTCCTCCAGAAGGAGGACAAGGAAGGCCGTCTGATCCTGTCCAAGAAGCGCGCCCAGTACGAGCGCGCCTGGGGCGACGTGGAGAAGATCAAGGAGAACGACGGCGTCGTCACCGGTCAGGTCATCGAGGTCGTCAAGGGTGGACTCATCGTCGACATCGGCCTCCGCGGCTTCCTGCCGGCCTCGCTCATCGAGCTGCGCCGCGTCCGCGACCTCACGCCGTACCTCGGTCAGGAGCTCGAGGCCAAGATCCTCGAGCTCGACAAGAACCGCAACAACGTGGTCCTCTCGCGCCGCGCGCTGCTCGAGCAGACGCAGTCCGAGTCGCGCACCACGTTCCTCAACAACCTGCACAAGGGCCAGGTCCGCAAGGGCGTCGTGTCGTCGATCGTGAACTTCGGTGCGTTCGTCGACCTCGGCGGTGTGGACGGCCTCGTGCACGTCTCCGAGCTCTCCTGGAAGCACATCGAGCACGCCTCCGAGGTCGTCGAGGTGGGCCAGGAGGTCACCGTCGAGATCCTCGAGGTCGACCTCGACCGCGAGCGCGTCTCCCTGTCGCTGAAGGCGACGCAGGAGGACCCGTGGCAGGTCTTCGCCCGCACCCACGCCATCGGCCAGGTCACCCCGGGCAAGGTCACGAAGCTCGTCCCGTTCGGCGCGTTCGTGCGCGTCGCGGACGGCATCGAGGGCCTCGTGCACATCTCCGAGCTCTCCAGCAAGCACGTCGAGCTGGCCGAGCAGGTCGTCTCGGTGGGCGAAGAGGTCTTCGTCAAGGTCATCGACATCGACCTCGAGCGTCGCCGCATCTCGCTGTCGCTGAAGCAGGCCAACGAGTCGGTCGACCCGTACGGCACCGAGTTCGACCCGGCCCTGTACGGCATGCTCGCCGAGTACGACGAGAACGGCGAGTACAAGTACCCCGAGGGCTTCGACGCCGAGACCGGCGCCTGGAAGGACGGCTTCGACGCCCAGCGCGAGGCATGGGAGCAGGAGTACGCCGCTGCCCAGTCTCGCTGGGAGGCGCACAAGGCCCAGGTCATCAAGGCCGCCGAGGCCGAGGCAGCTGCCGGCGACGACTTCGCCGCGAGCGCCCAGACGTTCTCGAGCGACTCCGCCGGTGCCGGCACGCTGGCCGACGATGAGGCTCTCGCGGCTCTGCGCGAGAAGCTCTCGGGCGGCAACGCGTAAGCATCACCCTTCAGAACGGGCCGTCACCTCGCCTTCGGGCGAGTGGCGGCCCGTTCCGCGTCCGCGGGCGGATCCTCGCTCGGGCGACACCCCGCCGGAGGGACGGCGCGGACGTGTGAGGATGGAGGACATGGATCCGATCGCTCCCCGTCCCGGCATCGCGCGACGGCGGATCCGTCTCCGGTGAGCTTCCCCGGTCACACTCCCGGTTCGCGTGCGTACCGGCGGCTCATCCTCGGGCTGTTCTTCGCCGGAATCGCCACGTTCGCGCAGCTGTACGCCCCGCAGGCCGTGCTGCCGCTGCTGGCGCGCGATCTCGCCGTCGACCCGGCGACCGCCGCCCTGAGCGTCTCCGCGGCCACGCTGGGGCTCGCCGCATCGGTGATCGGCTGGTCCGTCGTCGCCGATCGGATCGGGCGCGTGCCGGCGATGGCGGTCGGGGTGATCGCGGCCACGGCGCTGGGCCTGCTCGCTCCTTTCGCCGGCGACATCGGCATGCTTCTTGCACTGCGGTGCGCCGAGGGGATCGCGCTGGGCGCGGTGCCCGCCGTCGCACTCGCCTACCTGGCAGAGGAGATCGGGCCCCGTCATGCGGCCGCCGCGGCCGGCAGCTACATCGCGGGAACCACGGTCGGAGGGCTGGCGGGCCGGATCGTCTCCGGCCTCGTCGCCGAGGTCGCGGGCTGGCAGGCGGGCGTATGGACGGCGACCGCACTCTGCGCCGTCGCGGCGGCGCTCTTCCTCTGGCTCGCGCCGAGATCGCAGGGCTTCGTGCCGCTGCGGCTGCGCGCCGAACGCGGTGACGGCGTGCTGACGCGACTCCTGCGGCTGCTGCATTCGCCCCGCCAGCTCGCGCTGTACGCGCAGGCCTTCCTGCTGATGGGTGCCTTCGTGGCGGTGTACAACTACCTCGGCTTCCATCTCGCCGCACCGCCGTTCGCGCTGCCCGCGTGGCTCGTGACCCTGCTGTTCCTCGCGTATCTCGCGGGCACGGCGTCGTCGCCCTGGGCGGGCGTGCTCGCGTCGCGGGCGGGAAGATATCCCGTGCTGCTGGGGTCGGTCGCGGTGATGGCCTGCGGCGCCGCGCTCATGCTCGCACCGCTCACGATCATCGTGCTGGTCGGCCTGCTGCTCTTCACCGCGGGATTCTTCGGCGCGCACGCCGTCGCGTCGGGCTGGACACCGGTCGCCGCCCCCGCCGAGAGCCGCGCGCAGGCGTCCTCGCTGTACTACTTCGCCTATTACGCGGGCTCGAGCCTGTTCGGGTGGGCGCTCGGCATCGCTTTCGGCGCCTGGGGCTGGGCCTGGTTCGCGGGGATCGTGATCGGCATGTGCGTGCTGGCGGCTCTCGCCGCGGCGGTCGCGCTGCGCACCCCGGATCCGCTGCGGTCCTGACCGAAGCGGATCCGGTCCGGAGGTCCCCTCGGGGCTCGAAGAGGGAGTCCCGTGCGAGACTGGCAGCATGCCCCTCAT
Source organism: Microbacterium sp. NPDC056052 (assembly GCF_042266785.1). Lineage (NCBI taxonomy): Bacteria > Bacillati > Actinomycetota > Actinomycetes > Micrococcales > Microbacteriaceae > Microbacterium > Microbacterium sp. NPDC056052. The sequence goes on from NZ_JBHJWV010000001.1 coordinate 129,723, forward strand.
CGCGCTCACCGGCGGCATCGCGTCGGGCAAGTCCACGATCGCGGCCCGGCTCGCCGAGCACGGCGCCGTCGTCATCGATGCGGATCGGATCGTCCGTGACGTGCAGGCGCCGGGATCGCCCGTGCTCGCGCGCCTCGCGACCGAGTTCGGCGCGGAGATGATCCAGCCCGACGGCGCCCTCGATCGCGCTCGGCTCGGGGCGCGGGTCTTCGGCGACGCGGAGGCGCTCGGCCGGCTCAACGCCATCGTGCACCCCGCGGTCAAAGCGGAGTCGCAGCGCAGGTTCGCTGCGGCACTGGCCGCGGACCCGTCCGCGGTCGTCGTCTACGACGTCCCGCTCCTGGTCGAGGCGCGGGTCGACGACCCCTGGGATCTGACCGTCGTCGCCGATGCGCCCGCCGCGGTGCGCGAGGAGCGGCTCGTGCACGACAGGGGCCTCGAACGCGCCGAGGCGCGGAAGCGGATCGCCTCGCAGGCGCCGGACGAGCGGCGGCGGGAGATCGCAGACGTGCTCATCGACACCGCAGGGTCGCTCGACGACACCCTTCGCCAGACCGACGCGCTGTGGGCGCGGCTGCGGGCAGGGGTGACGGCGTGACGGACTTCCTGGCCGCATACGACGCGCAGCTGCGCGGAGCGGCGGAGCTGGCGGGCGCCGAGGGAGTGCGCCGGATCGGTCCTGCGTTCGTCGGGGTGTTCCCCGGCGGCACCGGCTTCGCCAGCTACGTCGATCTCGCCGGGCTGGGGGAGCGGCGCATCCGGTCGCTGGTCCGAGAGGTGCACGCGCACTTCGAGGCGCTGCCGGATGTCGGCTCTGCGGAGTGGAAGACGCGCGGGCACGACGTCGCCCCCGGTCTCGAGGACGCGCTGCGCGACGCGGGGTTCGTCCCCGAGGAGGCGGAGTCGGTGATGCTCGGGGAGGCGGCGGCCCTCGCGGCCGATGTGCCGATCCCGGAGGGAGTGGCGCTGCGCGAGGTCCGCGACGAGGTCGACATCGTGGCGATGGAGCGGATGCAGGCGGACGTGTTCGGCCACGGCGACGGCGACGCGAGAGCGCAGCGCACGATCGCCCGCGTCGCCGCCGGCGACGACGTCGTGCTGTGGATCGCGGAGGCGGAGGGGCACGTGATCAGCGCGGGCCGCCTCGAGCCCGTCGCCGGCACCGAGTTCGCGGGCGTATGGGGCGGCGCGACCGTCCCGGAATGGCGTGGACGCGGCGTGTACCGTGCTCTGACGGCGAAGCGGGCGCAGGCCGCGCTGGGCAGGGGGCTGCGGTATCTGCACTCCGATTCCACGGAGTTCTCCCGTCCGATCCTGGAGCGCTCCGGAATGCGCAAGGTCACGACCACGACCCCGTACGTCTGGACGCGCGGGGGCTGAGGCTACTCGGCGACCGGGCGCGCCCGGCGGCGCCGGGAGCGCCGCCGCACCGCGACCACGATCGTGACGAGCAGGCCGATCAGCAGGACCGCCGCGACGAGAGGCACGATGATCGCGGCCGCGCTCAGGACGAACGCGGCGATGTCCTCCGCCGTGCTGAGCACCGGGGCGGCGACGCCGGCGGTGGCCGCGTTGGCGGCGACTCTCCCCGTGGCCTTGGCCGCGTGCACGGCGAGCGCGATGACGATCCCGGCGACGACAGGGATCCAGGTGTGTTCGGAGAAGAACGAGCCGGGGTCGTCGACCGCGACGGTCTGCGCGCTCGCACCGGCGCCGAAGGCGATTCCGCCCGCCGCCGGGCGGATGATGCTGTGCACGATGTCGTTCAGGGAGTCCAGCGCGGGGATCTTGTCCGCCACGATCTCCAGCACCAGCAGCGCGCCGATGATCCAGAGCGCGATGTCACTGCCGAGCCATGACCAGCCCGAGGGGAGCACGACCGCGGGCAGGAGCTTCGACGCCAGGCCGAGGAGGAACAGCGGGATCCACGCGTTCAGGCCCGCCGCCGCGGCGAGGCTGGAGCCGATCACGAATTCGAGCACGGGACCACTGTAGGGGAGCTTCGGCGATATGCCGCATATTGCCCTCTGAACTGGGCGAAACATCTGTCGGCGCTGGGGGAGACCGGCCGATCGGACAGTTTGTTCGTACGGTTTGCAATATTCATCAGAATGATATATCTTCACTCGTGGGGCAGCGCCGGGAAGCGCTGTGGGGACACGGGGAAAAGCTCTGGGGAACTTCTGGGTGCTGGACGCGTGACGTCTCCGTCGTGCGCGTCGACCCTGAGACGTGCGCGATCTCGGTTTCCGAGCCATGGGCTCAACCGATATCTGGAGTGCAACAACATGACCGACATCAAGAGCGGCCTGTCGCGCCGTACCGTGATCAAGGGTGCAGCGTGGTCGGTGCCCGTCATCGCCGCCGCTGTCGCCGCACCGGTGGCCGCAGCGAGCACGAAAACCGATCCGAAGAGCGTCGGATCGCTCGTCGAGTCCTCGCCGAACGTGAAGGACAGCGTGCTGTCGGCGTCCTCGTCGCGGGTCGAGGCCTGTTTCCCGAGCGACACGTTCTCCACGCCTTTCAACCTGATCGCCACGGTCACCTTCGACAACAGCGACCCCGCGTTCTCCCTCGCCGGGGCCACCGTCACGTCGGCGGGGAGCGTCTGGACCGTTGCCGGCCGCACCGCGACGTCGGTCACGCTGGCGGCGACGCAGACGGTGACCTGCTTCGTCGGGATCACCGGCTTCGACCTGGCGTACAACGCCGGTTCTGCCGTGCCCCCGTTGAACTCGCTGACCCTGGACATCTCGGGAGTGAGCACGGACGGCACCCGCAAGGTCGACGGTCTCATCTCGTCCCTCGATGGCGGCCGGGTGGTCGGACCGAAGGTGCACGACGCCTGATCCGCTGCCGCATCCGAGGGGCCTCCGACGCCAACGTCGGTGGCCCCTCGTAGTGTTAAGGGATGCAACCCACACGTTCGGTCCGGCCGTTCGAAGTCGTCTCGGAGTACGTCCCCGCCGGTGATCAGCCGCAGGCCATCGCCGAGCTCGCGACGCGCATCAACGCGGGGGAGACCGACGTGGTGCTGCTCGGCGCGACCGGAACCGGCAAGTCCGCGACGACGGCGTGGCTCATCGAGCAGGTGCAGCGCCCCACTCTCGTGCTTGCGCACAACAAGACGCTCGCGGCGCAGCTCGCGAACGAGTTCCGCGATCTCATGCCGAACAACGCGGTCGAGTACTTCGTGTCGTACTACGACTACTACCAGCCGGAGGCCTACGTCCCGCAGACGGACACCTTCATCGAGAAGGATTCCTCGGTCAACGCCGAGGTCGAGCGGCTGCGCCACTCCACGACGAACTCGCTGCTCAGCCGTCGCGACGTGGTGGTCGTCTCCACGGTCTCCTGCATCTACGGCCTCGGCGCCCCCGAGGAATATCTGCGTGCGATGGTCGCCCTGCAGGTGGGGGAGCGCTACGACCGTGACGCGCTGATCCGGCAGTTCATCGCCATGCAGTACAACCGCAACGACGTGGACTTCTCCCGCGGCAACTTCCGCGTGCGCGGCGACACGATCGAGATCATCCCGGTCTACGAGGAGCACGCGATCCGCATCGAGCTGTTCGGCGATGAGATCGAGGCGCTGTACTCGCTCCATCCGCTCACGGGCGAGGTGATCGCCAAGCTCGATTCCGTGCCGATCTTCCCGGCTTCTCACTACGTGGCGGGCACCGATGTCGTGCAGAGGGCGATCGGGCAGATCGAGGACGAGCTCACCGAGCGCCTCGCCGAACTCGAGCGGCAGGGCAAGCTGCTCGAGGCGCAGCGGCTGCGCATGCGCACCAGCTTCGACCTGGAGATGCTGCAGCAGCTCGGCTTCTGCTCCGGTATCGAGAACTACTCGCGGCACATGGACGGGCGCGAGGCGGGCGAGCCGCCGCACACGCTGCTGGACTTCTTCCCCGACGACTTCCTCCTCGTGATCGACGAGTCGCACGTGACGGTGCCGCAGATCGGCGCGATGTACGAGGGAGACGCGTCGCGCAAGCGCACGCTGGTCGATCACGGGTTCCGGCTGCCGAGCGCTCTCGACAACCGCCCGCTGCGCTGGGACGAGTTCAAGAACAGGATCGGTCAGACCGTCTACCTCTCCGCGACGCCCGGCAAATACGAGATGGGGATCGCGGACGGCATCGTCGAGCAGATCATCCGCCCCACCGGTCTCCTGGATCCGCAGATCGTCGTGAAGCCCTCCAAGGGGCAGATCGACGATCTGCTCGAGGAGATCCGTCTCCGTGTCGAGCGCGACGAGCGCGTGCTCGTCACCACGCTCACGAAGAAGATGGCGGAGGAGCTCACGGACTTCCTCGGCGAGCACGGCGTCCGGGTGCGCTATCTGCACTCGGACGTGGACACGCTGCGCCGCGTCGAACTCCTCACCGAGCTGCGGGCCGGCGTCTACGACGTGCTCGTCGGCATCAACCTGCTCCGTGAGGGACTCGACCTGCCCGAGGTGTCCCTCGTCGCGATCCTCGATGCCGACAAGGAGGGTTTCCTCCGCAGCGGCACCTCCCTCATCCAGACCATCGGTCGCGCGGCGCGCAACGTCTCGGGCGAGGTGCACATGTACGCCGACAACATGACGGACTCGATGCGCAACGCGATCGACGAGACCGAGCGGCGGCGCGAGAAGCAGATCGCGTACAACACCGCCAACGGCATCGATCCGCAGCCGCTCCGCAAGCGCATCGCCGACATCACCGACGTGCTCGCCCGTGAGGGTGCGGACACGGCCGAGATGCTCGCGAAGCGCACCCGGTCCGGGCGAGGCAAGTCGCCCACGCCTAACCTGCGCCGCGAGGGCATCGCCGCGGAGGGCGCCGAACAGCTCGAGGACACGATCGCCGATCTGTCCGCACAGATGCTCGCGGCGGCCGGGGAGCTCAAGTTCGAGCTCGCCGCCCGCCTCCGCGACGAAGTGCAGGACCTGAAGAAGGAGCTGCGCGCGATGGAGCGGGCCGGGCACGCCTGACGCGTGTCGGCGCGGAACGACGGGCGGAGGAGACGACATGGTGGATGCGGCGGTTGTCGAGCTGGCCGACCGGATCCGCGCCCTGCTGGGCGGCGCGGGCGAGATCGAGGAGCGTGCGATGTTCGGAAGTCGCGCGTTCCTCAGCCGCGGCCGGATCCTGGTCGGCGCGCGCAAGGGCGGGGTGCTGCTGGTGCGCGTCGAGGCGGAGCGCGCCGCGGCGCTGCTGACCGAGTGCGGGGTGTCCCGTGCGGTCATGGGGGCGCGCACGATGAGCGACAACTGGCTCGACGTGTCTCCCGATGCGATCGTCGACGATTCCGCGCTCATGCAGTGGATCGACGTCGCGCGGGAGGACGCCGCCGCGACCTGACGCCGGGCGGCGCCGATCGCGGGCGCACCGCGGGGCGAACTCCGGCCCGGGTGGGGCGCGAGACGGTCAGGGGCAGTGCATGAGCGGCTTCGGGCCGCTGCGATCGATCTCGTGGGCCGTCATCGGTTCGCCGCACAGCGGGCACGCGCGCTGCGCCCTCTCCGCCGCGGACGGGGGCGGCGTCGCCTCGTAGGGGCCGACGGAGGCAGGGCCGGCGAAACGGATCAGGTTCGTGTTGATCCATGCGTACAGTCCGCCCGCCTCACGGATGCGCTGCCGGAGCGGCGGGCGCTCCGCGGGAGTGTTCGTCATGATGCTTAGTGTACTAATGATTAGGGCAGTTGATAACATCGCGAGGTGACCGACTCCACCCCCGACGACCTGCTCCGCCTGGAGAACCAGCTGTGCTTCGCGCTCGTGACGGCCGCGCGCAACGTGGTCGGCGTCTACCGCCCGATCCTCGAACCGCTCGGTCTCACGCATCCCCAGTACCTGGCGATGCTGGCGCTGTGGGAGCGGTCGCCGCGGTCGCTCGGCGACCTCGCGACCGCCTTGGCGATGGATCCGGCGACGGCCTCGCCGCTCGTGAAGCGGCTCGAGTCCGACGGGCTGATCGAGCGGCACCGCAGCGCCGCCGACGAACGAAGGCTCGACATCGCCCTCACCGTGAAGGGAGCGGCGCTGCGAGCCCGGGCGCTGGACGTGCCGCGGCAGGTGATGGCGAGGCTCGGGATGACGGTGCCCGAGGTCGAGTCGGTGCGCGATGGGCTGACCCGATTCGCCGGCGCCGTCGAGCTCTGAGGACGTCGGCGAGGGTGCTCCTCCACCGGACGACGCCGCCGTCGAGCGCGGTACGAGGTCCCTGAGGACGCTCCCGGATCCAATGTCGGTGGCCGCTCCTAGACTTGTCGGGTGCCGATCGTACCCGTAACCAGCCCCGGAAGACTCAGCGTCCGAGGCGCTCGTGTCCACAATCTCCGCAACGTCGACCTCGAGATCCCGCGCGACTCCCTGGTCGTGTTCACCGGCCTCTCCGGGTCCGGGAAGTCGAGCCTCGCCTTCGACACGATCTTCGCCGAGGGGCAGCGCCGCTACGTCGAATCGCTCAGCGCGTACGCCCGGCAGTTCCTCGGTCAGGTCGACCGTCCCGACGTCGACTTCATCGAGGGGCTGAGCCCCGCTGTGTCGATCGATCAGAAGTCGACCAACCGCAACCCGCGGTCGACGGTCGGCACGATCACCGAGATCTACGACTACATGCGCCTGCTCTGGGCGCGCATCGGGATTCCGCACTGCCCGCAGTGCGGTGAGCGGATCCAGCGTCAGACCGTGCAGCAGATCGCCGATCAGCTCATGGAGCTGCCAGAACGCACCCGGTACCAGATCGTCGCACCGGTCGTGAGCCAGAAGAAGGGCGAGTTCGTCGACCTGTTCCGCGAGCTCGGGGCCAAGGGCTATGCGCGAGCGATCGTGGACGGCGAGCTCGTGCAGCTCGCCGAGCCTCCCGTGCTGAAGAAGAGTTACAAGCACGACATCGGCGTGGTCGTGGACCGCCTCGTCGCCGCCCCGGACATCCTGGGCCGGGTCACCGACTCCGTGGAGACGGCGCTGGGCCTTGCCGGCGGCGTCATCCAGGTGAACTTCGTGGACGGGGAGGGGGACGACGCCTGGCAGTCGTTCTCCGAGAAGCTGGCCTGCCCCAACGGGCACGCGATCACGCTCACCGAGATCGAGCCTCGCACGTTCTCCTTCAACGCGCCGTTCGGCGCGTGCCCCGCCTGCTCGGGACTCGGCACCCGGATGTCGGTCGACTCCGACCTCATGCTCGGCGACGAGTCGCTGTCGATCCGCGAGGGTGCGATCATCCCCTGGACGACCCAGGGCAAGGGCCTGTTCCAGTACTACGAGCGCCTGCTCGAGGGGCTCGCCGTCGACCTCGACTTCTCACTCGACACCCCTTGGCAGGATCTGCACTCCGATGTGAAGGAGGCGGTGCTGCACGGCGAGAACTACAAGGTCACGGTGAAGTGGAAGAACCGGTACGGCCGCGAGATGCGGTACTCGTCGGGTTTCGAAGGCGTGGTGCCGTACATCGAGCGCCAGTACCAGCAGGCGGAGAGCGACACCCAGCGCAGCCGCTGGGGCGAATACCTGCGCGAAGTTCCCTGCCCGGTCTGCGACGGCGACCGGCTCAAGCCCGAGGTGCTCGCCGTGCAGGTGCACGGACACTCGATCGCCGAGGTCTCGCACAAGAGCCTCGCCGAGGCGCAGGAGTTCATGCAGCGCCTCGAGCTGACCCCGCGCGAGGCGAAGATCGCGGCGCAGGTGCTGCGTGAGATCCGCCTCAGGCTCGACTTCCTGCTGCAGGTCGGCCTGTCCTACCTGAACCTGAGTCGCTCCGCCGGATCCCTCTCCGGCGGGGAGGCGCAGCGCATCCGTCTCGCGACGCAGATCGGATCCGGACTCACCGGCGTGCTCTACGTGCTCGACGAGCCGTCGATCGGCCTGCACCAGCGCGACAACCGGCGGCTCATCGAGACGCTGCTGACGCTCCGCGACCTCGGCAACACGCTCATCGTGGTCGAGCACGATGAGGAGACGATCGAAGCGGCGGACTGGGTGGTCGACATCGGCCCCGGCGCCGGCGTGAACGGCGGCCTGGTGGTGCACTCCGGTCCCTACGAGGCGCTGCTGCGCGAGAAGGGCTCGATGACCAGCGACTATCTCGCGGGTCGCCGAGAGATCGTCACGCCGAAGAAGCGCCGCCGGATCGACCGCAAGCGCATGCTCAGCGTGGTCGGGGCGAAGGAGAACAACCTCCGCAACGTCACGGCGGACTTCCCGCTCGGGGTGCTCACCGCGGTCACCGGCGTCAGCGGATCGGGGAAGTCGTCCCTCGTGAACGACATCCTCTACCGCGTGCTCGCATCGCGGCTGAACGGGGCGCGCACGGTTCCCGGCAAGCACGTCAGAGTCACCGGACTCGACAACCTGGACAAGGTGGTGCACGTCGACCAGGCGCCGATCGGTCGCACCCCGCGGTCGAACCCGGCGACCTACACGGGCGTGTTCGACCGTATCCGCACGCTCTTCAGCGAGACGCCCGAGGCGAAGGTGCGCGGCTACCAGCCGGGCCGGTTCAGCTTCAACGTCAAGGGCGGGCGCTGCGAGGCGTGCTCCGGCGACGGCACGATCAAGATCGAGATGAACTTCCTGCCCGACGTCTACGTCGACTGCGAGGTCTGCCACGGCAAGCGGTACAACCGCGACACCCTGGCCGTGCACTACAAGGGCAAGAACATCGCCGAGGTGCTCGAGATGCCCATCGAGGAGGCCGCGGAGTTCTTCGAGCCGATCCAGGCGATCCACCGCTACATGAAGACGCTCGTCGACGTGGGCCTCGGGTATGTGCGGCTGGGCCAGTCGGCGACGACGCTCTCCGGCGGCGAGGCGCAGCGCGTCAAGCTCGCCACCGAGCTCCAGCGCCGCAGCAACGGCCGCTCGATCTACGTGCTCGACGAGCCGACGACGGGTCTGCACTTCGAAGACGTGCGCAAGCTCCTCGAGGTGCTGAACGGGCTCGTGGACAAGGGCAACACGGTGATCGTGATCGAGCACAACCTCGACGTCATCAAGTCGGCCGACTGGGTCATCGACCTCGGCCCCGAAGGCGGATCCGGCGGCGGGCAGATCATCGCCACCGGCACGCCGGAACAGGTCGCGCGCAACGCCGACAGCCACACGGGCGCGTTCCTCGCGGAGGTCCTCGACGGCGCCATCGCCGCGGGCCGCCCCGGAGCGCGGCGGGTGCTCGAGCGCAAGGCGGGTTGATGGCAGAACAGCTCCCGTACAAGCCGAGACCGGGCGAGATCCCGACCGACCCCGGCGTGTACCGGTTCCGCGACGCACAGGGGCGGGTGCTCTACGTCGGCAAGGCGAAGAACCTCCGGCAGCGGCTGTCGAACTACTTCGCCCCGCTGCGCACGCTGCACGAGCGCACCCGGCGGATGGTCACGACGGCTGCGTCCGTGGAGTGGACCGTCGTGCCCACGGACGTCGATTCGCTGCAGCTCGAGTACATGTGGATCAAGGAGTTCGATCCGCCGTTCAACGTGCGCTACAAGGATGACAAGTCCTACCCGTTCATGGCGATCACGCTCGCCGATGAGGCGCCGCGGGTGATCGTCACCCGCAACCGGCGGATCCCCGGGGCCAAGTACTTCGGGCCGTATCCCAAGGTGTGGGCGGTGCACGACACCATCGACCTGATGATCAAGGTGTTCCCGATCCGCACCTGCAGCGACGCCAGCTACCGCAAGGCGATGCAGACCGGGCGTCCGTGCTTCCCCGGCCAGATCGGGAAGTGCGGCGGACCGTGCTCCATGACCGTGTCGATCGCCGAGCACCGCGCCATGGTCGACGACTTCATCGCGTTCATGGAGGGCGGGGACGAGCGGTTCACCCGCGATCTGACCCGGCGCATGCACGAGGCGTCGGCGGCGATGGACTACGAGAGCGCGGCGAAGTACCGCGACCAGCTTGCGTCGATCGACGCGGTGCTCGGCCGAAGCGCCCTGGTGCTCCCGCAGGACGAGGACGCGGATCTGTTCGGCATCGCGGAGGACGAGCTGTCCGCAGCGATCCAGCATTTCGTGATCCGCGGAGGACGCGTGCGCGGCGTGAGGGCGTCAACGCTCGACAAGGAGATCGACATCTCGGGCGCCGAGCTCGTGGACCAGATCCTGCAGCGCACGTACGGCGAGGCGAGCGGGGAGCAGGTGCCCCGGCGGGTGCTGGTGCCGGCGCTGCCGGACGACGCCGCGGAGCTCGAGGAGTGGCTGCGCGCACGACGCGGCAAGAGGGTCGAGATCGCGGTCGCCCAGCGCGGTCAGCGCGCAGAGCTCATGCGCAACGCCACGCTGAATGCGCAGCAGGCGCTGATCCGCCACAAGACCCGCCGCTCCAGCGACTACTCGACGCGCACGCAGGCGCTCACCGATCTTCAGGACGCGCTCGGCCTCGACGACGCGCCGCTGCGGATCGAGTGCTTCGACATCTCGCATCTCGGGGGTACGAACGTGGTGGCCTCGATGGTCGTGTTCGAGGACGGCCTGCCGCGCAAGGACCAGTACCGGTCGTTCAACATCGCCGAGACCACCGACGACACCGACTCCATGTACCAGGTGCTGCGTCGCCGCCTCGCCCACATCGACGCGCCGGAGGAGGTCGAGGCGACGGCGGTGATCGCCGATGCCGGCGACGCTCTCGGAGACGCGGAGGAGCTGGTCGTCACCGAGCGCCGCAAGCCGCGCTTCGCGTACCCGCCGCAGCTGCTCATCGTCGACGGAGGCAAGCCGCAGGTCGAGGCGGCGGCACGCGCACTGCGCGATGCCGGCCGCACCGAGATCGGCCTGTGCGGCATCGCCAAGCGGCTGGAGGAGCTGTGGCTGCCGGGGGAGGAGTACCCCGTCATCCTGCCGCGCACGAGTGAGGCGCTCTACCTCGTCCAGCGCCTGCGCGACGAGGCGCATCGCTTCGCGATCACCCATCAGCGCAAGCGCCGCAAACGCGACATCGCCTCGATCCTCGGTGAGGTGCCCGGCCTCGGCGCGGCACGGATCAAGGCGCTGCTGCGGCACTTCGGATCCGTCGCCGCCCTGCGACGTGCGGGCTCCACGGAGATCCAGGAGGTGCAGGGGATCGGACCGGCCCTCGCAGAGGCGATCCGCGCCCACCTTGCGGGATCCTCGCCGGCGCCCGAGACCAGGGACGACGTCGAATCCGTGCTCGTCGGCGCCGGATCCGATTCCGATGCCTCGGAGACCCCGCCTACTGGCTAGGCTGGACGCGAGCGAGGAGGAGAGCAGATGAGCGCCGACCAGGGTGAGTTCCTGATCGTCACCGGGATGTCGGGCGCGGGGCGCTCGACCGTCGCGAACGCTCTCGAGGACCTGGGCTGGTACGTGGTGGACAACCTGCCGCCGCAGATGCTCCGCCCGCTGCTCGATCTCGCCAACCTCGGCGGCGCGGCCCTGCCCAAGGTGGCCGCCGTGGTGGACGTGCGCGGGCGCGATCTCTTCGACGGCTTCCCCGGCGTGGCGCGTGCGCTCCGCGAGCACGGATCCGTGCAGGTGGTGTTCCTCGACGCCGTCGACGACGTGCTCGTGCGGCGCTTCGAGTCCGTCCGGCGCCCGCACCCGCTGCAGGGCGACGGCACCCTGCTCGACGGCATCCGCACCGAGCGGACCAGGGTCGCGCCTCTGCGCGAGGCCGCCGACATCATCATCGACACGTCGAACCTGAACGTGCACCAGCTGGCCACCAAGGTCAACGAGGTCTTCGCGGAGGAGGGCGCCGCGCGCCACAAGCTCACGGTCATGAGCTTCGGCTTCAAGTACGGTCTGCCCTCGGATGCGGACCTCGTGGCCGATATGCGCTTCCTGCCCAACCCGTTCTGGATCGACGAGCTGCGCGGCTCCACGGGGCTCGACTCCGAGGTCCGCGACTACGTCCTCACCCGAGACGGCGCGCAGGAGTTCCTGGACGCCTACACGGCCGCACTGCGCCCGGTGCTGGAGGGCTACCAGCGCGAGAACAAGAGCCACTCGATGGTCGCCATCGGCTGCACGGGCGGAAAGCATCGCTCGGTCGCGATGGTCGAAGAGCTCGCGGCGCGTCTGGGACAGATCCCGGGCATCGCAGTGACCGTACGACACCGCGATCTCGGGCGAGAGTGAGGCGGGCCGGGCCGGTGGTGAGCGCCTCGGCCGGGTAAGCTGATCCCTTGTGCCGAGATCCGGCGCCGCCCGTGAGAAGGAGACCCGTGGCACTCACCACCGACGTCAAGGCCGAGCTCGTCAGCATCCGGAACGCACCTCCCTCGGTGCGCGTCGCGGAGGTGACGGCGGTGCTGAGGTTCGCCGGGGGGCTGCACCAGATCGCCAACCGCATCGCGGTCGAGGCCGAGGTGGATGCGGAGCTGCTGGCGCGTCGCGTCGCGCGGGACCTCGCCGAGCTGTTCGGGGTCCGTCCCGAGATCGCCCCCATCCAGGGTGCGTCCAGCCACGACGGCGCCAAGTTCGCGGTGCGCGTGATCGCGGCCGGTGAGACCCTCGCCCGCCAGACCGGTCTGCTCGACCAGCGCCGCCGCCCCGTGCGCGGCCTGCCGAACCGTCTCACGACCGGATCCAGGGAAGAGCTCGCCGGCCTGTGGCGTGGCGCCTTCCTCGCCGCCGGTTCGCTCAGCGAACCCGGCCGCTCCGCCGTGCTCGAGGTGGCCTGCCCGTCGTCCGAGGCCGCCATGGCCCTCGTCGGGGCCGCGCACCGGATCGGCATCGCCGCGAAGGCGCGCGAGGTCCGCGGCATGCCGCGCGTCGTGGTCCGCGAGCCCGAAGGCATCCGTGCCGTGCTCGCCCTGATGGGCGCGTCCAAGACCGCCGCCGCGTGGGAGGAGATGCGCCAGCGTCGCGAGGTGCGCGCGGGCGTCAACCGTCTCGTGAACTTCGACGACGCCAACCTGCGCCGCTCCGCGCAGGCCGCGGTCGCCGCCTGCGCGCGCGTCGAGCGCGCGCTGGAGATCCTCGGCGAGGACGTGCCGGAGCACCTGCGCACGGCGGGTGCCCTGCGCCTCGCGCACCGTGACGCGAGCCTCGACGAACTCGGCCACCACGCCGACCCGCCCCTCACGAAGGACGCCGTCGCGGGCCGCATCCGCCGCCTTCTCGCGATGGCCGACAAGCGCGCGCAGACCGAGGGGATCCCCGGCACCGAGGCCGCAGTGCCCGCCGGTCTCGACGTCTGAGACGCCGTATCGAGGGCCTGCGTTCCGGTCTGTGGAAACACGCCCGGACGCAGGCCCTCGATGCCGTCACATCCGGAAGGTTCCGGACAATCCGCGCGTTGCCGTCATTAGGATGAAAGACGTCCGCCCCGTGCGCACCACCGCGTTCCGGGGGACCGGCAAGCGCCGCGAGCGCGGCGCGGATTGGATGAAATCGACATGGCGATCTACACGCTGCCCGACCTTCCGTACGATTTCGCGGCCCTCGAGCCGCACATCAGCGGCAAGATCATGGAGCTGCACCATGACAAGCACCACGCTGCCTACGTCGCCGGAGCGAACGCGGCGCTGGAGCAGCTGGCGGAGGCCCGTGAGAGCGGCAGCTTCGCCAACGTGAACCGGCTCGAGAAGGACCTCGCTTTCCACCTCGGCGGCCACGTCAACCACTCGATCTTCTGGACCAACCTGTCGCCGAACGGCGGCGGTCAGCCCGAGGGCGAGCTGAAGGCGGCCATCGAGGAGTTCTTCGGCTCGTTCGAGAAGTTCCAGGCGCACTTCACCGCCGCGGCCATGGGCATCCAGGGCTCCGGGTGGGCGGTGCTGAGCTGGGACCCGATCGGGGCCCGCCTGATCATCCAGCAGCTGTTCGACCAGCAGGGCAACACCGCGCAGGGCACGGTGCCGCTGTTCCAGCTGGACATGTGGGAGCACGCCTTCTACCTGGACTACCTCAACGTCAAGGCGGATTACGTCAAGGCGGCGTGGAACATCGCGAACTGGGAGAACGTCGCCCAGCGCTTCGCCGCCGCGCGTGAGAAGACCAACGGACTGCTGGTACTGTCGTAAAAGATGGGCGTCCTGATGGGCGAAAATCCCATCAGGACGCCGTTGTCCGTGTAATCCGCAAGAATCACGCCCTTCCTTGAGTAAGAACCAGGAGACTTTCGTGTCTGTCAAGATCGGTATCAACGGCTTCGGCCGAATCGGACGCAACTACTTCCGCGCAGCCCTCGAGCAGGGTGCCGACCTCGAGATCGTCGCGGTCAACGACCTCACCGACAACAAGACCCTCGCGCACCTGCTGAAGTACGACTCCGTCGGCGGCGTGCTCAAGGCGGACGTGAGCTACGACGACGAGAGCATCACCGTCGACGGCCACCACATCAAGGCGTTCGCCGAGCGCGACCCCGCGAACCTGCCGTGGGGCGAGCTGGGCGTGGACATCGTCATCGAGTCGACCGGGTTCTTCACCAAGGCCGAGCTCGCGAAGAAGCACATCGAGGCCGGCGCCAAGAAGGTGCTGATCTCCGCTCCCGCGACCGGCGACGACGCGACGATCGTCATGGGCGTCAACGAGGAGACCTACAACCCGGAGACGGACCACATCATCTCCAACGCCTCCTGCACGACGAACTGCCTCGCACCGCTGGCCAAGGTGTTCAACGACGAGTTCGGCATCGTCCGCGGCTTCATGATGACCGCGCACGCGTACACGGCCGACCAGAACCTGCAGGACGGCCCGCACGGCGACCTGCGCCGCGCCCGCGCCGCCGCGATCAACATCGTCCCGGCCTCGACCGGTGCCGCCAAGGCCATCGGCCTCGTGCTGCCGGAGCTCAACGGCAAGCTCAGCGGATCCTCCTACCGCGTGCCCGTCCCCACCGGCTCGATCGTCGACCTGACGCTCATCACGGACCGCGAGGACCTGACGGCCGACGAGGTCAACGCGGCGTACGCGAAGGCCGCCGCCGAGGGTCGCCTCAACGGCTACCTGCAGTACAACGAGGACCAGATCGTCTCGAGCGACATCCAGGGCAACCCCTTCTCGTCGATCTTCGACTCGACCCTCACCAACGTCTCCGGCAACCTGGTGAAGGTCTCCAGCTGGTACGACAACGAGTGGGGCTACTCGAACCGTCTGGTCGACCTCACCGAGTACGTGGCCGAGCGGCTCTAAGCTCATATCCATGACTCTGCGCACCCTCGAATCCCTGAAGGAATCGGTCGGTTCGCTCGACGGAACACGCGTCATCGTCCGTTGTGACCTCAATGTCCCCCTGCGGGACGCGGTCATCACGGACGATGGCCGTGTTCGGGCGTCGGTGCCGACCCTCAAAGCCCTCATCGACCAGGGGGCCCGCGTGATCGTGTGCTCCCACCTCGGTCGTCCTGACGGCGCCCCCGACCCGCGGTACAGCCTGGCGCCCGTCGCGGAGCGCCTGGGCGAGCTGCTCGGCCAGGCGGTCGCGTTCGCGGCCGACACCGTTGGCGCCTCGGCGCAGGACGCCGTCGCGGCCTTGCAGCCGGGTGGTGTGGTGGTGCTGGAGAACCTCCGCTTCAACCCGGGGGAGACCTCGAAGGACGACGCAGAGCGCCGCGCCTTCGCGGAGCAGCTCGCTGCCCTCGGCGACGCGCTCGTCTCGGACGGCTTCGGCGTCGTGCACCGCAAGCAGGCCAGCGTCTACGACCTCGCGCAGATCCTGCCGTCCGCGGCCGGCCTGCTCATCGAGGCCGAGCTGACCGTGCTCGACCGCCTCACCGAGAACCCCGAGCGGCCCTACACGGTCGTGCTCGGTGGATCCAAGGTCTCCGACAAGCTCGGCGTGATCTCGCACCTGCTGCCGCGGGTCGATCGTCTGCTCGTCGGCGGCGGCATGCTGTTCACGTTCCTCGCAGCCCAGGGCCACGCGGTCGCCGCCAGCCTGCTGGAGAAGGATCAGCTCGACACCGTGCGGGGTTACATCGCAGAGGCGGCCGAGCGCGGCGTGGAGCTCGTGCTCCCCACCGATGTGGTCGTCGCGGCATCGTTCTCCGCCGATGCGGCGCACGAGGTCGCCGCGGCCGACGCGATCGAGGCGACGTCCTTCGGGGCCTCGGGCATCGGGCTCGACATCGGGCCCGACAGTGCCGCACGCTTCGCGGAGGCGATCCGCGGATCCAAGACCGTGTTCTGGAACGGGCCCATGGGCGTGTTCGAGTTCCCCGCGTTCGCCGCGGGCACCAAGGCCGTCGCGCAGGCGCTGACCGAGACCGACGGCCTCAGCGTCGTGGGTGGCGGCGACTCCGCCGCAGCCGTGCGCCAGCTCGGTTTCGCGGACGACCAGTTCGGTCACATCTCGACAGGCGGGGGCGCGAGCCTCGAGTTCCTCGAAGGCAAGAAACTTCCCGGACTGGAGGTCCTCGGATGGCAGTGAACACCCGTATCCCGCTGATCGCGGGCAACTGGAAGATGAACCTCGACCACTTGCAGGCGGTCGCGTTCGTGCAGAAGCTGCACTGGACGCTCAAGGACGCGAAGCACGAGGACGGAACGGTCGAGGTGGCGGTGTTCCCGCCGTTCACCGATCTGCGCAGCGTGCAGACGCTGATCGACGCGGACAAGATCCCGTTCGCCTTCGGCGCGCAGGACCTGTCGCAGCATGACTCGGGCGCGTACACCGGCGAGATCTCCGGCGCGTTCCTGGCCAAGCTCGACGCGAGCTACGTCATCATCGGCCACTCGGAGCGGCGCGAGTACCACGCCGAGAGCGACGAGATCGTGGCAGCCAAGACCAAGGCTGCCCTCACGCACGGCCTGGTGCCGGTCATCTGCGTCGGCGAGACGGCGGAGGACCTGGAGAAGTTCGGCGCGAGCGCCGTTCCCGCCGGTCAGCTCGAGACGGCACTGCAGGGTCTCGACGCGAAGGCGGACATCGTCGTCGCGTACGAGCCGGTCTGGGCCATCGGCTCGGGCCAGGCTGCGACCCCGCAGCAGGCGCAGGACGTCTGTGCGGTCCTGCGCGGCGTGATCGCCAAGGTCCTCGGCGACGAGGCGGCGGCGCGCACCCGGATCCTCTACGGCGGATCGGTGAAGTCGGCGAACATCGCCGGCTTCATGCGCGAGCCCGACGTGGACGGCGCGCTGGTCGGCGGGGCGAGCCTGGTCGTCGACGAGTTCGCCGCGATCGTGCGCTATCAGAAGCACGTCGGAGTGTGACACGCGTCCCCGCCCGAAGGGGCGGGGACGTCTCGACGTATAATTGACCGTTACCCGGGATCCCGCACGCCCGTGCGGGCCCGAGCGAAAGGCCGATCCGTGGATATTCTCCAGTTCATCCTGCAGGTGCTGCTGGGCATCACCAGCGTCCTGCTGACCCTTCTGATCCTGCTCCACAAGGGGCGCGGCGGAGGCCTCTCCGACATGTTCGGCGGTGGCATGTCCTCCGCCGTCGGGTCCAGCGGTCTCGCCGAGCGGAACCTCAACCGGTTCACGGTCGTGCTCGCGCTGGTCTGGTTCGTCGCGGTCGTGGGCCTCGGCCTGATCACGAAGTTCGAGGCGATCTGATGGCGACCGGCGGCAACGCGATCCGAGGAACGAGGGTCGGATCCGGCCCGATGGGCGAGCAGGACCACGGCTACCACGCCGACCGCATCGCGATCTCGTACTGGGACGGACTCGGCAACGAGACCGTGCGGTACTTCGCGGCGGGCCTTCCTGAGGAGGAGATCCCGGACATCATCGACCACCCGCACTCCGGCCTGCCGGCCGGGCGCGACAAGGAGAACCCGCCGGAGATCGCGAAGGCGGAGCCCTACAAGACTCACCTCGCGTACGTGAAGGAGCGCCGCACCGACGAGGAGGCCGAGCAGCTGCTCGGCGACGCCCTCGCACAGCTGCGCGAGCGTCGCGGCCAGGCCTGACGCCTCCCGCCACGACCGACGACGAGAGCCCCCGCTTCGGCGGGGGCTCTCGTCGTATCCGGGGTCGTGATGAACGATGCAGGAGCGGTCGGCGCGGGCCGTCGGCTCAGCGGCAGCCCGCGGCGGTCTGCACGAGAGTGTCAGGGGGAGCGCCGTAGGCGGAGGTTCCGTTCGCCTCGTCGGTGAAGCCCATGCTGATCGCCCACGCCGTCGCCCAGGCCTCCGCGGTCTGATCGTTCGACGTGTCGTACATCGTCCGGCAGCGGATGGTGATCGCGTGGCCGACCTCGTGCGCGACGATCGCACGCGCGGAATCGTCCGGCCACTCCTGCGCGATCGAGTTCGACAGCCGGATCGTGGCGTGGCCGCCGCGGTCGTACCACCACGAGGTCTCGCCCGACAGGTAGCCGTTCGACTCGCCCATGCCGTTGATCAGATCTGCCCATTCGAAGTCCATCAGGATCCCGGGCGCCAGGGAGCGCGCGAAGGCTTCGAGGTCGAGGCGGGACGGTGCGAGCGGACCGGATTCGGCGGCGAGGGTCGCCGCGTGAGAGTCCTGCAGCCTCTGCACGGCCTGAGCGAGGGCGCCGTAGTCGGCGGACACCCGGGGCTGGAACGGCGACGCACGCTGCGTGACCTCGGCAGCGGCGGCGCGGACCTCGAGTACGGCGTCGTTGTCCGCCGGCACGTTCGCGGCCTCCGTTCCGGTGGCGCGGTCGGCGGCGGCGGAAAGCGCGGTCGACGCCGTGGTGCGCAAGGCGTCGGTGGCGGTGCGCAGCGGGCCTTCGATCGCCGTGAGGCTCTTGGTGCGGGCGCGCGCACCCGCGGCGAGATCCTCCAGCCGTGCGGTGTCGGCGTTCACGTCCCAGAACCAGAATCTGCGGGCCCCGACGCGCGGCCGCTCGCCCGGGATCAGCGTCGTCGCGGTGTCGATCTGCTTCGCATTCTGTTCCCCGGCGGTCGCGAGCACGGTGCGGTCCGCGGCGGCGAGGAGGCCGCCGTCCGACACAGCGAGGACCGCGGTCGTCGCGTCGCCTACGCTGCGTGCGCCCGTGATGGCCGCCTCCACCTGGCGCGCGGCGTCGTCCTGATCGTCGAGCGTGCGGCTCAGAGTCGTGCCGGCATCGTCGAAGCTCTTCCAGGCGGTGAGCTCCAACCCGGTGAGCGCTCCCAGCACGAGGACGGCGATCGCCGTCGGGAGCAGCCAGGCGAGGGTGCGTCGCCGAGGACGGGATGTTGCGGAGGACGGTGCCGGCACCGAGGCGGTCTCGGCATCGGGCGTCGTCGCATGCGGCTCTTCCATCGAGGTCCTGTCGCTGGGGCCAGAGGCCAGGGCTGACTTCGGGCGGACCCGGGCCCGCCACCGGACATGCTCTCACGCGGATCCGGTCGGGGGAGCGACCTGCGCCATGCGGACTGCGGGGCGGGGAGAAACGTGGAGGGGCTGACGAGAATCGAACTCGCGTCATCTGTTTGGAAGACAGAGGCTTTACCATTAAGCTACAGCCCCGGGACCCGCCGCTGAGCGAGGGTGCCGGACCACGATGGAACACCGCGGGACTTCCACGAGCATACCTGACTGGCGAGGGTGCTCTGTTCCGTTAGACTCGTGAAGGCCGTTCCCGCGCGCGCGGGTTCCTACCCGGGGCGTAGCTCAGCTTGGTAGAGCGCCCGCTTTGGGAGCGGGAGGTCGCAGGTTCAAATCCTGTCGCCCCGACAGCAGTGACGAGAACGATCCGACGGATCGCTCGCGTCACTGCTCGAGGTCGACAGGCGAGGCTCCGACAGATCCGACAGAGAAGTGTCCGGAGATGCGCCCCCGTGCGAAGGCCGACCCGCAGGGTCGGCCGAGCCCCCAGACCTCACAACCGCGTCGCGATACACGCGGGACATTCACAAGGAGAGCACACCAGCATGGCGAACAGCACCGTCGAGAAGCTTGCCCCGACCCGGGTCAAGCTGCACATCACGGTCACCCCCGAGGACCTCAAGCCCAGCATCGCGCACGCGTACGAGCACATCGCGCAGGACGTGCAGATCCCCGGCTTCCGCAAGGGCAAGGTGCCCGCGCCGATCATCGACCAGCGCGTCGGCCGCGGCGCCGTCATCGAGCACGCGGTCAACGAGGGTCTGGACACCTTCTTCCGCGAGGCGTCGCTCGAGCACAACCTCCGCATCGTCGGCCGCCCGTCGGCCGAGGTCATCGAGTGGCCGAACGAGAAGGACTTCTCCGGCGACCTCAAGGTCGAGGTCGAGGTCGACGTCCGCCCCGAGATCGAGGTCCCGTCGCTCGAGGGCATCACCGTGACCGTCGACGCCATTGAGGCCGATGAGGCAGCTCTCGACGCGGAGCTCGACCGCCTGCGCGCCCGCTTCGGCACGCTGGTCCCCGTCGACCGTCCCGCGAAGGCCGGCGACTTCGTTGAGCTCGACCTCGTCGCCGCCATCGACGGCGCAGAGATCGACCGTGCGGAGGGCGTCTCCTACGAGGTCGGCTCCGGCGAGCTGCTCGAAGGCATCGACGACGCGATCGACTCGCTCACCGCCGGGGAGGACACCACGTTCCGCTCGAAGCTGGTCGGCGGCGACCACGCGGGCGAGGACGCCGAGGTCTCCGTCACGGTCAAGGCCGTCAAGGAGCGCGAGCTGCCCGAGGCGGACGACGACTTCGCGCAGATCGCGAGCGAGTTCGACACGATCGCCGAGCTGCGCGACAGCCTGCGCGAGTCGGTCGATCAGCAGGGCGTGTTCACCCAGGCCTCCTCGGCGCGCGACAAGCTCATCGAGACCCTGCTCGAGAAGATCGAGATCCCGGTTCCGCCGCAGCTCATCGAGGACGAGGTGCACAACCACCTCGAGGGCGAGGGCCGTCTGGAGGACGACGAGCACCGCGCCGAGGTCACCGAGGCGAGCACCAAGCAGTTCCGCACCCAGGTGCTGCTCGACTCGATCGCTGAGGATGCGAACGTTCAGGTCTCGCAGGACGAGCTCAGCCAGTACCTGATCCAGTCCGCTGCGCAGTACGGCATGGCTCCGCAGGAGTTCGTCGAGGCTCTGCAGTCCCAGAACCAGCTGCCGGCCCTCGTCGGCGAGGTCGCCCGCAACAAGGCCCTCGCGGTCGCGCTGGGCAAGGTCACCGTGGTCGACTCCAACGGCAAGGCCGTTGACCTGACCGGTTTCGTCGCGACCGACGACGAGGCCGAGGACGCTGCCGAGGCTCCGGCCGAGGAGAAGCCCGCGAAGAAGGCCCCGGCCAAGAAGGCTCCCGCCAAGAAGGCCCCGGCCAAGAAGGCTGCGGAGGCCGACGAGGCTCCCGCTGCGGAGGCCCCCGCCGAGGAGAAGCCCGCCGCCAAGCGCCGCACTGAGCGAGCGGAGCGAGACGAAGTGAAGCCGGCTGCGCGCAAGGCCCCGGCCAAGAAGGCCGCCGACAAGGCCGCTGACGCCGAGTAAGCATCGGATCCATGATCCGGAAGAGGGCGGGTGCACCATGCACCCGCCCTCTTCGCATCCGTCGAGCACGAGAACGAGGACAGACATGAACGACTGGCAGGAACGGATCGACGCCGTCTGGGAGGCAGCCGCAGGGGGGCTCGTCGACGACGAGGTGATCACGCGGATCGATGCGATCGCGGCGGAGCGGGGTTCTGACGACGCCGGAGCCGCCTTCGAGCGTGCCGGCGCCCGCGACTCCGCGGGACGGCCCGACGAGGCGGTGCCGCTCTATCGTCGCGCGCTCGACCTCGGTCTCGACGACGACCGCCGCGCCCAGGCGACGATCCAGCTGGCGAGCTCGCTGCGCAATCTCGGCGACGTGCAGGGCGCGCTCGAGCTCATCGAGGCCGAGCACACCGCCCACCCCGACTCGGTCTACCGCGACGCGATCGCGGCGATGCACGCTCTCGCGCTGGCCAGCGCCGGTCACCCCGAGCGCGGGCTCGGCGTCGCGATTCTGGCCCTGGTGCCGCACATGCCCCGCTATCACCGGTCCATGACCGCGTACGCCCACGAGATCGCGGGCGACGGCGCCTGATATGCCGACGGCGAACACGGCCGGGCGCGTGCGTTGTCGCCGGTAGATTCGAAACACCGAACACGGAAACAGGAGCTGAAATGGCTGAACCCCTGGTCGCGACGAGCGTCTTTGACAGGCTGCTCAAGGATCGCATCATCTGGCTGGGATCCGAGGTGCGGGACGAGAACGCCAACGAGATCTGCGCCAAGATCCTCCTTCTCGCCGCAGAGGACCCCGAGAAGGACATCTACCTCTACATCAACTCGCCCGGCGGGTCCATCACCGCGGGCATGGCGATCTACGACACGATGCAGTTCGTGCCGAACGACATCGTCACGGTCGGCATCGGCATGGCGGCCTCGATGGGACAGCTGCTGCTGACCAGCGGCACCAAGGGCAAGCGCTACATCACGCCGAACGCGCGCGTGCTGCTGCACCAGCCGCACGGCGGCTTCGGCGGCACGTCCAGCGACATCCAGACGCAGGCGCAGCTCATCCTGTCGATGAAGCAGCGCCTCGCCGAGATCACCGCCTCGCAGACCGGCAAGACGGTGGAGCAGATCAACGAGGACGGCGACCGGGACCGCTGGTTCACCGCCACAGAGGCTCTCGAATACGGCTTCGTCGACCACATGCGCGAGCACGCCAGTGACGTGCACGGCGGCGGCGGCACGGGCGCGGACAAGTAAGGGCTGGAGAGGACACCCATGTACACACCCACGTTCCGGTCCGCCGGCGACCTGCCCTCGAGCCGCTACGTCCTTCCTCAGTTCGAGGAGCGCACCGCCTACGGCTTCAAGCGTCAGGACCCGTACAACAAGCTGTTCGAAGATCGCGTGATCTTCCTCGGCGTGCAGGTCGACGACGCATCCGCCGATGACGTGATGGCGCAGCTGCTGGTCCTGGAGAGCCAGGACTCCGAGCGCGACATCACGATGTACATCAACTCGCCCGGCGGATCCTTCACGGCGATGACCGCGATCTACGACACGATGCAGTACGTCGCGCCGCAGATCCAGACGGTCGTGCTCGGCCAGGCGGCCTCGGCCGCCTCGGTCCTGCTCGCCGCGGGTGCGCCCGGCAAGCGTCTCGCGCTGCCGAACGCGCGCGTGCTGATGCACCAGCCCGCGATGGGCGAGGCCGGTCAGGGCCAGGCCTCCGACATCGAGATCCAGGCCGCCGAGATCCTGCGCATGCGCACCTGGCTCGAGGAGACGATGGCCAAGCACACCGGGCAGCCGGTGGCGAAGGTCAACCGCGACATCGATCGCGACAACATCCTCTCCGCGGCGCAGGCCAAGGACTACGGCATCGTCGACCAGGTGCTGACGAGCCGCAAGCGTCAGTCGCTCAGCTGACCTGCTGACATCCCGCGAGAGGGCGGTCCGGATCCGACTCCGGGCCGCCCTCTCGCGTCCCCGCTCCTGTTGCGCGGGTGAGCGAGGACGATTGCTCATATGAGCAGATGCATGCGCGTGCGTGTGGCGAAGGGTATTCTCGGAGCATGCCCCGATCCGCCATCGATGACGACGAGCTGCTCGCCGTCCGTGTGGCGGAGCTGTACTACGACGAGGACAAGACCCAGGACGAGATCGGCGGCCTGCTGGGCATCTCGCGCTGGAAGGTCGGCCGGCTCCTGCAGCAGGCCCGCATCGACGGGATCGTGCGGATCGAGATCGTGCACCCGCGTGCCCGCAAGCTCGGCATCGAACGAGAGCTGCGCGAGCGCTTCGGGCTCGCCGACGCGGTCGTGGTGCCGAACGGGCCGAGCGACACCGAGACCCTCGGCAGGGTCGCGCAGGGCGCCGCGGATCACCTCGCAGCCCTCCGCCCGGTGCCGAAGACCCTTGCCGTGAGCTGGGGCCGCACGCTCACCGCGATCGCCGACCGGATGGCCGAGGGATGGGCGCGCGGAGTCACCGTGGTGCAGATGAACGGCGGTGTGAGCGTGAACCGCCGTCCAGGAGGCGCCGCCTCGCTGGCGGCCACCATCGCGCAGCGCGCCGCGGGGCACGTCGCGCTGCTGCCCAGCCCCGCGATCCTGGAGCGGCTCGAGACCAAGCAGGCGATCGAACGGGACCGCACCGTCGCGGGCGTGCTCGATCAGGCCGCGCAGGCCGACGCCTACCTCTTCACGGCGGGCGTCTGCGATGCCGGATCCGCGCACGTCGACAACGGCTATCTGAGCGTCCGCGACATCGACGAGCTCGCCCGCCGCGGCGCGGTCGGCGACGTGCTGGGCCGCTACATCGACGCCGACGGCAACATCGTGGATCCCGAGCTCGACGCCCGCACGGTCGGGCTGAGTCTCGAGCGGTTGCGCGAGGCGCGCACCGCCGTCTTCGTCACGGCCGGAGAGGCGAAGCACGACATCGCCCGCACGGTCGTGACCGCGAACCTGTGCACGATGGTGGTCACCGACGAGGCGACCGCCCGGACCCTCTTGGAGGACCAGTGACGACGACCGAACTCGCACGGCGCACCGCGCTGGAGGTGCTCGGCGGCGAACCCGACGACCTCACCCTGCGCCGATTCCTGCACGGCCTCCCCGGCGTGGACGCGGTGGGCCTGGAGCAGCGCTCCGCCGCGCTCGGCACGCGCTCGATCAAGACGACGTCGAAGGCCTGGGCCCTCGACACGATCGTGCGCCTCATCGACCTCACGACGCTGGAGGGCGCCGACACCCCCGGCAAGGTGCGCTCGCTGGTGTCCAAGGCCAAACTGCCCGACGCCTCCGATGCATCCTGCCCCTCGGTCGCCGCGGTGTGCGTGTACGGCGACATGGTGCCGTATGCCGTCGAGGCGCTCGGCGCCCGGCACGGCGACCCCGACGACGGCGGCATCTCCGTCGCCGCCGTCGCGACCGCGTTCCCGAGCGGGCGCGCTTCGCTGGCCGTGAAGCTCGCGGACACCCGTGACGCGGTGGAGGCCGGTGCCGACGAGATCGACATGGTGATCGACCGCGGCGCGTTCCTCTCCGGGCGCTACGGCCAGGTGTTCGAGCAGATCGTCGCGGTCAAGGACGCCTGCCGCCGGGGGGACGGCACGTCCGCCTCGCTCAAGATCATCCTGGAGACGGGTGAGCTGAACACCTACGACAACATCAAGCGCGCGTCCTGGCTCGGCATGCTGGCGGGAGGCGACTTCATCAAGACGTCCACCGGCAAGGTCGCGCCCGCGGCCACGCTGCCGGTCACGCTGCTCATGCTCGAGGCCGTGCGCGACTGGCACCGGCTCACCGGCGAGAAGATCGGCGTGAAGCCGGCCGGCGGGATCCGGTCCTCGAAGGACGCGGTCAAGTATCTCGTGCACGTCGCCGAGACGGTCGGGGAGGAGTGGCTGCAGCCGCACCTGTTCCGGTTCGGCGCGTCCAGCCTGCTCAACGACGTGCTGCTGCAGCGGCAGAAGCTGACCACCGGCCACTACTCCGGCCCCGACTACGTCACGATCGACTGACGGAGGACCACGCATGGGATTCCTGGATTACGCACCCGCGCCCGAGTCGCGGAGCATCCTCAACCTGAAGGACGAGTACGGCCTGTTCATCGACGGCGAGTTCGTCGAGGGCCGCGGCGCCTCGTTCGGCACGATCTCGCCCGCGGACGAGTCGCGCATCGCCACGATCGCGCACGCATCGGATGAGGACGTCGATCTCGCCGTGGCCGCCGCGCGCCGCGCCTACACCAGGGTGTGGTCGAAGATGAGCGGCCGCGACCGCGGCAAGTACCTGTTCCGGATCGCGCGCCTCGTGCAGGAGCGCGCCCGCGAACTCGCCGTGGCGGAGAGCCTCGACAACGGCAAGCCGATCAAGGAAGCCCGCGACGTGGACGTGCCTCTCGTCGCGTCGTGGTTCTTCTACTACGCAGGCTGGGCGGACAAGCTCGACTACGCCGGCGCCGGACCGAACCCGTCGGCGCACGGCGTCGCGGGGCAGGTCATCCCGTGGAACTTCCCGCTGCTCATGCTCGCGTGGAAGGTCGCGCCGGCGCTCGCCGCAGGCAACACGGTCGTCCTGAAGCCCGCGGAGACCACCTCGCTCACGGCGCTGATCTTCGCCGAGATCCTGCAGCAGGCCGACCTTCCGGCCGGCGTGGTGAACATCATCACGGGCGCCGGGGCCACCGGCGCGGCGCTGGTGCGCCACCCCGACGTCGACAAGGTCGCCTTCACCGGGTCCACCGCGGTGGGTCGCGAGATCGCGCGTACCGTCGCCGGCACCGGCAAGGCGCTCACCCTGGAGCTCGGCGGCAAGGCCGCGAACATCGTCTTCGACGACGCCCCGATCGACCAGGCCGTCGAGGGCATCGTCAACGGCATCTTCTTCAACCAGGGGCACGTCTGCTGCGCCGGCAGCCGCCTGCTCGTGCAGGAATCGATCCACGACGAGGTCATCGACCGGCTGAAGTCGCGTCTGTCGACCCTGCGCCTCGGCGACCCGCTCGACAAGAACACGGACATCGGCGCGATCAACTCCGCCGAGCAGCTGGCGCGGATCCGCGAGCTCAGCCAGGTCGGCGAGGACGAGGGCGCACAGCGCTGGACCGCCGACTGCGTGATCCCGGAGAAGGGGTTCTGGTTCGCCCCGACGATCTTCACCGGCGTCGAAGCGTCGCACCGGATCGCCCGCGAGGAGGTGTTCGGCCCCGTGCTGTCGGTGCTGACCTTCCGCACCCCGGCCGAGGCGATCGCGAAGGCGAACAACACGCCCTACGGCCTCTCCGCAGGAGTGTGGAGCGACAAGGGATCCCGGATCCTCGCCGTCGCCGACCGCCTGCGCGCGGGGGTCGTGTGGGCCAACACGTTCAACCGGTTCGATCCGTCCAGCCCGTTCGGCGGCTACAAGGAGTCCGGCTACGGCCGCGAAGGCGGAAAGCAGGGCCTGGCCGCCTATCTGCGCCCGGCGGCGGTCGCCCCGCGCGCGCTGGACCGGCAGAACGAGACCAAGAGCGAAGCCAAGGCGCTGAAGAAGGGATCCGCGGCATGAGCGCGCGTCTGACCGTTCCCAAGACCTACAAGCTCGCGATCGGCGGCGCGTTCCCGCGCAGCGAATCGGGACGCACCTACGAGGTCACCACCCCGAAGGGCGCGTTCCTCGCGAACGCCGCCCAGGCGTCGCGCAAGGACGCCCGCGATGCGGTCAAGGCCGCGCGCACCGCGCAGGCCGGCTGGGCCAAGGCGACCGCCTACAACCGCGGCCAGGTGCTGTACCGCGTGGCCGAGGTGCTCGAGGGGCGTCGTGCCCAGTTCGTCGACGAGATCGTGGCCCAGCAGGGCGTCTCGGCGGCTGTCGCCGGCGCGCAGGTCGACGAGGCGATCGATCTGTGGGTCTGGTACGCGGGCTGGTGCGACAAGTACGCCCAGATCGCCGGCAACCTGAACCCGGTCGCGGGCGCCTACTTCAACATCTCCGCTCCGGAGCCGACCGGCGTCGTCGCGATCGTCGCGCCGCAGGAGTCCGCGCTGCTGGGCCTCGTCTCGGTCGTGGCCCCGGCGCTCGTCGCCGGCAATGCGGTGGTCGTCGTGGCGAGCGAGCAGTACCCGCTCTCCGCGATCAGCCTCGCCGAGGTGCTCGCCACGAGCGATGTGCCCGGCGGCGTGGTGAACGTGCTGACCGGTTCCCCGGCCGAGCTCGCGCCGTGGCTCGCGGCGCACGCCGACGTCAACGCGCTGGACCTGGCAGGGGCGGGCGGGATCGACTGGGTCGACCTGCAGATCGCGGCCGCCGACACGCTCAAGCGCGTGCTCGCTCCGGGTGAGGTCGTCGCCTCGCCGCAGCGGATCGCCGCGTTCACCGAGGTGAAGACGGTCTGGCACCCGAAGAGCATGGTCTGATCGCGGTCCCTGAGACCGTCGAAGCCTCGAACGGCCCGCCCCCGCACCCGCGGGAGGCGGGCCGTTCGTCATGAATGCCCGGTTCCGGCGCGTGTTCGCCGTGCGCGGAGCGACGCGTCGCGGGGGATCCGTGGCGATGCGGCCGGATGTCGGACGCAGCGGTTAGGCTCGAACAGCGGCAACGCCGCACGGTGTTCCCACGCCGTGATCGCCGATGTGACAACACGGAGGCGACCGCGGACCAGGTCTCGAAGGAGGACGCACATGGCACGCATCGGTGAGAGCGCCGACCTGTTCAAGTGCTCGTTCTGCGGCAAGAGTCAGAAGCAGGTCCAGCAGCTCATCGCAGGGCCCGGCGTCTACATCTGCGACGAGTGCGTCGAGCTCTGCAACGAGATCATCGAAGAGCGCATGGCGGAGTCCGCCAACGGCGAGGTCGCCGAGTTCGATCTGCCCAAGCCTCGCGAGATCTTCTCCTTCCTCGAGGAGTACGTGGTCGGCCAGGAGCCGGCCAAGAAGGCGCTCGCGGTCGCGGTCTACAACCACTACAAGCGGGTTCGCGCCCGCGGCACCCTGCAGCCGGCCGAGCAGAAGGCCGAGGACATCGAGATCGCGAAGAGCAACATCCTGATGATCGGCCCCACCGGGTGCGGCAAGACCTACCTCGCCCAGACGCTCGCGAAGCGCCTGAACGTGCCGTTCGCCGTGGCGGACGCCACCGCGCTCACCGAGGCGGGTTACGTCGGCGAGGACGTGGAGAACATCCTCCTCAAGCTCATCCAGGCCGCCGACTACGACGTCAAGCGCGCCGAGCAGGGCATCATCTACATCGATGAGATCGACAAGATCGCCCGCAAGGCGGAGAACCCGTCGATCACCCGCGACGTCTCCGGGGAGGGCGTGCAGCAGGCGCTGCTGAAGATCCTCGAGGGCACGGTCGCCTCGGTGCCCCCGCAGGGCGGTCGCAAGCACCCGCACCAGGAGTTCCTGCAGATCGACACCACGAACGTGCTGTTCATCGTGGCCGGCGCCTTCGCGGGCCTCGAGGACATCGTCTCCTCCCGCGTCGGCAAGCACGGCGTCGGTTTCGGCGCACCGCTGCACGACAAGGGCAAGGACCTGGATCTGTTCAGCGAGGTGCTCCCGGAGGATCTGCACAAGTTCGGCCTCATCCCCGAGTTCATCGGCCGGCTTCCCGTCGTGGCCTCGGTCTCGCCGCTCGATCAGGCCGCTCTCATCGACATCCTCACCGGGCCGCGCAACGCACTGGTCAAGCAGTACCAGCGCATGTTCCAGCTCGACGGCGTGGAGTTGGAGTTCGAGGACGACGCCCTGCAGTCGATCGCCGACCTCGCCGTGCTCCGCAAGACCGGCGCACGCGGACTCCGGGCGATCCTGGAGGACGTGCTGGGCCCGATCATGTTCGAGATCCCGTCCGCGGAGGACGTGCAGAAGGTGGTCGTCACGCGCGCCGCGGTCGACGAGGGCGCGCCGCCCACCCTGGTGCTGGCGCGCAAGCGCAAGAGCGCCTGAGCGGCGCCCTCAGCGGTCCAGGCCCCGCCGCTTCAGCAGAGGGGCGATCTCGGCATCGCGTCCGCGAAAGTCGCGGTAGGCCTCGAGCGGATCCTTGGATCCGCCCACGCCCAGCAGGCGCCGGCGGAAACGCTCGCCGTTGGACCGCTGGGCGCCGCCGTTCTCTTGGAACCACTCCACGGTGTCGGCATCGAGGACCTCGCTCCAGATGTACGAGTAGTAGCCCGCGCTGTAGCCGCCGGAGAACACGTGCGCGAAGTAGGCCGAGGAGTATCGCGTGGGCACCGCGGGATCGTCCAGTCCGATGTCCGCGAGTGCCGCGGCCTCGAACGCCGCGACGTCATCGATCGACTCTCCTGCCGGCAGCGCGTGCAGAGCCTGGTCGAGCCACGCCGCCGCGAGGTACTCGCTGGTCTCGAAGCCCTGATTGAACGTCTCCGTCGACCGCAGGCGCTCGACGAGGCCCGCCGGAAGCGGGTCGCCGGAGTCATGATGCTGTGCGTATGCGTCGACGATCTCGGGCCAGAGCATCCACATCTCGTTGACCTGACTGGGGAACTCGACGAAGTCGCGGAACACATTGGTGCCGGAGAAGTGCGGATACGTCACGTCGGAGAACAGCCCGTGCAGCGCGTGCCCGAACTCGTGGAAGAGCGTGTTCACCTCATCGAGTGTGAGCAGCGTCGGCTCGCCGTCGGCGGGCTTCGAGACGTTCAGGTTATTGGCGACGACCGGGAGCGTGCCGCGCAGCGCGGACTGGCTCACGACTGGGTTCATCCACGCCCCGCCGCGCTTGCTGTCGCGCGTGTACAGATCCAGCACGTACAGGCCGAGCGCGGATCCATCCTCCTGGAACACCTCGAAGGTCCGGGCGCCCGGGTGGTAGACGGGCAAGTCGGAGCGCTCCGCGAAGGAGAGCCCGTACAGCCGGGCTGCCGCGGCAAACACGCCGTCACGCAGCACGCGCTCCGCTTCGAACCACGGGCGCAGAGCCGCGGTGTCGATGTCGTACTGCGCGGTGCGCAGCTTCTCCGTGTAGAACGCCCAATCGTGCGCCTCCAGCGGGAACGGTTCCGGCTCGGTGTCGTCGATGAGGCGCTGCAGGGCCGCGCGCTCCGCGGCGGCGTTGCGCGCGGCGGGCGCGGCGAGGTCGCGCAGCATGCGCTCTACGGCTTCGGGTGTGCCTGCCGTCTCATCGGCCGTCACCGCGGCCGCGTGGGACCCGTAGCCGAGCAGCGCCGCACGTTCGGCGCGGAGGGTCGCGATCTCGGCGAGGACGCCCCGATTATCGTGCGCGCCGCCGCGTGCTCCGCGAGAGCGCGACGCCTCCATGACGCGACGACGACTCTCCCGATTCGTGAGCGCTGCGAGCGCCGGGTGGCCGGTGAACAGGGGGAGTGAGAGCAGATGCTTGCCCTCGAGTCCGCGCTCCGAGGCCGCGCGGGCGGCGGACGACAGCTCGCCGGCGCTCAGGCCGTCGAGGTCGGCCGCGTCGTCGAACACGACGGCCAGCTCGTTCGTGTCGGCGAGCAGGTTCTTCTCGAACGTCGTGCTGAGCGAGGAGATCCGCTGGTTCAGCGCCGTGAGCCGGGCCTTGGCCGATTCGTCGAGCGCCGCTCCGGCGAGGGTCATCTCGCGATGCCAGCGCTCGACGAGACGTCGCTGCTCCGGGTCCAGCGTCAGGCCGTCGAGCTGATCGCGGAGCTGCGAGATCCGCCAGTAGAGAGCCGAGTCGAGCAGGATCGCATCCTGGTGCGCCGCCATCAGCGGGGCGAGCTCCTCATCGATCGCCTGGATCTCGGCGGTGGCGTCCGCGGAGGCCACCGTGTAGAACGCGTGCGACGCCCGGTCCAGCAGTTCTCCGCTGCGCTCCAGGGCCGCCATGGTGTTCTCGAAGGTCGGCATCGAGCGCACCATCGTGATCCGGCGGATCTCGGCGAGCTGCTCCTCGAACCCCAGCCGGAACGCGGGGAGGTAGTGCTCCGCGCGGATGCGGCCGTAGTCAGGGAGCGCGTAGGGGAGGGCGGAGGGCGTGAGCAGCGGGTTGGTCTCGACCGTCATCCTCCGAGCCTAGAAGATCGCCCCGATCCGAGGGGCGAGGCGGTAGGGCGGCGCTAGCCGGTCAGATCCGCCATGACCCTGCTCAGCGCATCGGAGACGAGGCGCACGGAGCGCCGGCGCAGGTTCTCCGGGCGGGCGAGCACATCGATCATCCGGTTGGTGCTGACGTACTGCAGCGGGCGGCGCACGACCGTGTCGGTGCCCGGTGAGGTGTAGCGGGGGAGCACGCCGATCACATCCCCCGTCGCGATCACGGAGGCGGCGACGCCGTAGTCGTTGATCCGGTGCACGATCTCGGCCGGCCGGTTCGTGATGGCGGAGATCGTGCGCAGCACGTCATCCGGGGAGTAGCCGGCGCGGCTCGTGACCCAGCGCTCGCCCACCACATCGGCCGGGCGCAGCGACGCGCGCTGTGCGAGCGGATGCTCGGGGGAGAGCGCCACATCGAGCGGCTCGGCGGCGAGGGTGAGCACGCGGATCCCGGTCTTCGGCCACGGCGGGCTGTGCTCCATGCGATGCGCGAGCACGAGGTCGTAGCGCGCGGTGAGGGCGGGGAAGTCGCTCTGCGCGACATCCTCGTCGGTGAAGCGGATCGCGGGAACGTCGGGGCCGGATCCGAGGGCGCGGATAAGAGGGCCGAACAGGGCCTGGGCCGCGCTGAGGAACCCGCTCACCGTGACGACGCCGCCCTCCGCGCCCTCGAACTCGTCCACGGCGGATCGCGCCGCGGCCATCGCGTCGAGCGCGGCTGCGCCCGCCTCGGCGAGCGCTTCTCCGGCCAGCGTCAGCACGAGCGTGCGGCCCTGCTTGCGCGTCAGCGGCGCGCGCACGCCGCGCTGCAGCGCCGCGAGCTGCTGGGAGACGGCGGAGGGTGTGACGCGCAGGGCTTCCGCGACGGCCGTCACGCTGCCGAGCGCGCCGAGTTCGCGGAGGATCTGAAGCTGCTGCAGTTGCATATGTCCAGTCAAGCATGTAGCGATGCTTAAAGCTCTGTCCAGACGGTGGGGATTGATCTACAGGGTTGTTCGCGATGGGATCGAAGCATGAAGGCTCTCTACAAGGACGGCCCGCACGCGGGCCTCGAGCTCGTCGACCGCCCCGACCCCGTGGCCGGCCCCGACGAGGTCGTCATCCGCGTGCTGCGCACCGGCATCTGCGGCACCGACCTGCATATCCAGCGCTGGGACGACTGGGCCGCCTCCGCCGTGAAGTCGCCGCTCATCCCGGGGCACGAGTTCTACGGCGAGGTCGTCGAGGTCGGCCCTCTGGTGCACGACATCGCGGTCGGCGACCGGGTCTCCGGCGAGGGGCACATCGTGTGCGGCATGTGCCGCAACTGTCGTGCCGGTCGCCGGCAGATGTGCATCAGGACGATCGGTCTCGGCCTGCAGCGCGACGGCGCGTACGCGGAGTACCTCACCCTGCCCGCGACGAACGTCTGGGTGCATCACGCGGATGTGACGCCCGAACTCGGCGCGATCTTCGACCCGCTGGGCAACGCCGTGCACACCGCGCTCGCCTTCCCGCTCGTCGGTGAGGACGTGCTGGTCACCGGCTGCGGCCCGATCGGGCTCATGGCCATTGCGATCGCCCGTCATGTGGGTGCTCGCTTCATCACGGCGACCGACGTGAGCGCCCCGCGACTCGATCTCGCCCGCGAGATGGGCGCCGACGCGGTCGTCGACGTCTCCCGTGAGGACATCGCGGATGCGCAGCGCGCCCTGGGCATGCGCGAAGGGTTCGACATCGGCTTCGAGATGAGCGGGGCGCCGAGCGCGCTGCCCGCGATGATCGACAACATGAACCATGGCGGACGGATCGCGATGCTCGGCCTGCCGACCGGGCCGTTCAGCGTGGACTGGGGCAAGATCGTCACGCACATGCTCACCGTGAAGGGCATCTACGGCCGCGAGATGTTCGAGACCTGGAACGCGATGGGAGCCATGCTGCAGACCAGCCCGGTGCTGCGCGACTCCATCACCCGCATCATCGCCGAGGTCCTTCCCGCGCGCGACTGGGAGAAGGGCTTCGCGGCCGCCGCCTCGGCGGGCACGGGCAAGATCATCCTCGACTGGACCGAACTTTAATCTTCAACGACAGAGGAGACGACGATGTACGGATCATTCCAGCAGCACCTCGCCGGCGAGCTCACCGGGATCGACGAGGCGGGCCTCACCAAGCACGAGCGCGGGATCCGCGGCCCGCAGCGCGCGGAGATCGTCGCGGACGGCGCCGAGGTCCTGAACTTCTGCGCCAACAACTACCTGGGCCTCGCCGATGACGAGCGTCTCGTGGAGGCGGCCAAGGGCGCCCTCGACGAGTGGGGCTACGGCCTGGCGAGCGTGCGTTTCATCTGCGGCACGCAGGAGCAGCACCTCGAGCTCGAGCGGCGGCTGTCGTCGTTCCTCGGCACCGAGGACGCGATCCTGTTCTCGTCCTGCTTCGACGCGAACGGCGGCGTCTTCGAGACGCTGTTCTCGGCCGAAGACGCGATCATCTCGGATGAGCTCAACCACGCGTCGATCATCGATGGGATCCGGTTGTCCAAGGCGCGCCGGCTGCGCTATCGCAACCGTGACATGGCTGACCTCGAGGAGCAGCTGAAGGCCGCGGCCGACGCCCGCTTCCGGGTGATCGTCACGGATGGCGTGTTCTCCATGGACGGCTACATAGCCCCGCTCGCCGACATCTGCGACCTCGCCGAGCGATACGACGCCCTGGTCTTCGTGGACGACTCCCACGCGGTCGGCTTCATCGGCGAGCACGGACGCGGCACGCCCGAGCTGTGCGGCGTGGAGGGCCGCGTGGACATCTATACCGGCACCTTCGGCAAGGCGCTCGGCGGCGCGAGCGGCGGTTACGTCGCGGGCCATCGCGACATCGTGGCCCTGCTGCGCCAGCGCGCGCGTCCGTACCTGTTCTCCAACACGCTCGCCCCGTCGATCGTCGCGGGCACCCTGCGTGCGCTCGACCTCGTCGAGGGATCCGGATCCCTGCGCGCGCAGCTGCAGGAGAACGCCGCACTGTTCCGCCGCCGCATGACCGAGGAGGGCTTCGACCTGCTCCCGGGCGAGCACGCGATCGTGCCCGTCATGTTCGGCGACGCCGCGCTGACCGCGCGGGTCGCCGCCCAGATGCAGAAGCAGGGCGTGTACGTGACGGCGTTCAGCTTCCCGGTGGTGCCGCGCGGACGCGCGCGCATCCGTGTGCAGCTCTCCGCCGCGCACACTCCGGAGCAGGTCGAGCGCTGTGTCGCGGCGTTCGTCGCCGCCCGCGCCGCCGCCTGACCCCCTCCTCGACGCCCCCTCGCAGCGCCCACGCCCCCTCTGAGCGGCGCTCCTGCGAGGGGGCGTCGGCGTTCAGAGGGGGGCGTCGATGAGAAGTGTTGCAAAGAAGTCCTTGCAAAGAATCACTTGCAAAGGTAGTTTTGCATGCATGACGGAGAACGAAGGACCCCGACGGGACGGGCGGCCCGAGGAGCGCACGCTCGACGCGGGTGCCCTGAAGGCGCTCGCGCATCCGCTGCGGGTGCGGATCCTGGATCTGCTCGCGGAGCGCGGCCCGCAGACGGCGAGCTCGCTGGCGGCGCTGATCGGGGAGAGCTCGGGCGTCACCAGCTATCACCTGCGCGCACTCGCCGCGCGTGACCTCATCCAGGAGGTCGCCGGGCGCGGCACGGCGCGCGAGCGGTGGTGGGAGCGCCCTCGCGGACGGATGTCGTTCTCCGGCCCGAACGACGCGATGACGCCGTCGGGTCGGGCCGCCGCGCAGATCGTGGAGGACGAGTTCTTCCGCAACCGGCACCAGCGTCTGATGGAGCATCTGCACCGCCCGCAGGCCGAGGTCCCGCAGGAATGGCGCGACGCCGCGCACCACATGACGACGATGATCGACATGACCGCGCCGCAGCTGCAGGAGCTCGCGCAGCAGATCGACGAGCTCGTCGAGGCGGCCGTGCAGCGCTACCGGGGCCAGACCGGTCCAGGGGTGCGCCGCGTCACGGTCCGCGCCGACCTGTTCGACCTTCCCGACGGCCGCCCGCAGGGCGCCGTGGAGCACCGCACCGCCGAGACCGAGGAGCTGTCATGACCGCCGCCACGCTGCACATCGCCGCGCCCACGTTCGCCGAGCGCACGGGACTCCGGATCGCCGATGCGATCACCGGGCACGTCCGCCGGCGCATGGAGCGCCGTGCGGAGCGGCGCGCGCTCGCCATCGACCTGCTCCGCGAGCAGCAGGCGCGCAAGACGACGGATCCGTACGTCCTCGAGAAGGCTCTGCAGATGATCGGATCCCGGTCGCGCTGAGGTCGACGCCGGGGCGCGCCCCGCGAGAGGCCCGGTCGGTCAGTCCTCGAACGGACGGACCACGACCTCGCCAGAGGCGGTGCGCGAGACCTCCCAGCCGGTGTCGAGTTCGGCGATCGGGCGGCCCTCCAGCCAGGTGAGCGTCCACGTGCCGCGGAGCAGGTTCACGGCGCCGGTCTGCAGGCTCAGCGTGCCGCCGGCAACGCTCCGGGCCTCCGCGTCGGCGATGCCGGGGCGCAGGGCCGCGGGCACCGAAGCGGGCGGCTCGGATCCGGCGGCCCAGCGCGTCCCGAGCTGCATCATGCCTCCACGGCCGGCGCCAGCTCGATGGCGGTGACGACGAGCTCCGAGGCCTCGACGAAGCCGAGCTCCGCGATCCGGCCCACGGCGCGGAGATCGTCGGCCGCGGCCTGGAGCGCAGCGATGTCGGCGGCGGGTGCGGCGATCGTCGCGGACGACACCGGGGTCTTCTGAGAGGCCTTGGCCTCGGTCTTCGCCCGGCGGATGCCGATCAGCGCCTTGCTCGATGTCGCGAGGATCGCGGGGTCGCCCTCGCCGCCGCGCGGCTCCGGCCAGGCGGCGGTGTGCACCGAGCCGTCCTCGAACCAGCTCCACGCCTCCTCGGTCGCGAACGACACGACGGGCGCGAGCAGGCGCAGCAGGGTCGACAGCGCGAGGCGCAGGGCGAGCGCGGCGGAGGCCTGGCCTACGTTCGTGCGGTCGTAGGCGCGCTCCTTGACGAGCTCGAGGTAGTCGTCGCAGAACGTCCAGAAGAACGCCTCGGTGATCTCGAGCGCGCGGGCCTGGTCGTAGTTCTCGAACGCGGCCGTCGCATCGCGGACCACGCCGTCCAGAGTGGCGAGCATGGACGCGTCCAGCGCGTGCGTGATCTCGGCGTCCTCGGGGACGGGGAAGGAGAGCACGAACTTCGCCGCGTTGAGGATCTTGATCGCGAGACGGCGGCCGATCTTCACCTGCGTCGGGTTCTGCGGGTCGAAGGCGGCGTCGGCGCCCAGGCGGCTGGAGGCCGACCAGTACCGCACCGCGTCGGATCCGTGCGTGTCGAGGATGTCGGCCGGGGTGACCACATTGCCCTTGGACTTGGACATCTTCTTGCGGTCGGGGTCGACGATGAATCCGCTGATCGCGGCGTTGCGCCACGGGGTGCGGCCGTCCTCGAGCGTCGAGCGCAGCATGGTCGAGAACAGCCAGGTGCGGATGATGTCCTGGCCCTGCGGGCGCAGGTCCATCGGGGAGACCAGGTCCCACAGTTCGGCGTCGCGCTCCCAGCCGCCCGCGAGCTGCGGGGTGAGCGACGAGGTCGCCCAGGTGTCGAGGATGTCCGCCTCGGCGTCGAAACCCCCCGGCACGCCGCGCTGCTCGGCGGTGTAGCCGGCCGGCACGTCGCTCGTCGGATCGATCGGCAGGCTTGCGTGATCGGGCGTCAGCACGCGGTCGTAGTCGCGCTCGCCGTTCTCGTCCAGGGCGTACCAGAGCGGGATCGGCACGCCGAAGAAGCGCTGCCGGGAGACCAGCCAGTCGCCGGTCAGGCCGCCCACCCAGTTCTCGTAGCGCACGCGCATGAACTCGGGGTGCCAGTTCAGCTCCGTGCCGTGGGCGAGCAGCTGCTCGCGGAGGTCCGTGTCGCGGGCGCCGTTGCGGATGTACCACTGGCGCGTCGAGACGATCTCGAGCGGGCGGTCGCCCTTCTCGAAGAACTTCACCGCGTGGTTGAACGGCTTGCCGACCGCGGTCATCGCCCCGGTCTCCTGGAGCTTCTCCACAAGCGCCTTGCGGGCGGAGAAGACGGTCTTGCCTGCCATGTTCTCCACGTACCAGGAGGCCGCGTCCGCGTCGCCCACCGAGGCGGGCGCGTCGGGCAGGAAGCGGCCGTCGAGGCCGATCGTGGTCATGTTCGGCAGGTCGCGTCCGTCGGCGGTGCGCAGCTCGCGCCACCACACGATGTCGGTCACGTCGCCGAACGTGCAGACCATCGCCGCTCCCGTGCCCTTGTCGGGCTGGGCGAGATGATGGCCGTGGATCTCGATGTCGGCGTCGAAGAAGGGCGTGCGCACCTTCGTGCCGATGAGGTGCTTGTGCGGACCCTCGGGGTGGGTCACGATCGCGACGCACGCGGGGAGCAGCTCGGGACGGGTGGTCTCGATCGTGATGTGACCGGATCCGTCCGCGAAGGGGAAGTCGACGGTGTGGTACGAGGCCTGCTGGTCGCGGTCCTCGAGCTCGGCCTGTGCGATCGCGGAGCGGAAGTCCACGTCCCACAGGGTCGGCGCGAGGGACTGGTAGGCCTCGCCGCGCTCGATGTTGCGCAGGAACGCCAGCTGGCTCTGGCGGATCGACTCGTTCGAGATGGTGCGGTAGGTCTGGGTCCAGTCGACGCTCAGGCCCAGCTGACGGAACAGCGCCTCGAAGTGCTTCTCATCCTCCTCCGTGAGCTTCTCGCAGAGCTCGATGAAGTTGCGGCGGCTGATGGGCAGCTGGTCGGCCGCGCGGGAGGACTTGTTGTCTCCGCCCTCGAACGGGGGAGTGAAGTCGGGGTCGTAGCCCAGGGACGGGTCGCAGCGCACGCCGTAGTAGTTCTGCACGCGGCGCTCGGTCGGCAGGCCGTTGTCGTCCCAGCCCATCGGGTAGAACACGTTCTTGCCGCGCATGCGCTCGAAGCGCGCCTTGATGTCGGTGTGCGTGTAGGAGAAGACGTGGCCGATGTGCAGGCTGCCGCTCGCGGTGGGCGGCGGGGTGTCGATCGAGTAGACGCCGTCACGGCCGCTCTGCGCCGCGCGGAGGCGGTCGAAGAGGAACGTGCCGTCCGTGGACCAGCGCTCACCCCACTTCGCTTCGAGGCCTTCCAGCGCCGGCTTGTCGGGAATCGGGTTCGCCTGTGACATGGGTCTCTCCTCGTGCGATGTGTGCGGCACTGTGTGAGCGTGCCTGAGTGTGGGGTGTGGCGACAGTCTACCGGGCAGGCCCGCGCGCCCGGCCACCGATAGATCCACCCTGTCCACAAACCGGTAGCCTGGAGTGTCCCGCACCCGCACCCTCATCGCACCCCGAGGATCCCTCATGCCCTCTCCGCTTCGGCGTCGACTCCTGCCCCTCACCGCGCTCGCCGCGGCCGCCGCGCTCGCGCTCAGCGCCTGCTCCGCCTCGACGGGATCCGCCTCCGGACCCGGAGACGCGAACGGCGAGATCGTCTGGGGCGTCGACGGCAGCCTGCTCTCCTCCGGGAAGATGGATCCGCAGACCAGCCAGCTCGACGTGACCGCGATGGTGCAGCGCGCCGTGCTCGACTCGCTCGTGTTCCAGAAGGCGGACGGATCCTTCGTGCCGTGGCTCGCGAAGAAGTGGGAGGTCTCCGCCGACGGCACCGCGTACACGTTCCACCTGCGCGACGACGTCACCTTCACGAACGGGGAGACCTTCGACGCCGCCGCCGTGAAGGCAAACTTCGACCGGATCGCGGATCCTGCGACCAAATCGGCACAGGCGGCGAGCATGCTCGGCGGCGAGCTGTACAAGGGCACGGAGGTGGTCGACCCGACCACGGTCAAGGTCTCCTTCTCGCAGCCCTACGCCCCGTTCCTGCAGGCGGCGAGCACGGCGCAGCTCGGCTTCTACGCGCCGAAGGTCCTCGCCGAGCACTCCGCCGACCTCGCCGCCGGCGGCAAGGACGTCACCGTGGGCACCGGCCCGTTCCGGATCTCGACGTACACGCCGGATCAGGAGATCGTGTACACCCGCAACGCGACCTATGCGTGGGCCCCCGAGGGGGAGAAGGCCCCCGCCTTCAAGACCCTGCGCGTGCAGATCCTGCCGGAGGCCTCGGTGCGCAGCGGCTCCGTCTCCTCGGGCGAGATCGATCTCGCCTCGCAGCTGCCGCCGAACCTCGTGTCGCAGGTCAAGGGGTCCGCGACGGTGAAGTCCGTGCAGGTGCCAGGCCTGCCCTACTCGCTCTTCCTGAACGAGAAGAACGGGGTGTTCGCCGACCAGAAGGTGCGCGAGGCGTTCACCCGCGCGATCGACGTCGACACCGCGGTGGACAAGATCTTCTTCGGCCAGTTCCCGCGCGCGTGGAGCATCCTCGGGCCGACCACTCCCGGCTACGACAAGAGCCTCGAGAAGAGCTGGCCCTTCGACAAGGAAGCCGCGAACAAGCTCCTCGACGAGGCGGGTTGGACGCAGCACGGAGCCGACGGTATCCGCACCAAGGACGGACAGCGGCTCACCGCGAACTGGATCGCGTGGACCCCCGTCTCGGACGATCACGCCGCCCTCGCGAACGCGATCCAGTCGGACCTCAAGGCCGTCGGCTTCGAGATCACGCGGGAGACGCTCGAGCCCGGTGCATACAACGCGAAGTACGGTCCCAAGACGTTCGACATCACGGACTGGGACTTCTCCGGCGTCGATCCCGATCTGCTGCGCAGCCATCTCGCGACGGACGGCTTCCAGAACGCGTCGTCCGTGAGCGATCCGAAGCTCGACCAGCTCCTGAAAGACGGCATCGCCACCACCGACGCGGCGAAGCGCGCCGACGTCTACGCGCAGATCCAGAAGTGGAACGCGAAGGACGACGCGATCGTGCCGCTCTACGTCACCTCGGCGATCACCGCGGTCGGCGACACGGTGGCGGGCCTCGGCTTCGACATCTACGGGCGGCCGCTGTTCTTCGGCGCCGGCGTGAAGTGAGCGCGGTTCGCGGTATCGTCCGCTCGTGAGGGATCGTCCGGGGCAGTCGCCGACGAGCGTCTCGCCGCGATCCGGGGCACTCCTGCGCCGGATCGGCGGTGCGGCGCTCTCGCTCGTGCTCGTGCTCTGGGGTGCGGCGACGCTTTCGTTCCTCGCGTTCCGCGTGCTGCCGGGCGACCCGGTGAGCGTCATGCTCGGTCCGCAGGCCCAGGTGAGCGAGGCCGTCAAAGCCGGGATCAGGGCGGACCTGGGACTGGACCGACCGATGTGGCAGCAGTATCTCTCGATGCTGGGGGATCTGCTGCACGGGGATCTCGGAATGTCCTACCAGCTGCGGATGCCGGTGAGCGAGGTGATCGGGCGTCAGCTCGGCGCGACGCTGCAGCTCACGGCGGCCGCCCTCGCCGTCGCGGTCCTGCTCGCGCTCGCCGGAGTGCTGATCGCCCGCCGCCCGTTCGCCCGCGGGCTCCTCGCCGCGGCCGAGCTGGTCGTGCTGTCCTCGCCGGTGTTCTGGATCGGGCTGCTGCTGCTCACGGTGTTCGCCTTCGGCCTGGGCTGGTTCCCCGTGGCGGGCTCCAGGACCGGAGCCGGCCTCGTGCTGCCGGCGGTCACCCTCGCGCTGCCCGTCGCGGCCCTGCTCGGCCAGGTGCTGCGCGACGGCGTGGAGGCCGCGGAACGCCAGCCCTGGGCGCTGACCGTGCGCGCCCGCGGGGCCGACCACACCCGGCTGACGCTGCGGCACACCCTGCGGCACGGCTCGATCGGGGCGCTGACCCTGAGCGCGTACCTCGTTGGATCGCTGCTCGGCGGCGCGGTGCTCGTGGAGACGGTGTTCGCCCGCCCCGGCCTCGGCCGGGTCACGCTCGCGGCGATCACGGGCCGCGATCTGCCGGTGGTCACCGGGATCATCCTGTTCAGTGCCCTCGTCTTCGTGATCGTGAACACGCTCGTGGAGCTCGCGGCGCCGTTCCTGGACCCGCGGCTGCGCACCTCGGCCACCGCCGTCGACGAGGCCGCTCCCGCGCGCCCGGAGGCCCGACGATGAGGCTGCTGCGACGGCTACTGCTCGCGCTCGCCGTGCTCGTGCTGGCGGCGGTCGTGCTCGCCGCCCTCGTGCCCGGGCTGCTCGCCCCCGCGGATCCCGTGCAGACGCATGTGCGCGACGCGCTGCTCCCGCCCGGTCCAGGTCACCCCTTCGGCACCGACCAGAGCGGGCGCGACGTGTACGCCCGCGTGGTGCACGGTGCCGGGCGCTCGCTGGGGATCGGCGTCCTGGCGACGGGCCTGGCGCTCGTGGTCGGCCTCGTGCTCGGCTCGCTCGCCGGGGTCTCGCCGCGGCCGGTCGACGCGGCGCTCATGCGGACGAACGATGTGCTGATGGCCTTCCCGGAGTTCCTGCTGGCGCTCGTGGTCGTCGCGATTCTCGGCCCCAGTGCAGCCAATGTCGCGATCGGCGTGACGCTCGCCGCGATCCCCGTGTACGTGCGGCTCGCCCGCTCCCAGACGCAGGTGCTGCGTCGCGCCGAGCACGTCGAGGCGGCGCGGATCCTCGGCGTCGGAGCGTTCACGGCCTTCCGCCGGCACGTCGCACCGGGCGTGCTGGGGGCGCTCAGCGTGCTGGCCACGATCGGGCTCGGATCCAGCATCCTTGCGGCCGCCGGTCTCAGCTTCCTTGGTCTCGGGCCTACCGAGCCGTCGCCGGAGTGGGGGCTCATGCTCGCGGGCGGACGGAACGTGCTGGGGCAGGCGTGGTGGATCGCGGTGTTCCCCGGGCTCGCGATCACTTTGACGGTGCTCGCGGCGACCTTCCTCGGCCGCGCGCTCCGCGCCCGTGCCGAGGGGAGGCGCCCATGAGCGCCGCGACGTCTGGGAGCGCTGCTCTGTCGGCGCCCGAGCCCGCTCACCGGTCGGTTCCCCGGCCCGCTCTCCGCGTGGAGGGCCTGCGGATCGGCATCGACGGGCGGGTCCTCGTCGACGACGTCTCCTTCGCGGTCGCGCCGGGAGAGTGCGTCGCGCTCGTCGGAGAGTCCGGGGCGGGGAAGTCCCTCACCGTCCGCGCCCTGCTCGGCCTGCGGCCGGAGCATGCCGAGGTCTCGGCGGACACGTTGGAGGTGGACGGCGTCGAGGCGCGGCGGCTGGCCGCACGCGGGTGGCGCACGCTGCGCGGAGCGCGCATCGCCCTCGTCTCGCAGGACGCCCTCGTCTCCCTGGATCCGCTGCGCCGCATCGGCGCCGAGGTCGCCGAGCCGCTCGAGATCCACGGATCCCTGAGCCGCGCGGGGCGCGCGGCGCGCGTGCGGGAGCTCCTCGTCGACGTGGCCATGCCGGATCCCGAGCGACGCGCCAGGCAGCGCCCGCACGAGCTGAGCGGGGGACTGCGGCAGCGAGCGCTCATCGCGAGCGCGCTCGCCGCGGATCCGGCGGTGCTGATCGCGGACGAGCCGACGACGGCACTCGACGCGACCGTGCAGGCCAGGGTGCTGGCGCTCCTGCGCCGGATCGCTGACGACGGCACCGCGGTCGTGTTCGTCAGCCACGACATGGCGGCGGTGCGCCGGATCGCGGACCGTGTGGTGGTGCTGCGGGACGGGCGCGTGGTCGAGCACGGGCCGGCGGCGGAGCTGCTCGCCGCGCCGCGGGACGCCTACACGCGGGAGCTGGTGCTCGCGTCCTCGCGGACTCCGCGCACCCCGCCGGCCGGGGACGCGCCTGTGCTCGCCACGGTGACCGGGGTCGGGAAGAGCTTCGACCGCCCCGTGCTGCGCGACGCGTCGTTCGTGCTGCGCGGGGGAAGGACCCTCGGCGTGGTGGGGGAGTCCGGATCCGGGAAGACCACGCTGGCCCGGATCCTGCTCGGCGTCGAGCGCGCCGACACCGGCACGGTCGCATGGGCCGCCGGCGTGCGACCGCGGATCCAGCTCGTGCACCAGAACCCCCTCGGCGCGTTCGATCCGCGGTGGACGATCGGACGCTCGCTCCGGGAGGCGCTCGCGGCCGGAGGCGTTCCGCGCGGACGTCGGGCGCTGCGCGCCGCCGCACTGCTGGGCGAGGTCGGACTGGATCCGGCGCTCGCCGGCCGGCGCCCCGCCGCGCTCTCGGGCGGGCAGCGGCAGAGGGCGGCGATCGCGCGCGCGCTCGCCGCGGATCCCGAGGTGCTCGTGCTCGACGAGCCGGTGTCGGCGCTGGACGCGACCGTGCGTGCGCGAATACTCG
This sequence comes from Microbacterium sp. NPDC056052, assembly GCF_042266785.1. Lineage (NCBI taxonomy): Bacteria > Bacillati > Actinomycetota > Actinomycetes > Micrococcales > Microbacteriaceae > Microbacterium > Microbacterium sp. NPDC056052. Next base: position 173,196 of record NZ_JBHJWV010000001.1, read on the forward strand.
CGCTGCTGGATCGCCTGCAGCGCGACCGCGGACTGACCATGCTCCTCGTCTCGCACGACCTCGGTGTGATCGCGTCGGTCGCGGACGATCTGCTCGTGATGCAGGACGGCGCGATCGTCGAGCAGGGTCCGGCCGCGCAGGTCCTCGACGCTCCGCAGCACCCCTTCACGCGCGAACTGCTGGCCGCCTCCGACCCCTCCGCCTGACCCCTCTACTTCGAGTCGTCCCCGTGAGCGGAGCCCAGAGCGTGCGGTCAGGGGGACGACTCGGAAGTGGGAGGGGTCAGTCCTGGACGTCGATGCCGGCGGCGCGGGCGAAGACCGGAGCGAGCAGCTCGACCTGCCGGGGGCTCAGGGTGACGCCGCGCAGCGAGGTCACATCGAGGAACGCCAGGGCGTCGAGCCCGCGCAGGTCGAGCGCGTCGGCCTTCAGGCCCCGGGTGTCGACCTCGTCCGCACTGCTGCGCTCGAAGCGCACACGGGTGACCGTGGCTGCCGGCACGTCGACGGTCGCGAGCGTGCAGTCCGCGAGGAGCGAATCCTGGACCCTCGCGGCCGCGAGGGAGAGGTAGTCGATGCGGGCGTGCTCGACGATCAGCTCGGCGACGTGCGCGCCGGACAGGTCGAGCGTGCCGATCCGGCCGCCGGCGATGCGCAGCCGGCGGATCGTGGCGTTCTTGAGGGACAGCACGGGCGTGCGGGCATCCACGATCTCCACGTCCAGCAGCGTCGCGCCGGCGAGATCGACGCGTTCCGCGGCGCCGGACAGCGAGCACTGCTCGAACTGCGCGTGCGCGAGATCCTCCGTCAGCGGGATCCGCAGGCCGATGTGGTCGCTGTGCCGGCGGCCCACCCCGTCGTCGAGTTCGTCCGGCAGATCCGGCGGCGAGACGCGGGGCGGCTGGGGGCGTTCGGTGGTGCGGGCCATACCACGACCCTAGGGCCGGCCGCCGACAGAGTGCTGGGGGCCGGAGCCGCACTGTCGCGGCGCGGGATGCGGGTACGCAGCCTCGGAGTTGTGCGTCATCTTCGGAGTGAATCGCGGGATCGCTCCGAGGATCGTGCACTTCTCCGTGCGGAGCGTCGTCCTGGCCGTCGGCCGCCCGGGCTCGGGCGGATCGTCCCTCACAATCGCCTCATCCGTCCGGTTTCGCACGGGTTGAGCGATCGGCTCTCGCGGCAGCCCTGTGCCGCATCACGGTAGGGGGATGACCTCTCGTTCGCTGGATCCTGTCGAGTTCGTGGCCTCCCGTGGCGGCGTCGTCCGCGTCGTGCGATTGAGGGACGAGGGGATCGGACGCCGCGCGATCGACGGAGCGGTGGACGCCGGCGGGCTGCACCGGGTGCGGCGGGGCTGGCTGGCGACTCCGGAAGCGGATCCGGTGCGCGTCGCCGCCGCGCGGAGTGGCGTGGTGATCACGTGCGTCTCGAGGGCCGCGCAGCTCGGGCTGTGGGTGCACGAGGCGCCGATCGCGTTTCATGTCGGAGCGGATCCGAAGTCCACCGGCCATCGATCCGACCGCGCCCACGTGCACTGGTTCGCACCGATCGTGCCGAGGGATCCGGACGCGTTGGAGGATCCGATCGAGAACGTGCTGGCAGCGGTGGCGCACTGCGAACCGTTCGAACGAGCCCTCGCGACCTGGGAGTCGGCGCTGAACAAGGGCCTTGTCACGGTCGAAGGCCTTGCGGGCTTTCCCTGGAAGCCCGCCGCGCGCCGGATCCTCGCGGAGGCGACGCCCTTCGCCGACGCCGGGTTGGAGACCTATCTGCGCCCGAGGCTGCGCTGGCTGCAGCTTCCGATCCGGATCCAGACCTGGATCGCCGGGCACAAGGTCGACGCGCTCATCGGTGATCGCCTCGTGCTGCAGATCGACGGCGCCCATCACGTCGGTGCACAGCGCAGCGAGGACATCCGTCACGATGCCGAGCTGCGCCTGATGGGCTACCACGTGATCCGGATCAGCTACCCGCAGATGATGTTCGAGTGGCCGGCGGTGCAGGACCTGATCATGCGCGCGGTCGCGCAGGGATTGCACCGCGCGGCATGATCGCACGGAGCAGGGGATCGGACGCTCCTCTCGCCCCCCGGGTGCCGTCCTTTCGGATCCTCGCACCGGTCCGGATTCACGTGCGCAGCTTCGGAGATGTACCGCAAGTTCGGACCGAATCTCGGGATCCGTCCGAAGATCGCGCACAACTCCGAGTGAACCGCACCGTCCCGTCCGGCAGCGTTAGACTGGACGGACGAGCATCGATCCGGCCATCACCGGGGAGCTCTCGGAAGAACACTCCTACCAGTTCAGCGCACGCACGATCGGCTGAGCGACCGGGGCAAGTAGAACCGAGCGGGGCAGGCCCGTCACAGCCGCAGTGAGAGTGGCAGTTCGGTCCAGCGGTTGCTGAGCCTGTCGAAGCACAGGGACCGAACCGCACGCGGGGTGGTACCGCGGTCCCTTCTGCCGGAAACAGCGCAGGGATCGTCCTCGCAGCAGCATCCGCCCGCCACCGACACTGCGAGACACGATGACCTACCCGCGCACATCCTCCGCCGGATCCTTCGGCCCCGCCGCCGACGCCGTCACCCCGAGCCCGCGCTTCCCCGAGATCGAACGCGACGTGCTCGCGTTCTGGGAGGCCGACGACACCTTCCGCGCCTCGATCGCGCAGCGCGAGGGCGCCGAGGAGTGGGTCTTCTACGACGGCCCTCCGTTCGCGAACGGCCTGCCGCACTACGGCCACCTCCTCACGGGGTATGCCAAGGACCTGTTCCCGCGCTTCCAGACCATGCTCGGCAAGAAGGTCGACCGCGTGTTCGGGTGGGACACGCACGGCCTTCCGGCGGAGCTCGAGGCGATGAAGCAGCTCGGGATCACCGAGAAGGACGAGATCGAGCAGATGGGCATCGACGTCTTCAATGCGAAGGCGCGCGAGTCCGTGCTCGCCTACACGCACGAGTGGCAGGACTACGTCACCCGTCAGGCCCGCTGGGTCGACTTCGAGCGCGGCTACAAGACGCTCGATCTCGGCTACATGGAGAGCGTGCTCTGGGCCTTCAAGACCCTGCACGAGAAGGGCCTCGCCTACGAGGGCTACCGCGTGCTGCCGTACTGCTGGCGCGACGAGACTCCGCTGAGCGCGCACGAGCTGCGCATGGACGACGACGTCTACAAGGAGCGCCAGGATCCCTCCGTCACCGTGAGCTTCCCGCTGTCGGGGGAGAAGGCCGCAGCACTCGGCCTTGAGGGCGTCCGCGCACTGGCCTGGACCACGACCCCGTGGACCCTGCCGACCAACCTCGCGCTCGCCGTGGGGCCGGAGATCGTCTACGCCGTGCTGCCTCTGGGCCCGAACGGCGCGTCCGAAGGCGCGCAGGGGGACCGCTTCCTGCTCGCGCGGGATCTGCTCGGCGGGTACGCGAAGGACCTCGGCTACGACAGCGCCGAGGATGCGCTCGCCGCGGTCTCGGCGACCGTGACCGGCGCCGAGCTCGGCGGGGCGACCTACGACCGCCTCTTCGACTACTACGCCGACGCTGAGACCTGGGGCACGCAGAACGCCTGGCAGGTCCTCGTCGACGACTACGTGACCACCAGCGACGGCACGGGCATCGTGCACCAGGCTCCCGCCTACGGCGAGGACGACCAGCGCGTCGCGGGTGCCGCGGGGATCCCCACGATCCTGTCGCTCGACGAGGGCGGCCGCTTCCTGCCGAACGTCACGGACGTCGCGGGCGAGCTCTGGATGGACGCCAACACCCCGCTCGTGCGCCTGCTGCGCGGGAACGGGCGCCTGCTGCGCCTGCAGAGCTACCTGCACTCCTACCCGCACTGCTGGCGCTGCCGGAACCCCCTCATCTACAAGGCGGTCTCCAGCTGGTTCGTGCGCGTCACGGATTTCAAGGACGACATGCTCGCGAACAACGAGCAGATCACCTGGGTGCCGGAGAACGTCAAGCACGGTCAGTTCGGCAAGTGGCTCGAGGGCGCGCGCGACTGGTCGATCAGCCGCAACCGGTACTGGGGATCCCCGATCCCGATCTGGAAGAGCGACGACCCCGAATACCCGCGCGTGGACGCCTACGGATCCCTCGCCGACATGGAGCGTGATTTCGGGCGCCTGCCGCGCAACGCCGAGGGCGAGGTTGATCTGCATCGCCCGTTCATCGACGAGCTCACCCGGCCGAACCCCGACGACCCCACCGGCAAGAGCACGATGCGGCGCATCGAGGACGTCTTCGACGTGTGGTTCGACTCCGGATCCATGCCGTTCGCGCAGGTGCACTACCCGTTCGAGAACCAGGAGTGGTTCGACTCGCACTCGCCGGCCGACTTCATCGTCGAGTACATCGGGCAGACCCGCGGCTGGTTCTACCTCATGCACGTGCTGTCGACCGCGCTCTTCGACCGCCCCGCGTTCACCGGCGTGAGCTGCCACGGCATCGTGCTCGGATCCGACGGCTACAAGATGTCGAAGTCGCTGCGCAACTACCCTGACGTCTCCGAGGTGTTCGACCGTGACGGATCCGACGCGATGCGCTGGTTCCTGATGTCGAGCTCGGTGCTGCGCGGCGGCAACCTCTCGGTCACGGAGGAGGGGATCCGCGCGGGCGTGCGCGAGTTCATCCTGCCGCTGTGGAACTCGTGGTACTTCTTCGCGACCTACGCGAACGCCGCAGGCGGCCCCGACGGAGCCGGGTACCAGGCGCGCTGGCGCACGGATTCGACCGATGTGCTGGACCGGTACATCCTGGCGCGCACGGGCGACCTCGTCCGCGGCGTGCAGGAGGACCTTGAGGGCCTCGACTCGACTACGGCCGCCTCGCGCCTGCGCGACTTCGCCGAGGTGCTCACGAACTGGTACATCCGCCGCTCGCGCGACCGGTTCTGGGTCGGCGTCGACTCTTCGACAGGCTCAGGGGCCGATTCCGGCACCGAGGCCTTCGACACGCTCTACACGGTGCTCGAGACGCTGACCCGCGTCGCGGCCCCCCTCGTGCCGCTCATCGGCGAGCGCGTGTGGCAGGGACTCACCGGCGGGCGCAGCGTGCACCTGACGGACTGGCCCGACGCCGACCTGTTCCCGCACGCGGACGAGGTGCGCGACGCGATGGACGCCGTGCGCGAGCTGTCCAGCGTCGGCAACGCGCTGCGCAAGAAGGAGAAGCTGCGCGTGCGGCTGCCGCTGGCCCGCTTCACCGTGGTGACCCCGCACGCGGAGGCCCTGGCGCCGTTCGAGGACATCCTCCGCGAGGAGCTCAACGTCAAGTCCGTCGAGCTCGTGGCGCAGGGCGAGGGCACCGCGGCCGAGTACGGCATCAGCCATCGCCTGAGCGTGAACGCCCGCGCCGCGGGACCGCGCCTCGGCAAGGAGGTGCAGCGCGTCATCCGCGCGGCGAAGGACGGCTTCTGGACCGAGGAATCCGGCGTGGTGACGGCCGACGGCATCGCCCTGGAGCCGCACGAGTACGAGCTCGCCCTGGAGACCACGGGCCGGCCGGAGGGCGAGGCGCTCGCTGTCGTCCCGACCGGCGGCTTCGTGCTGCTCGACACCGCGACCACCCCCGAGCTCGAGGCGGAGGGCCTCGCGCGCGACGTGATCCGCGCCGTGCAGGACACCCGCAAGAACGCCGCGTTCGACGTGAGCGACCGCATCAGGCTGCAGCTGCGCTTCGAGGACGCCGAGGACGCCGCGGCCGTGCGCTCCGCCTTCGCGGTCGCCGGCGTCGCCGAGGAGACGCTCGCCGTCGAGGCGGACATCGTGGAGGCGGGCGCCGAGTTCGCCGCGGCCGAGTTCGTGGCGGACATCGACAAGGGCACCTACGCCAACCGCGGCGGCTTCGCCGTCGCGGTGAGCCGGATCGGAGACGCATCGTGCGATGCGCTGAGCGAGCGGAGCGAGACGAAGTGACGGATGACCGGGAGCGCGCGGACGCGGTCTACTCCGCGCTCATGGAGCGCGCGGGGGAGCGCTGGGTGCAGCCCCGCAAGGAGCGCACGGCGCGCCTGCTCGAGCTCATGGACGACCCGCAGAAGACGTACCGCGTCGTGCACCTCACGGGCACGAACGGCAAGACGTCGACCGCGCGGATGATCGAGAGCCTGCTGCGCGCGCACGGACTGCGCACCGGGCTGTTCACGAGCCCGCACCTCGAGCGCTTCACCGAGCGGATCATGATCGACGGCGAGCCCATCGCGGACGCCGCCGTGGCGGACGCCTGGGAGGAGATCGAGCCCTTCGTGGGCATCGTGGACGCCGAGCTGGAAGCCGCGGGCGACGCGCCGCTGACCTTCTTCGAACTCCTCACCGTGCTCGCGTTCGTGGCCTGCGCGGACGCCCCGATCGACGTGCTCGTGCTCGAGGTCGGCATGGGCGGGTCCTGGGACTCCACGAACACGGCGGACGGCGATGTCGCGGTGTTCACGCCGATCGACCTCGATCACGCCGACCGTCTCGGCGACACGATCGCGAAGATCGCCGAGGTGAAGGCCGGGATCATCAAGGACGGCGCGGCCGTGGTCTCCTCGCGGCAGACGCCCGAGGCCGAGGCCGTGCTGCGCCGCGTCGCGACGGAGCGCGGTGCGAGCATCGCCTTCGAGGGCCAGGACTTCGCCCTCGTCGAGCAGCGCCTCGCCGTCGGCGGTCAGCAGATCACCGTGCGCGGGCTCGCAGGGCAGTACGCCGACGAGTACCTGCCGATGTACGGCGAGCACCAGGGCTTCAACGCCGCTCTGGCGATCGTGGCCGTCGAGTCGCTCATCGGCGGAGCGCAGCACGCGATCGTGGGCGATGTGCTCGCCGAGGGCCTGACGGGGGCGACCTCACCGGGCCGCCTCCAGCTGCTCGGGGTCGCGCCGACCGTGATCGTCGACGCCGCGCACAACCCGCATGGCGCTCGCGCCCTCGCCGCGGCGATGAAGGACAGCTTCGACTTCGACGAGTGGGGCCTCGTGCTCGGCGTGCTCGGCGACAAGGATGCGGCCGGCATCGTCGAGACGCTGCTGCCGTCCGTCGAGCACGTGTTCGCGACCGCTCCCGACTCGGATCGTGCGAGCGACCCGGACGCCCTCGCTGATCTGGTGGAGCGCGCGGGCGGCAGGGCGACCGTGCACCCGACCCTGGCCGACGCCGCGGACGCGGCGCGCGAATGGGCGGCCTCGGCAGACCGGCGCGCGGTGATCATCGCCGGATCCGTCGTGCTGGCGGGCGAGGCGATCTCGCTCGCCGCCGCGGAGGACTGGAAGAGCGGATGGCGCGCGTGACCGACGAGACCGCATCGGGATCCCCGGCCGCGAAGCCCCGCCGTGCCCGCCCGCCGCGCGGCCTCGCCCAGAAGCTCGGATCGATCATCCTCGCGTTCGAGGCGATCGTCGTGGGCCTCGCGGGGCTGACCGTCTTCGGCCTGAAGGCGCTCGGCCCTGGCGTCGAGCCGTGGTGGGGCATCGTGGGCGGCGCCGTCGTCGGCGTCGCGATGCTCGTCGCGGCAGGTCTCATGGGCAGCAGAGCCGGAATCGTGATGGGATGGATCCTGCAGGTCATCGTCCTGCTGTCCGCCATCCTGGTGCCCGCGATCCTGCTGGTCGCGATCGTCTTCGGCGGCATGTGGGCCTACGCGATGATCGTGGGCGGACGCGCGGACCGCGCTGCCCGCTCGGCGGGCTCCTCCGAGCCCTCGGCGGGCGCCGCCCCCGGATCCTCCACCGACACCCCTGGAAACGACGACTGAGAGTGACTGACATGCCCACCGAAGAGACCCTCGTCCTGGTCAAGCCCGACGGCGTCGCGCGCGGCCTGACCGGCGCGATCCTGGCCCGCATCGAGGCCAAGGGCTATGCCCTCGTCGACATCCGCCTCGTCGACCCCGACCGCGACCTCCTGGCCGCGCACTACGCCGAGCACGAGGGCAAGCCGTTCTACGAGCCGCTGCTCGATTTCATGCTGTCGGGCCCGTCCGTGGCGATCCGCCTGGCCGGCAACCGCGTCATCGAGGGCTTCCGCTCGCTGGCCGGCACGACCGACCCGACCACCGCGGCCCCCGGCACGATCCGGGGCGACTTCGGTCGCGACTGGGGCCTGAAGGTGCAGCAGAACCTGGTGCACGGCTCCGACTCGCCCGAGTCCGCCGCGCGTGAGCTCGGCATCTGGTTCGGCTGAGCCCGCACGAAGAACGCCCCCATCCGGCCTCGGCCGCGACGGGGGCGTTCTTCGTCGCCGGGCTCAGCGGAACAGGCGGATGACCTCGCCGATCAGGTCCACGCCGGCGGACTGCGCCAGCAGGATGACGATGACGAACGCGATGATCGAGGCGAGGGGGACCCAGGCGCCGAGCCGCTTCGCGCGCTCCTGGGCGCTGCGGCTGATCGGGAAGGTTCCGTTCGCGAAGAGCTGGAGCACGGTGGCCAGGAATGTCGGGATCACCACGATGTAGGTCAGGCCGCACCACGGGCACAGGGTGTGCAGCGAGAAGAAGCTCTGTCCGATCAGCCAGCAGATGAACACGAACGCGCCGGTGATGCCGAGGCCGAAGAGCCCCCAGAACCAGCGCGGGAAGCGGGCACCCGCGAGGATCGCGACCCCGACCACGAGAGGCGCCATCCATCCGGTGAGGCCGATGAGCGGGTTCGGGAAGCCGAACACGGAGCCCTGCCACGAATCGAGGTTCGCGCCGCACTGCACGAAGGCGCTGATGTCGCACCCCAGAGCGGCCTTGGGATTCGCCGCGGTGGCGAACTTGTCGAGGGTGAGCTGGAAGGCGGCCCACCACCCGACGACGCTCGCGATGATGAGCCAGATGGCGTAGCCGACGGGACGGGTGCGCTGTGCGGACATGCCGCGATTATGGCAGTCGCGCTTCTGTGCGACGTGCATGCGCACGTATCGGTTCGCGTCGAGTCGGGCATCTTGCCGCGATGGTGCGATAATGGAGGGGTCGAACCGCCATGACGGCGGCCGACGGATACAGACTTCGGGGGCCCCGGCCCCCAGCGATCAGAGCACATGCCGATCGCAGACCGATTGAGTTCGCGGCGCCGAGTGCGCCGCACGAGAGAATTCACGACGGCCGGGCCGTCGTGCAGGGAGTACGCCAGAGATGGCCGACGAGAACAATGACAACGCCCCTACCCTCGATCTCGACGCGCTGCAGGCGCCGGTAGTTCCCGAGCCTGCGGAGCCGGCGCCCGCGCCGACGAACGAGGATTCCGCTCCCGACGACGTCGTGGACGCCGCTGAGGCGCCCGTCGCCGAGGCGACCGCGGCCGGATCCGACGAGGACGCGGCCGCGCCCGCCGTCGCTGAGGCCGCTGCTGAGGTCGAAGCGGCCCCCGAGGCGGGATCCGCGGATGCGACCGAGGTCGCGACCGTGACGACCGCCGAGGCCGAGCCTGCTGCTGCAGAGCCCGAGCCCACCGCCGCGGTCGAGCCCGAGCCCTCGGCCGCCACGGCGGTCGAGCCCGCCGCGGAGCCGGAGGCCGCGACCGCGGTGAGCCTCGGCCTGCTGCCGGAGATCTTCGTGTCGCGCGTCTCGACGCAGCTGCACTTCCACGCTCCCGCGTTCGTGACGCTCCCGGCCCGCACGCGCGACAGCGGTCACGACGGCGAGGACAACCGTCGCACCCGCGCGCGCGGCGGCGACGGCGAGCAGCCGCGCCAGCGGCAGCGCGTCGTGGAGTACATCACCGAGCCGAAGGCGATCAAGGGATCCACCCGGCTCGAGGCCAAGAAGCAGCGCCGTCGCGACGGCCGTGACGCCGGCCGTCGTCGCCCCGTGGTGACCGAGGCCGAGTTCCTCGCCCGCCGCGAGGCGGTCGACCGCGAGATGATCGTGCGGTCCAAGAACGGCCGCACCCAGATCGCCGTGCTCGAGGACAACGTGCTCGTCGAGCACTACGTCGCCCGCAATCAGGACGCATCGCTCATCGGCAACGTGTACCTGGGCCGCGTGCAGAACGTCCTGCCCAGCATGGAAGCCGCGTTCGTCGACATCGGTCGCGGCCGCAACGCCGTGCTGTACTCGGGCGAGGTGGACTGGGACGGCGTCGAGACCGGCAACCAGCCGCGCCGCATCGAGCTCGCCCTCAAGGCGGGCGACCGGGTGCTCGTGCAGGTCACCAAGGATCCCGTGGGCCACAAGGGCGCCCGCCTCACCAGCCAGATCTCGCTGCCCGGCCGCTACCTCGTGTACGTGCCGAACGGATCCATGAACGGCATCTCGCGCAAGCTGCCCGACACCGAGCGCGCGCGCCTCAAGCGCATCCTCAAGGAGGTGCTCCCCGAGTCCAGCGGCGTGATCGTGCGCACGGCGGCCGAGGGTGCGACCGAGGAGCAGCTGACCAACGACGTGCAGCGCCTCACCGCGCAGTGGAGCTACATCCAGAAGCAGGTGGAGAGCCAGCAGGCGCCCGCGCTGCTGCACGCCGAGCCCGACCTGCTCGTCAAGATCGTGCGCGACGTCTTCAACGAGGACTTCACCCGGATGCGGATCCAGGGCGCCGACGCCGGCCACACCATCCGCTCCTACCTCGAGGGCGTCGCCCCCGACCTGCTGGACCGGGTTGAGGCGTACGAGGACGTCCGCGATCCTTTCGACGTGTTCCGCGTGACCGAGCAGATCGAGAAGGCACTGGACCGCAAGGTCTGGCTGCCCTCGGGCGGATCCCTCGTGATCGACCGCACCGAAGCCATGACGGTCGTCGACGTCAACACCGGCAAGTTCGTCGGCTCGGGCGGAAACCTCGAGGAGACCGTCACCAAGAACAACCTCGAGGCCGCGGAGGAGATCGTCCGCCAGCTGCGTCTGCGCGACATCGGCGGCATCATCGTCGTCGACTTCATCGACATGGTGCTCGAGTCGAACCGCGACCTCGTGCTGCGTCGTCTCGTCGAGTGCCTGAGCCGCGACCGCACCAAGCACCAGGTGGCCGAGGTCACCTCGCTCGGTCTCGTGCAGATGACCCGCAAGAAGCTCGGTCTGGGCCTGCTGGAGACCTTCAGCGAGCCCTGCGAGGTGTGCGCGGGCCGTGGCGTGATCGTGCACCACGACCCGGTCGTGAAGCACCGCGCGGCCGCACCCCAGCAGAGCTCCAACCGTCGCCAGCGCGGCGGGAACGGCTCCGCGAACGCCGGCGCACCGGCCCCGGCGGCTGCGGCGGCACCTGCGAACGGCGGCACGCACGTGATCCCGGAGGGCGCGAAGTCCGCCCTCGCCCAGATCGCCGCCTCCAGCCGCGCCGCCGAGGCGGCGGCCGGCGAGGCACCGCTCGAGCCCGTGACCGAGGCGCCGACCGAGCGCGCGGGGCAGGATCGCGCCAAGAAGCCGCGCAAGAAGCGCGGCTCCGACCGCGGCAAGTCGCCCAAGACGGAGGCGGAGCAGCTGCTCGACTCCGTGCTGGACGCGCTTCCGGAGCCGAAGGCGCCGGGGCAGGGCCGCAACCGTCGCCGCGTGAGCACCGCCGCCCTCTCCGCGGGCACCGCCATCGTGCACACGACCGAGGCCGCGCCGCAGGCGGACCAGGGCTGACCGGCCCGCAGGGCCACGTCAGGAGGGCTCGGCGCTACGGCGCCGGGTCCTCTTCGTCGTTCCCCACGGGGACCTCGCCGTGGTGCGTGCGCAGGTAGCGTTCGACCCGGCGGTCCGCCTTCGGCACGGCGAGCCCGAGCACCATCGCCGTGATGACGATCGCGAGGACGCCGTCGCTGAACGCCTCCAGCCTGCTCGAGGTCATCGCGGGATCCTCGTGTCGTGATCGTGGCCCCCGACGCGGTCGCGGGCCGGGACCCGCAGGCCGGATGCGATCAGCCGGCGGGTGAGCTCCTTGCCGCCCACGTGCTCCGCGCCGCCCGCGACGAGCCGGTCCAGCGCGTCGGCGGGGACGTCGTAGTGGTCCAGGTCGAACGCCCGCCGGGGGATGTCGTGCAGCGCGGCGAAGGCATGCAGCTCGGCGACGCTGGCGTCGCTGACAAGGTGCGCCCAGAGGCGGCCGTGCGCGGGCCAGATCGGATCGTCTACGAGGATCGCCATTCCGCCGATCCTAGACGCGGGGAGAGGCGTCGAGGCCGATCCGCTCCGTGATCGGATCCGGGATCCCGACACAGCGGCGCTCGCTTTGCGAGGGGGCCGTGGATCCGGTAAAGTAGCTCCTTGGTGCACCGCGCCGGACGCCCCACTCGGCCGCCGCGGGATCATGCAACTCGCGCCCGCCACTGCGGATCCCTCTGCTGTGGCGCGATGCAAGCACAGTCTTCCCGTGAGATTACGGAGCGGTTCCGCTCCCCAACGAAACAGGTATGAAGTGGTTTACGCAGTAGTGCGCGCCGGTGGACGCCAGGAGAAGGTCGAGGTCGGCACGATCGTTCAGCTCGACCGCCTGAAGGCGGCCCAGGGCGACAAGGTCGAGCTCGCCGCGGTGCTCCTCGTCGACGGTGACAAGATCACCACCGACGCCGACAAGCTCGCGAAGGTCAAGGTCACCGCCGAGGTCGTCAGCCACCTCCGCGGCCCGAAGATCGTCATCCAGAAGTTCAAGAACAAGACCGGTTACAAGAAGCGCCAGGGCCACCGTCAGGACCTCACGCGCGTCAAGATCACCGGCATCAAGTAAGCACGAAGAGGAGCTGAGAAATGGCACACAAAAAGGGTGCGAGCTCGACCCGCAACGGTCGTGACTCCAACGCACAGCGACTCGGCGTGAAGCGCTTCGGCGGCCAGACCGTCAGCGCCGGCGAGATCCTCGTCCGCCAGCGCGGCACGCACTTTCACCCCGGCGTGAACGTCGGCCGTGGCGGCGACGACACGCTGTTCGCCCTCGCCGCCGGCGCGGTCGAGTTCGGCGCGAAGGGCGGCCGCAAGGTCGTCAACATCGTCGCGACTGCCGAGTAAGGCTTCCACAGGCTCAGCCACCGGTTGGGCACTGTTCGGCAACGGGGCGGGCTTCGGCTCGCCCCGTTTCCATATCTCCGGGCACGTCCCTTCCCGCACCAATCCAGGAGGATCCGCATGGTCACGTTCGTCGACAGGGTGACGCTGCACCTGCGCGCGGGCAAGGGCGGCAACGGCTGCGTGTCGGTGCACCGCGAGAAGTTCAAGCCGCTCGGCGGCCCGGACGGCGGCAAGGGCGGTGACGGCGGCGACATCGTCCTCGTGGCCGACCCGCAGACCGGGACGCTGCTGTCGTACCACCACTCGCCGCACCGCACGTCGCAGAACGGCGGCTTCGGGATGGGGGACCACCGCTCCGGCTACGACGGCGAGGACCTCGAGCTGCCCGTGCCCGTCGGCACGGTCGTCAAGAGCCCGGACGGCGAAGTCCTCGCCGACCTGATCACCCCCGGCGAGCGCTTCGTGGTCGCCGCGGGCGGTCAGGGCGGCCTCGGCAACGCCTCGCTCGCGACGCCGAAGCGCAAAGCGCCCGGTTTCGCCCTCCTGGGCACGCCCGGCTTCGAGGGCGATGTCGTGCTCGAGCTCAAGACCGTCGCCGACGTGGCGCTGGTCGGCTACCCGTCCGCCGGCAAGTCGAGCCTGATCGCGGCGATCTCCGCCGCGCGGCCGAAGATCGCGGACTACCCGTTCACCACGCTGCATCCGAACCTCGGCGTCGTGCAGGCCGGAGAGTCGCGCTACACCGTGGCCGACGTGCCGGGCCTCGTCGAGGGCGCGAGCGAGGGCCGCGGCCTCGGTCTGCAGTTCCTGCGGCACGTGGAGCGCTGCTCCGCGCTCCTGCACGTGCTCGACTGCGCCACGCTCGAGCCGGGCCGCGATCCGCTCAGCGACCTCGACGTGATCCTCGCCGAGCTCGCCGCCTACGAGGTGCCGGAGGGACAGGTCCCGCTGCTGGAGCGCCCGCAGGTGATCGCGCTCAACAAGATCGATGTGCCGGAGGCCCGCGAGCTCGCCGACTTCGTGCGTCCAGAGCTCGAGGAGCGCGGCTTCCGCGTGTTCGAGATCTCCACCGTGTCGCACGAGGGGCTGCGACCGCTGACCTTCGCGCTCGGCGAGATCGTCGACGCGCACCGCGCAGAGCTGGCCGCGGCCGCTGCGGCGCCCAAGGAACGCGTCGTCATCCGGCCGCGCGGCTCGAAGCGCGAGTTCGAGATCCGCGTCGAGGGCGGCAGCTACGGCAACGTGTATCGGATCCTCGGCGACAAGCCGGTGCGCTGGGTGCAGCAGACCGACTTCCAGAACGAGGAGGCCGTGGGCTTCCTCGCCGACCGGCTCGAGAAGCTCGGCGTCGAGGACGAGCTGTTCCGCCTGGGCGCCGAGCGCGGATCCACCGTCGTGATCGGCCCCGGCGAGAGCATCGTGTTCGACTGGGAGCCGCAGATGTCCTCCGCCGCCGAGCTCATCACCTCGCCGCGCGGTCTGGACTCGCGCTTCGACCCGAACACCCGCCGCACCACGAATGAGCGCCGCGAGCGGTACCACGAGCGCATGGACGCGAAGGCGGCCGCCCGGGCCGAGCTCGAGGAGCGGCGCCTCGCACGAGGCGCCGCAGCGGGGGAGGACGCCGGCAGCGAGGACGTCGAGTGACGGCGCTGACCCGGGCGGACCTGCCGTCGGCGGCGCGGATCGTCGTCAAGGTCGGATCCTCCTCGATCAGCGGCGACGCGGCCTGGCGGATCCCGCTGCTCGTCGAGGCGCTCGCAGAGGCGCACGCGCGCGGCACCGAGATCGTCCTGGTGTCCTCCGGTGCGATCGCGACCGGGATCCCGTTCCTGCAGCTCGACGCCCGGCCCACCGACCTCGCCACGCAGCAGGCCGCGGCCGCTGTCGGGCAGAACGTGCTGATCTACCGCTACCAGGAGGCCCTGCGTCCGCACGGCATCGTGGCGGGGCAGGTGCTGCTGACCACCGGCGACCTGGAGCATCCGACCTCGCGCAGCAACGCGCGCCGCGCCATGGAGCGCCTGCTCGGGCTGCGCGTGCTGCCGATCGTGAACGAGAACGACACCGTCGCCACGCAGGAGATCCGCTTCGGGGACAACGACCGGCTCGGCGCGCTGGTGGCGCAGCTGACCGGGGCCGATGCGCTGGTTCTGCTCAGCGATGTCGAGTCGCTCTACACGCGGCCGCCGTCCGACCCTGCCGCCGAACCGCTCGACATCGTCGCGGCGGGCGCCGACCTGTCCGGCCTCGAGTTCGGCGCGACCGTCGTGAACAGCGTCGGCACCGGGGGAGCGGCGACCAAGGTCTCCGCCGCCCGTCTGGCTGCGGCGAGCGGCATCGGCGTGCTGGTGACCAGTGCGGATCTGGTCGCCGAGGCGCTCTCCGGCGCCGAGATCGGCACCTGGTTCGAACCCGCGGTCTGATTCCGTCATCCGGGCCTCAGGGGCACGGCGCGTGGGTACACTGACCGCATGTCCACCGTGATCGCCGACTTTGCCGTGCCCGCAGACGCCTCCGCGCAGGACGGACCGGATTCGCCCGAGGCGCGCATGCGCGCCGCCAAGGAGGCGTCCCGCGAGATCGCACGACTCACGAGCGCCGGCAAGGTGGCCGCTCTGCACGCCATCGCCGACGCGCTCACGGCCTCGTCGGCCGACATCATCGCCGCCAACGCGCGCGACCTCGCGCGCGGCGCGGAGGACGGCATCGGTGATGGGCTCCTGGACCGGCTGCGCCTGGACGAGAAGCGGATCGACGCGCTGGCGGCTGCCGTGCGCGAGGTAGCCACCCTGCCGGACCCCGTCGGCCGCGTCGTCGGCGGGCATCGCATGCCCAACGGCGTCGCCCTCGAGCAGGTGCGGGTGCCCTTCGGCGTGGTCGGCGCGATCTACGAGGCGCGCCCCAACGTCACGGTCGACATCGCCGCGCTCGCGCTGCGGTCGGGCAATGCGGCCGTTCTGCGCGGGGGCAGCGCCGCCAAGGAGAGCAACACCGTGCTCGTGCGCGTCATGCGCGACGCCCTCGACGCAGCGGGGGTGACCGCGGAGGCGATCCAGACCGTGGACGACTTCGGTCGCGCCGGCGCCACGGCGATGATGCACGCCCGCGGTCTCATCGACGTGCTCGTGCCGCGCGGCAGCGCAGGGCTCATCGAGACCGTCGTGACCGAGTCCACGGTCCCCGTGATCGAGACCGGCGCCGGCGTGGTGCACATCGTGCTGGACGAGACCGCGCCGCGGGACTGGGCGCGCGACATCGTCGTGAACGCCAAGGTGCAGCGCCCCAGCGTGTGCAACGCCGTCGAGACCGTCCTGGTGCTCCGCGCCGCCGCCGACCGGCTCGTCCCGGAGGTCGCGGAAGCGCTGATCGCGCAGGGCGTCACGATCCACGGCGACGAGGACGTCCGCCGGCTCGTGCCCGAGGCGGTCCCGACGACGGACGAGGACTGGGCGACCGAGCACATGAGCCTCGACCTGTCGATGCGCGTCGTGGACGATCTCGACGGCGCGCTCGCGCACATCCGGCAGTACAGCACGGGGCACACCGAGTCGATCATCAGCACCGACGCCCTCGCGATCGAGCGCTTCCTCGCCGAGGTCGACTCGGCCGTCGTGATGGCGAACGCCTCGACCCGGTTCACCGACGGGGGCGAGTTCGGCTTCGGCGCCGAGGTGGGCATCTCCACGCAGAAGCTGCACGCCAGGGGCCCGATGGGACTCGCCGAGCTGACCAGCACCAAGTGGCTTGCGCGGGGGTCGGGGCAGACGCGCGGCTGAGGGCTAGACTGAGGAGCTGAGATCCACCCTGATCACTCTGGAGAATCGATGAACCTCGTCGCACAGCTCGTGCAGACCGCCGCAGAGACCAACGAGCACCACGGAAACGTGGCGCTGGAGACCCTTCCGTTCGGTCTGATCGCCGCCGGCGTGTTCGCGCTGCTCGGCCTGGTCGCGCTCTCCTACCGCAACGTCGCCAACCGCCACGACCGCAAGGCGCAGGCGTGGGCGGCGGAGCACGGCCACGAGGGACATGGGGCCGGTCACGGTCACTGAGCTGATCCGATGACGACCACTCCGGCGCCGCGGATCGGCGTGATGGGCGGAACGTTCGACCCCATCCATCACGGTCACCTCGTTGCTGCCAGCGAAGTGGCGCACTCGTTCGGACTGGACGAGGTCGTCTTCGTGCCCACGGGCCAGCCGTGGCAGAAGAGCGACGTGTCGGACAGCGAGCACCGCTATCTGATGACGGTCATCGCGACGGCCTCGAACCCCTCGTTCACCGTCAGCCGCGTGGACATCGATCGTGAGGGCCCGACCTACACGATCGACACGTTGCGGGATCTGAAGGCGCAGCGCCCGAATGCGGAGTTCTTCTTCATCACGGGTGCAGACGCCGTGGCGCAGATTCTCAGCTGGAGGGATCATGATGAACTGTGGGATCTGGCCCACTTCGTCGCGGTTTCCCGACCAGGTCACGTGCTGAGCACGGACGGTCTGCCCAGTGACGACGTCAGCCAGCTCGAAGTCCCCGCCCTCGCGATCTCGTCGACCGATTGCCGATCCCGCGTCCGCGAGGGGGATCCCGTCTGGTACCTCGTGCCGGACGGTGTGGTCCAGTACATCGCGAAGCATCATCTTTATCGGAGCACGTCATGAGCACATCGGATCAGCAGGCGCACATTGCTGATCAGTCATCTGGCAGCAGCCAGCTGACTCGCAAGCAGCTGCGGGAGGCGCGCCTCACCGGATCGACCCCGATCGTCACTCCGGAGGAGGCCGAGGCGGCACGCCGGCAGAGCATCGCCTCCGCGGTCGCTCAACCCGCCGCGGCTGCGCCGGTGGCGGAGCCCGTCGTTGAGACGCCCGTTGCCGAACCCGTTTCAGCGCCCGTCGCCGACGCGCCCGTCGCCGAGGCCGCCGTTCCGGCTCCCGCAGGGGCCGGTATCGAGCGCCAGGACTCCGGCGAGGGCGAGGAGCCGCTCACCCGCCGCCAGAAGCGCGAGCAGGAGCGGATCCGCACCGGCGTGCTGCCGGTGTTCGATCCGGCCGCGCAGGATGCCCCGATTGCGTCTTCCTCTGCCGTCGTGGAGCCCGCCGCGGCGCCGTCGGCGCCCGCCTCCGCTTTCGCCCCGCCGCCGGTTTCTGCAGCGGCGCCTGTCGCGTCCGAGCCGGCCGCGTCCGAGGCGTCGGAGATGATCACGGACGTGCCGCGACCCAGCTACCCGAGCCGTCGCCGTTCCTTCGAGTCCGCCGCGCCGGTGTCGGCTCCGGAGCCCGATGAGCAGGACGGCGTCGACGACGCCGAACAGGGCGTCGCGCCGGTGTCGGTCTCCTCCGTCATGCGCGCCGAGGAGGAGACCGGACGCATGTGGCACGCGGATCCCGTCTCCGTGGCGCCCAAGGCCGTCGAAGACGCGCAGTCCGTCCGCCAGGCCGACTCGGCCTCCGCCTCGCTGCTGCCCGCGGTCCCCGCGCCGGATGCCGATCCGGTGAGCCTGCCCTTCTCGTCCGAGCAGACGGCCCTCTGGTCGGCCGCGGCGGACTCCGCCGCCGAGGCGCCGCAGACCCCTGCCACTCCGGCTCCGGCTGCGCCCGCCGAGGCCGCCCCGGGCCCCGTGTCTCCGGCCGCGCCCGCCGCAGGGTCCGAATCCACGGTCAACGCCGGTTTCGGCGAGCGCGTGCTCACGGAGCAGGCGCGCACCCCGCAGGTGGATTCCTTCGACGCGCTGATCGGGGACTCCACGGGGTCGCACCACGCCGCGCCGAACGCGCTGATCTTCCAGCAGGCGCCTGCCGGCCTGTCGCTGTCGGGCCCCGTCGCCTCCACCGGCGAGATCCTCGTCACCGGCAGCTACGACCTTCCCTCGGGTCTCGGCTCGCGCGGCCACGCCGACGGCATGGCCGACGGCAAAGAGGTCGACGCGGTTCTCGTCGACGGCGAGCTCGCGCCCGCGTCCTCGCCCACCCCGATCGCCGCCAGCGCGGCGATCGGCACGATCAAGCCCGCCGGCGAGGTCATTCGCCCGCCCGAGCCCGAAAAGGGCAACAAGCTCATGCTCGCTCTGACCATCACCGCCGGCGCTCTCGCCGTCGCCCTGGTCGGCGCGCTCATCGTCGCCATCACCACAGGAGCGTTCTCTTCATGATGCAGTCGCCGTCCGCCGCAGACATGCTGCAGATCGCCGCAGACGCGGCCCGTTCCAAGGGCGGAGAGGACCTGCTCGCGCTGAATGTGTCAGAGCCGCTGCCGCTCGTCGACATCTTCCTCCTCGTCACCGGCAACAGCGAGCGCAACGTCGCCGCGATCGCCGACGAGGTCGAGGACAGGATGATCGAGGCCGGCCACAAGCGCGTGCGCCGCGAGGGCCGCAGCGAGGCCCGCTGGGTGCTGCTCGACTTCGGCGACCTCATCGTGCACGTCTTCCACGAGGAGGAGCGCACGTACTACGGCCTGGAGCGCCTCTGGAAGGACTGCCCCGTGGTGCCGATCGCCGAGCCCACGCCGCTCGGTGTGACCGCCGAGCGGGACTGATCCGGCGAGGATCCGCGATCCGCGAGTAGGGTCGAGCCGTGGGACGGATCACGACGCTGCGGCCGGTCACCCGGATCGCCCTGGGGGAGGGCGTGCATCGTCGCGCCGACACGCTCGCGGTCGAGGAGCCGCTGGAGATCCGGATCGGCGGTGCGCCGCTCGCAGTCACGATGCGCACCCCCGGGCATGACGTCGAACTCGCGATCGGATTCCTCGTCTCGGAGGGCGTGATCTCGGAGAGGTCCGACTTCCGTGCCGCGATCCACTGCGGCGGCCCCGGCACCGGCGGCGCCGAGAACACCTACAACGTGCTCGACACGTCCCTCGCCCCCGGCGTACGGCTGCCCGGCGCCGACGAGGCGCGCCGTTTCTACACGACCAGTTCGTGCGGCGTGTGCGGGAAGGCCAGCATCGACGCCGTGCGGACGGTGTCGCACCACGACGTGACGCAGGACGACGTCCAGGTCGAGGCGGGATGGATCGCCGAGCTGCCGGACCGGCTCCGCGCCGAACAGGCCGCGTTCGACAAGACCGGGGGACTGCACGCCGCCGCGCTCTTCGATGCCGTCAGCGGCGAGCTGCTCGTGATCCGGGAGGACGTGGGCAGGCACAACGCCGTGGACAAGGTCGTCGGCTGGGCGCTGCAGGAGGGGCGGCTCCCGCTGCGCTCCACCGTGCTGCAGGTCTCGGGACGGGCGAGCTTCGAGCTCGTGCAGAAGGCCGCCATGGCGGGGATCCCGATCCTCTCGGCGGTCTCCGCGCCGTCCTCGCTGGCCGCGGAGCTCGCCGAGCAGACCGGGCTGACGCTGATCGGCTTCGTGCGAGGACGATCCATGAACGTGTACGCGCATGCGCAGCGCGTACTGATCGATGCGGCGACGCAGGGCGAGGAGCCCGTGCGAGGAGGACGGACAGAGCGATGAGCGACGACGTGGACGCGCGTGGGGGAACGGCCTTCGGACTCATGCCGGACGAGCCGCGGCAGGGCGGCTACGGGCCGCGCACGACGGCTGCCTGGTCGCGGAAGCCCTACCGTCACCCGGCCGCGGGCTGGGGTGCGGCGAAGTCCGTCGGGCAGGTGCTGCTGCGCGAGCGCGAGCCGATCGCCGGCTCCGGCGCGATGCTCATCATGAACCACGGCGGATCCGGATACGACTGCCCAGGGTGCGCCTGGCCGGACGATCCGGGCAACCTGCGCCTGGACATCTGCGAGAACGGCATCAAGCACGTCACGTGGGAGATGACGCACAAGCGCGTCGACCGGCAGTTCTTCGCCTCGCACACGGTCGCCGAGCTGTCCCAGTGGACGGACTTCGACCTCGAGGACCAGGGGCGCCTCACCGAGCCGATGAGCTACGACGCCGCGAGCGACAGGTACGTGCCGATCTCCTGGGACGAGGCGTTCGCTCTCATCGGCGATGAGCTGCGCGGTCTGGACAGCCCCGACGAGGCCAGCTTCTACACCTCGGGCCGCCTGAGCAACGAGGCGACGTTCCTGTACCAGCTCATGGTGCGCGAGTACGGCACCAACAACCTCCCTGACTGCTCGAACATGTGCCACGAGGCCTCGGGACGCGCGCTGAAGGCCTCGCTCGCCACGGGCAAGGGAACCGCGGATCTGCGCGACTGGGAGGAGTGCGACGCGCTCTTCGTCCTCGGCGTGAACGCCGCATCGAACGCTCCGCGCATGCTGACGGCGCTGTCCGATGCCGTCCGCCGCGGCGCCCAGGTGGTGCACGTCAATCCGCTCGTCGAGGTGGGGGCGACGCGGACGATCGTGCCGCACGACTTCGTCGACATGGCGCTGTTCAAGAGCACCGCCACGAGCACGATGAATCTGCAGGTGCGGCTCGGCGGCGATCTCGCGCTCATCCGCGGGATGGCCAAGGTCGTCTTCGAGGCGGCCGCGGCGGATCCCGCTGTCCTCGACACCGCATTCCTCCGCGCCTGCACGAACGGGCTCGAGGACTACCGCGCACTCGTCGAGGCCACGCCCTGGGCGGAGCTCGTGCGGCAGTCCGGCCTCAGCGAGGGGCAGATCCGCGAAGCCGCGGCGATCTACCTCGGCTCGGAGCGGACGGTGATCAGCTGGTGCCTCGGCGTGAGCCAGCACGAGCACGGCGTGGACACCGTGCGCGAGATCGTGAACCTGCTGCTGCTGCGCGGCAACGTCGGGCGTCCAGGGACCGGACCGTCGCCCGTGCGCGGGCACAGCAACGTGCAGGGCAACCGCACCTGCGGCATCGACCACCGCCCGCCCCCCTGGACGGACCGGCTCGCCGAGGTCTGCCGCATCGAACCGCCCCGCCATCCCGGCCTGGACACCGTCAAGACGATCCGCGGCATGCACGACGGAACGGTCAAGGTCTTCGTCGGCATGGGCGGGAACTTCGTGCTGGCCGCCCCCGACACGGCATACACCGCCGAAGCCCTCAGCCGCTGCCGGCTGACCGTGCAGGTGAGCACCAAGCTCAACCGCAGCCATCTCGTCCATGGTGGGAAGGCGCTGATCCTGCCCTGCCTCGGACGCACCGAGCGCGACCAGCAGCAGGCCGGCCCGCAGGGCGTCACGGTCGAGGATGCGATGAGCATGGTGCACCTCTCGGTGGGGCGCAAGCGCCCGGCGTCGGCCTACCTGCGCTCGGAGCCCGCGATCATCGCCGGGATCGCGATGGCCACCCTGCCGGCGTCGCAGACCCCCTGGGAGGACTACATCGCCGATTACGACCGGATCAGGGATGTCATGGCGCAGGTTCTCCCCGGCTTCGAGGGCTTCAACGACCTGATCCGCAACCGTCACGGATTCCGCATCCCGCAGCCCGCCCGCGAACGGGTCTTCGAGACGGAGTCCGGGCGGGCGGAGTTCTCGCACGCGCCGCTGCCCGATGTGATCCCCGCATCCGCCGAGACGCTGGTGCTGCAGACCATGCGCTCGCACGACCAGTGGAACACGACGATCTACTCGAGCAACGATCGCTATCGCGGCGTGAAGAACCTGCGCGAGCTGATCTTCCTGCACGCGGACGACATGCGCGCGAGGGGGATCGCGGAGGGGGATCTCGTCGACATCCGGTCGACCTCGAAGGACGGATCCACCCGCGTCGTGCACGCCTTCCGTGCGGTGCCCTATGACCTTCCGCAGGGCTGCGCGGCCGGCTACATGCCGGAGCTGAACGTGCTGATCGGACATGCCGACTTCAGCGCGCAGAGCGATCAGCCGCTCATGAAGAGCATCCAGGTCACCGTCACCCGGTCCGCGGCGCGCGCGGCCTGAGCGCCGTCGCGCTGCCGGGGGTCGTCCTCAGGCGTCCGCGAGCTGCAACGCCGCCTCCCGGACCGCGCGGAGGCGCTCTCCGAACCCGTCAGGCACCTCCGCGGGCAGGGCGTCGAGCGGGAACCAGCGGACGTCCTCGCTCTCGTCGCTGACGGCGATCTGCGTCGCCGGATCCGCGAGCGCCGCGAAGCCGACGTCCCAGTGCGCGGTGCAGGCGAAACCCCCGTGCAGCGCGTGCCGGTCGAGGTCGAGGATCCCGGCCGAGAGCAGGAGCAGGTCAGCGATCCCCGATTCCTCCCGCGCCTCTCTCTGCGCGGTCGCGGAGATCGACGGGTCCTGCGACTCGACGTGCCCTCCGAACTGCACCCAGAACCGCCCCTTGCCATGGAAGCACAGCAGCACCTGGGCGAAGTCGGGGGAGAACACGAAGCAGGATCCGGTGACGTGCTCCGCTCCGCCATCTCGGCGCAGCGCATCGTCGCCGCCCGCGCGCACGAAGTCGAGATAGGCGTCCCGCACGGGGGACGGCGGCAGCGCGGTCAGGTCGCGGAGCAGGTCGTGATGGCGCATCCCGCCATTCTGCCGTGGGGTGAGCGAGCCCGTCGCCCTCGCGGTCAGAGGTCGCGGGCGAACAGGTCGTCCCAGGTTTCGCGGCGGATCACGGCTCTGGCCGCGCCGTCGCGCACGAACACCACGGGCGGGCGGCGGTAGCCGTTGTAATTGTTCGCCATGGTGTGCGTGTAGGCGCCCGTCGCGGGCACGGCGAGCAGGTCGCCGACCCGGACCTCCGGGAGGCGCAGCGGATCGATCAGGACGTCGCCGGACTCGCAGTGCCGGCCGACCACGACGACGTCTTCCACGGCGTCCTCGTGCAGGCGCGCGGCGAGCGCGGCCTCATAGCGCTGCTGGAAGAGGGCGACCTCGAGGTTGTCGCCCATCCCGCCGTCGACCGCCACGAAGGTGCGGGCGTCGCGCTTGACCGTGGTCACCGTGTACAGGGTCAGCGCCGAGGCGTTGACCATGCTGCGTCCCGGTTCGATGATGATCTCGGCCTCGGCGGGGAGGTGCTCCGCCGCCGCGGCGAGCAGCGCCTCGATGTAGGCGTCGACCGAGGCGGGGTGCTCGTCGTAGGTGTAGCGCGCTCCCAGCCCGCCGCCGAGGTCGTAGACGGGGAAGGTTCCCAGCGCGGCGAGGGGTGCGACCGCGGCGGCGAGCTCGGCGGGATCCATGATCTGCGACCCGACGTGGGCGTGCACGCCGCGCATCCGCAGCTGCGGACTCTCCTCGATCCGGGTGATGAGCGCCTTCGCGGCCGCGGCGGTGAGGCCGAACTTGGATCCGACCTGTCCGGTCTGCACGTGCGGATGCGTGGAGGACTCCACCTCGGGGATCACGCGCACGAGCACGTCCTGGGCGTGCGCCTCCGGCACCAGCTGCTCCAGGCGGTCCACGTCGTCGGCGTTGTCGACGACGACCAGGCCGAGGCCCGCGTCGACCGCGATCCTCAGCTCCTCGGTCGTCTTCGCGTTGCCGTGCATGACCAGCAGTGCGGGGTCGATGCCCGCGCGCAGCGCGCTGAGGATCTCGCCGCCGCCCGCGACGTCCAGTCCGATGCCCTCCTCGACCATGACCCGCTGCACGGCGGTGGCCGGGAACGCCTTCGACGCAAACACCACGCGGGAGTTCGAGCGGCGCGAGGTCAGCGCGGTGCGGTACTCCTGCGCACGGGCGCGCAATGCGGCCTCGTCGACGATGATCGCCGGCGTGCCGAACTCACGGGCGAGGTCGTCGACGCGGCACCCGCCGATCCGCAGGGTGCCATCGGCATCGACCAGCAGGAGCGCTGGCTCTTCGCCGCCGCGGGAAATGACCCGATGGACACGATCGTGATCGACGCCTTCGCGGCCAGAGGGCACGCGCTCGACGTCGCGATCCGCACCGACGACTTCCAGGTGATGCTCGGGATGATCGCGGCCCGCCTCGCGGTGGGCCTGCTGCCGAGTCTCGCGGTCGGTGGATCCCATCCCGGGATCGTCCTGCGCCCGATCGCGGATCCGTCGTTCGTGCGCTCCATCCTCGTGGCGACCTCCGCCGAGGGGTCGACGCGCGGGCCGTCCACCGCGGTCCGACAGTTGGTGCTCGCGATCCGCGACGCCTTCAACGCGCTGCCCTCCGCGTAACCCCGGGGAGGGGATGACACGCCCGGCGGTGCGCATCAGGCGTCACGATTGGCGCGGCGCGACGGCCATGTTGTAGTCTAAATGAGTTGTCGCGGGAAGCCGCGAACGGCGTCTGGGCCTGTGGCGCAGCTGGTAGCGCACCTGCATGGCATGCAGGGGGTCAGGGGTTCGAGTCCCCTCAGGTCCACAGAGAAGACGGCCGATCAGACATGAGAAATCATGACTGATCGGCCGTTTTTACTCCAGTGTACGTACCGATCTGGCCGCGACCCCGCGCGATCGGATCATCTTCGCGATGCTCCTCGGGACGCACTTTTTTCGACCTGATCTGGCCATTTATCGATCTGACTGTTTCGAATCCCGCCTGGTGTTTACCGGTACACATCGCGCGTATCGGTACATACCTTCAGCGGTCCGGTTGGGTGCGGGGTCTGAGCCTGAGTTACACCGAGTCTGAATCGCTGGATGTTCGCGCCGTCTGGAGATGCTCTCGGGCAATCGCGATGATGATCCGGGCGATCTCATCTGGCTCTATGTGCGTATTGGTCTCGGAGAAGACCGCGATCCGTCGGTTTGACGTCTGCGGTCGGCGAGTGGCAGCGCGAGTCGGCGCAAGCGCTCCTGGGTTCTGACAGCGTTCAGATTCCGCCCTCCGCTGCGCGTTGAGCTTGGCGAAGGCTCGATATGCGAGCCCAGTCTGTCTGACAAGGTTCGGATCGCGTCGGGTCGCTTCGCTTCGAGCGCTGGCGAAGTCTGAACTGCGCAGCGGTAGGTCGAAGAGGTATAACGTCCGTAGCGAACTCCGCTGCTCGTTCGTGAGGCGCCCGAGCGACTTGCCGCCCTTCTCCCAGTCTGCGCGCAGGGCGGCTCGGCGGTTGCGATAGTCGGTGTCGTTGATTCTTGGCATGAGCCATTGTCGTGGTCTTGCCGCTCATCAGTGTGTTCTCTGTTCCGTTCTCATCATCAGCGTCGCCCGCGCTTACTGGGGTGAAGCGGTCGAGTTGCTAGACCCCGGACGGCCTGGCGTAACGATTCGACGAGGAAGTTCGACGGGGTCTGCAAAGATCGACAGCGTAAGGGCGCTTGACGCAGAAGGAAGAGACGAGCATGAGTCAGATAGACCTCGGAGAGAATCCCTTCGCTTCACCGTGGGATCCCGATCTCCGACTCACGGATCGAGCCGGAGCGGTGACAACCGAGATGGACAACGACGAGATCGTCCTATTGTGGACGCCGGACCGCACAGAGTCCGATCCGCTCGAGATGATCCGATTCGATACTGCGACGAACGTCCTTCGCGTCTTCCCTAGATCGATTGAGCGGGATGAGCTTCGAGATCAGTTCGATCGCATACGCGAGCTGCGTCTCGAGGGGTACGGATGGGACCCATCCGAACACTCTGAGGAGAGCGACCGATTTGGTTTGCTCCGAGCCGTCGGACTTCCGCTTGGCTTCAACGTCTTTTACGCCTATGGGCTAGGCATCCATCGGCACTACCAGGCGTTCGTCCGGACGATCGAAGGGCATTCCACGGGAACAGTTCTGAGCTTCACGCGCGATGGCACGGAGGGGCAATCGCAAGATGGCGATGTCTTCAGGGTTTCGCTGCAACGGTTCGAGCACTATCGCGCCGCTGTTGAGAGAAACAAGGGACGCAGTCGAGTCGCAGCGAGCCGTGTGAACGAGGCTGAGAGACACAACACGGTCGCAGATCTCTTCGACCTGCCTCAGGTCAACGTCAAGTATGGCCGGAACGAGATTGTTCGAAGACTCACTGAAGAGGTGTCCACGGGCTACGTCCTGAACGCCGCTGACCGAGGCGTGCTTGTCGACCAGGTTTCCGCGGCTGCTCCGTCCGTAGCTCGAGAGGAACCGGAGAGATTCGGACGCCTCCGCACGGACATTGAGCTTGTCTCGCTCGACACGCTCGTCGAGCAGTTCGAGGGAGCTCTTGCCGGCGGACACGCGAGCTCGAGCAGCGAGTCTTACTGGCAGCGGTTCTTCGACGCGAATCGGTTTGCGCTGCAGCAGCTCTTCGCAATGCCGATCGTCACCTTGATTCCGCAGGCTCACCTCCGAGGTGCTGACGCTCTTGGCGGGGGTGCACGCATCGCAGATTTCCTGTGCGCCAACAGCGTGACTCGAACGGCAATGGTGGTTGAGATCAAGACCCCGGGTACCACGATCATGGAGCCGCGGCCATATCGAGGTGGCGAGGCTTCGGGAGTCCATGCAGTGCATAAGAACCTCAGTGGCACAATCGCTCAACTGCAATCGCAGATGGCAGCGATACCGCAGGAACTTTCAAGTCAGCTGGCGAGAACTCCCAACCTGAATCTCGATCCGTGGAACGACGTGCGAGGAGCGATCATCGTCGGGAAGGTTTCGTCGCTCTCGGCGCCGCAGCTCGAGTCTTTCGTCCGTTACCGTAGCGCGCTTTCGACGGTGACGATTTTAGGCTATGACGAGGTCTTAGAACGGCTGAAAGGGCTCCTTGCGATGCTCGGAGGGAGTCGTGATTCGGTCTCATCTGCGTAGACGGTCGATTGAGTACGTCGCCCGACACGCCAGCTGTACTCCGAGCCCGTTCGACCACCCGACAGCCAATCAAAAGTCGTTTCGATCGTGACGTCGTCAGAGATGAGATAGGACGTTCCGGACAGGTTCGCGTAAGACACGGTGACGTTAGGTTCGGTTCTCGATAGCGTCCGGAGGCGTTCGGCTGCGCGCTGATCTACCAGTGACTCGTCGCCGATGATTATCGTCACGTCGGTGCCTGCGCGCGCTCGCTCTCTTAGGTATCTGCAGAACTGTTCATCCACCACATCAGAACGTGCTGACTGGGAGGCGATGAGCAGCCGCTTCCTCGAGTGCAACTCCGCTTCCAGCAGATGGTCGAGGTGCTCGATTGACTGCACATCAGATTGCTCGGCCCCGGGGGGTGCATTCATACCGAACCGCGGGTCGGGAATGAAGGGGGCACGTGCGACAGTTATGCGCAGTTGCGTCGCGGCAGCGGTGGCCTGGAGCGCTGATTCATGGGCAGATGAGATCTCGTCGTCGACATAGACGGCGAGCTCAAGTTCCTGCGATGTGCTGTCTCCGAACACGAGCAACTTTGCTGGAGCCCAGAGGTGGCGCCGACCAGCGAGCCTGTTGACTCGAAGGATAGTGGCTCGACGGCCCGGCACGATTCGATTCAGATCGTTGATCTTGATGTCGGTCACGCCAATCGCAGCGTTGGCCGCTGCGGGAACGAGCGTCAGCCCCCGTTGCGTTGCTTCGCGGCGCCTCAGGAGAGTCGACTGTTGATAGGCCACGGGTCGCCAGGCGAGTCGGTCGAAGATGAAGGCGATCTCTTTGAGCTCTGGTTGCGTCGCAGTCAGCTCGCGACTAGATACCAGTCCCTGTGCAGTCAGGCTGAATCGTGTCGAGTCTTGTCGCGTGAGGTTTCCCGCGCTTGTTTGCCGGACGGCAGCGTCGAGGAGGAGGTCGTTTGGCAGGCCCATGTATCTCGCGATGTCTTCGATCGTGTTGACACCCGTCTCTGTGAAGCGAAGGAGGAACTCATCGATTGCGGGCAGACTTCGCCTGTCATGGACCAAGACGTCTGTGCGGAGAACAGATACAGGTAGCGCGGCATCCTCGACAGCTAGCAGCCTAAGGCCAGGTCGCGCATCTGCGTATCGTCGAAAGATGCTCGTATACGTCTGGATCATTCTTCCACCGGCATGAGCGCGCAATCGCCCGGGTGACGCTCGACGTATTCGAGGACCTTCGAGAGGCCGCTGTCCTGGGATCTGATGAAATCAGAGTCACCGATGATCGTCAGACCGAACCGTGCCCTGGATAGAGCGACGTTGATCCGCCGCCAGTAGTCCGGGCCAAGGAATCCCAAGCTTTTCCTGTGGTTGCTCCGCGTTACTGAAAAGAAGGCAATGTCTGCCTCCCGTCCTTGTACTGCGTCTACCGACATCGCAGCCACTGAGAGGTTCTTGAATGATACGGCCGCGAGGCGGCGGCGAATGTCGGCTACCTGGCTCATGTAAGGCGCAATAGCCAAGACTTGGAGCTTTTGCCCCGATTGGGGACGAACGACTCCTTGTTCGAGTGCCTGGTCGAGGCTGAGGATCTTCTCCACCATGATCTTTGCCTCCGCGCGGTTGGCCACCGAGGTTCCGGCGGCGCTCGCCTCCCGGCGTTCGCTGCCGAGCGCCGATGTGTCGATCCACGTCACAGGGGCGCCGGCCCATAGGTCGTATCCGGGTATGCCGTCGTTCCGCGGGGACCGCAAGAGACCGTCGTAGAAGCACTCCGATATCATCGCGCCGATGGCGTTGATCATTCGATACTGGTGTTGTAGAAGGATCTGGGAGTCGGCCGGTAGATGGTCGACAAGCCGCTGAAACAAGGTTTCGGTGATGTCGGACGGCGTCAGGTTGTGTTCAGCCAGGATTGCGGGGCTCCGAAGAAGGTCTTCATCGCTTGGCGGTAGCTGTCTGGTGTCTCCCACCACAATCCATTGCTTGGAACGCGAAATAGGAATCAAGGCTTCGGTCAACGTTGCCCGCGAGGCTTCATCGACGATACAGACGTCAAACTCTGTGCGGGCAACGGCTCTGTGACGAAGGAGGCCAACACACGTGCCCGCGACGACCGATGTCGTGGCCAAGAAGAACTCAGCGATGTCCTCGTCTGATTCGATGCGATCCATCCACTGGGCCTGGAGCTCGACACGTCCCATAAATGACTGCGCGTTGGGCTTCCCGATGAGGATGGCGGCGAGTGCTTCTCGCGCGCCGACGGGCGAAAGGTGGCGGTCCAGGATGAGGTCGCTGCCGAGGAGCGCCTGGGCGTCTTTAACGTGTTCCTCGATGCGTTCGTCAAGTTTCTCGATCCGTGCCTGAATCTCCTCCGGCTGATCGACCAGTCCATCGTCTTCGAGGCCGGTGACGGAACCTGTCGAGGCCGGTTTCTCCGTGAGCCTGGAGGCCAGGAAGAGGCGTTCCGTTCCGAGTGCAGCGACTTGTTCGAGGAGGAGCGCAGCGCGTGCCTGATTCACGGGGATGTCGTATTTGATCGCCTCCTGCTCAATTGTGGCTTGCGCTCGACCGCGTATGTCGTCCGCCCATCGGGGGAGACGATTCTCAAGCAGCAGTGCATGAACGGAGGGGTCGACGGCTGACTGGTCGGATCCCGCCACACGGACGATGTTGGTGAGGCCCACTTGGGAAATGCGTTCGAGCGCGTTATCCACCGCGGCGTTTGTCTGCGAGGCAATAAGTACGCGTTTCCTCGGATCGCTGCGCAATACCTGGTGCACGAGCTCCGCAATCAGCCGGGTCTTGCCAGTGCCCGGAGGCCCTTCGATGACCAGAAGTCCGGAGCTACCAAGCGCGAGCTCGATCGCACGCTGTTTGTCGGCGTCCATGTCAGAGTGCCAACTGTCGACGCTGTACCGATCGGGCGAGGTGCTGGTAGAGGGGTCGACGACAACTTCGCGGATCGCACTGTTCGGCACTTTGCCGTCTCGCAGAGCGTGGAGAGCAGCCCTCTGCCGTGATAGAGCAATCGAGCTCGGGGCATCGAATGGGCGGAGCGTTCCGCGCAGTGGGATCGACTTCGCTTTTCTGCGAAGCAGGATCGTCAGATCCTTCCCGTCCTGCTCGACGACTTCGCCGCTAACGCCGCGAACGGGCTTTTCTGGGGAGATGGCCTCCCAGAATGTTCCGACGAGGTCGGTGTGGGGCTCCTCAATGAGCGCGAAGGTGACTCTGCGTTCGACCTGTTCGCAACGTCGGTATGTCATGGGTTCAACGGATCCGCGCGCGAGGTCGGCGCGGGCATCGAGGATCCGGCTCCACAGATCGAACAGTTCGTTGACTTCTGCGTCTTCGCGTGGCGAGAGGCGGGCGTCGAGATGGGCTTCGAGGAGGCGTTGTAGCGCCTGCCAGCCGCGCACTGGCGCGGCCGGGTTCAGGGGGCGCTTAAGTTCCCACCGGAACACGGCGGGAAGCTGAAGAGAACGGCGACGTTCTCGCTCAATCGTTTCGAAATCTCGGGGGGAGACCGCGGTGATCGTAAGCGGTTCACCGTCTTTTCGGGGAGCCGATAGCGAGTATCGGTGGGCGGCACCATAAAGGAACATCCAGGAGCGATCGGGAGCCCCAGTTTCGTCGATCCCGAACTCGGCGTGGACGGCTCCGTCGAGATCTTGAGCGACCACCGATTCGGCCGCCGCGCCCGCCGCGATCTGTGCCACGTCCCTACGGGCACGACCGGTGAAACTGAGCCACAGAGTGTTCTGGCGTTTCCCGGCGACCTCCGCCGCCATGTGCCACATGTCATCGAGCAGACCCTCAAGTTCGGTGGCAGACGATGGCCGCAGGTCGGGATCAAAGCTGACGCAGCGTGCGAGTATGTCCCGGACACCGTCGGGGACGTTTATCGCAGCTAACGCAGGTCGGATCTGGTCATAGTCGGAGATTGGTCCATTCGTCATGCACCGGATGGCCAGCACTCCGAGGCTGAAAACATCTCTAACGTACGGTCTACGCGTCTCCTGTTCGGGGGGAGCATACGGAACAGAACGGAACCGCCTGACTGTGTGAGTGCTCGGCGGGCCCGACGCGCGAACAGTCGCGATCCCGAAGTCAGCAACAAGTGGGCGTTGCTCAGAGTCCACCAGGATGTTGGCCGGTTTGATATCGCGATGTTCAGTATTGTTCAGATGCGCGTATGAGATTGCGGAGACGATCGGTCGAAACATAGTGGTGTAGAAATCGTCCCAGCGGTCCCAACTACTTTCCGAAAGCAGCTGCTCGAGGCTGGAGTCAACCCACTCAAGTACCACGTAGGGCGTTCCGGTCTCATCGACCCCGGAGTCCCGGATCCCGATGATGCTTGGGTGAGACAGGCGCCGTAGGGCTTCGGTTTCACGCTCGAACATGCGTTTGGTGAACTCATCTCGCCACGGCTGGATGAACTTCACCGCCACATAGTCGAAGGCCTTCAAATCGAACGCTCGCACGACGGTGGACTGGTTTCCTTGAGGAATCTTCGGCCCATCATCCTGGAGCGCGTACCGTTCCTTGACTACCTCACCCATGGACCCCCCTCCCCTGACGCTGCAAGACTATCTACGACTTCCGACAGCGGGACCGATAGGCGAACGAGAGAAGGCGCTGCCGGCCGTCACCTCGCACCGCGTCACGGCCAAGATGTTTCCGGAACCGGGCAAAGCCCCGCGAACCTCAAAGAACGCTGGTGGCACAGAATCTCCGACTGCTGTGATCGGAACCCCGTACGCGTCGACTTCTGTTTCGTAGCCATCGCGGTGCGGTCCCCCTCTTGGGCTAGAGCGCTCTCGCTCGGCGTTGCCCGGCCACGGTCGCTTGTGCGTGGGCGGTCCCGTCGAGCGTTGTGGTCACGCGGCCAATGAGCCGCTCGGTCTCGAGCATAGAGACGAGGGCATGGATTGTCTCGCGATCTGTCGCCTCGAAGCCGTCCGACGATCCGCGATTGACGAAATGCACGAGAAGCTTGTCGTGTAGCCCGTTGACATCTACTCCTCGCTTTCCCTGGACCGCCAACCAGACCCTCGGACGCAACCTTGTGATGCTCGTTCCGGCGAAGGACCTCGAAACCTCAACGAGTCCCTGCTCAGCGAGGGAGGAGATGGCCTCTTCGACAAGCTCGTTCGTCAGGTCGAGATCAGGCAGCCGTTCTAGCAGCTGCGACGCGCCGACCGAGCCGGGGCCTCTCTCAAGGATCATGTCGACAGTCGCGTCAAGGACGGCATCGTCCACAGGCTCGGGCAGAAGCTTCGGTGCGCGACGTGAGTAAGCCGGCGGAGTTCCAAGCGGTGGCGCGACGTCCGAACCGAATATCGTCCCCGCGATATCCGCGATAACCCCCGGAAGCCCGAGCGAGGCGAGGGAGCTGTAGCGCAGGTGCTGCAACGCGGGTGGCACTACTACGTCGTCGATCAGAACGGGGATAATTCGAGTCCCCTTCTGGATTTTCCGGATCACTCCGGCGTCGAGTTCCTCGGCGACCCAGGGCTTGGAAATAGACGTGCTCGACAACACAACGATGAAGACGTCCGCATTGTCGATGCCGTGCGCAAAAACCCTCTCCACGAGGGAGTCTCCTGCCCGGATCTCCCACTCATCTACCCAAGCGTTCACTCCTGCAGCTCGAAGCCGGGTCGCGAACTCGGTTACGAACCGCTCTTTGTCTTCGCTGGCGTGGCTAATGAAGGCTCTAGGCGAGTCGGGCATGCGTTCAGGCTAGCGGGACCTGCAGACATGGAGTGGGGCGTAGGAGCGTGCTCTCGAGTAGGTGTTCGTGCCGAGGTGCCCTTGGAGGTCTGGTTGAAGTCGGCGAGCCGGCCGCGCTCTTATCGAGAAGGAACGGTGCAGTCCGACGACTTAAGCGCTTGACATCGCTTGGGCGGAACATACACGGAATGAGGATGACTAAGGAAGCCGCCCGACGAGATCCGAGACTGGTGGGGATCCACTTCCAAGCCGCTCGTTCTCTCCTGCCCGGGGCGTACTAACCCGGCCTTCGTTCTCTGTGCCCGACGCCTTGAGTCGCGGTCTCCGATACGGTGAACTCGGAGATTTGGCGGTTGACGCATTCGTGGCTTTGGAGGCACTCGGGATGACATGGATGCAGAGAAACGCAGTCAGGTCTGCATTACAGCCGGTTGTGGTGCCCTCGGAGGCGAGCGCCTGGAACCTGCTGTCGCTGACTCCCACCTACCAGCCAGTTGCGCATGGACCGTACGTGGCAGCGATCCGCGCGGCTCTCGCTGATGAGAAGGTTCGGAACATCGCCCTATCGGGCAACTATGGCGTCGGCAAGAGCAGCATTCTCCTTCGAGTTTCCGAGCTCGAGGCACCTCGTGTAGTAGAGCTCTCGCTATCAACCCTGGCCCCGGTCGAAGCTCCGGATCTTGATCACAACGCGCTCCCTCCGCAGGCGACCACCCCGACCAATCGGA
This sequence comes from Microbacterium sp. NPDC056052, assembly GCF_042266785.1. NCBI lineage: Bacteria > Bacillati > Actinomycetota > Actinomycetes > Micrococcales > Microbacteriaceae > Microbacterium > Microbacterium sp. NPDC056052. Next base: position 207,073 of record NZ_JBHJWV010000001.1, read on the forward strand.
TTCAGCAGGAGATAGTCAAACAGCTCCTTTATCGGGAGGAACCCAACCGCGCGCCAGGATCGAGATTCCGCCGTATCGAGCGGTTCCGGTGGCCGCGGGAACTGGGACTCAGTGCGATCGTCGGCTTCTCGGTCGCGGTTCTCTTCCTCGTCGCAGGCTGGGGCGCTACCGTCACGACGACTTTGGCGCCTGTGGTGGACCTTGCGCTCTGGATCTATCCGACCGTCTGGCTCGTCGCTACCGCCGGGTTCTTCGCCCTTCGCTACCTGCTCCAGGGGCGGGTGCACATCAAGGCCTTCTCGGCGGGGCCGGCAGCGGTCACCCTCGATGAGCACTCGGTATCGTATTTCGACCAATACCTGGACGAGATCGTCTACTTCTTCGAGACCTCGGAGCGCGACATCGTCATCTTCGAAGACATCGATCGGTTCGACGACTCCCACATCTTCGAGACCCTCCGCTCGCTTAACACCCTGCTGAACGCCGCCCCGCAGCTAGATCGACGCACCATTCGCTTCGTTTACGCCATTAAGGACAGCATCTTCGACCGAATCGGCCTGGAGTCCGAGGGGCGCAAGGACGCGACGTCCTCGGAGTCCGACGATCCGGCAGTGGCGGAGGCCGTGCGCGCGAACCGCACGAAGTTCTTCGACTTGATCATTCCGGTCGTCCCGTTCATCACCCATCGCAGCGCCCGCAACCTCGCAAGTCAACTGCTCGAGGGACTGGACAACAACGTCTCTCCCGACTTGATCGACCTGGCGGGCCGGTACGTGCCCGACATGCGCCTGCTGAAGAACGTGCGCAACGAGTTCGTCGTCTTCCGCGACCGAATCTTCTCCGGCGACGGCAGCGAACTCGACCTGAGTGAGACAGACCTATTTGCGATGATGCTCTACAAGAGCACGCACCTTGGCGACTTCGAAGCGATTCGTCTTGGCAAGAGCAACCTCGACGTGCTCTACGCGGCGCACCGGCAGCTTGTTGCTGACAACATTCCGCGGCTAGAGGCCGACATCCGCATCACCCGGCGCAAGCTTGCCCAGGTCGGCAAGATCACTGTTCGCAGCGAACAGATGGGAACGCGCCTCCTCGCGCACATCGAGCGTCTGATTGCCGCGGCGGGCTTCAACACAAGCAATCCTCAATATTCTCTCGGTCGCACCGCGAAGACAGCGGAAGAACTAAAGACGGCCGACTTCTGGCGGGAACTCTCTGGAGCTGGGGACGCGGCGAAGGTTGGCTGGCGGAGCAACTACACCGGCCAGCAGCTCAGCCTGACCCGCCAGCATCTTGTCGACGAGCTAGGCGACTCGCTCAACGCGTCCGCGTGGGAGGAGGCTGACCGCGACGACCTCAACGCCACGCTCGAGACACAGCTTGAACAGCTCACGTTCCTGCGCAGCGCCGACATGGGCGAAGTCATCAAACGCCCCGAGTTTGACGTCGAGTACGACAACGAAGTGCAGTCCCTCGCCTCCGTCGCCGAGACCCTGCTCACTGAGGGGCTCGCGTTCCAGCTCATGAGGGCAGGCCACATCAACCGCAACTTCACTCTCTACACGTCCACCTTCCACGGCAACCGCGTCAGCCCGGCGGCGACGAACTTCATCATTCACCACGTCGAGCAGAACTCGATGGATGCGCACTTCAAGCTGAACGGTGACGACGTTGACGCGGTCATTCGAGAACGGGGCGTCAGCGCCCTGGGCGATCCTGCGCTCTACAACATCGCGATCCTCGACCACGTGCTAGCAACCGACATTGCCAAGGCAGACGTGATGGTGGCCTCCCTCGCGCGAAACACCGGTGAGCCCGCGGCCGAGTTCCTTCAGGCGTACCTCACCGGCGGCACACAAACCACCAAACTCATCGAGCGGCTCGTACGAAAGTCCGCGAGTATCCTTCACCACCTAATCGCCAAGGCCGACCTCGACGACGCCACGAAGCTGCACCTCGTCAGCCACGCGCTCGCAAACCTCGCACCCGGGATGAAGTACTACACAGATGAGGCCTGCGCGCGGTATTTCCTCGACAATTATGCGGCCATGCCCGCACTGACCGCAGACACCCTCAACGCGCAGGCAGCGGTACGCATCGCCATCGTCTTTGGGATGGCGCCAATCAAGCTCCCTGATATTACGCCATTGACCGAGACGGTGCGGCGCGCGTTCGTCGATCGCAACGTCTACACCGTTACGGAATCGAATCTGCATTCGGCGCTCGGCGTCCAAGCCGACCTCGCGCTCGACCAAGTCCGCGAACGTGACACGGGCGTCTACGAGTACCTTCTCGATAACGTCAGCCCATACCTCGCGGTGGTCGAGGACCGCATCGCGACCAATCACGCCGCGGACGGATTCGCCGCCACGATCGAGGACGTGCTCGACCGCGACGTCGAGCGAGTCGATGACGTCATCACGCGCGCGTCAACCGAAAGTCGGATCGCCGACCTCGGCGCGGTGTCGGAGTCGGCGTGGCCTGCGCTCGCACGAGCGAACCGCTTCCCCGCAACGTTCGTGAATGTATCTCGCTACCTCGCATCAGTCGGAACCCTCGACGAGAACTTGGCCGTGGTGCTCAAGGGCGCGCGAACGATTAGCGACGTCGATGGCGCGACAGAGGCGGACAAGGTTGCACTCGCCCTCACAATCCTTGGCGCGAGAAAGGTCCTGCACTCCACTTACCGCGTCCCTCTCGTCGCAAGTCTCGCCTTGGCGGATCACCTTGGCATCTCGGCGATTACTCCCGAATCCGGACAGTTGTTTGCCCTTCTCGTCCAGAACGACGTCATTCCCGACGACGCGGACACGTACGACCGGATGGCGGGCATCGACTGGGAATGGCGAGAGCAACTCATTGGGGTCTCCCGCGCCTTCAAGACCTACATGACACCTGAACTCATCGGCGATGATCTGCGTTCCCTGCGGGCAAGCTCCAAGATCGGCAAGCCCCTCAAATTGCTCACCCTTGACCGCGCAGCTGAGTACGCGGCGGCCAGCGACGCCGCCGGACGCCGCGAACTCGCGCGATTCGCCATCACGAGTCAGCGGGAAGTTCCCGCGGAAGTGGTCGAGCAGCTGGCTACGGATCGCGTCGATGCCCGAACCGTCGTCACGCTCCTTCAGCCCCACCTCAACGCTCTTGACGACTCCAGGTTGTTCACGATCCTTCGAACGATCGGCGGCAAGTACGCACAGCTGACCACCGTCGGGCGTGACCATCCAACTGTCGTCAACGATCTACCGCACCAGGCGTTGTTGAAATCACTCACTGCACGGGGCATCGTCAGCTCCTACGATGCGAAGGGCCTGGCGCTCGTCGTGCACAAGAAGCACAAGTAGGCCGCCCGCGATGACAGAACTCATTTCCGGCCGATACCCACGACGGGCGCTAGCTCGGGGCTCAGCTCGTCGGTACCCGAGGCGCAGAGATCTCCAAGCGTGTCGACACCTACGCGACGGCTCTCCATCACGGCATGACGGTCGCCGCGATGAGCGACCTCGACCTCTCATCCACCTCCGCTCGGCTCGCCGTGGGATGCCGTGCAGGTTGCAATACAGGCATGGGAACGTGAAGCACGCTCGCTCAGTCCGACGGCGTAGCTCGAGAAAGTCGAGCGCTGTCGGTTGCTGGGCGGGAGCAAGTCGATGCGAGTGCCCACTAATCGATCTGCTACCTGCGATACCCGCAAGATTGAAATGGGTTAATGACGTTGGTCGACCTAAGTTGAGGGCTTCGCTGCGGTGATCGCGCTACCGGGTCGCAAAAGGCTCCATAGAGTAGCTGCCGGGCTTTGTGCAGCAACAAGCAGTCGACCGCGACATCGTCAGTCGGAGAGATGACGTAGCCGCCATTCATCGCCTAGTTGATGTCAGCGTCTACACCGAACGGGCGTACCGCGATCCAGTCAATGTCGTCGTTGATGAAAAGGAACTCTCTACCTGCGGGATTACGACGAAGTCGTCCCATGAAAGCGAAGTAGCTGCCTTCAAGGTCTTCGAGCCGTTCGAGTCCTGCGCGAGCGAGAAGCGTCTGAAGTCCTTCTTCTTCAACGACAACGGTGGGAGTGAAGCGTCCGGTGTTGAGCCAGGCGCCGCCGTCGTCTTTGACGTGGGGGAATCGAATGGTGCCCCAGTAGACGCGAAGGCGATTCTTGTGTTTTTCTTCGATTTCGGAGAGATGCACACAACCAGAGGAAACGCTCTGGCGGGTGTCATCGGACATGATGAGCAGCGTGCGGCTGTGGCGGAAGTTCTCGCGGAGCACGAGCTGGCGCAGTAGCCGGGCCAAACCCATGGCGGATGTGCGTCTGCCGCCAGGCCCGTGGCCGGTGTGACGAGCCGCGGTCCCGTGGTGTCGGGGTGCGGTGCTCGGGTCGTCATCGATGTGTCGGATCGCACGGGCGCGGTCCGGATCGATACGGAAGATGTCGCCGGCGTTGATCCACTCGTCGACCTCGTCCAGCGCGGCTGTGCCGCCGCCGTCGGTGACAAGAGACGCTAGCTCGCAGTTCTCTTTATGGGGCCGTGCGCCGAAGCATGCTCGGCGCCCGTTTCGAGCCGCGCGAACGAAGTAGGCGTCGGCGCCGCATCCGGTGCAGACGAGGGCTTCGCGCAGCGCGTCGCGTTCCGATGCGGCCAGGTCCGCGAAGTCGTCCGCCCAATACACAAGGCCGGTCGTCAGGCTCTTGGCCTCTTCCATCATTGACTCCTAGTCCGTCAGCCGGCGGTACTCGTGACCAAGTTCCTCGAGCCTCGCGTCGAGATCGAGGGCGTCGGGTTCAGCGGGAGCGACGATGCCCCGTCGCATGTCCACGAAGACAGGAGCGACGGCGCCATCCTCTTCGCGCGCGATGAGGTGCTGAACCAGGCGCATGGTGTCATCGGCGAGCTCCTCCTTGTTGAACCAGAAGTAGGCGGCCTCGCGATGCCCGTCGCTCCACTGCTCGGCAACGAGCGGATGGGTGCGGATCAGGACCTCGCCGAGATCAATGCGCTTGCTTCCGGAGGGAATGTGGCTAGCGCCGTTCCACCGCGCAGCCACATCACTCCATCGGTCTCGAATCGCTTCGAAGCTCGGCCGCCGCACGGTGGGGGCGGCTTGCACCACCTGGTGCAATGCGGTGCCATCTCGCGTGGTCTTGCGGTCCCGAACGATTGCCTGACGCACCGGCCGCCAGAAGTCCGTTGCGGGTGCGTACTCGCTCGTCACCTGGTCCGCAATCTGCCGCGCGATGCGGGGGCGCGCCTTCGGCGTGGCATTGGCAAAGCGGATGAATGCTCCGAGGCCGATTTCCATGACTAGTCCTCTCGTCGGACGCCCTTGAACGGCGAGCCGTCGCTCTTGCCGTCCATGAAACGACCCGTTGATGTGTCGCGCTTTGTGTGCGTTCCCGTCTTCGGGTTGTACGACTGGGATCGGCCAGAGACTGCGCCTTGTCGGAAGCCCTTGCCCGTGTTCTTAGCCATCACATCCTCCTCAGGAGTGTTGCAGTAGTGAAACAGTACGCCGATGCTAACACGCCGTGTTTCAGTTGCGCAACACGCGCCATCGTCCGCGATACACTGGGATGACCAAGTCACAGCATCACCCTCGACATTGGAGCCTCGATGACCAACACCGTGATTGACGTCAACGGCCTTGCCAGCGCACTAGAACAACGGGTGAAAGCCGATGGGATCTCTTGGCGGCAAGCTGCCGGCCAGATCGGTGTCAGCCCATCGCTGCTCACCCGCGTACGCAACGATCAGCGCCCAGATCTTGACGCGTACGCGCGCATCGTCCGTTGGTTACGGATCTCTGCTGATGTCTTCATGATCGACCCAGAAGAACTTGCGTCCCGGGAGGAACCCGAGCTTGGCTCGTCGATTAATGCCCTCCTACGTGCGAGAAGCGACCTCGACGAACAAGACAAAGAACATCTGACCAACATCTTGTCGCAGGGGCTTGTGTACTTCCAGCAGACGAGGAAACCGAGCTGACGGATGAACAAGGCTGCACTGGGTCGCCTCGCGAGCGAAGTCCGCAAGGATTTTGGTTTAGGTGACGATCAACCCTTCGACCCGTTCCAATGGTCCAGTGAGAACGGGATCCCGTTTATCTCGTTGCGAGAGTTCACCGCTGATGAAGCAGCCATGCGCCACTTCCTGGAAGAACGGCCCCACGTATGGTCAGCAGCCTTGCTCCACGACGGACGTCGGCATTTCGTTATCTACAACCCGGAACGCAGCCCAGAACGAACCCGATCCGACCTCACGCACGAAGTTGCGCATTTCGAGGCCGAACACGACCCGTCCCCGGCGTGGACGGACGAGGGTGGAGGATGCGGCGGCACCTCCAAGGCGATGGAGCGGGAGGCAGCTGAACTCGCGGGCGCAATTCTCGTCCCGCTCGAAGGTGCCAGACGATCTGCGATTCGAGGTCTCGCGCCGCAATCCGTTGCGCTTCGCTATCAGGTAAGTGTCGAGATGGCCGAATGGCGCATGCGCATGTCCGGCGGGTATGAGATTCGACGACGGGCTCGGGCCAAACGCTAGGCGGTGAAGGGGCGCGACCCGTACGGGTTGAGAGTGCCGTCCTTCTCCATGCTGGATGGATGCTGCGCTCGCGAAGGCCTTGACCTCTTCCGCACAGTCGGGGGGATTTGAATCCCGCTGCAGTTCGCGGCGATGTCTCACGGAGCAAATTGACCTGCCTCAGGTTCTTGTCGCGGGCGACGCGGCGAACGGCTACCGGCCTGGGCGGGGGCGGATGGGTACGGCCTCGTTGTGGAGTGCGGTGAGGACGGTTTGTGGATCGAATCCGAGTCGCCGCCCGATGCTTGCTGCGGACTGACCGTCTTGGTATGCCCCGACGGCGAAAGCGATGTCGGTCACGGTCATTCGTCGAACGGTTGCGACGCCAGCGGCGGACAGATGCTTCGCTGCAGTTTGGCGGGTCACGCCAAGCGCATTGGCCGCCGCGATGACGCTCGCGTTCTCGCGGTAGTGCGCGATGAGGACGCTTAGCTCCGCCGGCTTGAGCTGCCGGGCTCGACTTTTCACGGCGGCAGCGGATGTGAACGGGCGCCGTGAGCGATGAGCTTTGCTCGACAGATCAGCGGGGCTTGCGAGCCGTCGCGATTGTTTGGAGTAATCATGCAGTAGGTCCACGAAAAACCCCTGGTCACCCAGGGGTTTTCGTGTATTCGGATGGGGTGGGAAACACTCTGTTCCCGAGATGCGACGGAAAGCAACGCCCGCTGCTGAACGGCCATGGAGGGCGTCGAGACCCTACCTAGTGCAGACGCCGCGCGTGCGAGACGCATGCGCGAAGACACCAACGCCACAACTTCTATGGCTTCCGCGGGACGAAAGCCGGGTCTGTCGCCGGCTCGGCCCCGAAGCGCAGCGCTCACGGGTCTCAGCGCTGCCCGCCATCGGGTTGCGATCCGTCAGCTGTGGGATGGTGGACGGATGCGATCGATGAACATGGGTCAGAGGGCGATTGCGGTCGCGCTCGCGAGCGTGCTGCTGTGCGGAGCGGCGACAGGCTGCTCCGTCATCGCCTCGGAGATCGACCACCGCGCCGGTGAAGCGACCGGCTACGGGAACATCGCTGAGGCTGTCGTGGCCGCGTCCCCCAGAGTGCTGGCAGTGGAAGACCTCGGAAAGTCGCTCAACGGGTTCGCCTACCGGCTTGACCTGTCACTCGTGACAGACAGCGGCGAACCGTTCTCCGCAGACGAACTCGATGCGGTCGTCGAGGCGATCTGGGGTGCAGTGCCATGGGAGCCGAACGCGATTGAGATCACGGCCGGAGCGGACACGACCGACGGTCACGAGGTGGTCGATCTGAGGGCGGCGGCGGACGCCCTCGCTCCACTGGGCGTGACGAATGCGGGGACAGGGGGAGTCGGCCTCACAGGCATGACCGAACGCTATGGCGCATGGACCGGACCTCGGTGAGACTCTGACCTCGCTACCGCGCATGCCATCCGCTCGAAGACTCGGCCGGGCACCCCGCATGCGAGGTGGCAGACTGCTCCGTTGAGCGATCTTCGTGATGGAGGACCAATGGATGGCGTGAGTTCCCTCGAGTTCGACACCGCCGCCCTGCGGGGACCGGTCGACCGATCGGCACACGTCCGCCCGCGGGGGAGCGCGATCCACGGAAGCGCTGAGGAAGAGCTGTCGGTGCGACGGCTCGTCATCGGCGTCGTCGTCCAGGTTCTCGGCTTCGGGGTGCTGGCCGCGATCATGGTGGTGTTCGTGCAGATGATCTTCGGCGGAGATGGGATGAACGTCCTCACCTGGATCATCGCGGCGTTCATGGTCGCGCCGTTCGCGATCGCGCAGATCAGAGCGTTCGGATCCCGCCGTCGGGAGCTCGACGAGAGCACCTACCGGCTCACGCGCTTCGCCGCAGACAACCGGATGAGTTACGTCGTCGCCGAGCCTGCGGTGCAGCATCCCGTCACCCGATTCCGCGCCGGCGGGCCGCTCGCGATCAGGGATCTGCTGCGCGCGCCCGCCAGATCCGGGCTCGAAGCGGGCACCTACTGCTACGCGCGGAGCATGGGGCGCTCGACAGTCGCGCACAGTTCGAGCTATGTCGCGCTGGATCTTCGGGCCGCAGCGCCATCGATGACCGTGGCCACGAGGTTCGGCGACGTCTGGAGCCAGGCGTCGACTCGCGGAGGCACACAGCATCAGGTCAGCATCAACGAGGACTTTGACGCGCGGGTCCGTGTCTACTGCGAGCCCCAGGACGACGATGCCGTGCGGAAGCACCTGACACCGCAGGTGCGTGATGCTCTGCTTGAGGTCGCCGGGAAATGCGACATCGAGGTGCACGGCGGACGGATCTACGTCATCGCCCGCAAGGCCCTCCCGTTCGCCGATCCCGCGTTCTGGCGCTGGGTCGGCGACATCGATCGTCTCGTCTCCCTCTTCTCTTGGCCGGAGGCGCCGGTGCCGGTCGAGACGGCATCGGGATGGAGGAGCCGCAGCGTCGAGCGCGACGCGCTCTTCGCGGTGTCCCGGTCGGGTCGCGGCTTCGCCATCGGGGCCCTCGTCATCGTTCTGGGGCTGGCGGCGGCCGCCGTGATCACGGCGATGAGCTGAGGCGCCGTGCCGTGACGGCATCGAGAACTCGTCGAGAAGGTCGGCCTGCTCCGCGGGGAGTCGGATCGCCGCCCTTTCGTCTTCGCCGATGTCGATGCCGTCGATACGCGGTCTCGGTCAGATTCCCGCGTTTGTGAACGTTCCGTTCAGCGATCCATCGAGATGGATGCTGTGTCCGCCGAACATGGCGCCGTCGTCGAACTCCAGGCTGAACGAACCATCATCGCTTCCGACGTGAATCGACAGCAACCGGAGCCGGGACGCAAACTCATCTGCGTCGAGTGACGTGGTGTCCTCACGCCAGCTCTCGTTGTACAGCGGGCACAGTTCTTGTGCCGCGAAGGCGGCTGCGCCCGTCTGCCAGGTATCCGCGTCTTCGGTCAGGGTCGCGATCGTGCGGGTCGTCTTCTGCATCTGAGGAACGCTCGCCGCTGTGACGGACACCTCGATCTCGCGCCCGAGCCATGGCACGCGTCGCGTGAACCACCCCACTGCGCGGTCCTCGATCATCGAACCCAAGGCTGACGACTCGAACGTCTGCGGTGTCGTCTGAGCGGCAAGAACGGCCTCGAGCGCTGCTACATCGCGGTGCGGGAGAATCTCGACCAGGAGAAACTCGTCGACCGTATCGAACGTGAAACCCATCTCCGCCAGCTTGTTCCTCGCTGTCATTTCCGACGGGCTCAGATACCCGTTGCCCTGACGCACTTGAAGTGTGTAGATCTGATCTCCGCGAATGCTCTCCCGCAGCATTGCGAGTTCGCTCTCGTCGACGAGCCGCACCAGCTGAGCCTTTTTCGTGTGGAGTTCCTGTCGGGAATCAGGAACGAGAGACACCCATGCGGTTACGTCGATGGATGCTGTCCACAACCCGTCCGCCCCGAGCGGATGCCCTGCCCCAACCTTGTGGCCGGTGACGCCATTCGGCCCGGTCACCACGGCGATCTCCACGATGTCGGCATCGAATCGTGCTTCCTGCCGTGCGAGTTGCTCAGAGGATTCCGTCACATCCGCGATTCTAACGACGCTGGGATCGCGGCCCTGATCGGGCTAGGCTCGGCGAATGACGAACGCCCGTGTCCCCGGCTCCGCTTCGGAAGAACTCGTCAGGTTGCTGGAGACGTCAGCGAACGTGCAGATCGCGGGCACCGCTTCACGGGCGAGAGTGCTGTTGAACGAGGGCGCGCAGGTCGATGACCGCATGCGGGAGGCCGTTCAGCGCATCGGAGAGCGCTTCGAGTTCTATCGCGACGGCTTCGCACCGCGACTCCTCGACGAAGCAGACGCGGGGCTATCGCTGCTCTACGAACTCTTCACCGTGTCGCCTGTTCCGCGACGCTCCATCGATGCGCAGGATCGCATCGATCTCCCTTCCGGCAACTGGAAGGCTCAGCACGATGGGCTGTGGGATGCGCTCGTACCATCGAGCGGGGCGGCAACCACCGTGCAGGGCGAGCTGATTCGTGTCACCGGGAGAATCAGAACCGAGTTGCACGACAACGGGGGCGCCAACTGGGACGCCGACTACGCCCTGATGGCGGCCTCGATCCCCGCAATGCTGCGCCAGGGAACGCCGATCGACGCCGAGCTGACGGAAGAGGCGTCGTCTCTGGCCGACTCCATCCTGACGACGGACACAGCCGACAGGCTGGCGGAGTTGGCAGTCTGCTGGGTCGCCGCGAACCGCGAGCCCCTCCCATTGGCACAGCCCGCCTACCGACGGTAGAGTTCCACGTCGCTCCGCCGCCGCATCGCGAGCGGCGTCCAGCCGGGGGACTACCCGAGGCGCTTCCGGAGGGGGCTCACTCGACGCAGGCCGCCGTTGTCGGGTCGATGCCGTGGATCGTGGCCCACTGCGTCTGCAGCTCAGCGCCGAACTGGGCCGCCGGGCCGGACAGCTCCGGTTCGCATCCGGAGGTGCTGAATCTCCCGAGCACCTGTCCCGGGCGGGCGGTGATGGTGACGCTGTAGACGTCGCCGCCAGGAGCGGCGGCCTCGAGCAGGGTGCGGATCGACGCCCATCCGGGGGCATCGGTGAGAGCCGTATCCGAGGTGAGAGTCGGCGCCAAGGCCGTAGGGATCCTCCACCACAGTCTGGGTGGGCCGCTCTTGAACACGTCGACCCTGAGCTCGAGTTCGCGCTCGGGGTCGTTCCGGGCGAGGCCGCGGTGGGCGGCGTCGAACTCGCGAAGGATCGGTCCCAATGACGCCGGGACCGGGGACTCGATGGTGGAGTCGGACCCGATCGCAAGGGTGAGGAGGTCTGTCCGCGTCTGCATCGAGAACTCGTCGAGAAGGTCGGCCTGCTCCGCGGGGGAGAGGCCGTCTTCGGCCAGCCGGATCCTGCGGCCGTCGTCGACGGAAGCCGAGATCGGCATCCCGTTCTGTGCACGGCCCAGCCATTCCTGGACGAAGGTGACTCCGGTGGGCGCGGAACCGGGGCCCACGGTGAAGGAGGCCTCCGCGACGGTCGCGACGGTCAGATGCAGCGGGGCCGCGCCCGAACCGCTGACTTCGTATTCGTCGAAGCCTCCGTCTTTCGAGGACAGCCAGGTGGTGATCACGCGGTGCGCCTGCTCCGCCGTCGCACGCCGATCCAGCTCGACGTTCGTATCCCTCGAAATCCCCGCGTCGAATCCGCCGTCGTCCACGGTGCAGTCCGCCGACCCGACGCCCGGAAGCGGGCGAAGGATCTCGCAGGTCGCGTCCGCCGCGCGCTCGGCCTCTGCGACGTCCATCGGAGAAGAGCAGGCCCCCAGGGAGACAGGCAGCATCAGGACGGCGAGAGCCGCCAGCGGACGGGAGAATCGTCGCGGAGCGGTCCGCGCGCCGCGGCGGACTCTCGCCTCGGCGATCGCCCGTGCCAGGACCGGATCCGCCGCGGGGTGCGCACGCGAGAGCCCTGCGAACAGCGCGGCTCGCGCGGATCCTTGCTCCCCCTCTTCGACAAGACGACGAGCGCGGGTGAGCACCTCATCGATCGGCGCATCCATCGTTACCCCCCCCCACCATGACGCAACACCCCGACCCCTCGCAGCTCGACAAGGCGCGTCCCCAAGAACCTATCGCCCCGAGCGGGGAGGGGGGCTCCGCAGCAAGGGGCGCCCTTGATAGGCTGAAGCCTTTGGGAACGTCGCGTTCCACAGTCGTAGGGATCGATCGTGACCGGAAGCAGAGCAGAGGGCGCCTATCTGCGCGCTCTTGCGGCGTTCAAGACGCCGACGCTCGACCTGCTGCACGGCCGGTATGCGCCTTTCGTCGTCGCGGCGCTGAGCCAGATGTTCTCCGCCGACCGGCCGACGGTGGCCGTCGCCGACGCCCATATCGAGGTCGGCGAGATGCTCGACCAGCTCCGCGCGGCGGGCTACGAGGACGACGACCGCCGGCTGCCCGCCACCTCCGGTCGTGAGGTGTGCCGGTACTGGGTCAAGGTCGGCTGGCTCGGTCAGCAGATCGAGGGCGAGAGCGAGGTCTACCGTCTGACCGCGCACGCCGTGCGCGCGCTGGAGATCGCCGACCTCACCGGTGGCGGCGCGCGCGTCTCCAACTCCCGGGTGCGCACCCTGCTCGAGGCCGTGGAGCGCCTCGCGGGGAATGCGGACGGCGATCCGGCACGACGTCTCGCGCGCCTGCGTGCGGAGCGCGCCGCGCTCGATGCTCAGATCGCGGCGCTCGAGAGCGGGGCGGCCGACCCGGTGCCGGACGACGAACTGCTCGAAGAGGCCGAGAACGTCCTGCACCTCTCCCGGGGGCTGCCGGCGGACTTCACGCGCGTCGCGGAGTCGATCAAGGCGATGCAGCGCGACGTGATCCGCGACCTCCGCCGCGACGAGCGCCCGACCGGCGAGGTGCTGCGCGAGTACCTGCTGCGCGGCCAGCAGGTCATGCAGTCCACGCGCGAGGGGCAGGCGTTCGCGGGCGCGCTGCGCCTCATCGGCGACCCCGAGCGGATCGACGAGCTCACGGATCAGCTGCACGGCCTGCTCGCGCGCCCCTTCGCGCAGCTCCTGGACGGCACGCAGCGCACGGAGCTCGACATGATCGGGCGCCGCATGGAGCTGGGCGTGCAGGAGGTGCTGACCGCGCAGCGTCGCGCCTCGCACGTCATCGCGGGTCAGGTGCGCACGCACGACCCCGCGCGCGATCGCCAGGTCGACGAGCTGCTGCGCGACGTCATCGCGGGGATGCAGGCCTGGACGCAGACGCGGACCCCGGAGACCCCGGTGGATCCGCTCCGCCGCCTGCCGGTCGCGAGCATCGGCCACCTGCGCCAGTCGCTCGGCGACATTCGCCCGCCCGGGTCGCCGGCGGCGCTGCTCACGCAGGGGCAGGACGTCGAGTTCGTCGACGCCGACACGCGCGCCTGGGGCGGCCCGCACTACGCCGAGCTCGAAGCCCACGTCTCCGGACTCGGCGACACGTTCGACCTCGGCGAGGCGTTCCAGGCGATCGTCGCGGAGAGCACTCGCCGCCCGGTCGATCTGCTCGGTCTGCTCGAGATCGCCCACCGCAACGGCCTGGCAGAGACGGACGGGATGTCGATCGTGGAGACCGTGCGTCCCGACGGCACCGCGCGCCGATTCGCCTTCGGATCCGTGACGGCCCGTGCGAGGAAGGAAGAGGAACGATGACCGCCGATGTTGCAGAGACCTCCGATGCCACCGAGACCTCGGGGTTCATCGAGCCCGTCGCGATGGAGGACGACCTCGCCGAGCTGTTCCCCGGCGACCGCGGGGTGCTCGACCGCGAGGTGCGGCGCACGCTCGCGCTCATCCTGCACCGGCGCTTCCTGCTCGCCGACCGCAACCGCACCGAGTGGCGCACCCTCCTCGACCACCAGACGGTGATCGAGTCGCGCCTCAACGACCTGTACATCCGGCTGATCGTCGATCACGAGCACGGCCTTGCCTACAAGCAGCAGATCCGCGTCGACGAGCTCGACATCCCGATTCTCTTGCGCGATACGCCCTACACCCGCTCCGAGACCCTCGTGCTGGTGCACCTGCGCACCGTCTACGAACGGGAGAACGTCGCCGGCGAGGCCGCGCCGCGCATCGACATCGAGGATGTCGAGCAGACCGTGCTCAGCTACTTCACCGATGCCGACGGCGACATCTCGCGACGGCAGAAGGCCGTGCGCGATGCGATGCGCAAGCTCTCGAACGACGGGATCATCAGCGAGGAGACCACCGGCCGCTACCGGATCGGTCCCCTCGTCGAGGTCGTGCTGAGCGCGGAGAAGCTCACCGAGCTGCGCGACTGGCTGCGCGAGAGCGCCGCCGAACGACGCGCCGCTGCGGGTGGCATCGCGCTCGACGAGGACGCCGAGGAAGCCCTGGAGGACGCCCTGTCATGACCATGGTCGACACTCTCTTCGGACTCATCCCCGAAGCCTCCCGCGGCCAGCAGTGGGTCGCCGAGGATCTGCAGCTGGTGAACTGGGGCGGCTACGACGGAGGACCGCACCGCGTGCGGTTCTCTCCCGCCGCGACCCTGCTCTGCGGCGGATCCGGATCCGGCAAGTCGACGCTCATGGACGCCTACATCGCGCTCATGATGCCGCACACCACCCCGTTCAACGGTGCGTCGAACGGGGGCGTCACCGGTCGCCCCCGTGGCGACGAGCAGCGCAACGTGCTCTCCTACGGCCGCGGCAAGCTCGACGAGACGCGCACCGAGGAGGGGACGAAGGTGCAGGTGCTCCGCGGCGACGGCGAAGACACCTGGACCGCGATCGCGATGACCTGGCGCGACCACGACGACTCGCGCTTCACGGCCGTGCGCGCCTGGTACATCCCCGCAGGTGCGCGTGTGCTCGAGGACACGGTGCGCGTACGCGCGACGGCGAACACGGCGTTCGATCTCGCGACGCTCGAGCGCGCGGCCGTGCAGCGCCTCACCGACGCCTCCGTGCGCGCCGCCGGGTTGGAGCCCGTGGGCACGGACCGCGAATTCTCGGCCCGGCTGCACTCGGTCCTGGGCATCGGGGCCGCCGGATCCGGCGCGAACGCGATGAGCCTGCTCGCCCGCATCCAGGCGGGACAGCAGATCACCACGGTCGACGACCTTTACAAGCGCCTGGTGCTCGAGGAGCCCGAGACGATGCGCACCGCGGACGCCGTGGTCGTGCACTTCGACGAGCTGGAGAGCACGAAGCAGCGCATGCTCGTCGCACGACAGCAGGTCGCCGCTCTCGAGCCGATCCGCGACCTGCGTCGGCGCATCGAGGCCGCGGCCGGGCGGATGACGCTCATCGACGCGGTCGGCGTCTTCGAGGATCCGGCATCCGTCGCCTCCCTGTGGCGCGCCGAGCGGCGCATGGATCTGCTCCGCGAGGTGGAGGGCGAGCTCCGCGACCGCACGCGCGAGCTCGATGTCCTCGTGCGGGAGAAGCGCGTGCAGGCGGAGGCCGCGGAGGTCGAGCACGACGGCCTGCGGGATCTGCTGCGCGAGCGCGGCGGCGACCGGCTGGAGACCGCGCAGCGGGAGCTGCGCGGCGTCGAGCGGCGTCTTGAGGAGGCACGGGCGCTTCGCGCGAGGTTCGATGAGGACCTGCGCGCGCTCGGTGCGGAGGTGCGCAGCCGGGCGGAGTTCGACAAGCTCGTCGGCCGCGCCCGCACGGTGCTCGGCGACGCGGATGCCAAGGGCAGCGCGCGCGAGGCCTGGGCCGACGCACGTCGCGCGAGAGACGGCCTGAAGGCCGAACTCGCGCAGCGCGAGCGCGCCGCCGAGGAGGCCACGGCGTTCTCCGGCAACATCCCGGGCGATCTGTACCATTCCCGCGAGCTGCTCGCCGAGGCGGCGGGGCTCGAACCGCACCAGCTGCCCTTCGTGGGCGAGCTCATCGAGGTCCGCACCGAGTACGAGCCCTGGCGCGAGGCGTTCAACCTCGCCCTCGGCGGTTTCGCCACGACCGTCTTGCTCGATGTCGCCGATCTCGATCGGTTCCGCACCGCGATCGACGGCGTCCGCACTCCGCGCCGGCTCACCTACCAGGGCGTGCACACCGGTCTCCGTACGAGCGGCGGGGGAGCGGAGAACCGCCTTTCGGGACGTCTCGAGTACGCCGACACGCCTTTCACGGGCTGGCTGCAGGTGCGTCTGGCCGAGCGGTTCGGCTTCGTCTGCGTGAACTCCGCCGCGGAGCTCACAGCGCACGAGCAGGCGCTCACGATCACCGGCCAGGTCTCCCGCGGAGACCAGGGCGCGCACGGCGGGCACGGCAGGGCGAACGTGCTCGGCTTCTCGAACCGCGCCCGACTGCGGGAGCTGGAGACTGCGGTCGAGGAGCTGCGACCGGCTCTCGAGCGCGCGGAGGAGGCCGTGACGGCGGCCGAGACGGCGCTGGACCGGTTCGACGCCGAACGTGCGGCCTTCGCGAGGATCGTGGATGTGGTGTGGGATCAGGTCGACGTCGATGCCCTCGTCGCCGTGCAGGAGCGTTGGCGCGGCGTCGAGTCGGAGGTGGCGGAGAAGAACCCTGACATCACAGGGGTCGCGGCGCAGATCGAGAAGGCCAAGGCACTCGCGGGACGACTCCGCGAGGAGATCGGCGCGGCCACGGCCGAACGCCAGCAGGTCGAGCGGCGCTGGGGCGAGATCACCGACGACGTCGACGCCGGTCAGACGCTGATCGACGAGGCGGCCGGATCCGATCGCGCCGTGGGCGCGGAGCAGGCGCAGTACCTCGACGACCGCTTCGCCTCGCCCGCGTCGGCCAAGGCCGCGCCCTCGGTGCTGCTGGAGCGCTTCGACGGCGCGCTGCAGACCGCCGGCACCCGGCTCACCGAGGACCGCGCGAGCGCCTTCGAGGCGCACCACGAGCAGCGCGAGAGCATGCGCCGCCTGATGAGCGGGTTCCTGGAGCGCTGGGAGAACCCGAACCTGATCGCCGACCCGGATCTCTACGTCGACGACTTCGAGAGCATCCTCACGGCGCTGGAGACGAGCGGACTGCACCGGCTCGAGAGCGAGTGGAGGGATAGCCTCGTCCACCTCTCGGGCAACGACCTCACGAACCTCGACTCCACGCTCGGCCGGGCGCTCCGGGACATCCGGGAGCGGATCGAGCCGATCAATCGGATCATGCAGGACCTCCCGTTCTACGACGACCACCACCGCCTGCAGATCACGATCCGCGAGAGCCAGTCCGAGGCGCGCAAGCGCTTCCGCCGTGATCTGCGCGAGGTGCGAGGGCTCATCGAGGCCGCCTCCGGCGATCAGGAGCGCGAGCAGGCCTACCGCCGGATGTCGCGCCTCATCGGGCACCTGCGACGCTCCGCGCCCGACTTCGCCGACCTGATCGACGTGCGCAACCACGTGCGGGTGAGCGCCGAGCGGGTCACGGCCGACACCAAGCAGCACGTCGCGCTCTACGACCACATCGGCGAGAAGTCCGGCGGCGAGTCGCAGGAGCTCATCGCCTTCATCGTCGGCGCGGCGCTCCGCTATCAGCTGGGCGATGCCGGAGCGGAGCGTCCGCGCTACGCCCCGGTATTCATGGATGAGGCCCTCATCAAGGCCGACGCGCACTTCACCAAGCGCGCGATCGGCGCGTGGCGCGGGCTCGGGTTCCAGCTCGTCATCGGGGCGCCCAACGACAAGTACAGTGCGATCGAACCGCACGTCGACGTGGAGTACGACATCCTGAAGGACACGCAGGGCCGATCCTGGGCGAAGCTCAAGGTGGCGCTGCCAGCGGCTCACTGAGCCGTGGCGCGGATCTTCGGATCAGGGCCGGCGCGTCACCAGTCGCTGCGGTCGAGCGCTGCCCGCAGATCGCTCATCGCGCGCTGGTCCTCGCGGGTGGGCACGCCGCCGCGCTGCAGTATGCGGCGGGGCAGCCACGCCGGCATCGCGAGACGCGGGCGTCGCTGCGGCGACGCCGCGGTGTCCGCAGCGGAGCGCGGGGACGCGTCCGTTCGGGTCAGGGGGATCCGGAGAGGAGTGGGGGTCGTGGCGGTCTCGGTCATGACGTTAAAGCTACGAGCGTAAGGATTCTGCCACCAGATGGCGGAAAGACTTTCGCCATAAAGATTCTGCCACTATGATCGCAACATGCTGCACAGCGTCACCCTTCCCGTGATCGACGGGCTCGCGGTCTTCGAGTTCGGCCTCCTCAGCGAGGTGTTCGGACTGGACCGCAGCGTCTACTCGGACGTCCCTGCGTTCGACTTCCGCGTGTGCGGCATCGAGGCGGGGAGACCCGTGACCACCGAGGTCGGGGTGCAGGTCACCCCCGCGTACGGGCTCGAGGCGATGGAGCACGCCGACGTGATCGCCGTGCCGGCGGGACGGGTGCGCCCCGCCGAGGAGTACCCGGCCGAGCTGCTGGATGCGCTGCGCCGTGCCGCGGATCGCGGGGCGATCCTGCTGAGCGCCTGCTCCGGGGCCTTCATCCTCGGGGCGGCCGGCCTGCTGGACGGCAGGCCGTGCACGACGCACTGGAGGTACGCGGAAGAACTGCAGCGGCGCTACCCGACGGCGCGCATCGACCCGGACGTGCTGTTCGTGGACGACGGCGACCTGATCACGAGCGCCGGCACCGCGGCGGGCATCGATGCGAGTCTGCACCTCGTGCGCCGTGAGCTCGGCAGCGCGATCGCCAACGTCATCGCCCGGAACATGGTCGTGCCGCCGCAGCGCGACGGCGGGCAGCGCCAGTACATCGAGCGACCGGTGCCCCAGGCCGACTCGGATGCGATGGGTGACATCCTGGCGCACATGAGCGAGCGTCTCGGCGCCTCGCACTCCGTCGCGTCGCTCGCGCAGCGCGCGCACATGTCCACCCGCACGTTCGCGCGGAGGTTCGTCGCGGAGACCGGGGTGACGCCGATGCAATGGCTCACTTCTCAGCGCGTGCTGCACGCGAGGCTCGCCCTCGAGACGACGGACGCATCGATCGAGGAGATCGCCACGACCTGCGGGTTCGGCAGCGCGACGCTGTTCCGGCACCACTTCACCCGCGAGGTCGGGATCGCACCGACGGCCTACCGTCGCACGTACGCCTGCGACCTCGCGGAGGAGACGGCGGAGCGAGAGTTGCTGTCCTTCGGATAGCGACCCGTTGCTCGCCCGGGATTCGGCGGCAGGTTCGCGGGCGGCGTCACCGCTGTCACCATCGGTGGTCGCCGCCGATAGTGACGCGTCCCGGCGAAGAATCCCCCGGGCGTCCGCAGATCGATGCGCGGAACACGGAGAACGCTCGGGACGTTGCATCGGCCGTGGACATCCTCGACAGTATCGTGATCGGCGCCGGCCAGGCCGGCCTGTCGAGCTCGCACCATCTGCGCCGGCTCGGCATCGGGCACGTGGTCCTGGACGCGGACGAGGCACCGGGCGGCGCGTGGCAGCACCGTTGGGACGCGCTCACGATGCAGGACGTGCACGGCGTCGCCGAGCTGCCGGGATCCGTTCCGCCTCCGCGCACGGCGGAGCGGGCGAACCGCGCGGTGCCGGCCTACTTCGCCGGCTACGAGCGCACCCACGAGCTGCCGGTGATCCGGCCGGTGCGCGTCGACCGGGTGGCCGATGACGACGGGATTCTCGTCGTGCACGCAGGCGATCGGAGCTGGCGCTCGCGCACCCTCGTGAACGCCACGGGCACCTGGACGCAGCCGTTCCTGCCGCATTACCCGGGGATGGAGACCTTCCTCGGGGAGCAGCTCCACACGGTCGACTATCCGGGACCGGAGCACTTCCGCGGCAAGCGCGTGCTCGTCGTCGGCGGCGGGGCGTCGGCCGTGCAGTTCCTGGGTGCGCTGGCGCCGATCGCCGACGTGATGTGGGCCACGCGCCGCCCGCCGGTGTGGCGCAGCGACGACTTCACCCCCGAGGCGGGAGCCGCCGCCGTGGCGCTCGTCGAACAGCGCGTCGCGCAAGGGCTCGCCCCGCAGAGCGTGGTCAGCGTGACCGGTCTGATGCTGCGGCCGCAGGAGCAGGAGGCGGCGCGGCTCGGCGTCTACGACGCACGCCGGCCCATGTTCGAGCGCATCGAGCCGGACGGCGTCCGCTGGGCGGACGGCTCGTTCGAGCCTGTGGACGTGATCCTCTGGGCGACGGGGTTCCGCCCCGCGATCGGGCACCTCGCTCCGCTGCACCTGCGCAGCGAGCGCGGCGGGATCCAGCTGGACCGAGACGGGCGGGGGACGACGGCCGTGAAGGATCCGCGGATCCAGCTCGTGGGGTACGGCCCCTCGGCGAGCACGATCGGCGCGAACAGGGCCGGTCGCACCGCGGCGCGCGGCGTGCAGTGGTACCTCGCGCGCACGCCGGCCGCGGTCGACGCGGGCTGAGCCGATCCGGCCTGCGGGCTCAGCGGATGATGCGGATCGAGCCGGTCGCGGTGGACGGGGCGACGGGGCGCGTGATCCGCAGCGCGTCCGCGAGCAGCGCGCCGACCTTCGTCCCGATGCACAGGCTGATGAAGATCATCGGGGCGGCCGCGAGCGCCGCCGCGTCGAACGACGCGAGCGCGACGAGCCCGACCGTGCCGGGGACCAGCAGCAGGAACGCCGGCTGGAACGAGACCGTCGCGGGGACCGCGAGCGTCATCCTCTCCAGCACGCGCGCGGCGAGGAACAGCAGCCCGGCCGTGATCCCCGTCGCGACGGTGCTGCCAGTGTACGGGCTGAGCAGCATCAGCGCCGCATAGGTGCAGATCATCACGATCACCGTCGCGATCGTGAGACGGAAACCGGATCCGAAGCTCAGCCCGATCCCGATCGCGAGCACCACCACGCCGATCCAGCTCCACGCCAGAGGCGGCACCGCCTCCCACCCGCCGTGCCCCGTGACGAGCGAGGTCTCGCCGACGAGGGCGGCGGAACGCGGATCCACGCGCAGCCCGGTGGCCGCGGCGCCGGTGAAGATCCCCGCCGCCATGAACGTGAGCATGATCAGGCCGTACACCAGCCGCGACGCCCCGGTGACGATGTCGGCCGCGGTGAGTTCGAGCAGCGCATTTGTGATGAGGGCGCCGGGGACGAGGAGCGCGACCGGCGCGCACACCGCGAAGAGCGGCACCGCGCCCAGATCCAGGCGATCGGCGACCACCCCGACGACGAGGGTGGAGATCAGCGACGCCACGAACGGGACCACGGCGGCTGCGGCGCGGATCCGTTCCGTCGCCAGCACGATCGCGGCGACGAGCCCGCCGACCAGCAGCGCGAGCACGATCGCCCACCACGGGCAGCGGAACAGCACGGCGAGCCCTGCGGCGAGGAGTGCGCCGCCGAGCGCCGTCTGCAGGACCGGGTGCCTGCGCTCCAGCCCGCGGATGTGCGAGATGTGCGCGGGCACCTGGTCCAGCGTGACGCGTCCCGCCTCGAGCCGTCGCGCGAGGCGGGACGCGTGCGCGGTCTGGCGGAAGGTCAGCCCCGGCCCGCCTCCGGCCGAGATCGTGGTCGCTCCCGGAACGCCGGGACGGCTCACGAACACGTGCTCGGGAAGCACCGCGAAGGAGAGGTCGGTGCCGGGCGCGGTCGCGTCGCGGGCACGCTCGAGCGTGCCGCGGACGTCGGTCACGGACACGCCGGAATCGAGCAGCAGCGCGCCGAGGTCACCGAGGGCGACGTCGGGGGAGACGGGGTCGGAAGAGGACATCACCTGAAATCGTAGAACGTGCGGCCGCTCGCCGACGGCAGGTGGACCCCGGGGACGCCCAGCCACGGGCGACCTAGGCTGGAGGCATGCGGGTGTTCACGAGGCGATCCCACGAGTCGCACGCGGCCGGCCCGCGTGCAGGCGCCGTGGTTCTGCTGCTCTCGACCCTGCTCGCCGCATCCGCCTGCGCACCGAATCCCGCGTCGTCGGGGGGAGCCGGAGTGGCAGCGCCCACCGCGCACACGCAGAGCGCCGCACCCGCACCGACGTCGTCCCCGCGCTCCCGCGCGCAGGACGCCGTGGCGCGGATGGATCTCGCGCAGCAGGCGTCCGCCGTGGTGATGGGCAACACGCCTGGTACGGATCCGACGGCGATGCGCGCGATGATGAGCCGCGGATTCGGCGGGTTCATCCTGATGGGCTCCAACGTGCCCGCCACCCCGGACGAGCTGCATGCGATCACCGCCGCGCTCACGACCGACCCTGCGCTGCCGCCCCTGATCGCGACCGACGAGGAGGGCGGAGACGTGGTCCGCCTGCCCTGGGACGATCAGCCCGGTGCGGACGTGCTCAAGGCGCAGTCCCCTGCCGTCACCAGGGCGGCGTTCGCCCGGCGCGGGATGCTGCTCGCGCAATCGGGTGTGACGGTCAACTTCGGGGTCGTCGCGGATGTGGCGTCTTCGCCGGAGTCGTTCATCTACGACCGCTCGTTCGGCACGGATCCGACGGCCGCCGCCGAGCGCGTCGACGCGGCCGTGCGCGGAGAGGCGTCCTGGGTGTCCTCGACCCTCAAGCACTTCCCGGGACACGGGGCCGCCGAGGGGGACTCGCACCACATGATCCCGAGCACGGGCATGGACCTGGAGACCTGGCGCTCCCAGGTGGCGCCGCCGTTCCTCGCCGGGATCGGGGCGGGTGCGCCGATCGTGATGATGGGGCATCTCGCGTACACGGCCGTCGACGCGCAGCCCGCGTCCCTGTCGCCGCGGTGGCATCAGATCCTGCGCGACGACCTCGGCTTCCGCGGCGTGATCGTCACCGACGATCTCGACATGCTGGTCGATTCCGGCGATCCCGCGTACGCGGACGAGGTGGCCGACGCCGTGCAGGCCGTGGTCGCCGGGAGCGACCTCGTGCTCGCCCTCGACGGTGCGGGGCCCGACACGGCGCAGAAGATCGCCGACGGGCTGGTCGCCGCGGTCCGCAGCGGCGCTCTTCCCGCCGATCGGCTCCGCGAGGCGGCGTCCCGGGTGGTCGCGCTCCGGCTGGACGTCGCCGCCCGTCGGCACTGAGCAGTCGCGGCTCCGCGCGTCAGCGCGCCGTGCCCCGCCAGCCCTCGAGGATCCGGGCGCGCAAGATGTTGCCGCGCTCGGCGAACTCGCGCTGACGGCGCACGTACTCCGCCTTGCCCTCCGCGGTCTCGATCCGCACCGGGACGACGCCCCAGTCGGAGAGATCGTAGGGGGCCGCCTCCATGTCCAGGACGCGGATGTCGCGGGCCAGCTCGAACGCGTCGAGCAGGATCTCGCCGGGGACGAGCGGTCCCAGCTTCATCGCCCACTTGTAGACGTCCATGCCCGCATGCAGGCAACCGGGCTGCTCGAGGAGGGGCTGCGTCTCGCGGGTCGGGACGAGCCGGTTGCGCGGCACCGCCTCCGGTGTGAAGAAACGGAACGCGTCGATGTGCGTGCAGCGCAGCTCGCCATGCTCCACCACCGCGTCGGTGCCCGCCTGCCCCAGCCGCAGCGGCACCGCGTGCCGGTGCTCCGGCGTGCGGTACACCATCGCCCACTCGTGCAGGCCGAAGCAGCCGAACTGCCCGGGACGCGCGGCCGTGCGTACCAGCATCGCGTGCACGAGGCGCGCGAGCTCCGGCTTGTCGGCCGCGAAGGCGTCCGCGTCGGGCATGACGGCATCGGATCCGGATCCGGATGATGTGACGTCGGGATCCGGCGCGGGGGAGTACCAGCGCCAGTCCGCCCGCTCCGCGGCGTCCTCGAGCGCCACTCCCGCCCCGGGATGCCAGCGGCGCAGCTGGCCCGGCTTGTAGCCGTAGTACGTGAACAGGAAATCGTGCACCGGGTGCTTCTCGCAGCGGGCCTGGCGGGCGCGGTGCTCCGCGGTCAGCGCGTCGGCGCGCTCCGCGTGCGCCTCCGCGCGAGCGGACCAGGTTGCGCGATCCAGGCGCGTGCGAGGGGCCGCCGTCGCGGCAGAGCCCGGCGCCGAGGCGAGAGCAAGGGCCGGCGCGCCGGCTGGGCCGCTCATGGCTCCGAGCGCACGACGCCGGCGTCGATGAGCTCGTCGAGGATGCCTGCGCCGTCCTCCGCGCTCACCCATGGCGCGAGATCCTCGTCGCGTGCCTCGGCATCGGCGCCGTCGCCGTCGGCACGAGCCGCGGCGCGACGGCCGGCGAGCACGCCTTCCGCGGGGAGCAGGCGACGGATCGCGACCGCGGCGACGTTCTCGGGGTGATCGATGAGGAACTGCCCGTAGATGGCCTCGTCGTGCTGCCCGTCGTCGCCGATCAGCAGCCACCGCATGTGCGGGAACTCCTCCGCGAGCCGGGAGAGGTTCCGCAGCTTGTGCTCTCGTCCGCTGCGGAACCAGCGCTCGTGCGTGGGGCCCCAGTCGGTGAGCAGCATGGACCCGGCGGGGAAGAGATGCCGGGAGAGGAAGCGGTTGAGCGTCGGAGCCACGTTCCAGGCGCCCGTGGAGAGGTAGATCATCGGCGAGCCGGGGTTGTCCCGCATGAGTCGCTCGAGCAGCACCGCCATGCCGGGGACCGGGGTGCGCGCATGCTCGTCGACGACGAACGAGTTCCACGCGGCGATCAGCGGGCGCGGTAGGGCCGTCACCATGACCGTATCGTCGACATCGGAGATGACCCCGAAGCGGACGTCGTCGGCGACGACGAACACCCGCGCGGGGATCGGGTCCTGGCCTTCGACGGCCATCGTCACCTGCTGCCATCCCGGGGCGAGGTCTGCGTCGATGCGGCAGTCGACGACGCCGCCGCGATCCGCTGCGACCTCGTGCGTGCGGCCCGCGACGGTGATCGTGACGGTCGCGAAGCTCACCGGGATGCCGACGAAGCTGCGCCAGCCTCGGACGCTCGCGTCCTTGCCGCCGCGGCGGGTCTTCGGCAGGATCAGGACCCGGCCGACGACCCGGATCCAGCCCGCGCCGCCGTAGCCCGGGAAGGGCACGATGCTCGCGGTGCGGCCGCGTTTGCGGGCGCGCCGCTCGCGCCACGCGTGGAAGCGGTGCTCCAGGCGGGCGAACCAGTGGATCCGCTCCGGTCGGGCTGAGGACGAGGGCATAGCGCCTCTAGTCTTTCATGTCCGCGCGCGGACGCAGGCTCCGGCGCGGAACGCCGGTCCGCGTGGGCTGGGATAATCTGGAGGTTGCCCTGTTCGGGGCATTCTTTTCCCCTGCTGCAGAGAATGGTCGTCGCGTTGTCTGAGAACCCGTCCCACACCGCATCCCCGTCGATCGACGAGTCGCTGCCGGTGCACGAGCTTCAGGCGCGCCAGGCACAGCGGCTTCAGGAGAAGTGGCAGAGGTACTGGGCCGAGAACGAGACCTTCCAGGCCGGTGGCGCCGAGGACGTGCGCCCCCGCAAGTACGTGCTGGCGATGTTCCCGTACCCGTCGGGCGATCTGCACATGGGGCACGCCGAGAACTACCTCTACTCCGACATCGTGGCGCGCTTCTGGCGTCACCGCGGACACAACGTGCTGAACCCGATCGGCTGGGACTCCTTCGGGCTGCCCGCCGAGAACGCGGCCATCCGTCGCGGAGCGGATCCGCGCGAGTGGACGTACCAGAACATCGCCCAGCAGAAGGCGGGCTTCCAGGCCTACGGCGTCTCCTTCGACTGGAGCCGTGTGCTGCACACCTCCGACGAGGAGTACTACCGCTGGAACCAGTGGCTGTTCCTGAAGCTGTACGAGCGGGGCCTGGCCTACCGCAAGAAGAGCCCGGTGAACTGGTGCCCGAACGACCAGACGGTGCTCGCGAACGAGCAGGTGGTCGACGGGCGCTGCGAGCGCTGCGGTGCCGAGGTCGTCAAGAAGAACCTGACCCAGTGGTACTTCCGGATCACCGACTACGCCGACCGCCTGCTGGACGATCTGAACCAGCTCGAAGGCTTCTGGCCGCACAAGGTGCTGCAGATGCAGCGCAACTGGATCGGCCGCTCGATCGGCGCCGACGTGGACTTCGCGATCGAGGGCCGCGAGGGCGTCGTGACCGTGTTCTCCACGCGCCCCGACACGCTGCACGGCGCGACCTTCATGGTCGTTGCGCCCGACTCCGATCTGGCGTCCGAGCTGGCCGCGGGGTCGTCCGAGGACGTGCGGATGCGCTTCCAGGACTACCTGACCCAGGTGCAGAAGACGAGCGAGATCGACCGTCAGTCCGCCGACCGCCCGAAGACCGGTGTGTTCCTGGACCGCTTCGCGATCAACCCCGTGAACGGCGAGCGGCTGCCGATCTGGGCCGCCGACTACGTGCTGGCCGACTACGGCCACGGCGCGGTCATGGCCGTGCCCGCGCACGACCAGCGCGATCTCGACTTCGCCCGCGCGTTCGACCTGCCCGTGAAGGTCGTGGTGGACACGACCGCTCCGATCACCGGCGCGCTGCCCGTGATCGAGGTCGACGAGGACGGCGTCCCGATCGAGCCCCTGGAATCGCTCGACGACCAGCACCCGGCGAAGACCGGCGTCGCGCTGACCGGCGACGGACGCATGATCAACTCCGGCGAGCTGAACGGCCTCTCCAAGCGCAATGCGATCGCCCGCGCGATCGAGCAGCTGGAGGCGGCCGGCACCGGCCGTGCCGCGAAGAACTACCGCCTGCGGGACTGGCTGATCTCGCGCCAGCGGTTCTGGGGCACGCCCATCCCGATGCTGCACACGCAGGACGGCGAGATCGTGCCGGTGCCGGAGGAGCAACTGCCCGTGCGCCTGCCGAGCATCGAGGGCCTGGACCTGTCGCCGAAGGGATCCTCGCCGCTGGGAGCGGCGACCAGCTGGGTGCAGACGACCGTGCCCGGCACCGGCGAGCCGGCGCTGCGCGACCCGGACACCATGGACACCTTCGTGGACAGCTCCTGGTACTACCTGCGCTTCCTGTCGCCGAACAGCGACACCGTGGCCTTCGACGTGGACGAGGCCCGCCGCTGGGCGCCCATCGACTCGTACATCGGCGGTGTCGAGCACGCGATCCTGCACCTGCTGTACGCGCGGTTCATCACCAAGATCCTGTTCGACATGGGCCTGATCGACTTCACCGAGCCGTTCTCCAGCCTCATCAACCAGGGCATGGTGATCCTCGACGGCGCGAAGATGTCGAAGAGCAAGGGCAACCTGGTGCTCTTCCAGGAGGAGCTCGACGCCTACGGCGCCGACGCGCTGCGCGTCGCCCTGGCCTTCGCCGGCCCCGTGGAGGATGACAAGGACTGGAAGGATGTCTCGACGACGGGGGCGCAGAAGTTCCTGGCCCGTGCGCTGCGCGCGGCGCAGGACGTCTCGAGCGCCGTCGACGTCGTCTTCGACGGAGGCGATGCGGCGCTGCGCCGGATCACCCACCACCTGCTGGCCGACGCACCCGCGCTCGTGGAGCAGACCAAGTTCAACGTGCTGGTCGCGCGTCTGATGGAGCTGGTGAACGCGATCCGTAAGACGATCGACGCCGGATCCGGCCCTGCCGACCCCGCTGTGCGCGAGGCCGCGGAGACCGTGGCCGTCATGCTCGACCTCGTCGCTCCGCACACGGCGGAGGAGATGTGGGAGATCCTCGGACACGAGCCGTCCGTGGGACTCGTCACCTGGCGTCAGGCCGATCCGCTGCTGCTCGTCGAGGACACCGCGACCTGCGCCGTGCAGGTCAACGGCAAGGTCCGCACCACGCTCGAGGTGCCCGCCAAGATCGGCGACGCGGATCTCGAGGCGCTGGCCCGCGCGGACGAGAAGGTGCAGCGCGCACTCGACGGCAAGGAGATCGTGCGCGTCATCGTCCGGGCTCCGAAGATCGTGAACTTCGCCGTCAAGGGCTGAATCTCCATTGCGCTCCGGGGGGAAAGGAGCGCGCGCCCTCCGGGTGATGAGGCGCGTGCTCGGCACGGCGGTGATCATCGCGCTGGTCGCGGGCGGGGGGCTGCTGCTGGTCTGGCAGCTGCCGCGCCCCATCAGCGACACCAGCGCGATCGGCGTGCTCTGGCACACGCACAGCGATGAGCTGGGTGCCGCGTGGAATCGTGAGACGTGCGCGCAGGGGGTGTGCCGGCAGGACTACCGCGGGGGCACCATCTACGCCGCAGTCAAGGGCGACGCGCACATCGTGCGCGGCGGCGCGGTCGGCGAGACGTTCGACGAGCTCGGTGGCGTGGCGGCTCTGGGCCTGCCGATCGCGGAGCAGAGCGGACCCGCCGACCGGCCATGGCAGGCGTTCCAGCGCGCGGGCATCTTCGCGAACGAGGACGACGTCGCGGCGCTCGTGCGCGGAGTCTTCTGGCAGTCCTGGCTGCGCTTCGCGGAAGAGCGCCGCGGCCTCGGGTTCCCGAAGGGCCCCGAGCACAAGGACAGGCGCGGCATGCCGATGCAGGAGTTCGTCAACGGCGTGATCTACCTGCGCGATGGCGCGCCCGTGCCCACGATCTCGGATATCGCGGCCGCCCACCGTCGCGCCGGAGGGGCGTACGGGCCGCTCGGATACCCGAAGGGCACGCAGCGCGCGGTCGGCGATCGTCTCGTGCAGCAGTTCGACGGGGGCGAGGTGTGGTGGTCCGGTGACACCGGAGCCGCGTCGGTGCAGGCGCCGTTCCTCGCCGCTTACCATGACCGCGGCGGAGCGGACGGCTCGCTCGGCTTGCCCACGGCGGAGGCGTCGCGGCTCGAGAACGGCTCGATGCAGCCCTTCCAGGGCGGTGTGCTGTACCGCTCCGACACGGACGGGGCGATCCGCGCCACCACTGCCGGCGTCATCCAGGAGCGCTACGACGAGCTGGGCGGTCCCGAGGGCGAGCTGGGGCTGCCGACGGGGGAGAAGGTCGACGTCGCGGGGGGACGCTATCAGGCGTTCGCCGGGGGTGCGCTGCTGTGGCACGAGGGGGCGGGGGTGTTCCGCCTCGACGCCGCGAACTTCGCGATCTGGGTGGCGGATCCTGCCCGGTTCGGGTGGCCGACGAAGGACTCGCGGACCGACGAGCGCGGGGTGCACCAGGACTGGGAGAAGGCGCAGACCGTGCTGCGCGAGGGGCGCCTGCTCACCGTGCCGTCGACGCCTGTCGACGCTTCGACGGCCGTGCTCCTGTGCGATTCGCAGTGCAGCGGCAACTCCTGGATCGAGCAGGGCGCGCGGGGCGCGGGGTTCTCGAACATCGTGGAGTTCGGGTACGGCGGGTCGGGATATCTCGCGCCGATCAGCGGGCTGGGGACCGGCTTCACCGAGAGCGCGTCGCGCAACAGTCTGCTTCTTCCGGAGGGGGATCCTGGCGTCGTGATCGTCACCCTCGGAGGCAATGACGCGGCGCAGAAACGCGCTGCCTCTGACGTGACGGCCGCCGAGGAGCAGCTGATCGGGATGCTGCGTCAGGCCTACCCGAATGCCGCGATCGTGGTGGACGGCGTGATGAGTCGCAGCGATGCCGCTCACGCTGCTCGCCGGGCGATGGACGCGGCGGTGACCGAGCGGGCGCGGCAACTCGGCGTGCACGCGATCTCGGTCGCGGGGTGGGTCAGCGACTACGCCGCACCGCAGGCCGACAACGTGCACCTGGCACCCGCGGGGCACGACAAGATCGCTCCGCACTACGCCGACGCGCTGCGCGCGGTGCTCGGCCGCTGATCCGGCTTTCTCCGCGGGGCGCGCCGCGGGCGGAAATCCGGATCCGGTCAGATCCGCTCGAGGGGGTTGTCCGCGAGCTTGCCGACGATTCCGCCCTCGACGAGACGGCGCGCCTGGCTGTACGGCTTGCGCTCCGCCTGCTGCTGCACGCAGTCGCCGAACTCGGCGGCGAGGCCGAGCCGGGGGTACGCCGCCAGCACCTCGCGACGGAACTCCAGGGGGATCTCCTCATCCCGGCGTCCGGAGATGTCGAGACCGGTCGACGTCTCGAGCAGGTATCCCTCGACGTCTTGCGCGGGATCCACTGACGGCCAGTTGTGCCGCACGATGATCTCGTTGACGCGGCGCTGCCGCTCCACGGACCATCCGGCCCCTGCCGTCAGCGCTTCGCCCACGAAGCCGCCCGCCTCCTCGTAGCCGAGCACGTGGTTGTCATACGCCGGCGCGAGCCCGATGTCATGCAGCACGGCTCCGGTGTAGAGCAGTTCATGGTCGATCCCGCGGTGTCCCTCCACGATCGCGAAGGCCTCCGCCCACAGCCAGCTGCGCAGCACGTGATTGACCAGGGCGGCGGACTGGAACCGGATGACGAGCTCGTGGGCCCCGCGGGCCGCAGCGGTGTCGGGTGGGAAGAAATCGTGCAGGCGCATGGCGGCTCCGGGTCGATCGTGGGATGAGGCCAGCGTAACGCTCGGTGCGGCGGCGGCTCCGTGCCGCAGGCCTGTGCGGCTGGTGCGACGGAATGGTGAGCCGGATCTGGTCAGCAGATCAGAGTCGAAAACGGCTGATCCATTACGCGGTGTTATCGACTCTTGATCGACCTTGGAGATTTTTTTGCACCAAGGCGGAAATATGCCGATTCGGCTTGGTCGCCTTCCGTCGCGCCCCCTATGTTCAGCGGTGAAACTGCCAGGCGTCTCATAGCTTCGGCGGTTCGACCGGCGGAGAGCAAGGTCGGTGGAGGCCTCAGCTCGGTGGAACAGAAGACGCTTCAAGATGCGCTGAGGCCAGATAAGCTTGACCACATATTCGCATCCAAGCACAATTTTGACTCACTGACATACGCGTTTGGTGGCCGTGAAGCACTTCTTGAACAAATGGTGCGCAGCTTGGGAAAGAATCTCCCTGCCGATGGGGCATTCGAAGTCATTCGTTCCATCGGCGGACATGCTGTTACAATTAGGGGAGCAGTTATCGACGGAGTGCCTCGGATTGGAACCGCATTTATCCCATGAATTCCGAAAATAGCGCAAGGCACCTGGATCACGATATTGTGGCTCTCGTTGCGTATGTAAGCTCACAGTTAGGCGACGCGTCAAAGAGCCTTGAAGTACAGGCCAACTTGGCAATCGTTGAGAAGTACTCCAGCACAATGATTGACGTTAACGTACCCGCGCCGGCTCCCATCATCGATCTGCCAGACGGCCCTATCCCTGGTAGGTTTCTTGTCTATCGAGCGGGCAAGCTATCGGGCGAGGTGCTCGTCTGGGTGAAGGCGGGGCGGCTTATCGGGCTTGAACAAACTTGGTACGAAAATCTCCCCGAATCATGGCCCGCAATATCAGATTTGCGCCTAGCGTAACTGGTAAGTATGAGGTGGCAGCGGTGCGGCTCCGGGGAAACACACCGTGCTGGTGCTGGATAGGCGCTGTCGGCAATGCCTCGGTGGAGAGGCCGGAACCGTAGAGTTAGCGGCTTTGAAGAGTAAGCGAGCAACCTTGCTCCTGATCCTTGGGGGGATCAGTGATTACTGAACCGAGCATTGGCGGTGTCGTCATGGACGATGCCGAGATCAAACGGCATGTGGACGACATCGCGCGATTCGTGCTCAGCCGCCCGTCCGCGCTGGTGGTTCTCGTTCTCGGACCGCTCCTGCGGGTGTGGACCGGGCTGATGTTCTCGTCGGCCACCTGGCAGCCGCTGATCCTGGCTTTGGTCGGGTCGATCCTGTTGATCGTCGTTTTCGTCGTGATCACGCGGAGGTCCGCTTCTCGCGTCGTGTGGGCGCAGTATCCGGTGGGCTCGCGCGTGGTGGCAGAGGTCGACGGCGACGTGCTGCGCACGTGGACGGCGCTGAGCCGCGGCGAGACTTCCTTCGCGTTGCTGGCCGGAGTGCTAATCGTGGGCGGCACTGTTGTTTTGAAGCGCAGAGGCGGCTCGTTCGTCGTGGTCCTTCCCGCGGCAGCGTTTTCCGAAACCGATCTCGGCGCGCTGCAGGCGGCCTTCGCTGGGTAGATCAGCCCTCTGTACGTGAACAGGCATGGGCGTGCTCGATCGATGGTCTCCGTTGAGGATCCGAGTTCCTCCTACGCCGCCCGTCTTGCGTCCTTCGAAACGCTGGCGGAGCGTCGTACTCGTCCTCCACAGCGCCCGTATTGCGCGGGATCCGCACCTGTTGCGTGAAGTCGTCTCCGGTGGCGATCGCGCGCGCATAGCGTCGGCGTGTGAGTGAGCAAGCGGAGACGGAGGAGGCAGGCCCGACGCTCGTGGTGCGCGCACCACGGCGGTTTCGCCTGGGACTCGGCGCGGCCGTGGTGGTCGGGCTCGTGGCGGTCTCGGTCACGGTGGGCATCGGCCTGCTCGGCCGGGCGACGGTGCCGGAGGAGATCACGGTGTCGCCATCGCCGCGCGCGAGCGGCACCGCTGTCTCCGCGGGTGCGGTCTACGCCCACGTGCTCGGGGAGGTGTCGAAGCCGGGCCTCTACGTGCTCGATGACGGCGCGAGGGTCGCCGAGGCGCTGGCGGCGGCCGGAGGCACGCTGCCGACAGCCGACCTGGCCGCGGTGAACCTCGCCCGCACGGTCGCCGACGGAGAGCAGATCCTGGTGCCGGCGATCGGCGCGGCAGGCGCGGCAGGCGCTGCATCGGGCGCGGCGGCGGGAGGATCCGGTGCGGCGGGCGGGGGAGCGGCGGGCGGACTCGTCGACCTCAACACGGCCGACGTCGCCGCCCTCGACCAGTTGCCCCGGATCGGCCCCGCGCTCGCCCAGCGCATCATCGACTGGCGCACCGCCAACGGGCGCTTCACGAGTGTGGACGACCTCCTCGGCGTCTCCGGCATCGGCGAGAAGATGCTGGCGGGGATCCGCGACCTGGTGCGGGTATGACCGCGCCGGATCCGCGGGCTCCGCGAGGACGGCTGCGCGACGTGCGCATGGTGCCTGTCGCTGCCACCGCGTGGACGGTCTCGCTCCTGGTCTCGTTCCTGCCCTGGGCGGCCGTGACGGTGATCGCTTTCTCGGTGGCGGGGGTCGGGATCCTGCTCATCGTGTGCCGATTACGGATCCGCACCGCGGTCGCCCGCGCCGGGCCTCTCTCGATCGTCTGCCTGACCGTCGCCGCGGCGATCGCCGGTGCTGCGGCGGCCGCGACACCCGCCCGAGTACAGGCCGCCTCGCTGGCAGGGCACGTGGTGACCGCCGAGGTGAGCGTGCGGTCGCTTCCCTCACTCGGCGCCGACGGCCGGCTCTGGGCCGATGCAGATGCGTTCCGGCTCGGTCCGGGGGATCAGCCCGCTCCGCTGCGGGTGCCGGTGCGCATTGGGATCCCGCCCGACGCCGGATCCGCCACCCTGGGCCCAGGAACGGTGCTGCGATTCATGGCGCAGGCGAAACGCACGGATCCGGGAGAGCGGGCGGCCCTCGTGCTGTTCTCGAACGGGGCGGCGGTGCAGCTGTCGCGCGGCGGCCCGGTCGAGCGGCTCGCCGGCGACGTGCGTGCGGCGTTCATCGAGCGCGCCGGACGTCTGCCCGAACCCGGGTCAGAGCTTCTTCCTGGGCTCGCGGTCGGCGATGTGCGAGCCGTGAGCGACGAACTCGATGCCGCGATGAAGGCCAGCGGACTCTCGCATCTGACCGCCGTGTCCGGCAGTAACCTCGCGCTCGTGGCCGCGGCGGCGTTTGGGATCGTGGCTCTGTGCGGCGGCGGCAGGGTGCTCCGCATCGCCGTCGCGGTGGTGGCTCTCGCCGGGTTCGTGGTGCTGGTCACGCCGCAGCCCAGCGTCATCAGGGCGGCAGCCATGGTCGGAGTCGCCCTGACCGCGTTGCTGCTCGGGCGCCCGCGGGCGGGTCTCTCGGTCCTGCTGCTCGCGGTCACGGTGATCCTGCTCGTCGATCCGCATCTCGCGGCCACTCCCGGGTTCGCGCTGTCGGCCGCGGCCACAGCCGGTCTCATCGTGCTCGCGCCGCCACTGGCGCGGGGGCTCGCGCGCCGGCTGCCGCGGCCTGTCGCCCTCGCGATCGCGGTGCCGTTGTCGGCACAACTCGCCTGCGGCCCGATCATCGCGTTGTTCGCCGCACAGCAGTCCCTGATCTCCGTGCTGGCGAACCTGCTGGCCGCACCAGCGTCGCCGATCGCGACCGTGCTCGGTCTGCTCGCCTGCCTCGCCATGCCGCTCCCGCCGCTCGCCGACCTGTTCGCGGCCGCAGCCTGGCTTCCGTCGGCGTGGATCGCGCAGACCGCGGTGACGACCTCGGCGCTGCCGATGGCTACGATCGAGGCGCCGGCCGGCATCGGCACAACGCTCGTGGTGGCGGCGCTCAGCGCTGCAGTGTTCTGGGCGATCGCGCCGCGCCACCCGCTTCGCGCTCCCTGGCGCGTCATCGTCGGCGGGGTTCTCGCGGTCGTGGTCGGCGCGGGGGCGGGCTGGGGCATCGTCGCCGGTCCGGTCGCGCTCCTGCAGCGCCCGGCGGACTGGGCGATCGCCCAGTGCGACGTCGGGCAGGGCGACGCTGCATTGGTGCGCTCGGCCGGCCGCACGATGCTCATCGACACCGGGCCGGAGCCGGAGCCGCTGCGGCGCTGCCTCGACGGGCTGAGGATCGCGCGGATCGACTTGCTGGTGCTGACCCATTTCGACCGGGACCATGCCGGGGGCTCCGACGTGGTCGTCGGGCGGTCCGACGTCGTGCTGCACGGGCCAGTGGACACTCCTGCGCATCAGAGCCGGCTCGATCGGCTCGAAGCCGGGGGAGCGGACGTCATCCCAGCGGCGGCGGGGATGGCGGGGCGCTTGGGAGAAGCGGACTGGCGCGTGCTCTGGCCCCGCCGTGGCGAGAAGGCGTTCCCGCCGGGGAACGACACGGGTGTGATCCTGCAGGTCGAGGGCGGAGGCGTTCCGCGGAGCCTGTTCCTGGCGGACCTCTCAGCCACTGCGCAGGGCGCGCTCCGACGGCTCGCGCGTCCGCACGATGAGAGCGTCGTCAAGGTCGCCCATCACGGCAGCGCCGATCAGGATCCGCAGCTCTACACGGACTTGCACCCTGCGCTCGCCCTGATCTCCGTGGGCGCCGGGAACGACTACGGACACCCGCGCGCTCCGACGCTGGAGATGCTGAGGGCGCTGCGCGCGACGATCTTGCGCACGGATCAGCGCGGCATGATCCTGGTGTCGCAGGGGAAGACGGGATTGCGCGTCTGGGCTGAGCGCGCCTCTCCGGCGGACGGTCGGACGGGTCGTCCGCCATGATCGGCGATCAGCGGCGGTACGGATCCGCATCCCCACCACGGACCGGGGGCCGGAAACGCGACGAGGCCCCCGCCGGAGCCGGGGCCTCGTCGTGATCCGACGTCGGATCAGAAGACGTTGGACTCGAGCCAGGCGAGCGGGTCGATGGCGCTGTCGTTGATGTGCACCTCGAAGTGCAGACAGGAGCCGACCGTCCAGCCGGTGTCGCCGACCCGGCCGATGTACTGACCGGCGGTGACGCATTCACCGGCCTGGACCGCGCGGCTGCCGTAGGTCATGTGCCCGTACAGCGTCGAGACGGCGTTGCTGCCGCTGAGCGCCGTGTGGGCGATCTCGACCGTGACGCCGTAGCCCTGGTAGCTCTCCGAGGAGAGGGTGACGCAGCCGTCGGCGGCCGCGTAGATCGGGGTGCCGATGGGCGCGGCGAAATCCTGGCCCATGTGGCTGCGGCCGGTGCGCGCGGCGCCGAAACCATCCGTCAGCGTGTACGAGCCCGCTGCCATCGGGTAGATGACCTGGCCGGGCTTGGCGATCGAGGCGACGCCGGAGCGCTCGGCGGCGGCCGTCGCGGCCTGCATCGCGCTGAGCTCGGAGGGCGTGGTGGCGGTGAAGGTGCCGTGCACCTGGACGTCGGGGAGCACGCCGTTGGCGGCGGTGAACGACTGGGCGCGGATGTCTGCTGCCGCACTGGTCGCGGGCTTGGCGTCGCTCGCGCGCGCCATCCCGAGGGCGGGAAGCGCCGTGCCGACCACGAGTGCGGAGATCGCGAGGGCGGCGCCCGTACTGCGGGTGAGGTTCTTGCCTCCACGCCGGGGGCGCTTGCCGGCCGGGACGACGTGCGCAGGCAGCTGCTCGGGGGCTGCGGAGCGGGTCGCCGGCCGTGAGGCCTGCGGAGGCGCGGGGATGCGCGTCTGAGCGGTCGTGGGGGAGAACAGCGACGAGGTGGCAGGCTCTGCGGGGGTGCGCGAGAAGGCGGCGGGAACCGAGGGCTGCGCGGAGGCGGACGACTGTGCGGCGGCCTGTTCCCTCATCTCCCGTCGCGAACGGGGTGCGGCGGTGCCGGCGGTCGCGGACGGGGATTCTGACGTGCGGGCAGAGGTGTGCGCGGTTTCGGGGGCTCGCGAACTGATGATGTGCTCCTCGGGCAGCGGAGAGGGTGTGACTTCTCCGTCATCGGGGGAACGGAGTGGTGTTACAACTCCGTAATAATACGGATCGTTCCTGAGAGTTCCATACATTGGCCGCGAAACGCGGTCCCGGCGTGGCGCGATCCGCAGGTCCTCAGCGGTCGCTCCCGCGGTTGGTGATGGTCTGCACGAGCGCCAGGTACTCCTTCGGCGTCGTCTCGGGCAGGTAGGCGCTGCCGATGGCCATGCCGATGTTCGCGAGCTGGGCGGGGTCTGCGTAGGCCATGTAGATGGTCTCGTAGCGCGGGTTGAACTTGCTCTTGAACCGGAACAGCGAGGTGAACCCGTAGGCCGGTTCCAGCATCTCTCCGAGCCAGCCGAGCAGGCGGTCCATGATCCCCGGTTCCGCGGGCTCTTCGCCGGGCTTGGTCGCGAGCGGCGCGCCCGACAGGCTGAGCACCTGGACGCCCTGCTCCTTCATGCGCAGGGCCGCGGAGGCGATGACGAACTCCATGATGCCGGGCATGGATCCGTCGCCGCGGCGCATGAAGTCGATGGTCCAGCCGGTGATCCTGCCGTCGGTCCAGCTCGGCAGCCAGCTGGTCGTGGCCTCGATCTTGTCGTCCTTGTTGATCGCGAGGAAGATCCCGACATCCGGATCCTTCAGCTCCTCCATCCCGCCGAGCGTGAAGCCCATTTCGGGGAGCTTCTTGTTCGCGACCCACTCCTCGCTGACCGCGGTGATCTCCCTCGAGTAGCGGGTCGGCAGGTCATGCCACGTCGACCAGAGCGTGGTGATGCCCTCGCGTTCGCCGCGATTCAGGGGCTGACGCACCTTCTGCCACGCCTTGCCCGTCAGCTCGAACCCGGCCAGATCGATCACGGTCTCCTCGCCCACGGACATGTGCTGCCATCCGAAGGACTGGAAGACCGGTAGGAAGCGCTCGTGGAAGCTGTAGAAGCAGGCCGACCAGCCCTGGGCCTCGCAGTAGGCGATGAACGCCTCGATGGTCTCCTGCTCTCGGCCTTCGGCGCAGACCGGATCCGACATCGTCAGGGCGACCTTGCGGATGACGCGGTAGGCGACCGCCCCCTCGCCGTCCGCCGTGAACCAGTAGCTGTTGCCGGCCCAGGTGCCCATGAACCCGAGGGTGCCACCGCCGCCCTCACGCAGAAGCGCACGGAAGCGGGCCTCCTCGATCACATGCCGGTCGACCTGGGTGGCGCGGAACAGCCGCACGGCCGCGAAGATGAACACGATCCAGAACGGCACGCCGACCCACTGGTAGACGAACAGGGCGGCGCCGTCGACCGGGATCCCCGCATCCGCGATGGCGGGCAGCAGGCCGCTGGAGACGAACGGTCGCACCAGGTCGGCCAGCAGTTCGCCGAGGGACGGCTGACCGTCCAGGTAGTTGTCGCCGTCGATCAGCCCGATGACCAGGTAGATCCCGGCGAAGACGACGAACGCGCCGACGACGGTGAGCGTGAAGCGCCGCACGGCGGCCCGCGGCGCGGCGACCCGGAAGTGCCGCCGGGTGAACAGCAGCAGGGCGATCACGCCGATCGGTACGAGCACGGCCAGGATCATCGCGATCCCGTCCTCGATGAGCAGGGCGCCGCGGATCTTGTCGTCGAGCAGATCGTTGATGCCGACCGACACGGCGGTCAGCAGGGCGATCACGGCGTTGACCACCAGCGCCATGATCCACGCGGCCCGGCGGCCGGTGCGAAGCCCCCAGGCGGCGAGAAGAGTGAGCACCAGTGGGACGAGGCTCACCAGGAACGGGCCCGGACCCGAGTTCAGGATCGCGTCGGCCTGCCGCACGCAGTCGGCGGTGAAGTCCTGCACGCAGGTCGCGGGCATCGACTCCGCCTCGATCGGGGAGAAGCCCGAGACCACGAGCCCGAGGGGTGCGTACCAGGCACCGGAGATGAGCACGATGAACGGCCCGAGTCCGGTCGCGGCTACGATCGCCGCGACCAGGGTGCGCACCTCGCGATGAGAGCTGCGGTGCCACGTCGCCCGCACCGTGCCGCGCGCCAGGAGGAGGCCGAGCAGCAGGCCGAGCACGCCGGAGATGAGCCGGAACACGCTGTCGCTGTCCGCGGCGTAGAGCGCGAACATCACCAGCAGGGTGAAGCCGATGACGCGGATGCGGCGCTGCCACAGCGCGGGGGCCATCGAGCTCGCCGCCATCAGCATGCCGACCGTGCCGATCGTCGGATCCGCCACCGCGTCGTAGCTCGCGAGCAGGCCCCATTGCGAACCCCAGGAGACGAGCAGCCCCTGCGCGCTCAGGCCGATGACCATCGCGAGTATTCCGGTCAGGAAGAAGGTCCACGCGGCGCGGACGCTGCCGAGCTTGCGCTCCGCATACGCGCCGGCGGTGAGGATGAGGGCGATCGCGAGCACGCCGCCGATCACCGAGTCCCCGAACAGCAACGCGGTGAGCGGGGTCCACCAGTCGCCGTCTTCGATCGTCGTGCTCACGGACGCGGCGAACTCCTGCGGGAATCGACCGAGGAACGTCCCGGTGACGAAGCCCGCGGCCAACACGACCACGGCGAGCATCGCGCTGAACGGATTGCGGAGCAGATACGTCAGCACCGCGCGGATCCAGCGCGGCGTATCACCCGGTGCCGGCGCCGGGGGGACGGCGCCGGCAGGGGCGTTGTCGGAGGCGGTCATGCGCGGCTCTCTCTGCGATGAGCGCACGGTTCGCTCCGGATCCGTGCGGTGGTGCGGCACCACACCTTCAGAGTGCCGAACCTCGGCGGTGTTGTACAGTCGCCATGCCTTCCGCCGGCCCGTCAGCGTGGGGCGGCGACGCCCGCGCCGTCACGCCGCTCGAACACGAGCTGCGTCTCTGTGGCCCGAACCACATCGTGCACCGTGATGCGCTCGAGGACGATGTCGCGGAGAGCCGCGGCGTCGGCGACGGCGACATGCACGAGGAAGTCGTCGGCGCCCGCGATGTGGAAGACCTGCAGCACGCCCTCCGTCGCCTCGAGCGCATCGAACAGCGCTTCCACGCCGGTCTTGCTGTGGTTGCCCAGCCGCACGCGGATCACGGCCTGCACGGGGCGGCCGAGCGCGGCAGGATCGAGCTGCAGCCGCAGCCCCTGGATCACTCCGCGCGAGCGGAGGGAGCGGAGCCGGAACGCGCACGTCGAGGCGGGGATCCCCAGCGCCGCGGCGAGCTGCTTGACCGGGACGTCGGGCTGCGCGGAGAGCGCCATGAGGATGCGCAGGTCGAGCGCGTCGACCCCATGCTGTGCTGCGATCAAGATCCGCTCCTCAGGACGTCCGGATGTTGTGTTTAGAACAACCTTGGCACTCCCGAGGCTTCTGCACAGCAAAGGATCTGGCGAATCCCTGCGCACAGACGGATCCTGAGACCATGATCGACGACGATTCCCTGCGCGAGACGCCCCTGCGACCCGAGACCGTGGCGGTGCACGCCGGCCGGGCCGACCTCGCGGCCCTCGGCGTGCACGCCGCGCCGATCGACCTCTCCTCGACCAACCCGCTGCCCGACATCCTGCACGGGGGCGACTCCTACGAGTCGATGGCGACCGGCGGACACCCGCTGCCGGACGGCGGCAACGTGTACGCCCGGCTGTGGAACCCGACGGTCGCCCGGTTCGAGGAGGGCCTCGCCGAGCTGGAGCACGCCGAGGCCGCCGTCGCGTTCTCGAGCGGCATGGCGGCGATGACGGCGGCGATCCTGTCG
Organism: Microbacterium sp. NPDC056052; assembly: GCF_042266785.1. Taxonomy (NCBI): domain Bacteria; kingdom Bacillati; phylum Actinomycetota; class Actinomycetes; order Micrococcales; family Microbacteriaceae; genus Microbacterium; species Microbacterium sp. NPDC056052. The sequence goes on from NZ_JBHJWV010000001.1 coordinate 246,965, forward strand.
CACACCACGGCGATCGGCAAGCACCACATCGTCGCGGTGCGCCCGCTCTACGGAGGCACGGATCACCTGCTCGACTCCGGACTGCTGGGTGCGGAGGCGACCTTCTGCGCCGAGGACGAGGTGCGTGCGCACCTGCGGGCCGACACAGGGCTCGTGGTCGTCGAGACCCCGGGGAACCCCACCCTGGACATGGTCGACATCGCGGCGGTCGTCGCGCAGGCGGGGGACGTGCCCGTGCTCGTGGACAACACGTTCGCGACGCCGCTGCTGCAGAACCCGCTCGACCTGGGCGCGCGGATGTCGCTGCACAGCGCGACCAAGTACATCGGCGGGCACGGCGACGTGATCGCCGGCGTCATCGCGTGCTCCGAGGAGACGGCGCAGGCGCTGCGCCGCGTGCGCGCGATCACGGGGGCGCTGCTGCACCCGCTCGGCGCCTACCTGCTGCACCGCGGTCTCGCGACCCTGCCGGTGCGCATGGAGCGGCAGCAGCGCTCCGCGGAGCGCGTCGTCGCGTGGCTCGCCGAGCACCCTGCCGTGGCCGAGGTGTTCTATCCCGGGATCGGCGACGAGCGCGGTCTCATCCCGCGGCAGATGCGCGGCGGCGGTGCGATGATCGCCGTGCGACTGCGCGACGGCTACGCGGCCGCGGAGGCCCTCACCGGATCAGTGCGGCTGTTCACCCACGCGGTGTCGCTCGGCGGCGTCGACTCGCTCGTGCAGCACCCCGCGGCGCTCACCCACCGGCCGGTCGCGGCCGAGGCCCGCCCCGGCGCCGACGTCGTGCGGCTCTCGATCGGCCTGGAGGATCCGGAGGACTTGATCGGCGATCTCGCCCAGGCCCTCGCCAGGATCGGCGTCGCCGTGCGCTGAGCGCGTCGCCCCGAGCCCGACGCGCTGAGAGCGCCAGGGGAGGGGGATGTCCGTGGTCACCGGCAGAATTGTGCGGTGACCGGAATGAGAACCTTCTGGGCCGCGCTCCCCACCCCGGGGCGCTGGCTGCTGTCCACCGTCGCCATCCAGACGCTGGGCCGTGGACTGACCCTGCCCTTCACGATCATCTACCTCCACGAGGTGCGCGGCTTCGACCTGGGCGTCTCCGGCGCGCTGATGAGCGTGATCGCCATCACCGGACTCGTCGTGACGGGGCCCGGCGGGACGCTGATCGACCGCTACGGCGCGCGGAGGGTGCTGCTCGCGGGCCTCGTGGCGATGATCGCGGGCTGCACGCTCCTCGCCTTCGCGACGTCGCCCGCGGTCGCGGCGATCGCGCTCGTGCTGATCGGGGTGAACTTCGGCGTCTCCTGGCCGGGCTTCAACGCACTGATCGCCACGATCGTCTCGGGTGAGCTGCGTCAGCAGTACTTCGGCGTGAACTTCGCCCTGGTCAACCTCGGCATCGGCGTGGGCGGCATCATCGGCGGCTTCTTCATCGACGTGCACCGGCCGGAGACGTTCACCGCGATCTTCCTCATCGACGCGGCCAGCTCGCTCATCCCGATGGCGCTGCTGCTCGGGCCGCTGCGGCATGTGCGCACTCACGCGGATCCCTCCGCGGAGCACGAGACCGAGACCGAGGGATACCGGCAGATCCTGCGGAGGCCGGCCGTGCTGTGGCTCACCCTGCTGACGTTCCTCGCCGTGTTCATCGGCTACGGACAGATGGAGGGAGGCTTCCCGGCGTTCGCGCGGCAGGTGTCCGGCGTCTCGACGCAGGTGATCGGGTTCGCCTTCGCGGTGAACACCGCCGTCATCGTGCTGCTGCAGTTCGCCGTCCTGAAGCTCATCACGGGGCGCCGCCGCACCAGGGTCATGCAGGTGATGACCCTCATCTGGGGGTTCTCCTGGGTGCTCCTCGGCCTCACCGGGCTGCTGCCGGAATCGCTCGCCGCGGCCATCGGCGTGCTGCTGTTCATGGGAGTCTTCGCCTTCGGGGAGACCATGCTGCAGCCCACGGTGCCCGCGATCTGCAACGACCTCGCCTCTGACCGCAGCCGCGGGCGGTACAACGCGATCAACGCTGCGGCGTTCCAGGGCGGGGCGATCGCCGGGCCGATCGCGGCGGGGCTGCTGCTTGGCGAAGGGTGCCAGGTGTGGTTCATCGTCGCCATGGTGGCGGGCTCGGTGCTGATCTGCGTGCTCGCGTTCGCCCTCGAGCGGCGGCTGCCGGCGGCGGCCAACGGCGTGGCGGCCCCGGTCGCGACCGAGGCCGGCGCCGTTTGAGCGGGCCGTGCGAGGGCTGATTCACAGAAGTCGCAAAGAGGACATTGCGCGGCCGTGTCGGTGCCCCCAGGATGGGGAAGTGCGTTTCGTTCGGATCGGTAACGATCCCGGAGCAGGCGCGCGGAGTGGTCGGTGATACAGGCGAGGACGATGACGTTTGCGGTGAGGCGGGCCCGGCAGCAGGCAGCGCGACTCCTGCTCGTCCTGCTCGCGGCCGGACTCGTCGTGCTCGGCGTGGGCGGGATCGACGGCCTGTCGGGGCGGCTCGTGGACGACGGCGTGCGGGAGGTCGCCGAGCATGCGGAGTCCGGAACGCGCGTCGCGACCGTCACCGCGCTGAGCACCGGGGATCCTGCGGCGCAGGACCGTGCTGTCCGCGCGGCGATCGCGAAGGCCTTCGCGGGCGCCCCGGTCTCGGTCGCCCGGATGGCCGTGAGTCAGATCTCCCTGGGCAACCCCGATGCGGTGCAGGCGATCGGCGGCGAAGGCGTCACTGATCGCGGTGAACTCGTCGCGGGTGCCTGGCCCGCCAGGTCCGGCGAGGCGGCCGTGCTGAAAGCCGCGGCGGAGACCCGGGGCTGGCGGATCGGCGATCGGATCCGGCTCGGTGCGCACGCGTCGGGAGGTGTCGTCGAGGTCACGGTGGTCGGGACCTGGCGGGCGAAGGATCCTGCCGCGCCGGCCTGGGCGGGCGATCCCGCGGTGGCGTCCGGCGACTCCGACGGCGCCGCGGGACCCGTGCTGATCACCGACGACGACATGGCGCAGCTGTGGACCACGCCGACGGTGACCTGGACCATCGTGCCGACCGCGCTGACAGCCGACAGACTGAGCGCGTATCGTGCCGGGCTGGCGCGACTGCCGCAGCTCCCGGCCGAGGTCGACCCCGACAGTCGGTCCAGCACCGCGGTCGGCGGCGCGCTCGGCGATCTGCTGGACCGGCAGGCGCGCGCCGTCGGCGTCGCCCGCGGCATGATGGCGGTGCCCACGGCGATCATCGTCGTGCTGGGAGCGATTGCGATCGCCGTGATCCTCACGTCCGTAGCGGGTGTGCGCCGCGAGGAGCTGCGTCTGGTCCGCGCGCGGGGCGCCTCGGTGAGCGAGATCGCCGCCGGTGGGGCGGGAGAAGCCGCGGCGGCGGCGGGCGCGGGCGCCGTCCTCGCCCTGATCGTGATGCTCCCGCTCGCCGCCCCAGGCCTCCCCACGGTCGCGGCCGCAGCGCTGACCGTGCTCATCGCGGCGGCGGCCGCCGCCTTCACCGCGGCACGTGCGTCCGCCCCGACGTTCGGGACCCGCTCGGACGCCGGCCGGGGCATCATGACGACGCTGCTGGTGCCGACCCTCATCGTCACCGCCCTGGCCGCATTCGCGCTCTGGCAGCTCTTCACGCAGGGCGGCGTGATCTCTGAGGGCGGCGCGGCGGATCCCGTCGCCTCCGCGGCCGGAGCGGTGACGCTCCTCGCGTTCGGACTGCTCGTTCCCGTGCTCGCCGTGCTTGTGGCGGCGGTGGCCGAACGTGCGGCCCGCAGCGGCCGGGGGATCATGCCCGTCCTGCCTCTGCGCCAGATCGCGCGGCGCGCCGGAAGCGTCGCCGTCGCGATCCTGTGCATGGCGCTGGCGGCGGGATCCGTGACCATGGCGCTCGGCGCGGCCCCGCTCGCCGCGGCCGTGGACCGCGGCGAGGTCCGCGCCGCGCTCGGGCTCGACGTGCGGGTGTCGGTCGCAGCACAGGGCACTGTGCCGCTCACCGCGACGGAAGCCGCGGCGATGCCGACGGTCACGCGCGCCGCCGAGGTTCTGAGCCGAGACGCGGAGGTCGGCTCGGACACGGTGGCGTTCCTCGCCGTCGATCCCTCCGCCCAGGCGGTCCCCGCTGCGGACCGGTCCGCGATCGCCGGCGGTGCCGGGGACTCCGTCCCCGTGGCGATCACCACGGCGCTCGCGCAGCGACTCGGCGCCGCGAAGGGCACGACGTTCTCGATCACGCTGCGGCCGGAGGGCACGCGGCTGCCGGCGCAGGTCGTCGCGATCCTCCCGGCGATCGCCGGCATCGGATCGGGCCCAGGGATCCTCGCCGATCGCAAGGCCACCGCAGCGAGGACAGGGCGGCTGCCCTCGAACGAGCTGTGGCTCGCGACCTCGGACGCCTCGGCGGTCGCGGCGGAGGTCCGCACCAGGGCGAGCGCTCCGATGCGGATCCTTACCGCCGCCGCGGTGAGCACTGCCCCGATCACCGGGACGACCACGATCCTGCTGACCCTCGGATCCGCGTCCGCGGCGCTGCTGGGGCTGCTCGGGTTCCTCGCCGCCGTCGCCGCGGACCGCTCCCGGCGAGGCGAGGAGGGCACCGCGCTGCGCGCTCTCGGGCTCAGCGCCGGACGCCAGCGTTCCGCGCGCCTCGGCGAGGTGACGGGGGTCGCGATCTTCGGCATCCTCGGCGGTGCGGCCGCGGGACTCGTCGTGGTGGCGGTCGTCCTTCCCGTGATGTGGGGGAGCGGAGCATGACGCGCCATCCCGGGACGCCCGCCGTCGTGCTGCGCACCGCGCTCACGACGCCCCTGCTGTCCGCCTTCCTCGTGCTCGCGATCGCCGCCATGACCCTCGCGGGCGCGCTGGTGCCGCCGCTCATCGACGCGGCACGCACCGCCACGGTGCAGCACCAGATCCGTGATATCCCCGAGATCGGCCGCCCTCTCACGGCGGCGCAGTCCTGGATCGCGGGGCTCCAGCGCGGGGGTCCGGGGAAGACGGACGTCTGGTCGGAGCCTCTCGCGGCGCTGCAGGCGCAGCGCGATCGCCAGCCCGAGCCCCTGCGCAGTGTGCTGGGAACGCCGCGTGCCGTCGGAGACTTCCGGGCGATCGAGCTCCAGGGCGATCGGAAGACGCCGCGCAATGCCGTGCGGCTGATCATGGATCCGGGGCTCGAGCAGCGCAGCCGCCTCGTGCAGGGCGCGTATCCTCGGGTCACCGACCCCGCAGAGGGCATCGAGATCGTGCTCAGCGACCAAGCCGCCGCCGAGCTGGACTGGAACGTCGGAGAGGTGCGCGACAGGCAGGGTCTTCCCGTCACGCTCACCGGCCTGGTCGCCCCGAGCGGCGCCGATGACCTCGACTGGGACATGCTGGTCGGCTCGCGTGCGCCGACCGTCCAGTACACGCCGATGGGCGACACCATCCTGCAGACGGTCGGCTTCATGGCGCCGGACGAAGCGGGCGTCCTCGGCGATCTGCTCACGCAGTCCGCGACCTTCGCGTGGATCCCGCTCGACGTGAGCAGGATCCCCGCTCGCGACGCGGCGACGGTGAGCACCCAGCTGCGGCTGTTCATGGCCAACCCCGTGCACGTGGGCTCCGGCGGCGGCTTCCACGACGACGGACTGCAGTTCTCCTCTCCCCTCGCCGACGCCCTGGATCGCGGCGTCGCGCGAGGCAGCGCCCTCGTCGCGGTCGTCTCCGTCGCCGCCGTCGGTCCGCTCACGGTGGCGGCCGTGGTCCTGGCGCTGGCCGGACGGCAGCTGGCTCTGCGCCGACGGAGAGCCGCTTCGCTCGTCCGTGCCAGAGGTGCATCGCTCGTGCAGCTGTGCGTCGTGCTCGGCGGTGAGACGCTGGTGCTCGGGATCCTCGGCGCGGCGATCGGTATCGCGGCGGGCGCGGCGCTCTCGTCGGGCGGACCGGATGCGCTGACGGTGTTCGTGGCAGCGGTGCTCGTGCTCGTCCCGACGTGCGCGGTCCCGTTCACGATCGTGGCGGGCCTGCGCCGGGCGGAACGTCGAGACGGGGCCGCGCCGCGGCAGCGTCCGTGGACGCGCCTGGTCGCCGAGGCCGTGGTCGTGGCACTCGCGGTGGGCGTCGCCGTGGTCCTACGGAGCCGCGATGGGGCCCTCCGGGTGGATCCGGTGCTGCTCGCGATGCCGGTGCTGATCGGCGCGGTGGGAACGGCGGCGGTGCTGAGGCTGCTCCCGCTCGTGCTGGAGGCGCTGCTGCGCGCCGCGCGCCGCCGCAGCGGACTGATCTCGCTGCTGGGACCCGCCCGCGCACTGCGCGATGCCGCCTTGCGCACGGCTCCCGCCCTCGCCGCGGTGATCGGCATCGCAGTGGCGGTGTTCGCGGTCTCGTTCGCCGCGACCGTCTCGGACGGGATCGATCGCACCGCGCGGGACGCCACCGGTGCCGACATCGCGGCGTCGATGCCGTTCTTCGAGGACGCGCAGACCGCCGCGGCACGGAAGATCCCCGGCGTGGAGGCGGTCGCGACACTGGATGCGGACGAGATCGGCCAGGGCGCGTCCGAGGGCGTCACCGACCGCGTGCGCGTCTATGCGGTCGATCGGGACGCCTTCGCACGCGTGCAGCAGGGATTCGACGGCGCCCTGCCGCTGCCCGCCTCGCTCACGGAGACCTCGGGTGGGAGCATCCCCGTCGTCGCGTCGGAGCAGCTGCTCGCGCGCTTCGGCGAAGGGCTCACGGTGAACGGCCACGCCGTCCGGGTCGTCGCGCACACGGCGCAGCGGACCCCGTTCGGCAACACGGAGAGGTGGGTGATCGTCGACCGCGGGAACATCGACCGCATCGGCGTGGCCTCACCGCTGATCACGAAGCTGTTCGCCGCGGTGGCCCCAGGGCACGATCCGCGCACCGTCTCGAAGGAACTGGCCGCGCGGCTCGGCGAGACCGCGACGGTGACGACCGCCGATCAGCTCATCGCGCAGACGACCTCGGATCCTGCGTCATCCGCCCTGCGCGTCGCGCTGATGGTGGCCGCCGCGATCGTCGCCGTCCTGCTCGCGGTCGCCGTCCTGCAGACGCTCCTGCTCGGGGCGGTCGCACGCGCCCGCCTGCTCGCGCTCCTGCGTGCGGTCGGCTATCCGCGGCGCAGGGAACTCCCTCTCGTGGCGTGGGAGGTGGGGCCGGCGCTGGTGATCGCGCTGCCGGTGGGCGTCGCCTCGGGCCTTGCGATGTCATGGCTGGTGATCGGAGCGCTGGACCTGCGCGGTTTCACAGGCGGAGAGACGGCACCGGCGCTGAGCCTGCCGCCGGTGTGGCTCGCCGCGGCGGTGCTGGGCTTCGCCGCGATCACCGCAGCGGCGGTCCTGCTGGCGACCGCCGCGGCGATGCGACTGCGCAGCGCCGACGCGATCCGGGTCTCGGATGACGAGGGGTGACGGATGACGGTCGGGGAGAAGGATGGCCACGGCGACGAGGACGAGGGACGAGGGATCATGACCGCAGCAGGAGGGATCGGATGATGGCCGATGTCGACATCGCATGCGAGGGTCTGGTGCGGATCTTCACCGCCAAGGGCGTCGAGGTGCAGGCCCTGCAGGGGCTGGATCTGCGCGTGCAGGCGGGGGAGATGGTCGCGCTCGTCGGCGCTTCCGGATCCGGGAAGTCGACGCTCCTCGGGATCCTCGCCGGACTCGACGCACCGACCGCAGGGAGCGCCCGCGTCGCCGGGCACGACCTCGTGACGATGCGGGGCGCCGAGCGGCTGCGCTACCGCCGGCGCAGCGTCGGCTTCGTCTGGCAGCAGTCCGGGCGCAACCTGCTGCCGTACCTCACCGCACGCGAGAACATCGCCCTGGCGCACGGCGTCGCCCGCCTGGTGCCGAAGGCGGAACGCGCGGGTCGTGCGCAGGCGCTGCTCGAACTGCTGGACGTCGCCGATGTGGCCGAGCAGCGACCCGCTCAGCTGAGCGGCGGCCAGAAGCAGCGGGTGGCGATCGCGGTCGCGCTCGCGAACGAGCCGCGCGTGCTGCTCGCCGACGAGCCGACCGGTGAACTGGACGAGCGCACGAGCGCGGACGTGCTCGCCGCGATGCAGGCCGTCAACACCGAGCATGGCGTCACGACCCTCATCGTGACGCACGACACTGCGGTGTCCGAGCACGTCGACCGCACGGTGCGGATCCGCGATGGCCGCACCTCGACCGAGACCCTGCGCAGCACGCACACCGATGACGAGGGGCGGGAGGTCCGGATCGCCCAGGAGTTCGCGGTGCTCGACCGGGCGGGCCGCATGCAGCTGCCCGGCGAGTTCGTGAGCGCGCTCGACCTGCGCGACAGGGTGCGGCTGTCGCTCGAGGCCGACCACGTGCGGGTCGCGCCGAGCGCTTCCTCTGCGGCGACGGCGGTGGAGCCGGGGCCGGACGAAGCACTGTCACCGGGGGAGGACCAGTCATGACGGAGGTCCTGCGTGCGGAGGGGCTGACTCGCGTGTTCTCGGCGCCCGGCGGCGATGTCACCGCGGTGCGCGAGGTCGACCTGACCGTCTCGGCGGGGGAGCTCGTCGTGATCACCGGGCGCTCGGGTTCCGGCAAGACCACGCTGCTGACGATGCTCGGCGGTCTCGACCGGCCGACGCGCGGGCGGGTGCTGCTGGACGAGCACGATATCAGCGCGGGGGATGCGAGCCACCTGCTGGGCGAGCGGATCGCCTCGATCTTCCAGACGGCGGGGCTCCTTCCGGTGCTCTCCGCCGCCGAGAACGTGGAGGTCCCGCTGCGGATCCGGCGCACCGCGGTGGCGGAGCGGGAGCAGCGGGTCGCCCGCGCGCTGGAGGCGGTGGGGCTCGCGGATCACGCGCGGCAGCGCCCGGCCGAGCTCTCCGGCGGGCAGCAGCAGCGCGTGGGGATCGCGCGTGCGCTGGTCATGGATCCCGCGGTGCTGATCGCGGACGAGCCGACCGCGCAGCTGGACAGCGAGACCGGGGCGCAGATCATGGATCTCATCGCGGGACTCGTGCACGAGCGGGGCACTGCTGCGGTCGTTGCCACGCACGACGCCGCCATGCTCACACGCGCCGATCGCGTGCTCGACCTGCATGACGGTGTGCTGCACGAGCTCGGTCCCCGGGCGCTCGCGGCCAAGACAGGGCATCGCTGATGTCCTGACGCCGGCTCCCTCGTGCAGAAGACTCGTGCAGAGAAAGCGTGCACAGATCTTGTGCATAAAATCCGTGCATGCAAGAGTGGGGTCATGGACACCCCGGAACGACCCGTCGGCATGCGTCTCGACGAGCGCGCGGTGCGCGTGCTCGCCCACCCGCTGCGCTCGCGACTGCTCAGCGAGCTGCGCGTGCACGGTCCCGCGACCGCGACGCAGCTGGCGGCCGCGCTGAGCACGAACACGGGGGCGACGAGCTATCACCTGCGCGCCCTGGAGGAGGTCGGCCTGGTCACCGATACGGGCGAGGGCGCAGGCAAGCGGCGGATCTGGCGTGCCAGCACCGATTACCACTCCTGGAGCAACTCCGCCTTCACGGACGACGAGGACGCGCAGACCGCGCTGGGCTGGCTGCGCCGCGACTACGTGCGGCAGTTCGCCCTACGGGCCGAGCGCTGGCTCGACGTCGAGGCCTCCTGGCCTGCCGCCTGGGTCGACCGACTCGGGCTCGATGACGCGCTGCTCACCGTCACGCCGGATCAGCTCGCCGCCTTCCACGAGGAGGTCGACGCGCTGACCGAGAAGTACCGGCGTCTCGGCGAGGGGGATCCGGCCGCGCGGCGGGTGCACGTGGCTGTGCAGGTCACCCCGATCGACCTCGACCCGCCGGAGGAGCCATGAGCACCGAGACGGCGAGCGCGGATGCCGCGAGCGCGATCTCCGCGGCGCAGCGCCGCCTGCTCCTGCTCACGGCGTTGCGCTGGCTCCCGGTCGGCGTGACCCTCGGGGTGACCGTGCTGCTGCCGCTCGAACGCGGGCTCTCGATCGCTGAGGTCGGCTCGATCCTCGCGATCCAGGGCTTCGTGGCGCTCGCCCTGGAACTGCCCACGGGCGCTCTGTCCGACACGCTCGGACGCCGTCCGGTGCTCGCCCTGTCGGGAGTGCTCGCGGTCGCGGCGAGCGTGCTCTTCCTGCTCGCCGACTCGTACGCGCTGTTCGCGGTGTCGCTGCTGCTGCAGGGCGTCTTCCGGGTGCTCGACTCCGGCTCGCTCGAGGCGTGGTTCGTCGACGCCGTGCACGAGCACGATCCGCAGGCCGAGGTCGCGCATCCCCTCGCACGTGCCGGCACCGTGCTCGGCATGGCGATCGCGGGCGGGGCGCTGCTCGGCGGTCTGCTCGTCGCGTGGCATCCGCTCTCCGCGCTGTCCGCGCTCGTGCTGCCGCTGATCGTGGCGATCGGCCTCTTTGTCGGATACACGGTGCTCGTCGTCGCGCTGGTGCGGGACGTGCCTCAGGAGGGGGCGGCGATGACGCGGGCGCTTCCCACCCTGTGGCGCGCCGCGCAGCAGACCCCGCGGACCATCGTCGACGGCCTGCGCCGTGCGGCGAGCTCGCGGGTGCTCGCAGGTCTCGTGCTCGTCGAGGTGTTCTGGTCGGTCGCGATGATCGGCTTCGAGACGCTGACCCCGGTGCAGCTCGAGGGAATGCTCGGCGGGGAGGCTGCGGCCGCCGCCGTGTTCGGCCCGGCGTCGGCGGCCGCGTGGGGACTCTTCGCGGTCGGATCCCTGTTCGCGGGCCGGCTGAGCGGCGTGATCGGCGTGACCTGGACGGCGATCCTGAGCCGGATCCTGAACGGCGCGTTCGTCGTCATCATGGGTCTCTCCTCGGGAGTCGTGGGCCTGCTCATCGGATACGGGCTGACCTATCTCGCGCATGGCGGGGCGGGTCCGATGCACTCCGCGCTGCTGCATCGCGAGGCGGACCGATCCACCAGGGCGACGGTGCTCTCGCTCAACTCGATGGTCTCCGGAGGCGCGTACAGCATCGGCCTGCTCGTGCTCACCGCTTTCGCGGGAGCGACCTCCGCCGCGACCGCGACCATCGTCGCCGGGGCGTTCAGCATCCTGGGCGCGGCCTGCTATCTGCCGGCACTGCGCCAAGAGCGGAGCCGGAAGACGGCGCTGAACGCCGCGTGAGCGGTGCGGTGCGGGGCGGTCACCGGCCGCGCGGACCTCGCGCTGTTACGGTGATCGCATGACACCCGGAAGCCCCGCCCAGGCGACCCGTGCCCCGTTGACCGCCGCGCAGGTGGCGGAGAGGATCTCGCGCGGCGAGAGCAACGCCATAGAGTCGCGCACGAGTCGCAGTTTCGGGGAGATCTTCCGGGCCAACGCCTTCACCCGCGTGAACGGGATCTACCTCGTGATGTTCCTGCTCATCCTGGGCACCGGCTACTTCATCGACGGGCTCTTCGGACTGCTCATCATCGTGAACAGCGTCGTCGGGATGGTGCAGGAGGTGCGCGCCAAGCGCACCCTGGACCGGCTCGCGCTGCTCAGCAAGGCGCCCGCCCGTGTGGAGCGCGCCGAGGGTATCGCGGAGATCGACGTGGAGCAGCTCGTGCTCGACGACGTCGTGCTGATCGCGGCCGGCGATCAGATCCCGGTCGACGGTGAGGTGCTCGACGAGACGGGCCTCGAGGTGGACGAGTCGCTGCTCACGGGCGAGTCGGAACCGGTCCTCGCCGGCGCTGGATACGAGCTCAAGTCCGGCAGCTTCGTCGCCGCGGGATCCGCGAGCTTCCGCGCCACGGCCGTCGGCGAGCACGCCTACGCCGCCCGCCTCGCCAAGGAGGCCTCCGAGTTCCGCAAGCCCTCCTCGCAGCTGCGCGCCGGGATCGACCAGATCCTGAAGTACGTGACCTGGGCACTGATCCCCGTCGGCGTGCTCACGATCGTCAACCAGATCTGGGGACGTTCGGAGGACTGGCGGAAGGCCGTGCAGGGTCTCGTCGCCGCGCTCGTGCCGATGGTGCCGGAAGGCCTCGTGCTCATGACGAGCGTCGCGATGGCGGTGGGCGTGATCCGCCTCGGGCGCCGGAACTGCCTCGTGCAGGACCTGCCGGCGATCGAGCAGCTGGCCCGCGTCGACGTGGTGTGCACGGACAAGACCGGGACTCTGACCGAGGACGGCATGCGGGTGGGCGCCGTCGAGCGCCTCGGCGTGGACGACGAGCGCATCGATGGCGCCCTCGCCGCGATCGGTCGCGCCGAGGGCAAGCCCAATGCCAGCATGGCGGCGATCTTGGAGCACGTCGGCGATGCGCCGGCGCTCATGACGCAGACCTCGATCGCGTTCTCCTCGTCGCGCAAGTGGGCCGCGATGCAGTCGGCCGATGCGGCTACGGGTGCCGTGGAGAGCTGGGTGCTCGGCGCCCCCGACGTGCTGCTCGCGGTCGGCGATGCCGCCCGCAGCCGCTCCGATGCGCTCGCCTCCGAAGGTCTGCGCGTCCTCGCCCTCGCGCGCGGCGACGGCGCGCTGCCGGATCCGGAGGCGCCCGGCGACGGGCTCCCCGACGGTCTGGTCGCGACCGCGCTCGTGATCCTGGACCAGCGCCTGCGCGCCGAGGCGCCCGGTGCGATCGCGTATTTCGCGGAGCAGGACGTCGACATCAAGGTCATCTCCGGCGACAACGCGGCCGCGGTCGGCGCGATCGCCGCGGAGGCCGGCGTCCCGAACGGGCGCGACGCGGTCGACGCCCGCACCCTGGATCCGGACTCGGCGCACTTCGACGACGAGGTGCGCGACCGCACCGCGTTCGGCCGGGTCACGCCGACCCAGAAGCGTGCGATGGTGCACGCGCTGCAGGGGGACGGGCGCGTCGTCGCGATGACCGGCGACGGCGTCAACGACGTGCTGGCGCTCAAGGACGCCGACGTCGGCGTGGCGATGGGATCCGGCTCCCCGGCCGCCCGCGCCGTGTCGCGCATCGTGCTGCTGGACAACTCCTTCGCCACGCTGCCGCACGTGGTCGCGGAGGGGCGCCGCGTGATCGGCAACATCGAGCGGGTCGCGACCCTGTTCCTCACGAAGACGCTGTACTCGATCCTGCTCGCGCTGCTGGTCGCGGTCACCGCCGTGCCGTTCCCGTTCCTGCCCCGGCACGTCACGCTCATCGCCTGGTTCACGATCGGGATCCCGGCGTTCTTCCTCGCCCTCGCGCCGAACACCGCCCGCGCCCAGGACGGCTTCGTGCGCCGGGTGCTCGACGCGGCCGTTCCGGGCGGCATCGGCGCGGCGCTCGCCTCCTACGGGGCGTATCTGACGGCGCGCGCGGTGTTCGGCGCGGGGCACGCTCAGCTCGTGCTGACCTCGTCGACGGCGTTCCTCGCGCTCGTGATCGTGGCGTTCTTCGTGCTCATCACCGTGGCCCGGCCGTTCCAGCCGTGGAAGATCGGCCTCGTGGGAGCGATGATCGGCGGCATGCTCGTCGTGATCCTGACGCCCCTCGGATCCCGGATCTTCTCCGTCGACCTGCACGATCCCCGCGCGGTGCTGATCGCGTGCGCGTTCGGGGCCGCCGGGATCGCGGTGCGCTTCGGCGCCCGCGCTGTCCTGCGCGCGATCTACGCCGCCGTGTCTCGCCGCCGCCACCGTCGCACCGTGCTCCCGCACTCCTGACCCCCTCCCCACCTTCGAGTCGTCCCCGTCAGCGGACGCCATAGGCGCCGCTGACGGGGACGACTCGGATAGTAGGAGGGGGTTATCGGGTGCGGGCGAGGGCGATACGACGGGCGGCGCGGATGCGGCGCACATGCACCCGCTCCGCGAGCGCGGCGCCGATCGTGCCGGCCTGCCAGGCGAGGTCCTGCGCCTGCCGCTCGACGAGCACGTGGAACAGTGCGGCGACCGCGAGGCTCAGAGGGATCCCGATCAGGCAGGCGAGCCACCACCGCTCGGCCCCGAGCAGGTAGCAGAGCGACGCGAGGATCGGGGCGTGCACGAGGTAGAGGCTGAACGACACGCGTCCCAGCCACTGCATCGGGCGGGCGTCGAGGACCCTGTGCGCGCCCGGCCACATGAGGGCGAGGACGACGAGCAGCGCTGCGCCGGCGCCCGCGAGCGCCCACAGCACATCGGCCGCCGTCGTGCCGGCCGTGATCGGACGCGCCAGCCAGCTCGCGATGAGCAGGGTGCAGGCGATGACCGCGAACCAGGGGAGCGCACGGCGCACGCGCGGACGCTCGGCCCAGGCCTGCAGATCTGCGAACCGCACCGCGATCAGGGTTCCGAGGAGGAACACCGGAAGATAGGTGAGCGCGGACTCCTCGGTCGCGCGCCCCACGAACATGAGGAGCACCGCGGCCGCGGCAGCGGGCACGGCGAAGCGTCGGATCCGCAGAGCGGCCCAGAGATACAGCGGGAGCAGGACCGAGAAGAACAGCTCCCAGCGCAGCGACCACAGCACGTTGTCGATCGGATAGTTCGGCCGCAGCAGCGTCATCTGCGACAGCACGTCGCCGGCGGAGACGCTCGTGGCCTGCGCGTCCTGCATCCACGAGTCCTCGGGCATCGTGGACGCGTCGCGCGGGATCAGCTGGACGAGGAGCGCGGCCCCGCCGAGCGCGGCGATCACCGGCACGTACAGCCGGATCAGGCGGGCCGGGTAGTACCGCGCCCAGGAGAAGCCCTGTCGGAGCGCGGGAAGTGCGACCACCATCCCGGACAGCACGAAGAACACCATGACCGCCTCGGATCCGGCCAGGAGCAGCTTGAGCGGCGACTGTGTGAGGAGGGCCCAGCCGGCCGGGTCCATCCATGGTTCCGCAATCAGGGACGCATGGTGGATGAGGACGATCCCCGCGGCCAGGCCGCGGAGTCCGTCGAGGGAACTGATCCTGCCGTTACCGTTCTGTGACATCCCTCTCGACGGTAGGCACCGAGTCTGGGTGCCTCCTGGACTGCGCCCCGGAGGGCGCGAAGGACGCCCGGATCAGTCCGCGGCGATCACGACGACCTCGCCGCCGGTGAGGGACACGAGCTCGTCGAACGTCATCGGCATGACCGTGTGCGGGGTGCCGCCTGCCGTCCAGACCAGGTCGTAGTCGCGGAGCGCCGCATCGATGAGCGTCCGCACCGGAGCGGGGTGACCGACCGGGGCCACGCCGCCGATCGCCTGCCCCGTGACCTCGCGCACGGTCGCCGCCGGCGCCATCGAGACCGTCTCCGCTCCTACGGCCGCGGCGAGCAGGGCGACGTCGACCCTGTGCCGGCCGCTCGTCATCACGAGCAGCGGCGCGCCGTCCGCGAGGAAGAGCAGACTGGATCCGATCGCGCCGACCTCGCAGCCCAGCGCCGCGGCGGCCTCGACGGCGGTGCGGGCGGAATCGGGCAACTCGCGCACCTGTGCGGAGAGGCCCGCGGCGCGCACGTGCTCCTGCACGATCCTGCTGCGCTCGGGGAGAGAGGCGGTCTGCTCTGTCATGCGACCATGCTGGCACAGGGTCGTGCCGCCGGGCGCCCTTCCGCCCGGCGCACGTGCAGAGCATGGAACGATGGATCCATGACCACCGCCAACCTCACCCGCACCGAGACCGCCGCTCGATCCAGGAGCGTCGACCTGCACCGTCTCCGGGTCCAGCTCGACGTGACCGGCGCCACCGACCCGGCGAACACAGGGTTCTCCGTGACCACGACGCTGGAGTTCGACGCGCGCACGACGGAGACCTGGGCCGACTTCCTCGGCGAGGCCGTGCACGACGTCGAGGTGAACGGGCAGCAGCGGGAGGTCGAGTGGGACGGCGCGCGGATCCGCCTCGTCGGCCTCGCCGAGCACAACACCGTGGTCATCCGTGCCACCGGCGCCTACAGCCGCTCCGGGGAGGGACTGCACCGCTTCGCCGACCCCGTGGACGGGGGCGTGTACCTGTACACCCACGACGAGCCCGCCGACGCGCGCCGCTTCATGGCCTGCTTCGAGCAGCCGGACATGAAGGCGGCGATCACGGTCGTGGTGACCGCTCCCGAGGGCTGGGAGGTGCTGTCGAACCAGTCGCCTGCGACGACGAGCGCCCATGACGGCGCGCAGACCGTCGAGTTCGCGCCGACGCTGCCGCTGTCGAGCTATCTCACCTGCATCGCGGCGGGGCCCTATGCGCGCGTGTCGTCCGAATGGCGGCGCGGCGATCTCGTCGTGCCGCTCTCGGTGCTCAGCCGCGCCTCGATGGCGGAGCACCTCGCCGCCGCCGAGATCCTCGAGATCACCCGGCAGGGCCTGGACTTCTTCGCGGAGGCGTTCGCCTTCCCGTACCCGTGGGGCAAGTACGACCAGATCTTCGTGCCGGAGTACAACATCGGCGCCATGGAGAACCCCGGCCTGGTGACCTTCACCGAGTCGTACCTCTACCGGGGAGCCGCGACCCGCGCGCAGCGGCAGGCGCGGGCGAACACGATCCTGCACGAGATGGCGCACATGTGGTTCGGCGACCTGGTCACCATGACCTGGTGGGACGATCTGTGGCTCAAGGAATCGTTCGCGGACTACATGGGATCGCACGCCTCCGTCGCCGCGACCGAGTTCGCCGACGCCTGGGTCGCGTTCGCGAACCGTCGGAAGGCCTGGGCGTACGCCCAGGACCAGCTGCCGAGCACCCATCCGATCGTCGCCGACATCGCCGACCTCGAGGCCGCGAAGCTCAACTTCGACGGCATCACGTACGCCAAGGGCGCGGCCGTGCTCAAGCAGCTCGTCGCTTTCGCGGGGGAGGACGCCTTCTTCGAGGGCGCCCGCCGCTACTTCGCCCGGCACGCCTACGGCAACACCACGCTCGAGGACCTGCTGGTCGAGCTGGAGCAGGCCTCGGGCCGCGACATGCGCGCCTGGGCCCAGGCATGGCTGCAGACCACCGGCATGAGCACGCTGAGCATCGAGCGGGGGGAGGGCGGCACGGCCGTCGTCGTCCAGGCGGATCCGCGTCCGCATCGGCTGCAGATCGGCCTGTACGACCTGCAGGACGACGCGCTCGTGCTGCGCGAGCGGATCCCCGTCGACATCGCCGAGGAACGCACTTCTGTCTCGCTGCCGGATGCCGACCTCGTCCTGCTCAACGACGGCGATCTCACGTACGCCAAGGCGCGGCTCGACCCGCGTTCGCTCGCGGCCGTCGAACGGGGCCTGTCCTCGCTCTCCGATCCGCTGGCGCGCGCGCTGCTCTGGTCGGCGCTGTGGAACGCGACGCGGGACGGCGAGCTCGCCGTCGAGCGCTATCTCGGGATCGTCGCGGCGCACGCGCCCGCCGAGGCCGACAGCGCCCTGCTCGGCGGCGTCGTGCTGAACGCGCCGTTCGCGATCGGGCACTACCTGCCGGAGGCCGCCGTGGCCGAGGCGAGGGGTGCCTGGCTGGACGCGACCTGGGCGGCGCTCGGCGCCGCCGCTCACGGCAGCGACGCGCAGCTGATCTGGGCGCGCGCCTTCGCCGCCGCGGCGGCCTTCGACGATAGCCGGCGTCTCGACGTCTCCACGCTCCTGATCGGATCCGGGCCGGAGGGTCTCCCGATGGATGCCGACCTGCGCTGGGAGCTGCTCACCGCGCTCGTCGCCACGGGGCATGCCGGGGCGGAGGAGATCACCGAGGAGCAGTTGCGCGATCACACGGCGAGCGGCCGCACCGCGGCTCTCGCCGCTGCCGCGTCGACGCCGAGCGCGGCGGTGCGCGCGGCCGACTGGCGTGCGGCCTGGGGCGACCTGGCCCTCACGAACGACCACCTCGACGCGACGATCCGCGGATTCGGGGCGGGCGGGCGACGCGATCTCGTGTCCGGTTTCGACGCGGAGTACTTCTCGCGCATCGAGGCGGCATGGGCGGAGCGGTCGATCGAGATCGCCCGGCGCCTGGTGATCGGTCTGTATCCGGACGCGGAGACGACCGACCTCGTCGATGCCTGGCTCGATGCGCATCCCGCCGCTCCTGCCGCCCTGCGCCGGCTCGTGCTCGAGCAACGGGACCATCAGCGGCGCGCGATCCGGGTGCGCGGGGCACAGGCGGACCTCGCGGGCTGAGCCCGGGCGTCCGGCCCGCAACGTCGAAGGACGAATACGACTCCGCAGGAGGATCCGCCCGTGATCATCCTGCGGAGTCGCATTCTTCCTGCCGGGCGATGCCGCGTGGGCGGCACGGATCCGGCGGCCTCCGGATCCGGGAGTACGCGGACCGGCGGAATTAGAGTGTGCGCATGACGTTCGCGACCCTGGCGCTGCTGGTGCTGGTGGGACTCGCCGGCCCCGTGCTCGCCGGCCGGCGCGCCTGGCGGATCCCGGTGATCGCCGGGGAGCTCGGGGCCGGCCTCGTGATCGGATCGACCGGGTTCGGCTGGGTGGACGCGGCGGAGCCGACGTTCACGCTGCTCGCACAGCTCGGGTTCGGCCTCATCATGCTCGTGATCGGCTCGCACATCCCGATCCAGGACACCGCGGTGCGCTCCGCGATCGGGCGCGGGGCGGCGGGCGCCGGGATCGTGGCCGCGATCGCCGTGGCGCTCGGAGTCGGCACCGCTCTGGTGTTCGGCACCTCGCACGGGGCGGTCTACTCGGTACTCATCGCGTCCTCCTCGGCCGCGCTCGTGCTGCCCATGCTGCGGTCCCTGGACGTCTCGGCTGATTCGGCCGCGCAGCTCATCGCGCAGATCGCGATCGCGGACGTGGCCTGCATCGTCGCGCTTCCGCTCGTGCTGCAGCCCGAACGCGTGCCGCTCGTCGCACTCGGCGGGGCGGGCATCGCCGCGGTAGGGGTGCTGCTCGTGCTGGTGCTGCGGCGCGTCGGACCGCATCGGCTGCGGGCTCTGCACGAGGTGTCGGAATCCCGGCAGTTCGCGCTCGAGCTGCGGTTCAGCCTGCTGGCGCTGTTCGGGTTGGCGGGGATCGCCCAGTTCACGCACGTCTCGGTGATGATGGCGGGCTTCACGCTCGGGCTCGTTCTCTCGGCTGTGGGGCAGCCTCGACGCCTCGCCCGCCAGCTGTTCGGGATGACCGAGGGCTTCTTCGGACCCCTGTTCTTCGTCTGGCTGGGGGCCTCGATCAACCTGCGGGATCTGGGGTCGCACCCGCAGATGATCCTGCTCGGACTCGCGCTGGGCGCCGCGGCGGTCGTCGCGCACCTCGCAGGGCGCATCACCGGCCTGCCCTGGGCGCACGCGGTGGCGTCGGCGGGGCAGCTCGGCGTGCCGGTCGCGGCGGTGGCCCTGGGCGTCGAGACCAAGGCGCTCCTGCCCGGAGAGGGCGCCGCGATCCTGCTCGGGGCTCTCGTGGCCGTGGTCGCGTCCTCCGCCGCGGTCGCCGTCGTCTCGCGACGGAACGCCGCATCGTCGCCGCCGGTCAGCTCTCCGGGGTGACCTGCAACCCCATGACCGTGCGCACGATCCACGGATGAGCGTGGTCATCGGCGATGTGCGTCATGCCGAGCTTGGCCGCCACCCGCAGCGACGCGGCGTTCTGCGGATGGATGATGGCGGTCAGCGCGGTCGGAGCGAACACGCGGCGCACGAGCTCCACGCAGGCCTGCGCGGCCTCGGTCGCGAGGCCCTGGCCCTGCCGGTCCGTGCGCACGTGGTAGCCGACCTCGCGGACGGCGATCCCGTTGTACGTCTGCCAGGTGATCCCGCAGTCGCCCAGGAACTCGCCCTCCGTGGTCTCGATGATCCAGAGACCGTGGCAGTCCTGCTCATAGCGCCGGCGCTGGTTCGCGATCCACTCGGCGCTCTCGTCCCTCGTCTTCGTGGTCGGATAGAACGCCATGACGTCCGGATCTCCGAGGAGCGCGGCCATCGCGTCGAGGTCGCCCTCGCCCATCTCCCGGAAGCGGATCCTGGCGGTCGGTGAGGGGAGGAGCCGCGCGACGGGGGAGTCCGTCACCTCAGACCTCGAGGTCGTCGCCGGGATCCAGCTCGAAGAACTCGCCGCCGTTCTGCTCGGTGGCCCACTTCAGGCGTCCGCGATGCATGTTCGCGCCGATCACGGAGAGCGTCATGTCGTGCGTCCCGAACGCGCGGCGGGGCTTCACGGAGAGCACGAAGTCGATCGCCTCGCCGACCTTCAGCCACGGGGCGCCCAGCGGTGCGGCGAGCGTCCCGACCTCGACGCCCTCCGGCACGGCATAGGAGTCACCCGGGTAGTACAGCTCGTCGTCCACCAGCACCCCGACGTTGTCGATGAGCGGGATCGAGGAGTGGATCTCCGCGTGCACGCCCCCGAAGAAGCGCAGCGTGAAGTCGCCCGCCGTGACCGTGTCGCCTGGTGCGACCTCGGTGATCTGGTATCCCTCGGCGGCGCGGACCACGCCTGCTGGAGCGAAGATCGGGGTGCCGGCGGCTGCGCGCAGGATCCGGTCCAGGTGCTCCGGCGTCCAGTGGTCCGCGTGCTCGTGGGTGATCACGACGCCCACGAGGCGCTGCAACTCGTCGAGCGGGAGCGTGAAACCGCCCGGATCGATGAGCAGGGTCTGGCCGTGGTCCTCGACGCGGAGCGCCGCGTGCTCATGCTTGGTGATGCGCATTCCCCGAGCGTAATCCTGCGGGGCGCGACACACCCGGGGTTCGCGTCGAGCCGGGCTCGATTTGGCGGCCGCTGGGGGTCATGTCATACTTGAACGGTTGTCGCGAGACGGAAACGGATCGCCAAGACGGCCCCATCGTATAGCGGCCTAGTACGCCGCCCTCTCACGGCGGTAACGCGGGTTCGAATCCCGCTGGGGTCACAGACAACACACGAAAGCCCTCGGTTCGCCGAGGGCTTTCGTCGTCTCGGAACGCATCGCCGCGAAGCCCACACACGCGGCCGGGAATACGACGAACGATGACGCGCGTTGAGGAGCGGGGGAAACCCTCGACCTAGGCTGGAGAGATGCCTGTGAACGCTACGACCGACGCCGGTTCCACGGCGGCGCGTGCCGCCCATGACGAGTGGAAGGCCGGCCGGCTCGCCGCAGTGACGGCGCCGCAGGGGAACCTCGCCCTCATCGAGACGCGATGGCTGGATCCCGAGGACGCCACGACGCCCGAGGAGGCGTCCGCAGGCCTGCCCGACACGGTCGTCGTGACCGAGCTGACCCGCCGCCACCTCACCACGGGAGAGCCAGAGCGGGGACTGCGGTTCTGGGACGCAGCGTCCGCGCGCAATCGCGAGTTCGAAGGCATCGCGACGTTCGACTACGACCCCGCCTGGCGGCTGACCGGCACGTTCACCCCGGTCGACGGCGGCCGTGCCGTGCCCTACGAGCACCTCCGCGACAACGGCCTCAGCCGTGAGCTGCCCGTGCCGGGCGACCTCGCGGTCACGATCGAGGACACCGACTACTCGCTCGACGCGTTCGACGACGGCGGCACGCTGCTGCTCGTGTTCGCGGACCCGACGAACCGCACCGAGGATCCTGAGACGCGCACCTACGGGCCGGGACGGTTCCTGTTCGTGCAGGACGACTCGGGCCTCGAGGGGACGCGCGACGTCGTGCTCGACTTCAACCGGGCCTTCGTGCCGCCCTGCGGCTTCTCCGACCAGTACAACTGCCCGCTGCCGCCGCTCTCCAACCGGATCACCACGCCGGTGCGCGCCGGCGAGCGCCTCCCTCTTCCCGACCAGCACTGAAGCCTCACGACCCGCGCCGAGTCTCCCGACGCGGACCGAAGTCTCCCGACCAGCAAGGACGATCCATGAAGTTCTCCCGCATCGCGGCACTCGCCGCCTCCCTGACCGTGGTGGCCGTGCTCGCCACCGCGTGCTCCGGCGGCGCCGGATCGGCCGGCGGCACACCCGACGCGAACGCGACCATCCGGATCGGCTCGCTCTCGGCGCCGCTGAACCTGTCCAACGTCGACGCGGGCGGACAGGGCGTCACCGAGGCGCTGAACGGCAACGTGTACGAGGGGCTGTTCCAGCTCAGCGACGACGGCAAGGTCGTCAACCGCCTCGCCACCGACTACTCGGTCAGCCCCGACGGCCTCGCCTACACAGTGAAGCTGCGCAGCGGCGTGACCTTCCACTCCGGCAAGGCGCTGACCAGCGCCGACGTGAAGTCCTCGCTCGAGCGGGTGCTCTCCGACAGCTCGCAGTCCGCGCGCAAGTCGCAGCTCGCGGTCGTCGACAGCGTCGAGACGCCCGACCCGGAGACCGTGGTCTTCCACCTGAAGTCGCGCTCGATCTCCTTCCCGTACAACCTCAGCTACGTGTGGATCGTGAACACCGACGCCAAGGATCTGAAGACCGCCGAGGACGGCACCGGACCGTACACGGTGGACCAGTTCAAGCGCGGCTCCTCGCTCACCCTGAAGCGCTTCTCCGACTACTGGGGCACCGCGGCGAAGAGCAAGGAGGTCGACTTCACCTACTTCACCGACGCCTCCGCGCTCTCCAACGCGCTGCTGACCAACGCGGTCGACATCGTCACCCAGGTGCAGAGCCCCGACGCGCTCACGCAGTTCGCGGACAACAAGGACTTCACGGTCTCCGAGAACACGTCCACGACGAAGGAGCTGCTGGCCTTCAACGACAAGGTCGCGCCGTTCGACGACAAGCGGGTGCGCAAGGCGATCACCCAGGCGATCGACAACAAGAAGCTGCTGGACTCGATCTGGGACGGCCGCGGCACGCTGATCGGATCCATGGTCCCGCCCACGGACCCCTGGTACGAGGACCTCACCTCGGTGAACCCGTACGACCCGGCGGCGGCGAAGTCGCTGCTCGCCGAGGCCGGGCAGTCCTCCCTCTCTTTCACCCTCGACACCCCGTCCTACGACCCGCACCCGGCGGTCGCGGAATTCATCAAGTCGGAGCTGGCCAAGGTCGGCGTCACGGTGAAGATCAACACGATCTCCGAGGACCAGTGGTACACCAACGTCTTCCAGAAGAAGGACTTCGCAGCGACGCTGCAGGAGCACGTCAACGACCGCGACCTGGTCTGGTACGGCAATCCGGACTTCTACTGGGGCTACGACAACCCGCAGGTCGTGCAGTGGGTCGCCGACGCCGAGCAGGCGAGCAGCACCGACGAGCAGACCGCGATCCTCAAGAAGGTCAACACGCAGATCGCGGAGGACGCCGCGAGCGACTGGCTATTCCTCGCCCCGCAGATCGTCGTCGCATCGAGCTCGGTCAAGGGCTACCCGGTGCACGGCCTGAACTCGCAGTTCTTCGTGGCGGACATCGAGAAGACGCAGTGACCGCAGCCGTCGAGCGGGAACGGCGGACAGGAGCGCGGTGACCCGATACCTCGTCCGCCGCCTGCTCTTCCTGGTGCTCTCGTTCCTGGTGGGGATGCTCGTCGTCTTCCTCCTGCTGCGAGTGCTTCCCGGCGACCCGGCGAACGCGCTCATCTCGGTGAACGCGACGCCCGAGCAGATCGCGGCGGCGAGGGCGCAGGTCGGATCCGATCAGCCGGTCATCGCGCAGCTGGGGTCGTGGCTGTCCGGCCTGCTCCGCGGGGATCTGGGCACGTCCTTCACCTCGGGGGCTCCCGTCGCGGACGACATCGCCGCCCGCCTCGCGGTGACGCTGCCGCTCGCGCTCATCTCGTTCGTGATCGCGACGGTGCTGGGCTCCGTGATCGGCGTGGTCGCGGCGACACGGGCGCGGAGCTGGTACGGCGCGCTGCTCGGCGCCGTCACCCAGCTGGGCATCGCCGTGCCGGTGTTCTGGGTGGGACTCCTCGTGGTCTGGCTGTTCGCGCTGACCCTGAGACTGCTGCCGTCGGGCGGCTTCCCACGAGACGACTGGGCGGATCCCGGTGCGGCTCTCAGCGCCCTCGCGCTGCCGGTCATCACGATCGTCATCGTGATGAGCGCCTCGCTCGCGCGCTACGTGCGCTCGGCGACCCTCGACGTGCTCGACTCCGACTACCTGCGCACGGCCCGCGCGCTGGGGGAGAGCAGGACGGGCGCGTTCTTCGCGCACGGGGTGCGCAATGCCGCGGTGCCGGTGATCTCGATCCTCGGCATCGAGCTCGCGTCGACCCTGCTCGGCGCGGTGGTCGTCGAGTCGGTCTTCACGCTCCCTGGTCTCGGCGCGCTGCTGGTCAAGGCGGTCGGCGAGCACGACTACCCGAGCATCCAGGGCGTGCTGGTGGTCACCACGGCCCTGGTGCTGCTCATCGGCTTCCTCGCCGACGTCGCCCAGCGCCTCGTCGATCCGCGCCTGCGGGGCAGCATCTCGGCGAGAGGGGGCCAGGCATGACCCGCTCCCTCCGGCGCCGGGACGTCACTCTCACGATCGGGATCGTGATCCTCGCGGTGCTCGCCCTCGCCGCGCTCGTCTCCGTGTTCTGGACGCCCTTCCCGCTCGACGACACGTCCGGCGGGCGGCTGGTGCCACCCGGCGGCGCGCACCTGTTCGGCACGGACAAGCTGGGACGCGATCTGTTCAGCCAGGTGCTCGCCGGCACGCGGATCGCGATGCTGGTCGGGCTCGGCGCCGTCGCCCTCGCGGCCGTCATCGGCTTCGTGCTCGGCACGGCCGCGGCGCTGCTGCCGGGCTGGGTCGACGACGCGGTCTCCTCGCTCCTCGACGTCCTGATCGCGTTCCCGACCCTCCTGCTCGCGATGCTGATCGTCGCGGCGCGCGGCCCCGGCCTGGACACGGCCATCGTCGCGATCGGGATCGCCGGATCCGCGATCGTGTCGCGCTTCACGCGGATCCTCGTCAAGAGCGTGCTGTCGCGGAGCTTCGTCACGGCCGCGCGCACCTCCGGCGCGCCGATGGCGGGCGTGCTCGTGCGGCACGTGCTGCCGAACATCTGGCCCGCGCTGGTGGTGAACCTCGCGGTCCTCTTCGGCGCCGCGATCATGGCGGAGGCGTCGCTGTCCTACCTGGGCCTGGGCGTGCCGCCGCCCAACTCGTCGCTCGGACGCCTGCTGCAGGAGGCGCAGGGGACCGTGCTGACCTCGCCGTGGGGCGCCGTGATCCCGGGAGCCGTGATCGCTCTGCTCGTGCTGGGGGCGAACGCGGTCGCCGACGGACTGCGGGAGCGGTTCGATCCGACCAGGCGGGGGAGGAGCTGATGGGCGCGGCGCTGGAAGTGCGGGGCCTCCGCATCGTCACGAACGCGGGAGCGGAGCTCGTCCGAGACCTCGACCTCGAGCTCGCCCCGGGTGAGCGGCTGGGGCTCGTCGGCGAATCCGGATCCGGTAAGACGCTCACCGGACTCGCGCTGCTGGGTCTGCTGCCGTCCGGGCTCACGGCCGGCGGATCGATCCGGCTCGACGGCATGGAGCTGATCGGCGCCGGCGAGCGGGTGCTGCAGCGGGTCCGCGGATCGCGGATCGCCGCCGTGTTCCAGGATCCGTCGTCCGCGCTCGATCCGCTCATGCGGGTGGGAGATCAGATCGCCCGGCCCCTGCGACGGCACCGCGGGCTGCAGGGCGCGGCGCTGCGTGCGGCCGTGCGCGCGGCCGCCGAGGAGGTGCGCCTGCCGGACGCGGAGCGGCTGCTGCAGCGCTACCCGTTCGAGCTCTCCGGCGGACAGCGGCAGCGGGTCGCGATCGCGATGGCGCTCGCCTGCCGTCCCGACGTCCTCCTCGCGGACGAGCCGACCACGGCGCTCGACGTGACGGTCCAGGCCACCGTGCTGGAGCTGCTCGACGACGCGGTGCGCCGGCACGGGACCTCCCTCGTGTTCGTCTCGCACGATCTCGCCGTCGTCGCCGGGATCGCCGAGCGCGCGATCGTGCTGCGTCGTGGCGAGGCCGTCGAGGAGGGCCCGGCGCGACGCATCGTGACCGCCCCCGCACACGAATACACCCGCCGTCTGGTGGCGGCGGCGCGCGAGCTGGAATCAGCGCTCGACCGCCTGAGCGGCATCGGCACTGGCGGGGAGGGAGGCCGCGCATGAGCGCACTGTTCACGCTGGATCGCGTCTCGCACCACTACCGTCGGTCCGCGTCCGCGGCCCTGCAGGATGTGACCTTCGCGGTGGAGGAGGGACGCAGCCTGGGGCTGGTCGGCGAGTCCGGATCGGGCAAGACCACGGCGCTCTCCCTCATGCTCGGCCTGCGCCGCCCGACCTCGGGAACGGTGCTGTTCGAGGGGGCGGGTCCCGCCTCGGGTCCCCGCGGCGCCGTGCACGCCTTCCGGCGCGCGGTGCAGCCCGTCTACCAGGATCCGTTCGCCTCGCTGGATCCGCGTCAGCGCATCGACTCCCTTCTCGCCGAGCCGTTGCGGTGGCTCGGGGATCCCGACACCGAGCGCGGCGACCGGGACGCGCGTCCCTCGCGCCGCGATCGGCTGATCGGGGCGCTGCGGGACGTCGAGCTCGACGACGAGGCCCTGCTGCGCTATCCGCACGAGTTCTCCGGAGGTCAGCGTCAGCGCATCGCGATCGCGCGCGCCCTGATCACGCGCCCCCGGGTGCTGCTCGCGGACGAGCCCGTGAGCGCGCTCGATCTGTCCACCCGGCTCGACATCGTGCGGTTGCTCGCGCGCCTCCAGGCGGAGCACGGCATGACGCTCGTGATGGTCTCGCACGACCTGTCGATCATCGCCGAACTGTGCGCGGACATCGTCGTGCTGCAGGGGGGACGCGTCGTCGACGCCGGACGGACCTCCGACGTGCTCGCGGACCCGCGGAGCGCCTACACGCGCGCGCTCATCGACGCGGTGCCGCGGCTCCCGCCGGCGTGAGCCGCGCGCGGTACGCGCCGACGAGCCACAGCGCCAGCGCCGAAGCGATCAGCGCGGCGACGGCGAGGGGGAGATCCAGGCCGTAGGCCGTGATCGCGAGGATCGGCAGGACGAAGACGAGGATGGCCGCGGCCGTCGCACCGCGGGACGGCTTCTCGCCCATCGCCGGCGCCTTCTCGAAGCGCACGAGCCAGAGGGACAGCAGCCACACCGCCGCGAGCACGACGAGGAAGAACGGCACCCTGGTCCACCACCACGCCGGGCTCCCCGGCGCCGGCATGGGCACCGGCAGCAGCAGCTGCAGCCCGATCAGCACCATGATCATCGGCAGGTGCCAGAGGTACACCGTCATGAGGCGCGAACCGATGAGCAGCACCGCGCCCTGCGCGGGGCGGGTGCGCATGAGCGCCGTGAGCGGCCGGTGCAGTACGGTGAGCGCTGCGGCCTGGACGACGGCGAGGATCGCGAGCGGCGCCGTCGGCGGCCACTGGTTGCTGAGCATGTTCCAGGAGTACCCGCCGAGCGACACGAGGCCCCAGATGGCGAGGTACCCGACCGCGATGAGGCCGAGCAGCTGCCAGAACCGTCGACGGGCGAACCAACCGTCGAAGAGGAAGAAGCCGACCTGCTGGGCGAACAGCCACACGAAGGCCACGTTGGGGATGCCGAAGAGCTCGGCGCCGATGCCGTAGCCGGTCGAGGGGACGTGGCCGAGCCCGAGCAGCCCTCCGGCGACGAGGAAACGGAGTGCATCGGTCGCCGCCGCGCCGACCAGCAGGACGAACGGCACGAACATGCCGAAACGGGCATGCAACCCGATCATCCACGGAGCCAGTGCCTGCACGAGCAGATACGCGGCGAGGAACCACAGCGGTGAGCCGATGCCGATCGCGATCGTGGCGACCAGTGCGGGGTCGATCCCGAGCAGCGCGGTCGCCGCCAGTGCGATGGTGAAGAACGCGAACACGGGGAACGCCGGTCGGGCCAGGCGCGCCAGGCGCAGCCGCACGAAACCGACCGCGTCCTCGCCGCGACGCTGGGCGGAGCGCCAGCCGGCCCTCGCCGCATAGCCGCCGACCACGAAGAACAACGGCATGATGTTCAGGACCCAGCTCACCGCATTGAACCAGACCTGACCCTCGACCGTGCGCTCGATGAGGAGGGAGCCGTCGGGTCGCCGTCCCACGCCGGTGAACAGGATGTGCACGAACACGACCAGGAGGACGCATGCGACGCGAGTCAGATCCAGAGTGAGATCTCGGCCCTCGGGAACGACGCGGGAGGGGGAGATGGCTGCGCTGCTCATGGCGACGACTCTAGCGGCCGCGGCAAGCGGAATCCGGCGGGCCACCGGTACGGCGAGCCGCGGTCGCGGACCGGCGTACGATGGTGCCATGCGCGTGACGAACTCATGGTGGTGGCTGCTCTAGCAGCCGTACGCGCACGAAAGACCTCTCATTCACGCGGGCTGCATGGCGGCCCGCATTCTTCGTGTGCGCAGTGCATCCGTGCGGCTCCCGACCCCTGGAGCAGACATGGACACCTTCACCGCGACGAACGCCCGCATGATGCGGCTGCGATCCGAGATCGTCGCGCACCCGGAGCAGCATCGGATCCTGACCGGGGAGCGTCCCACGGGGCGCCTGCACCTCGGCCACCTGTTCGGGACGATCCTCGAGCGGGTGCGCCTGCAGAAGGCAGGCGTCGAGACCTTCGTCGTGCTCGCCGACTATCAGGTGATCACGGACCGGGAGAGCCCCGGAGAGGTCCGCGCGAACATCCTCGAGGCCGTCCGCGACAACCTCGCGGCGGGGCTCGACCCGGAGCGCACGGTGTTCTTCACGCATTCGTCGATCCCGGAGCTGAATCAGCTGCTGCTGCCGTTCCTCAGCCTCGTGACCGAGGCCGAGCTCCACCGCAATCCCACGGTGAAGGCGGAGGCGCAGGACTCGGGGCGAGCGCTCAGCGGGCTGCTGCTGACCTACCCCGTGCATCAGGCGGCCGACATCCTGTTCTGCAAGGGGACGCTCGTGCCGGTCGGCAAGGACAACCTCCCGCACGTCGAGATGACCCGCACGGTGGCACGGCGATTCAACGAGAGGTACGGCGCGGTCTTCCCCGTGCCGGAAGGTCTCGTGACGGACTCGCCGGAGCTGCCGGGGCTGGACGGCCGGAAGATGTCGAAGAGCCACGGGAACGGGATCGCGCTCGGCATGAGCGAGGAAGAGACCGCGGTCGCGATCCGCCGGGCTCGCACCGACTCGGAACGGCTCATCGCCTACGACCCCGTGCGCCGCCCCGGTGTCGCGGGCCTCCTCAGGACGGCCGCCACGTGCCTCGGTGTCGCACCGGAGGAGGTCGCGGCCCGGATCGGCACGGGAGGATCGGCCGAGCTGAAGCGCGTCACCACGACCGCCGTCAACGACTTCCTGCGCGCGCACAGGGAGCGCCGAGCGCGGATCTCACCGGAAGACGCCGCCGCGGCGATCCGCGCGGGCAATGCACGCGCCCGCAGGGTCGCCGTCGACACCCTCGACGAGGTCCGCGCTGCGATGGGGATGCGCTACGGCTTCTGAGGCTCGGGCCCGGGCTCGGTCCCCGAGGCCTGGGTGCGCCCGGCGATGGCGCGGCGGGTGCGCCGAGCACGGCGCGTCCGCACGATCGCCCACACGATGAGCGTCACGACGAGCGCGAGCGCCAGCCAGGGCAGGAGGAATCCGAGCGCGATCACGAGGGCGTTGAGGGACACGATGAGTCCCTTCCAGCCTGCGGCGAGACCGTCGCCGAAGCCCGCCGGATCCGCCGCGGCCGGTGCCTCGCGCACGAGCGTCACCTGCACGGAGGACATCGCGACCTGGGACTCGAGATCCTTCAACTGCTGCTGCGCCGACTGCAGCTGGGACTGGCGGTCGGTGAGCGCGGTCTCGGCTGTGAGCAGATCCGACACCGAGGTGGCCTGGGACATCAGCTGGGTCAGGCGCGTGACGGACGCCGTCAGCGAGTCGATCTGCGCGCGCAGATCGGTCGTCGCCGTGGTCACGTCGTTCGTGCCGATCGAGGTCGCCAGCACCGTGCCCTGCGCGCGCAGCGCGTCCATCACGGCGTCGAGGTCTGCGACAGGGACCCGCAGGGTCACCCAGCCATCGCCGGACGGCGGAGGGACGATCCCGCCATCGGTCGCCACAGGTCCCTGCGCGGAGCCGATCTGCTGACTCTCCACGAAACCACCGTGCTTCTTGGCGAGCGCGGCCAGGGCATCAGCGGCCTTGCGCACGTCGTCGACCTGCACGGTGGCGGATCCGGTGCGGATGACATCCCGCGCCTCGTTCGCCGGCGGTGCGGCGGCGCCGCCGGAGCTCTCCGCGAGGTCCTTCGCCACCCCGGACAGCGACTGCGGTTTCGGCGTCGTGTCGTAGGGCGCACCGGCGGCCGAGGAACCGGAGGACGCGGCACCGGTGGCGTTCAGGATCGCCGGCGTCACCAGCACGCCGACCACGAACGCGGCGGCGACGCCGCCGGCGGTCAGCCAGCCGCGGCGGCGCGCGCGTCGGCGGGTGAGCGCCGTGTGCGCACGCTCGGCGTCGCGGTCCTCGGCGATCTGGGCGAAGACGGCCTCCTCGATGCGGTCGACCGTCTCGTCGCTCAGCGCGGGCAGCCCCGTGGGTGTCGTGGTCATGATGCGGGCTCCGTTTCGGTCACAGCGCCGCGCAGGCGGGTGCGCACGCGGGAGAGACGGTTGCGGACGACGCCGTGCCCGACGCCGAGCTCGGCGGCCGCGGCCCGGTAGTCCCAGCCCTCGGTCGCGCACAGCCGGAAGATCTCCCGGTCCAGCGCGGTCATGCCGTCGAGCTCCGCGGCGATCCTGTCGGCGAGCTCGGCGGCGATCACCTGCTGCTCGACGTCGATCAGTGCGGGGAGCAGCTCGTCCACGCCCTCGGCGGTGTGCGCGGCATCCCGCTGGCGGCGGCGCAGCCGGTTGGCCGCCTGGAACCGGCAGATCGTCGCCAGCCAGGGCAGCAGCGAATCGCTCGCGAGCTCGAGTCCTGGCAGCTTGCGCCAGGCGACCACGAAGGCCTCCTGCGTCACGTCCTCGGCGTCTCCGGCGTCTCCGAGGATGCCGTATGCGATCCAGTAGACCGGGCGGACGTAGGCGCGGTACAGCGTGCGGAAGGCGCTCTCGCTCCCCGCCGCCGCGTGCGCGACGAGCGTCCTGTCCTGTGCATCGTGTGCCATTCCGGCTCCGTTCGGTGTCTCTCACCCTAGGAGTGTCGGCACCGGCGGATTCGTCTCAGCCCTTGCTGACGATCGGCACGTGCGGATCCTTCTGGTGCCGCAGCCAGATCGTGGACAGCGCGGGGATCGTCAGAGTCGCCTGCGGGGAGCCGTTCTCGACCTCGGCCGCGTACACGAGGCCGAGGTTGCCCTCGCCGTGCCCGCCGAACTCGGCCGCATCGGTGTTCAGCACCTCGGTCCAGCCGCCCGCGAGCGGCAGGTCGAGCCTGACGCCGTGCCGGGTCGTGCCGGCGAAGTTGCTGATCACCGCGAGATGTCCGCCGTGCGCGTCGCGCCGCACGAACGCGACGATGGTCGGATCCCAGTCCGGGGCGCCGATCCTCGTGAACGAGCTGCTGTCGTGATCGCGCTCCCAGAGCGGGGCGTTCTGCCGGTAGGTGCTGTTCAGCGCGCCCACGAAGTCCTGCAGCTGGCGGTGCGACGGCTGGTCGAGCAGCCACCAGTCCAGGCCCCGGTCCACGGACCACTCGGAGAGCTGGCCGAACTCCTGGCC
This sequence comes from Microbacterium sp. NPDC056052, assembly GCF_042266785.1. Classification (NCBI taxonomy): domain Bacteria; kingdom Bacillati; phylum Actinomycetota; class Actinomycetes; order Micrococcales; family Microbacteriaceae; genus Microbacterium; species Microbacterium sp. NPDC056052. The sequence goes on from NZ_JBHJWV010000001.1 coordinate 278,293, forward strand.
CATGAACAGCAGGTTCTTGCCCGGATGCCCCCACATGTAGCCGAGGTACGCCCGCACGTTCGCGAGCTTCGCGGCGTGATCGCCCGGCATCTTCGAGAGCAGACTGCCCTTGCCGTGCACGACCTCGTCGTGGCTGATCGGCAGGATGTAGTTCTCGCCGAACGCGTACACGAAGGAGAACGTCATCTCGCCCTGGTGGTGCGAGCGGTACAGCGGGTCGCGCTCGATGTAGACCAGGGAGTCGTTCATCCAGCCCATGTTCCACTTGAACCCGAAGCCGAGCCCGTTGTGATCGGTGGGCGCCGTCACGCCGGGGAAGCTCGTCGACTCCTCGGCGACCATCACGATGCCGGGGTGCTTGCGGTATGCGGTCGCATTGACCTCCTGCAGGAACCGGATCGCCTCCAGGTTCTCCCGTCCGCCGTGCACGTTGGGCTCCCACTCGCCGTCGTCGCGCGAGTAGTCCAGGTACAGCATGGAGGCGACGGCGTCGACGCGCAGGCCGTCGGCATGGAACTCGTCCAGCCAGAACAGGGCGTTCGCGACGAGGAAGTTGCGCACCTCGTTGCGGCCGTAGTCGAAGATGAGCGTGCCCCAGTCGCGATGCTCGCCGCGGCGGGGATCCGGGTGCTCGTAGACGGCCTCGCCGTCGAAGCGGGCGAGGGCGAAGGCGTCCTTGGGGAAGTGTCCCGGCACCCAGTCGATGATCACGCCGATGCCGGCCTGGTGCAGCCGGTCGATGAGGTGCTTCAAGTCGTCGGGCTCGCCGTAGCGGTGCGTCGCGGCGTAGTAGCCGGTCACCTGGTAGCCCCAGGAGCCGGTGAACGGGTGCTCGGAGACGGGCATGAACTCGACGTGCGTGAACCCGGTCGCGGTGACGTGCTCGATGAGTTCGTCGGCGATGTCGCGATAGCCGAGACCGGGCCGCCACGAGCCGAGGTGCAGCTCGTAGACGCTCATCGGCTGGGCGACCGCGTGCGTCGCCGCGCGGCGGGTCATCCAGGCGCCGTCTCCCCACGAGTACTCCGACCGCGTGACGATCGAGGCCGTCGCGGGCGGGACCTCGGCGAGCTGCGCCATCGGATCCGCCTTGAGGATCCAGGTGCCGTGCGGGGTGAGGATCTCGTACTTGTAGTGCGCGCCGGCGTCGACGCCGGGGACGAACAGCTCCCACACGCCGCTCGATCCCATCGAGCGCATCGCGTCGAGGCGGCCGTCCCACCCGTTGTGGTCGCCGACCACGCGCACGGCCTTCGCATGCGGGGCCCACACGGCGAACGCGGTGCCCTGGTCGCCGTCGATGAAGCGCGGGTGTGCGCCGAGCGCGTCCCAGAGGCGCTCGTGGCGGCCCTCGCGGATGAGGTGCAGGTCGAGCTCCCCGATCGTGGGGGCGTGCCGGTACGGATCGGGGGAGATCCAGTCGGGGGCGTCGCCGTACGTCGCCCTGATCCGGTAGGCGCCGGTGGGCCCGGTGACCTCTCCCTCCCAGACGCCCTCCGCGAGGTGGGTGAGGGGCACCTCGACACCGCCGTCGAGCAGCACCGAGACGCCCTTCGCGAGCGGGCGCAGCGCTCGCACGATCGTCACGCGTCTGCCGCCCGACTCGGGCCGCGGATGCGCTCCGAGCACGGAGTGCGGGTCGTGGTGTGAGCCCGAGGCCACGGCCTCGAGCACAGCCGGGTCGATCGCAGTGGTGATCATGGCTGCCCCTTCACATGGAGGATGTGCACCGGCTCCGTGAAGGCGTCCAGGCGCACGAAATTGTGATCCGTCCAGGTCCAGACGGATCCGGTGACGAGGTCCTCGACCTCGTACGCCGTCCCAGGCTCGATGCCCCACGCGAGGGTGTCGAGATGCACGGTCGTCTGCCGCACGGAGTGCGGGTCGACGTTGGCGACCACGATGATCGTGTCGCCGGAGTCCGTGCCGGTGAAGGGCGCGTCCAGGTGCTTGGAGAACACCAGGACCGCGTCGTCGTCGCTCCAGTGCAGCCGCAGATTGCGCAGCTGCCGTAGTGCCGGGTGCGCGCGGCGGATCTCGTTGAGGCGGGTGAGGTAGGGGGCGAGCGACCGCCCCTCCGCCTCGGCCGTCGCCCAGTCGCGCAGCTTGTACTCGTACTTCTCGTTGTCGATGTTCTCCTCGGAGCCCGGACGGGCCACGTTCTCGAACAGCTCGTAGCCGGCGTAGACGCCGTACAGCGGTGCGCTCGTCGCGGCGATCGCGGCCCGGATCCGGTACGCCGCGCGCCCGCCGAACTGCAGGTACTCGGTGAGGATGTCGGGGGTGTTCACGAACAGGTTCGGCCGCATGTAGTCGGCCGTCTCCTGCGAGACCGAGAGCAGGAACTCCTCGAGCTCCGCCTTGGTGTTGCGCCAGGTGAAGTAGCTGTAGCTCTGCTGGAACCCGACCGCGGCGAGCCCCCGCATGGGCGCGGGACGGGTGAACGCCTCGGCCAGGAAGACCACGTCGGGATGCTTGGTGTTGACGGTGCGGATCAGCCACTCCCAGAACCGCAGCGGCTTGGTGTGCGGGTTGTCGACGCGGAAGATCGACACGCCCTGCGCGATCCAGTGCTCGACGATCCGCAGCACCTCGGTGTAGAGACCGACCGGATCCCGGTCGAAGTTCAGCGGGTAGATGTCCTGGTACTTCTTCGGCGGATTCTCCGCGTAGGCGATCGTGCCGTCGGGGAGCTCGGTGAACCACTCCGGGTGCGTCTTCACCCAGGGGTGGTCGGGGGCGGCCTGCAGCGCGAGGTCGAGGGCCACCTCGAGTCCGAGCGCGTTCGCCTTCTTCACGAAGGCGCGGAAGTCGGCGAGGGTTCCGAGGTCGGGATGCACGGCGTCGTGCCCGCCCTCCGCGGCGCCGACCGCCCACGGCGAGCCGGGATCGCCGGGGCCGGCGGTGAGCGTGTTGTTCGGTCCCTTGCGGTTGAGGCGTCCGATCGGGTGGATCGGCGGGAGGTAGAGCACGTCGAAGCCCATCGCGGCGACGGCGGGGAGACGCTCGGCGGCGGTCTCGAACGTGCCACTCGCGATCGTGCCGTCGGTCTCGCGCACCGCGCCCTCCGAGCGCGGGAAGAACTCGTACCAGGCGGCGGCGCCGGCGACGGTGCGCTCGACCAGGACCGTCTGCCACGGCGTCGCCGAGTCGAGCGCGGCGAGAGGGCGGTCCGCGAAGAGGGCGGCGAGCTCGGGATCGCTCGCGACGGCGAGCGCATCCTCCGCGGTCCCGTCGGGGGCGCGGAGCCGATCCGCCACCGCCGCGAGCCGCTTGCGCTCCGGCTTGGGACGGGACTTGTCCTTGGCGGCGCGTGCGAGCAGGCCCGCACCGAGCGCGCGCATCACCTCGACATCCACGCCGGCGGCGATCTTCAGCTCGGCCGCGTGCGCCCAGGTGGCGAACTCGTCCGCGAAGGCTTCGAAGCGGAAGGTCCACGCGTTCGTCTCGTCGAGCGCGACGTCGACCTGCCAGCGGTCGGTGCCGTCGCCGAGCGGGGTCAGCCGGTGCAGGCTCTCCTGGTGGTTCGGGGTGCGCAGCCGCAGGTGCACGCCGATGAGGTCGTGCCCCTCGCGGAAGGCCACGACCCGGAACGGGATCACCTCGCCGGAGAAGGCCTTCGGATGGAATCCCTCAGGGGCCGCAGGCGACGGATCCGCGAGCGGGATGCGGGTGGTCTGCGCGTCCGCCGCGTCGATGTCCGGCAGTGCGCGCACCGGGATCTGCGCGGTGCTGCGGAGAGCATCGGACGAGGGCTGTGCGGCAGTTCGTTCGGACACACCCTGAACCTACCGCGCTCCGAGGTCGGAAGAGGTAACGCGCCGGTCACTCCGCGCGGAACAGTCGCATCGAGGTGCCGGGAAGGGCGAGCACGTCGCCCGGCCGATGCACCGTCTCGACCGGCGAGGGGCGCTCATCCGCGCTCGACCACAGCGCGACGTAGCGCGACACTCCGTCGATCTCCGGCAGCCGGACGTCGATCGGCGATTCGGTGCCGTGCACGACGAGCAGGATCCGGTTGAAGGCCTCTTTGTCCGGCGTGGAGGACGCGACGTACTGCAGGGTGCGGTTGCGGGGATCGTTCCACTGCTCGACCTCCATCGTCTCGCCGTCCTGGTCGAACCAGTCCATGACCGAGGCGTTCGGGATGTGCTCGCCGAGCCGGGCGTAGCGGAGCGGACGCAGGGCCGGGTTCTCGTCCCGCAGCCGTGTCAGCAGGGAGGCGTGCGCGAACAGGTCCTGCTGCCACGGCTCGTGGTCCCAGTTGAGCCAGCTGATGGCGGAGTCCTGGCAGTACGCGTTGTTGTTGCCGCGCTGGGTGCGTCCGAACTCGTCGCCGGCGGTGAGCATCGGCACACCGGCGGAGAGCATGAGCGTGCCCAGCAGGTTGCGCATGGCCTTGCGCCGTGCGGCGAGGATGACCGGATCGTCCGTGGGCCCCTCCGCGCCGTGGTTGAACGAGCGGTTCATGTCGGCGCCGTCGTGATTGCCCTCGCCGTTGGCCTCGTTGTGCTTGACGTCGTAGGAGACGAGGTCGTGCAGGGTGAAGCCGTCGTGGGCGGTGACGAAGTTGATGCTCGCGAGCGGTCCCCGCTCGTCGCTGAACGTGTTCGCCGATCCGGCGAGCCGGTTCGCGAACCCGCCGATGCCGGTCGGCGCCGAGGCGCGGCGGGCGTAGTCGATGTCGCTGAGCCAGAAATTGCGGACGCGGTCGCGGTAGCGGTCGTTCCACTCGCTCCAGCCGGTCGGGAAGTTCCCCGTCTGCCAGCCGCCGAAGCCCACGTCCCACGGCTCTGCGATGATCTTGGCGTCCGCGAGGACCGGATCCGTCCGGATCGCGTGCAGCAGAGGATGCTGCGGAGCATAGGTGTTCGCGGCGTCCCGGCCGAGCGCGGTGGCGAGGTCGAAGCGGAACCCGTCGATCTGCATCTCCGTGGTCCAATAGCGCAGCGAGTCCAGCACGAGGCGCGCCGCCGCGGGCGTCGCGGTGTCCAGGGTGTTCCCGCAGCCGGTGGTGTCGATGTAGCTGCCGTCCTCCTGCTGGCGGTAGTAGAGGGCGTTGTCGATGCCTCGCAGGCTCGTGCGGGGGCCGCCGATGCCCTCTTCGTTGGTGTGGTTGTACACGACGTCGAGGATCACCTCGATGCCGGCCTCGTGCAGCAGCTTCACCATGCCCTTGAACTCGCGCAGGACCGCCTCTGGGCCCTCCTTGCGCGAATCCTCGGTCGCGTAGGCCGCGTGCGGCGTGAAGAAGTTCAGGGTGTTGTAGCCCCAGTAGTTCGACACCCCCCGATCCAGCAGCCGCGGCTCGGAGGCGAAGGCCTGCACGGGCAGCAGCTCGACGGCGGTGATGCCGAGCTCGCGGTAGTACTCGATCATCGCCGGATGCGCGACGCCGGCGTACGTGCCGTGGAGCGCCGGAGGCACCCCGGGGTGGCGTTTGGTGAGTCCCTTGACGTGCCCCTCGTAGATCACGGTGCGGTCGAGGGAGGTCCGCGGCTTGGCGACGCCGCCCCAGTCGAAGCCGTCCTCGATGACGACGGAGCGCCATTCCTCGTAGCCGTCGCCCTGCGCGAGCCCCCGTGCATAGGGGTCGAGCAGCAGGGTCTCGGGGTTGAACGTGTTGCCGGGGCTGTGCGCGCCATCGACGCGCAGCGCGTAACGGGTGCCGGGCTGGAGGAGGTCGGTGGTGATCTCCCACACGCCCCCGGGGCTGCGCTCGAGCGCGAGCTGCGCGGTCTCCCAGTCCAGGTCGGTCTCGTCGAAGATCACGAGCTCGATCGAGGACGCGTTCTGCGACCAGACGCGCAGCGTGGCGCCCCCGTCGTGAAGGCGGACGCCCAGGTCATCCAGGGACGGGTTGCACAGCGTGCAGCCATCGCCGTCGGGTGCCGGCGTCTCGTCCTCTATCGCGTGCGGACACATGAGGGAAAGAATACGCGGCACGGGAGGGGAAGGATGCCACGGCGTACCGCGATCCCTGCTACCGAGTCCCATCCGCGCACGAAGTGCGAGAGTGGTGGGGTGCACTACCTGGATCACGCGGCGACGACCGACCTGCGGCCCGAGGCCGCCGACGAGTGGCTGCGCGTCGCCCGGGCGACGGGCAACGCCTCCTCGACGCACGGTGCGGGCCAGCAGGCGCGGCGGATCCTGGAGGAGTCCAGGGAACGGCTCGCGGCGGTGCTGGGGTGCGATCCGATCGAGGTCGTCCTCACCTCGGGCGGCACCGAGTCGGTGAACCTCGCCGTGCAGGGCCTGTGGCGGTCCCGGCCGGAGGGGCGCGATGCGATCCTGCTCCCGGACGGGGAGCACCACGCGACGCTCGACACGGTCGCCGCGCTCGCCGCGGAGGGAGCCAGGGTGATCGCCGTCGGGCTCGACGCCGTGGGGCGGATCCCCGTCGACGCCTTCGCGGCGGGGCTGGCAGCGGACGGGGTGGCCGTGGCCACCGCGCTCGCGGCGAACAACGAGGTCGGCACCGTCAATGACGCCGCCGCGCTCGCCGCATCGGCGGCGGCCGCCCGCGTTCCTCTGCACCTGGACGCCGTCGCCGCCTTCGGCCATCTGCCGCTCTCGTTCGCGGCGCTCCGCGGCGACGCCCCGGCCGGCGAGGGCCTCGTCGCGCTCAGCGTCGCCGGGCACAAGATCGGCGCCCCCACGGGCATCGGAGCCCTCGTCGTCGCCCGCACCGCGCGCCTCGCACCGCTGCTGCACGGCGGCGGTCAGCAGCGCGGCCTCCGCTCCGGCACGCAGGACGTGGCCGGCGCCGCCGCGTTCGCCGTCGCCGCGGAGCTCGCCGTCGCCGAGCGGGCCGCGGGATCGCTGCGGCTGAGCGCCCTGCGCGACCGCCTCGCCGCCGGGATACTTGACCGGGTGCCCGCCGCCGAGCTCCTCGGCGATCCCGATGCCTCCGGCCGCCTGCCGGGCAACGCGCACCTGCTGTTCCCCGGCGCCCCGAGCGAGAGCCTGCTGTTCCTGCTCGATGTGGCAGGGGTCTCGGCATCGGCCGGATCCGCCTGCCAGGCCGGTATCGCCGAGCCCTCGCACGTGGTCCAGGCGCTCGGCCGCAGCGAGGCAGAGGCCCGCAGCGTGATCCGGTTCACGCTCGGGCGCACCTCGTCCGACGCCGACGTCGACGCCGTGCTCGCGGTGATCGGCGACGCGTACGCACGGGCCTCCGGCGCCGTGCGCTGACGCCCGGCGCCCGCCCAGCCGTCCGCTCGTACACTGGATCCATGCGTGTTCTGGCGGCGATGAGCGGGGGAGTGGACTCCGCCGTGGCTGCGGCGCGCGCGGTCGAGGCCGGTCACGACGTGGTGGGGGTGCACCTCGCGCTGTCGCGGGCGGGCGGCACCCTGCGCACCGGCAGCCGCGGCTGCTGCACGATCGAGGACGCGATGGACGCCCGCCGGGCCGCGGACCTTCTCGGCATCCCGTTCTACGTCTGGGACTTCTCCGAGCGCTTCCGCGAGGACGTGATCGACGACTTCGTCGCCGAGTACCGCGCCGGTCGCACGCCGAACCCGTGCCTGCGCTGCAACGAGAAGATCAAGTTCGCGGCGCTCCTGGAGCGTGCGATCGAGCTCGGCTTCGACGCGGTGTGCACCGGGCACTACGCGGCGCTCGTCGACGGCGAGGGCGGCCTCGAGCTGCATCGCGCCTCCGATGCCGCCAAGGATCAGTCCTACGTGCTCGGCGTGCTGAACGCCGAGCAGCTCTCCTACACGTACTTCCCGCTCGGATCCACGCCGTCCAAGGCGCTCGTGCGCGCGGAGGCGGCCGAGCGCGGGCTGAGCGTCGCGCAGAAGCCGGACAGCCACGACATCTGCTTCATCCCCGACGGCGACACCCGCGGCTGGCTCGCGGAGAAGGTCGGCGCCGAGCAGGGCGAGATCCTCGACCGCGACGGGGCGGTCGTCGGCACGCACGAGGGCGCGCACGCGTTCACGGTCGGCCAGCGCAAGGGCCTGCGCCTCGGCGTGCCCGCACCCGACGGCAAGCCCCGGTTCGTGCTCGAGGTCCGCCCTGTCTCGAACACGGTCGTCGTCGGCCCGAAAGAGGCGCTCGCGATCGCGGAGATCTCCGGGGGGCGGCGTTCGTGGGCCGGGGCCGCGCCTGCCGCGGAGGAGTTCGCCTGCGAGGTCCAGATCCGCGCCCACGCCGATCCGGTTCCCGCGCGCGCCTTCGTCGCGGAGGACGGCGTCAGGGTCGTCCCCGATGAGCCGCTCGACGGCGTCGCTCCCGGCCAGAGCGCCGTGCTGTACGTCGGAACCCGGGTGCTCGGCCAGTTCACGATCGACCGCACGGTCTCGGCGGTTCCGGCCGGGGTCTGAGCTCCGATCCGTCGCCGGGCGTCATCTCGACGGCGACGGCCGCAGCCTCTGTGATGATGGGTGCACCGTCCGACGGAGGAGGCGCCATGACGAGGACGTACATCCGCGATTTCCACGGGGACGATCTGGACCAGATCGTCCGGCTGTGGGGCCAGGTCACGCGTGAGAACGAGTGGCCCATCTACTCGCTCGCCGAGGTGATCGCCTCGTGCCAGCAGGACCACGCCGTCGTCGCGGTCCAGGGCGAGCTGCTCGTCGGCGCCGCCGTCGGCCGCGGTGCGCACGCGCAGGGGTGGATCGTGTTCTTCGGGACGATCGACGACGCGGGATCCGAGGTGAGCTCGTCGCTCCTGCACGCGCTGGAGCGCAAGATGGCGCCGCTCGGCCTCGCGAAGCTCTCGGTGCTCATCCCCGAGGCCGACGGTCTGGGCGCCTTCACCGAGAGCGGCTTCCACGTGCACCACTCCGTGCGCTACCTCGAACGCGCGATGCCCATCCAGCGGCGCGAGATCGATGCGCTCAAGGAGGTGGGCGGACGCATCCTCCCGCCGCATCTGTGGGATCGCGTCGCCGGGATGACGCACGAGAAGACCCTCCTCGAGGAGCGTCTAGTGACCCCGCTCGCCCGGCCGGAGCTCGCCGAGCGGTTCGGCGTCGTGCCCCCGCGCGCCGTCATGCTGTTCGGCCCTCCCGGCACAGGCAAGACCACGTTCGCCCGGGCCGTCGCCTCGCGGCTCGACTGGCCCTTCGTCGAGCTGTTCCCGTCGCGCCTCGCCGATGGCGGCACGGGGCTCGCCGGCGGGCTGCGCTCCTCGTTCGAGACCATCGACGAACTCGAGCACGCGGTCGTCTTCATCGACGAGGTGGAGGAGATCGCCTCCCGCCGCGGCGGAACGCCGCCCTCGCCCACGCAGGGCGTCACGAACGAGCTGCTGAAGCTCGTCGCCGACTTCCGCGACAGGGAGGGGCGGATCCTGATCTGCGCGACGAACTTCGTGCGCGCGCTCGATGCGGCGTTCCTCCGCCACGGGCGCTTCGACTACGTGATCCCGATCGGCCTGCCCGACGCCGATGCCCGCCGGGCGATCTGGGCGCGGTACATGCCGGTCGAGTCGGCCGGCGCCGTGGATCTGGACCGGCTGGTCGCGGCGAGCGAGGGGCTGACCCCGGCCGACATCGAATACGCCGCGCGGCGCGCATCCCAGGAGGCGCTGGCGCGGGCGCTGAGCGATGGCGGGCAGTCGTCCGCGCTCGACACGGATGACTACGCGCGCGCTCTCGGGAGCACGAGGGCGACCGTGTCGGCGGACGAGATCGCGGAGTTCAGGGCGGACATCGAGACCATCGCACGGCTCTGAGGATCCAGGGCGGTCGGCGCATCAGGGTTTCCGCCCACGGGTGGGGATCGGCCGCTCACCTCTGCAGGAAGAGCAGGATCGCTCTGACGCGCCGGTTCTCCTGGGCCGGAGTCAGGCCGAGGCCCGTGAAGATGTTGCCGACGTGCTTGCGGACGGCGGCGTCGCTGAGGTGCAGGGTGTGGGCGATGTCGCCGTTGGATGCGCCCTCGGCCATCAGCTCGAGCACCTCGCGCTCGCGGGGCGTGAGGGCGTCCAGCACGTCGGGCCCGCCGCTGCGGAGCAGGTGCCGCGCGACCTCGGGGTCGATCACGGTGCCGCCGCCCGCGATCATGCGGAGCGCGCGTTCGAAATCGGAGATCCGGTTCACCCGGTCTTTGAGCAGATAGCCGATCCCGCCCTCGGGCAGCGTCAGCAGTTCGCGGGCGTAGCGGTCGGCGACGTACTGCGAGAGCACCAGGACCGGTTGCGTGGGACGTGCCCGCCGTATCGCCAGGGCCGCCCTCAGTCCGTCGTCGGTGCCGTCCGGCGGCATGCGCACGTCCGTCATCACGAGGTCGGGGGCGGTGGCGGCGAAGACCGCACGGAGCTCGTCCGCATCCGCGGCCGTCCCGACGATCTCATGCCCGAGCCGGACGAGCAGGGCCGCGAACGCCTCGCGCAGCAGCGCCGAATCCTCAGCGAGCAGGATGCGCATGCGCGACCTCCTCGAGCCCGCGCGGCGCGGTGAGGGCGATCGTCGTGGGCCCGCCGGCGGGGGAGTCGATCTCGAGCGCGCCGTCGAGGGCCGCCGCGCGCGCGATCAGGCCGGTGAGACCGGTGCCGCCGGACGGATCCGCGCCGCCGCGGCCGTCATCCCGGACGACCACCTCCAGCGACGTGCGATCCGTGCGCGCGATCACGTCGATGCGCGTGGCGTCCGTGTGCTTGACCGCATTCGTGAGGGCCTCGCGCACGACGAAGTAGGCCGCGGCCTCGACCGCGGGGCCGGCGCGCCCGAGCTCGTCGCAGTCCAGCGCCACGCGGAACGGCGATCGCCCCGCGAGCTCCTCGAGCGCAGCCCCGAGGCCGCGGTCGGCGAGCACCGCCGGGTGGATGCCCCGCACGGACTCCCGCAGCGCCGCGGACGCGCGATCGGCCTGATCCTGCGCCGCGACGAGAGACCGGCGGGCGGGATCCGCCTCACGGCCGAGGAGCGCGAGGTCGAGCTCGAGCGCGCCGAGACGCGTCGCGAGCACGACGAGCTCCTGCTGGACGCCGTCGTGCAGATCTCGTTCGATGCGCCGGCGCTCATCCTCGTGCGCGGTCACGATCGCCGCGCGGGAGCGGGTGAGCCGCTCCATCCGCTGGTCGATCTCGGCTCCGCGCGGGGCGAGTAGCCAGGAGATCGTGAGGCTCTGCGCCGTCGCCACGGCGAGGTTCAGGTACGCGGCGAGGATCAGCACGACCACGAGCGCCACCGGTGGGAGCCACCAGGTGCCGGCGTCGAGGCGGATCCTGGCATCCCCGAACAGCAGGATCTCGGTGGCGCCGCGGGTGAGCGCGTGGATCGGCACGCCGACCACCACGATCAGGGCCACCGCCTCGAAGAAGAGCAGTGCGAGCGCGAAGAGCCCTGCGACCAGATCCAACAGCAGGACGAGCGCCTCGCGCCAGGTCGCGGGCTCCGTGAGACGGATGTTCAGCCAGTTGTGCCGGTCCTCCCTCGCCACCCGGACGTGCCCGGTCTCGATCGCGCCGAACCCGAGCAACCTCTGCCGCCGGCGCTCCAGGGCGCCGATGGCGATGCTCCAGATCGGCAGCAGCAGAAGCGTGAGGGGGACGAGCACCAGCAGCAGCGGGCCGAGCACGGCCGAGATCAGGAGATAACCGAGCGCCCGCCACGGCCACCACGCGGTCAGGACGACCCAGGGCGCCCGCTGCAGGGCCTGCGTCACGGTGCGCACGCGACGCGAAGAGGGCGGGCGCGTGCTCATGCGGTCGGTCTAGGGACGAGGCGGATCCGCCGAGTCCGGCAGCGCTGAAGAGTAGACCTGGCGCTACCGGCGATGTCGCTCGCGGCCTCCTGCACGCACGACCGGATCCGGCTGGACTGGAGGCATGGAAGAGATCCTGGTGGCCGAGGGCCTCATGAAGCACTACGTCGCGGGCCGGGAGCGGGTGCCGGTGCTGCGCGGCATCGACCTGGCGGTCGCCGCCGGCGAGTTGGTGAGCATCGTCGGCCCGAGCGGATCCGGCAAGTCGACGCTCCTGTACTGCCTCGCGGGTCTCGAACGCGCCGATCACGGGGAGGTCAGGGTGCACGGGGAGACGCTGACAGGAGCGTCCGCGGCGAGGCTCGCGACGCTGCGGCGTGACCGGATCGGCTTCGTCTTCCAGTCCTACAACCTGATCCCTTCGCTGTCCGTCCGGGAGAACGTGGCGCTCCCCGCCCGGCTGGCCCGTCGCGCGGCGCCGGATGCCGAGGGCGCCCTCGCAGCCGTCGGGCTTGCGGAGCACGGAGCCAAGCGCCCCGGGCAGCTCTCCGGCGGTCAGCAGCAGCGCGTCGCGGTCGCGCGGGTGCTCGCCGCACAGCCGGCCGTGCTGTTCGCGGACGAACCCACCGGAGCGCTGGACTCCTCGGCCGGCGGTGTGGTGCTCGATCTGCTGCGGGGATACGCGCAGGGGGAGCGCTCCGTGGTGCTGGTGACGCATGACCTCGACGCCGCCGCGCGCGCCGATCGCACCATCGTGCTCCGGGACGGACTCGTCGTGGCCGAGCTGCGGAGGCCGAGCTCCGCGCAGATCCTCGCCGCGCAGCACGCCGGGAACGGGGCCGCTTCCGCTCACGGACCCCGCGCGGAGCGACACCCGCTCCGCGCCGCGGAGGCCGGCGCATGATCCGGCTGCTGCTCGGCGAGCTGCGCGCGGACTGGCGCTCCTGGGCGGGCCTCGTTCTCGTCGCAGCCGTTGCGGGTCTCGCGATCGGGATCGGCGGATCCTTCCTCGAGACCGGGCTCCACGTCGGCGGGCGGAGGGGGACGGGGATCAGCGGTGCGTCGTCGATGATCCTGGTGTTCGGCGGCGTGAGCGCGATCGCCGTCACCAGCGCCGTCGCCCGTCTCGCGGTCGATCTCGGCAGGCCGGGCTATGCGCGATGGCAGCTCTGCGGGGTCACCCCTCGGCAGACTGCGGCGGTCGTCCTGTGCCAGGTGGTGGTGCTGAGCCTGACCGGGGCGGCCCTGGGTCTCGGGGCGACCGCGCAGCTCGCCCCGTTCGTGCTGCGCCTCGCCTTCGAGGGGGCCTCCGGAGGCTACGACACGACGACCGCGATCGTCGGACCGCTGACCGCGGTCTTCGTCGGCGGGGGCGTGCTGCTCGTCGCTCTGCTGGGCGGCCTTCCCGCCGCGCGCCGGGCCGCCCGTACGCCTGCGCTCGAGGCGCTCCGCGAGTCCGAGCCTCGCGGTGCGGCGATGCGGTGGTGGCGGGGGGCGCTGTTCGCCGTCATGACGACCGGCGTGGTCGCCGCGGTGCAGGCGTGGATCTCCTCGGCCGCTGCCGCGACCTCCGTCGACCGCAACACACTGATCTCGCAGACGCCGCTCATCGCGCCGCTCCTCACCGTCGTGATCGTGACGGGAGGTCCGGTCCTGTACGCGCCGCTGCTGCGGGCCTGGACGGCGCTGCTGCCGGCGAGGGCCTCCTCGGCGTGGTTCCTCGCCCGGCACCAGGCGCGCTACCACCTCGGGCGCAGTACGGCCTCGATCACCCCGCTGCTCACCGGGACGGCGATGCTGGGCGGCCTCTACACGGTCATCGCGACCTGGGGTGCGGCGGCGAGGGCCGCCGGGGAGCCGTTCGAGGGGCTCGAGCTGGGCCAGGCGATCGTCCTGCTGGGCGGACCGCTGCTGCTGGCGGGGGTCGGCGCAGCCGCGGTCGTGTTCATGAGCAACCGCACCCAGGCCCGCGAGCAGGCGCTGCTGTCCGCGAGCGGCGCGACGACGGCGGTGATCGTCCGAGCCGCGGTGCTGCAGGCGCTCATCCACGTGTGCACGGCCGCGCTGCTGTCCGGTGCGGTGATCGGGGTGACGGGCGTCCTGACGGCGGCGATGCTGCGCCCGTTCTATCCCGCTGTCACGCCGCAGTTCGACGTCGGGTCCGCGGGGATCCTCGTCGGCGCGGGTGCGCTGCTCACCGCGGCGGCAGTGCTGATCCCCGTCCTGTCGCGCCTGCGGGCCTCGGTGGCGACGGCGCTCAGCGCGGTGTGAGCGCCGCCCGGGTGCCGACCCGCCGATGTCCGCGCCCACTCGTAGAATTCAGAGGTGCCGGAGAACATCTCGCTGGAAGCCGCCCGCGTCGAGGCCGACGAGCTGACGACTCGCATCCTTGAGGCGAAGGATGCGTACTACGGACGCGACACCTCGCTCGTGGACGACGCCACCTACGACGGCTGGATGCACCGGCTCGAGGAGCTCGAGCGGCTGCACCCCGAGCTGCAGGGGCAGGACTCGCCGACCCAGATGGTGGGCGCGGCCGACGCGACGGGCCTGCAGACCATCGAGCATGCCGAGCGCATGCTCAGCCTCGACAACGTGTTCTCGCTCGACGAGCTGCGCGAGTGGGCGGCGAAGACCCGCGCCGCGGCGGGTCGCGACGTCGCCTGGCTCACCGAACTGAAGATCGACGGCCTCGCGATCAACCTGCGCTACGAGCACGGCGTGCTCACCTCCGCCGCCACGCGGGGCGACGGGCGGGTCGGTGAGATCGTGACCGAGAACGCCCTGCGCGTCGCGGGCATCCCCGAGAGGCTCAGCGGCTCCGGGCACCCGGCGATCGTCGAGGTGCGCGGCGAGGTCTTCATCCCGGTCGCGGCCTTCGAGTGTCTGAACGCCGCGCAAGCGGCCTTCCGGGACCGCGCGTACGCCGAGGCGCTGGAGCGCTTCCAGGCCCGTGGCGGCGCCAAGAAGCCCTTCGACGAGGAGAAGGCCCGCACCGCGGCCGCCCGGCGCTTCCCGTCCTTCGCGAATCCGCGCAACGCCGCGAGCGGAGGCCTGCGACAGCAGCTGGACAAGAAGGACGGCCTGGAGCTCGAGGCGGGGCTGCTCCGCGTCGACTCCCTCGCGCTGTACGTGCACGGCATCGGCGCGTGGCCGGATCCGCCCGTCTCCGCGCAGAGCGAGGTCTACGAACAGCTGGCGCAGTGGGGACTGCCCACGAGTCCGCACACGAGGGTCTGCGCCACGATCGACGAGGTCGCCGAGTTCGTCGCCTACTTCGGCGAGCACCGGCACGACATCGAGCACGAGCTGGACGGCATCGTCGTCAAGGTCGATGAGCTCGATCTGCACGCAGAGCTCGGCGCCACGAGCCGTGCACCCCGCTGGGCGATCGCCTACAAATACCCGCCGGAGGAGGTGCAGACCACCCTTCTCGACATCGTGGTGTCGGTCGGCCGCACCGGCCGTGCGACGCCGTTCGCGGTCATGGCACCGGCCCACGTCGCGGGAAGCGTCGTGCGCCAGGCCACGCTGCACAACAAGGACGTGGTCAAGGCCAAGGGCGTGCTCATCGGCGACACGGTCGTGCTGCGCAAGGCCGGCGATGTGATCCCCGAGGTGCTCGGCCCGGTGGTCGAGCGGCGCGACGGCTCCGAGCGGGAGTTCGTGATGCCGGAGCGCTGCCCGGAATGCGGTTCGGTCCTCGCGCCCGCCAAGGAGGGCGACATCGATCTGCGCTGCCCGAACACGCGATCTTGCCCTGCGCAGGTGCGCGGCCGCGTCGAGCACATCGGATCCCGTGGCGCCCTCGACGTCGAGGCGCTCGGCGAGGTCACCGCCGCCGCGCTCACGCAGCCGAGCCACCCGGCGGTGCCGCCGCTGGAGACCGAGGCCGGCCTGTTCACGCTCACGCTCGAGCAGCTCGTGCCGATCGAGGTCGTCGTCCGCGACGGCGAGACGGGGCTCCCGAAGGAGGACGAGGACGGGATCGTGAAGACCCGCGCACCGTTCCGGCGCAACCCGACCGCGGCCGAGAAGAAGGAGGGCGTCAACGCGTCGCAGCCGTCCTCCCAGGCCGTCAAGCTGCTCGCCGAGCTCGAGAAGGCCAAGACCAAGGATCTCTGGCGTCTGCTGGTCGCCCTGAACATCCGCCACGTCGGTCCGGTCGCCGCGCGCGCCCTGGCGCAGTGGTTCGGGTCCCTGGATGCGATCCGCGCCGCGTCCCGCGAGGAGCTCGCCGCGGTCGAGGGCGTGGGCGGGATCATCGCCGACTCGCTCCTGGACTGGTTCACCGTCGACTGGCACCAGGACATCGTGCAGCGCTGGGCCGACGCCGGCGTGCAGTGGGCGACACCGGGGCACGCCGGGCCGGGAGCCGCGGCTGCGGAGGGCGGAGTGCTCGACGGGCTCACCGTCGTCGCGACCGGATCCCTCGACGGCTACACCCGCGAGGGCGCGCAAGAGGCGATCATCAAGGCCGGCGGCAAGGCGGCGTCGAGCGTCTCGAAGAAGACCGACTTCGTGGCCGCGGGGCCCGGTGCCGGATCCAAGCTCGCCAAGGCGGAGGAGCTGGGCCTGCGGATCCTCGACGCGGCGCAGTTCCACCTGCTCGTGACCCGGGGGCCCGACGCGCTCGACGCCTGAGAGCGCGACCGCCGGGGGGAGGAGCTGGTCATGACGGGCGGGATCGATCTGCTGCCGACGGTGATCGGGGTGCTCGTCCTCGCCGCGATCGCGACCGCGGCGCTGCTCGCCTTCCGGGTGCCGGGGCGGTGGACTCCGGCGCTCGCCGTCCTCCGCGGCGCGGTGCAGCTCGCGATCATCAGCGTGATCCTGACCGGGATCGTCTCGCAGCCGGCGTGGATCGGCGTCGCGCTGCTGGTCATGTTCGGCATCGCCGCGGGCGTTGCCGTGCGCCGCACGGGCGGCGGTGCGCACATGGTGCTCGTGATGGCGACCTCGATCGGCGCGGGCGCGGTCGTGTCCATCGGCACGGTGTTCGCGACCGGCGCCCTCCAGCCCACGCCGCGCTACCTCCTCGCGATCGGTGCGATCCTCATCGGCAACTCCATGAGCATCGCCACGCTCGCCGGGCGCCGGTTCACCGCGTCGGTGGCCGACCGGTGGGATGAGGTCGAGGGATGGCTCGCTCTCGGCGCGACCCCGCGCCGCTCCACGCTCGAGCTCGCGCGCAAGGCGGTCCGCGAGGCCCTCATCCCGTCGATCGACCAGACCAAGACGACGGGACTCGTGGTGCTGCCCGGCGCGTTCGTCGGTGCGATCTTCGGCGGATTGCCGCCGCTGGAGGCGGGACGCTTCCAGATCGTGGTGCTGGCCGCGATCATGGCGGCGGGATCCCTCACGGCCGTCCTGATCGCGACCTGGCTCGGCCCGGTGCGGACGAAGCCGGTCGTCTCGGCGTGACGGACGCCCCGCGGGGCTTCCCGGGGTGCGCTCTACGCTGCGCGCTGCGCGCTGCGCGTGACCGCCGCTCCCCGCCGAGTGCACGGGAAGCTGCCGAGTGCGCGGGAACTTCGCGTCGGGTTCCGGTGATTTCGGCGATAAGCGGTGTGCTCGTGGATCCGCGTGTCGGGTTCCGGTGATCTCGGCGATAAGCCGTGCGTTCGTGGATCCGTGCGCCGAGTGCACGGGAGCCTGCCGAGTGCACGGGAACTTCGCGCGAAGTGCCGGTGCTTTCGGCGACAAGCCGTGCGCTCGGCGGATCCGGATCCGGGTCCGGATCCGGACCCGGCGGCAAATAGGTCGTGCACCCGGCGAGAACGCCGGGTGCACGAACAGGCTCAGTCCTTGTGGCGCGGCTTGCGCGGGGGGCGGTCGTCGCGCGGGGCGTCGTCGCGGCGCGGACGGTCGCCGTAGCTGCGATCCGCGGATCCGCCGTCGTAGGAGCGGCGGGGACGGTCGCCGTAGCCGCGGTCATCACGGCCGCGGTCGTCGCGGCGCGGACCGCGATTCGGGCGGCCGGAGTCGCGCTGGATCTCGATGAACCGGCCCGAGATGCGGGTGTCGCGAAGGCGGTCCAGCACCGAGGAGTCCAGGTTGGAGGGGAGCTCGACGATCGAGAAGTCCGGGCGGATCGTGATCGCGCCGAAGTCGTCACGGCCCAGGCCGCCCTCGTTCGCGAGCGCGCCGACGATCTGTCGCGGCTCGACACGGTGCCGGCGACCGACCTCGATCCGGTAGGGCGTGTAGTCGCCGCGGCTGCGCCGTTCGGGACGCGCGCCGCGGTCGTCACGGGCGCCGTCGCGTCCTCCCGAGCGCTCGGTGCGCTCGCGCTGCGGCCGGTTGTCGGCGGCGATCGCCGCGGAGAGCGAGTCGTTCGCCGGGTCCAGCAGCAGCGGAGTCTCGCCCTGGGCGACCACGGCGAGGGCCGCGGCCACGTCGGCCTCCGGCACGTCGTGGTTGCGCACGTAGTGGGCGATGATGTCGCGGAAACCCTCGATCCGTCGGGTCTCCTCGAGCGCCGCGGTGATCGCGTCGTCGAAGCGCGCCAGACGGGTGCTGTTCACGTCCTCGGTCGTCGGCAGCGCCATCTGCGTGGGCTGCTGGCGCGTGGCGCGCTCGATGTGCTTGAGCAGGTAGCGCTCGCGCGGGGTGATGAAGCTGATCGCGTCACCGGAACGGCCCGCGCGGCCGGTGCGGCCGATGCGGTGCACGTAGGACTCGGTGTCCGTGGGGATGTCGAAGTTGACGACGTGGCTGATCCGCTCGACGTCGAGGCCGCGCGCGGCGACGTCGGTGGCGACGAGGATGTCGAGCTTGCCGTCCTTGAGCTGGCCGACCGTGCGCTCGCGCATCGGCTGGGCGATGTCGCCGTTGATCGCGGCGGCGGAGTAGCCGCGGGCGCGCAGCTTCTCGGCGAGCGTCTCGGTCTCGTTCTTGGTGCGGACGAAGACGATCATGCCCTCGAAGTTCTCGACCTCGAGGATCCGGGTGAGCGCATCGACCTTCTGCGCGTACGACACCACGAGGTAGCGCTGGGTGATGTTCGCGTTGGTCGTGGTCTTGCCCTTGACCGAGATCTCCTCGGGGTCGTGCAGGTACTGCTGCGCGAGCCGGCGGATCGTGGCGGGCATGGTCGCCGAGAACAGTGCGACCTGCTTGTCCTCCGGAGTCTGCGCGAGGATCTGCTCGACATCCTCCGCGAAGCCCATCTTGAGCATCTCGTCGGCCTCGTCGAGGACGAGGTTCTTCAGCTCGGACAGGTCGAGGGTGCCCTTGGCGAGGTGGTCCATGATGCGGCCCGGCGTGCCGACGACGATGTGCACGCCGCGGCGGAGCGCCGACAGCTGCACGCCGTAGCCCTGGCCGCCGTAGACCGGCAGCAGGTGCACGCCCGGCATCTGGGCGGCGTAGGCCTCGAAGGCCTCGGCGACCTGCAGCGCGAGCTCGCGGGTCGGGGCCAGCACGAGCGCCTGCGGCTTCTGCTGCTGCAGATCCAGGTTCTCCAGGATCGGCAGGGCGAACGCCGCGGTCTTTCCCGTTCCGGTCTGCGCGGTGCCCAGCACGTCGCGCCCGCCGAGCAGCAGCGGGATCGTCTCGCGCTGGATCGCGGAAGGGGTCTCGTAACCGAGGGCCTTGACCGCGGCGAGAACGGGCCCGCTGATGCCGAGCTCCTCGAAGCCGGGACCGGCCGGCGCTTCCGTTTCGGTCGCTCCGTCGCCCTCCGCAGCGGGGTCGATGAGGGGCTCGGTCGGCGTCGCGTCGTCTCGGGTCACAACTCAGAGTACCGTCCCGGGCCTGGGAGATCGCAGCCCGGAGTGCGCGGATCGCTCGATCCGCCGCCGGAATCGTGCGGCTCGCGCGTGTCGAACCGGGGAACGGGTCAGCTCCCGGAGGTCAGCGCGACCAGTCGCTCCTTGACCTGGCGTCGCAGCACCTTGCCGATGAGGGAGGTCGGCAGCTCGTCGACGACGAAGATGCGGCGCGGGACCTTGTAGGGCGTGAGGATCCCGCGAGCGAAATCGCGGATCGCCTCGACATCGACGTCCGTGCCCGGATCCACGACGATCGCGGCGACGACCTCCTCGCCGGAGTGCTCGCTGGGAAGCGCCACCACTGCGGCGTCGATGACGTCCGGGTGCTGGCGCAGCACGCCCTCGACCTCGGTGGGGGCGACGTTGAAGCCGCCGGTGATGATGAGCTCCTTGATCCGATCGACGATGCGCACGAATCCGCCCTCGTCGATCGTGACGATGTCGCCGGTGCGGAACCAGCCGTCCGCGAACACGGCCTCGGTCTCCTCCGGCTTGCCGTAGTAGCCCGAGAACACCTGCGGCCCGCGGACGACGAGCTCGCCGGGCTGCCCCGGTTCGACGTCCTTCGTCGGCTCGTCCGGATCCACTACCCGGCATTCGGTGCCGGGCAGCGGCAGGCCCACGGTGCCGGGCACGCGGTTGTCCGCGACGGGGTTCGCCATGAGCACGGGCGAGCATTCGCTGAGGCCGTACCCCTCGACGAGATAGCCGCCGGTCGCCTTCTCGAACGGGACAACGAGCTCATGGGGCAGCGCCATGGCGCCCGAGATCGCGACCTCGATGCCGGCGAGAGACACGCCCTTCGCGGTCGCCGCCTTGAGCAGCCGGTCCGCGATGGGCGGCACGAGCGGCAGGAACGTCGCGGGGTGCTTCTTGACCACGTCGAGCACGAGATCAGGGTCGAACTTGGGGAACAGCACGAGGCGCGCGCCCATCGACATCGCGAACGTGAGGCAGAGCGTGAGCCCGTAGGCGTGGAACATCGGCAGCACGGCGTATACGACGCAGCCGTTCCCGCGCGTGATCGAGGGCACCCACGCCTGGGCCTGCGCGGCGTTGGCGAGCAGGTTGCGGTGCGTCAGGGAGGCGCCCTTCGGGGTGCCTGTCGTGCCGGACGTGTACTGGATGATCGCCAGATCGTCGGTTGCGGGGCGCGGGTGCGACGAGGGGAGCGGGGAGTACCCGACGACGGACTCCCACGTGACGGTGCCGCGCACACGCGTGGTGAGAGCCTCCCGGGACTCGCGCGCCTTCGCGACCGGCAGGCGCAGCGCGAATCGCGTGAGCGCGGGCATCGCGCGCGTGACGTCGACCGAGATGAGACTCGTGACGGCGATGTCCGCGGGGAACTCCTGCACGGATGCGACGACCTTGTTCCAGACGATCGCGTGCTTCGCACCATGATCCTCGAACTGCTTGCGCAGCTCACGGGGCGTGTACAGCGGGTTGTGCTCCACGGCCACGGCGCCCAGTCGCAGCACGGCGTAGAACGCGATGATGTGCTGCGGACAGTTCGGCAGCACGATCGCGACCGGATCCCCGGCCTTCACACCGAGCGCCTTGAGCCCTGCGGCCGCACGGTCGATCGCGGCCTGCAGGTCGCGATACGAGGTGGTCCGCCCGAAGAACTGCAGCGCGGGCGCGTCCGGATAGTCACGGG
The DNA here is from genome assembly GCF_042266785.1 of Microbacterium sp. NPDC056052. NCBI lineage: Bacteria > Bacillati > Actinomycetota > Actinomycetes > Micrococcales > Microbacteriaceae > Microbacterium > Microbacterium sp. NPDC056052. The sequence continues at coordinate 299,395 of NZ_JBHJWV010000001.1, forward strand.
CGGACGCCTCGACGATGTCGACGAGGGATCCGGCGACCTCGGCGAGATCCTCCGGCACCCCCTCGGCGTAGCTGGCGGTCCAGGGGCGCGGAGGAACGAACGTCGTCACCTGCACAGCTTATGCCTGCGGCCGCGCGTGGGCGGAGGCCCGCTCGGGCGGGGCGCCGGACGTCCGCTGGCTAGACTGTCCTGGTGTCTGAAATCACCCCTGATCTCGTACGCCATCTCGGCGTGCTCGCGCGCATCCAGCTCTCCGACGACGAGGTGACGCAGCTGACCGGTCAGCTGGACGCCATCGTCGACAACATCGCGAAGGTCTCGGAGGTGGCGACGCCCGACGTCGCCGCGACGAGCCATCCGATCCCGATGCACAACGTCTTCCGGGAAGACGTCGTGGGCCAGACCCTCACCACCGCGCAGGTGCTCCAGAATGCGCCGGACGCCGACGGCGACCGCTTCCGTGTGACCGCGATCCTGGGAGAAGAGCAGTGAGCGAGATCATCCGCTGGACCGCCGCCGAACTCGGCGCCAAGCTGGCCGCGGGCGAGGTGTCGAGCGTCGAGGCGACGCAGGCCCACCTCGACCGCATCGCCGCCGTCGATGGCGACGTGCACGCCTTCCTGCACGTCAACGAGCACGCGCTCCATGCGGCCGCCGACATCGACCGTCGCCGTGCGGCGGGGGAGAGCCTGGGCGAGTTGGCCGGCGTACCGCTCGCGATCAAGGACGTGCTCGTCACGACCGACCAGCCCGCCACGAGCGGCTCCCGGATCCTCGAGGGCTACCGCTCGCCGTTCGACGCGACCGTCGTGGCCCGGGCGCGCGCGGCCGGTCTCGTCGGCATCGGCAAGACCAACATGGATGAGTTCGCGATGGGATCCTCCACCGAGCACTCCGCGTACGGCCCCACCCACAATCCCTGGGATCTGGACCGGATCCCCGGAGGTTCCGGCGGCGGCTCGGCTGCGGCCGTCGCCGCCTTCGAGGCGCCGCTCGCCCTCGGCTCCGACACCGGCGGCTCGATCCGCCAGCCCGCGCACGTCACCGGCACGGTCGGCATCAAGCCGACCTACGGCGGCGTCAGCCGGTACGGGGCGATCGCCCTCGCGTCGAGCCTCGATCAGGTCGGCCCCGTGAGCCGCACCGTCCTCGACGCCGGCCTGCTGCACGACGTGATCGGCGGTCACGACCCGAAGGACTCGACGTCCCTTCCCGACACGTGGCCCTCGTTCGCCGAGGCGGCGCGCGAGGGGGCGACCGGACAGGTCCTCAAGGGCCTCAAGGTGGGCGTCATCAAGGAGCTGCCCGACTCCGGCTTCCAGGCGGGAGTCGCGAGCTCGTTCCACGCCGCGCTGAAGCAGATGGAGGCGCAGGGCGCGGAGATCGTCGAGATCTCGGCACCGCATTTCGAGTACGGCGTCGCCGCGTACTACCTGATCCTGCCCGCCGAGGCGTCCAGCAACCTGGCGAAGTTCGACTCGGTGCGCTTCGGTCTGCGCGTCACGCCCGAGGGCGGCGGCACGGTCGAGGACGTCATGTCGCTCACCCGCGAGGTCGGCTTCGGTCCCGAGGTGAAGCGCCGCATCATCCTCGGCACCTACGCGCTGTCGGCCGGCTACTACGACGCCTACTACGGCAGTGCGCAGAAGGTGCGCACGCTCATCCAGCAGGACTTCGACGCCGCGTTCGCGCAGGTCGACGTCATCGCGACGCCGTCCGCGCCGACCACGGCGTTCAAGCTCGGCGAGAAGATCGACGACCCGCTGCAGATGTACTTGAACGACCTCACCACGATCCCGGCGAACCTCGCCGGCGTGCCGGGGATCTCGATCCCGTCGGGCCTGGCGGAGGAGGACGGGCTGCCTGTCGGCATCCAGTTCCTCGCTCCCGCGCGCGAGGACGCCCGCCTGTACCGGGTCGGCGCCGCGCTGGAGACGCTGCTCGTCGACGCCTGGGGCGGGCCGCTGCTCGACCGCGCACCGACCCTTCGACAAGCTCAGGTACCGCAGGGAGGGACCCGCTGATGGCCGCCGTGACGCTCATGGACTTCGACAAGGCGCTCGAGCTGTTCGAGCCGGTGCTCGGCTTCGAGGTGCACGTCGAGCTCAACACCGAGACCAAGATGTTCTCCGACGCCCCGAACCCGGCGAACGAGCGCAACCACGATGCGGAGCCGAACACGCTCATCGCACCGGTGGATCTGGGGCTTCCCGGATCCCTTCCGGTCGTGAACGAGACGGCCGTGCGCTCCTCGATCAGCCTGGGCCTCGCGCTCGGCTGCTCGATCGCCGAGTCCTGCCGGTTCGCGCGGAAGAACTACTTCTACCCCGACCTCGGCAAGAACTATCAGATCTCGCAGTACGACGAGCCGATCGCGTTCGAGGGATCCGTCGAGGTCGAGCTCGAGGACGGGACGCTCGTGACGATCCCGATCGAGCGCGCGCACATGGAGGAGGATGCCGGAAAGCTCACCCACCTGGGCGGCGCGACCGGTCGCATCCAGGGCGCGGAGTACTCGCTCGTCGACTACAACCGCGCCGGCGTGCCGCTCGTCGAGATCGTCACCAAGCCGATCTTCGGCGCCGAGCACCGCGCCCCCGAGATCGCGAAGGCGTACGTCGCCACGATCCGCGACATCGTCCGGGGTCTCGGCATCTCCGAGGCGCGTCTGGAGCGCGGCAACCTGCGCTGCGACGCGAACGTGTCCCTGCGCCCCCGCGGCCAGGAGAAGCTCGGCACCCGCACCGAGACGAAGAACGTCAACTCGATGCGCTCCGTCGAACGCGCCGTGCGCTACGAGATCCAGCGGCAGGCGGCGATCCTCGCCGACGGCGGCACGATCACGCAGGAGACCCGGCACTGGCACGAGGACACCGGCACCACGTCGCCCGGGCGACCGAAGTCCGACGCGGACGACTACCGCTACTTCCCCGAGCCCGACCTGCTGCCCGTGCAGCCGGCCCGTGAGCTGGTCGAGGAGCTGCGCGCGGTGCTGCCCGAGCAGCCCGTCGCCCGGCGTCGTCGCCTCAAGGCGGACTGGGGCTTCGGTGACATCGAGTTCCAGGGCGTCGTGAACGCGGGCCTGCTCGACGAGGTCGAGGCGACCATCGCTGCGGGCACGACCGCCGACACCGCGCGGAAGTGGTGGAGCGGTGAGATCAGCCGCATCGCCAACGAGCGCGAGGTCGACGCGGGATCGCTGATCGCGCCGGCCTCGGTCGCTGCGCTGCAGCAGCTCGTCGACGCCGGCACGCTCACGGACAAGCTCGCCCGTCAGGTGCTCGAGGGCGTCATCGCCGGCGAGGGAACCCCGCAGCAGGTCGTCGACGCGCGCGGGCTCGCGGTCGTCTCCGACGACGGCGCGCTCATCGCCGCGATCGATGAGGCTCTGGCCGCCCAGCCCGATGTGATGGCCAAGATCAAGGACGGCAAGGTGCAGGCCGCCGGCGCCGTGATCGGTGCCGTGATGAAGGCGATGAAGTGGCAGGCGGACGCCGCCCGCGTGCGCGAGCTCATCCTGGAGCGCGCCGCGCAGTAGCGACAGCCCGCTCAGTAGACGCTCAAGGGCGCCGCACTCAGAGTGAGGCGCCCTTGAGCGTCGCTGTCTGAAGACCGGCGCCGAGCACGCGGGCGATCGCGCGCAGGCTGGCCGGTTCGTGCAGCCTGCGGCGCTGCTCCTCGGCACTCTCGTCGAGGGCGGCGTCGAGGGGCCGGGCCGTGATCGTCGCCGACCAGGCGTCCGCGGCGGCACGCACGGCGCCGCGGTCCGTTCCGGCGGGCAGGCACGCCGTCAACGCGCGCTCGACCGTGTCGTGCAGCGCGCGGCGGTAGCGGGTCAGCGCTCGTGCGACCTCGGGGCGCACGTGGGATTCGTGCCAGAGGATCTCGCGCAGCACATCCGACGCCTCCCGGTCGTGCAGAACGCGCTCGCCCACGTTCATGAGCGTCTGCACGGGGTCTCCGCGCACCGCGAGCGGTACGGCATCGAGCGCGGCGGTGCGCAGGCGTTCGTCGATGAGCGCCGCGAGGATGTCGGGCTTGGCCGGGAAGTAGTAGAAGAGCAGGCCCTTGGGCACTGCGGCGGCACGCGCGATCCGGGCTGTCGACGTGCCGTCGAAGCCGTCGCGGGCGAACAGGGTCTCGGCGGAATCGAGGATCCGGGTGCGGGCGTCGCCGGCTTCCGTGTTCCTGGTCATGACGGCTTCTCATGACGGTGCGGGGCGGTGGTCTCCCAGCGTCCCGCACCCTGTGCAACCGTCCAGGTCACGCGTGAGCCGCCGTGGGGCCGCCGTGCGAAGCGCGGTGGGCCTTTTCGGCGGGCACCAGTGCCCAGAGCCCTGCGACCGCGCAGACGGCTCCGCAGATCCACGAGGCCCAGGCGGGCCCCGCGTCTCCGGCGTAGGAGCCGATCCATGGGGAGATGAAGAGCAGCGCGCCGATCGCGGCGAGGATCCACTCCATCGACACGAGACCGGGGGCTGCGAGGCTCCATACCCCGGCAGCGATCATCAGGACGCCCAGGACGATCATCATGGTCATCGTCATGCCCATGCCGGGCGTCATCACGATGCCCGCCACGACCGCGACCAGTCCGGCGGCGACGGCCACCCAGTCCTGCCAGCGTGTCCACTTCTTCATAGAACTCATCCTCCTTGCAGTCAGATGGCTCCCGAATGGGGGTCGCTACGATTCTACCGTCTTGATTGACCGCCCGGTCAAAAGTCGAGGATCGAAGATCGGATGTCGTCGGCCTCCGCGAGAATGGAAGCATGGGACGAGGCGACGGGTCAGGGCGGATCGTCTCCGCACCCGACGCCGACGACACCGGCACGGGGATCCTGCATGTCGACATGGATGCGTTCTATGCCGCCGTCGAGGTGCTGCACGATCCCTCGCTGCGCGGGCTCCCCCTGATCATCGGCGCTCCCGACGGGCGCTCCGTGGTCTCGAGCGCGTCCTACGAGGCCCGGCGCTTCGGTGTGCGCTCGGCGATGCCGGTGGCGCAGGCGATCCGGCTCTGCCCGACGGCGCGGATCGTGCCGCCCGACTTCACGAAGTACCGCGACGTGTCCCAGAAGGTCATGACGATCTTCGAGCAGTTCACCCCTCTCGTCGAACCGCTCTCGATCGACGAGGCCTTCCTCGACGTGCGCGGGGTGCGACGGCTCTGGGGGAGCCCGGGGCGCATCGGCGCCATGATCCGGGAGCGCGTGCAGGACGAGGTGGGGATCAGCTGCAGTGTGGGCGTCGCCGCCACCAAGCACGTCGCCAAGATGGCGTCGACCATGGCCAAGCCCGACGGGCTGCTGGTCGTCGCCGCGGCCGACACGCTCGACTTCCTCGCCACCAAGCCGGTGCGGGCGATGTGGGGCGTCGGACCCAAGACGGCGGAATCCCTGGAATCGCGCGGCATCCGGCTGATCCGCGACATCCGCGCCACTCCCGCCTCCGCCCTCGAGCGGGCGGTCGGCCCGGCCCTCGCCCAGCGCCTGGGCGAGCTCGCCGAGGGGCGGGATCCACGGAGCATCGAGACGAACCGGGTGGAGAAGAGCGTCGGGCACGAGGAGACCTTCGAGATCGACATCTCCGACCGCGAGGCGCTGCGCTCGGAGCTGCTGCGCCTCGCCGACCGCGTCGCCGCACGACTGCGCAGGGCGGGCTGGGAGGCCGGGACTGTGGCGATCAAGATCCGCTTCGCGGACTTCACGACGGTGAGCCGCTCCCAGACGCTTCCCGAGCCGACGTCGGTCGGCCAGCGCATCGGCGAGGTCGCCAGGACGCTCTTCGACGCGCTCGACCGGCGGGACCCGGTCCGGCTTGTCGGCGTGCGCGCCGAGCGGCTGACGGATGCCGGCGGGGCACTGGGACTGTGGGACGACGACGCCGAGTGGCGTCGCGTGGAGGACGCGCTCGACAGCGCGCAGGCGAAGTTCGGATCCGGAATGGTGACGCGCGCGCGGCACCTGGGCGCGCGGGCCGGGCGCGGGGCGGCGCCGCATCCCCGCGCGCACGGACTGGACTGATCCCGGCGCGACGCGGGGGCCGGCGTCCCTGAGCCGGCGGCAAGCCGGTGGTCGAGGTCGCACGGGTGGGCTAGCGTGGACGCATGCCGCACATCGCACTCGAGCTTGGCAAGAACTCCGCGTCCTTCGGCGTCAAGAGCGCCTACGGCGAGACGCAGGAGGTGGACGGCGCGTCGTTCACCCCTGTCGCCCTGACCTTCTCCGGCTTCGGCGGGGGCTCCGGTGGTGCTGACGGCGCCGCCGAGGGCGAGGGCGGCGGTGGAGGCGGGATCGCGATCCCGCTCGGCGTGTACGTGCGGCGCGAGGAGGGGCTGCGGTTCGAGCCGAACCTGGTCTCCCTGCTGGCCGTGGCTGTGCCCTTCGTCTGGGTCGCCGGGCGTGCGATCTCCCGCATCATCCGTGCCCTCAAGAAGTGACGATCCGGTTGCACGTGCGCTGAGCGAGGCGGTCTTCCGGATCGCCGACGCCGTACGAGCCGTGCAGGCCTCGAATCCCGTGGTGCTCGTGGACGGGCGCAGCGGCGCCGGGAAGTCCACGCTCGCCCGGCTGCTCGCGCAGCACTGGCCGCTGAGCACGGATCCGCAGCTGATCGCGCTGGACTCGATCTACCCGGGCTGGGACGGCCTGGACGCCGGGGCCGAGCGTGCTTACGAGCAGATCCTCCGCCCGCACGGGCGCGATCTCATCGGCACGTGGCAGCGCTACGACTGGGACGCGGGCGAGTACGCGGAGAGCTACGCGGTGGATCCCTCGCGCGGCGTCATCCTCGAGGGCTGCGGTGCGCTCACGCCCAGAGCGGCGCGCATCGCCGACGTGCGGGTGTGGGTGGAGTCGCCGGAGGCGAGCCGTAAGCGCCGTGCCCTGGACAGGGACGGCGAGCTCTTCCGGCCGCACTGGGAGCGCTGGGCCCAGCAGGAGGTGGCGCACATCCGCCGGGACGACCCGATCGGTTTCGCCACGCTCGTGGTCTCGATCCCGTGACCGCTCAGACGCCGTCGAGTTCGTCCGCGGCCTCGACGAGCAGATCCAGTCGGTAACCGAGCCACTCGTACACGCCCAGCCGAGGATCCTCCGGATCGGGAGCGGGGTCGTCCTCGATGCCGAGCCGCGAGGCGATCACGAGCCGCAGCGCAGCGAGCGTGCGCAGCCAGGCGTCCACCACGGAGGGGGCGAGCACCAGCTCGTCCCGCAGAGCGGTCTTCTCAGCGAGGGAGCCGAGACCGGTCTGCACCACGCGGGCGTCGGCGGCCCGCCGGTCCAGCAGGTCGGCGCTGGTCGCATCCGCGAACTCCGCCGACGCGTCGGCGTCCTCCGGGTACACCGCGGGAGTGAGGCGGTTCAGGGCGGCATCCGCACCGATCTCGGTCTCGCGGAGCAGGTCGAGGAACTGCTCGACGAGTTCGGCGAGGTGCTGGGCCTCGATCGACTGCATCGGTACATGGATCTCGGAACCGGTCATCCCGCTCACTCTCCCACTCGGCGCACGGTCGCCCACAGCCCGTAGTCGTGCATCGCCTGTGCGTGCACCTCCATGGTCTCGCGCGGGCCGGTGGCGACGACCGCATGACCTTCGTTGTGCACCGCCATCATGAGGCGCGTCGCCCGATCCTTGGGATAGCCGAAGTACGTCCGGAACACCCGCGCTACGTAGCTCATGAGGTTGACCGGGTCGTCCCACACGACGAGCTCCCACGGCACGGCGGGCGCGGCCTGCAGGTCGAGCTGCTCGTCGACGTCCGGGGTGAGGAGAGGGGAGCTCATGCCCAGCCCAGTTCGTGCAGCTGCGCGTCGTCGATCCCGTAGTAGTGCGCGATCTCGTGCACGAGGGTGGTGTGCACCTCGTCGCGCAGCTCCTCCTCATCGGCGCACTGGGCGAGGTGCGGCTCACGGTAGACGATGATCCGGTCGGGGAGCTCTCCCATGCCGTAGTTGCCGCGCTCGGTGACGGCGAGGCCGTCATAGAGTCCGAGCAGGTCGAGCGAGCCGTCCTCCGGCCGGTCCTCGACGACGAAGACCAGGTTCTCGAGGCCTTCGACCATCTCGTCCGGCAGACGGTCGAGCTCGTCCGCGACGAGCTCTTCGAACTCCTCCTGATGCATCTCCATCCCTCCGGAGAGCTCGATCATCATGTGCACACGGCGTCCGAGATCGTTCAGCCCGATCCGCTCTTCGGTGTCGAGGAGCGCGCGATAGAACGGGTGGTCGGGGGAGTCGCCCTCCGTGAATCCGAGCGAGGCATAGAACGGCGCATTCCACGGCACGTCCGCGAAGGTGCGCAGGGTGACGGCCCCGTGGCCGCGGTCGGCCGCTTCCTCGAGGGCCGCCTCGACCAGCTCGCGCCCGTGGCCGCGGCGCGCGTGCGAGGGCAGGACGGAGAGCTGCTCGAGGTGTGCGTGGCCGTCCTCCTCGAGGACGTGGACGAAGCCCACGGGCGCGCCGTCCTCCTCTTCCGCGATGACGAGGATGAAGCCCGGTTCCGCGGCGCGAGCGATGCCGGAGGGGGCGTCGCCGGCGAGCGCGGCGCCGAAGAGAGGGGCGAAGACGGCGTCGGCCTCGCCCTCGATCCCGGCCAGCTTCGCGAGGTCGGCATCGGTCGCGGTGCGGACGAAAGAAGCCATGTCTCGATGCTATCCGGCCTGCGGCGGCGGTCGGCCGAGGCCGTGAAGCTCCCGGAGCGGCGTCCCGGTCTTCGTTGCGGGGCGAGGCTCGGAGCTTCGTGGGCGCTCTGCGATTTGGACCTTGACAGCCGTGGATTCTTGGATCTTCTGCCTGGTCCAGGTTCCCTCCAGTCTGAGGACATGGATACGAGCTTCCTGGTGACATCGATCGTGATCACGGCGACCCCCGGTAGCGGCGTGCTGTTCACGATCGCCGCAGGGCTGTCCCGGGGCGTCCGCGCGGGGATCATCGCGGCGATCGGGTGCACGCTGGGGATCCTGCCGCACCTCGCGCTGGCGCTGTCGGGCGCCGCTGCCGTGATGGCGGCGAGTTCCGTGCTGTTCGACGTCATCCGCTGGGTGGGTGTGGCGTATCTCCTCTTCATGGCCTGGGGCATGTGGCGGGACGAGCGCGGGCTCGTGGCGACCGCGGAGACGGAGGACGGCTCCGCTGCGCCGGGGATGTCGTTCGGGCGGGTGATCCGCGATGCGGTCCTCGTCAACCTGCTGAACCCGAAGCTCACGATCTTCTTCTTCGTGTTCCTGCCGATGTTCGTGGACGTCGAGGCGTCCGACGGCGTGCTGCGGATGGCGGCTCTGGCGCGGCGTTCATGGGGATCACCTTGGTGATCTTCGCGGCATATGGGGCGGGCGCCGCGCGCGTGCGGGACGTCGTGCGCGCGCGTCCCGCGGTGAACCGGCTCCTCGGCCGTGGCTTCGCGCTGACCTTCGTCGTGCTCGCGATGCTCCTCGCGATCGCGCCGCGGTGAGAGCGACCCGCAGGTTCAGAGGAGACGACCGAGTGCCGCGATCGCAGCCGTGAGCCGGGCGCTCGAATGGGGGCCGTAGCCGATCACGAGTCCCGGCGGGCCGGGGGAGAAGCGATAGTCGGAGAGAGGCTTGACCGAGATCCCCTCGGAGACGGCCCGCTGTGCGAGGTCAGCATCGTCGACGCCGTCCGGCAGCATCACCTGGACGTGGAGTCCGGCGGCGATGCCCTCGACGCGGCACCCCGGCATGTGGTCGCGGATGGCGGCGACCGCGGCGTCTCGGCGCTGCCGGTGCCGCAGCCGGAGGCGCCGCACCTGACGCTCGAGGACGCCGCTGCCGATGAGGTCCGCCAGGACGAGCTGCGGCAGGGCGGGGGAGCCGAGATCCGTCGCCCAGCGCCTGCGGACGAGATCGTCGGCCCAGCCCTCGGGAGCGATCATCCAGCCGATCCGCAGTGCCGGGGCGAGCACCTTGGACAGGCTGGAGATGTGCAGGATCCGCTCCGGCGCACTCGCCTGCAACGCAGGGATGGGCGCGCGGTCGTAGCGATACTCCGAGTCGTAGTCGTCCTCGATGATCACACCGTCCACGCGCTCTGCCCAGGCGATGAGCTCCCGGCGGCGCGAGGGTGAGAGCACCACGCCGGTGGGGAATTGATGCGCGGGCGTGGTCAGCACCGCTCGGACGCCGCTCGCCTCGAGCGCGGCGACGTCGATGCCGTGGCCGTCCACGGGAACGGGGTGCAGCTCGTCCAGCCAGTATCCGAGGATGCGACGGTTCCCGTCGGCGCTCGGGTCCTCGATGCCGCACGAGGTCGCGCCCCGCTCGCGCATTGTCTGGGCGATCAGGCTGAGGGCTCCCGTGACACCCGCCGTGACGATGATGCGCTCCGGGGACACCGCGATGCCGCGACGGCGCGCCAGCCATCCGGCCAGGGCCTCGCGGAGCGTGGGGACGCCCTGCGGATCGGCGTACCCGAGGTCGCGAGCGGTCGCGATCGTGAGGACTCGGCGCTCGGCCTGCAGCCAGGCCGCACGCGGAAACGCGCTCAGATCAGGCGCGCCCTCGGAGATCTGGAGCGGCTCCACCGGCCGGAGCGGTTCAGCGAGACGGCGTGGACGCGGGGGGGGGGGGGGGGAACCCCCCCGGCCAACCGGGTGCCGGCGCCCCGATTGGTGGCCCCCCGCCCCCCCCCCCGCCCCCCACCGCCGCGGCGATCCGTGTGCCTGCGCCCCGATTGGTGACGAGCAGTCCCTCCTCCGTCAGGCGGCGGTAAGCCTCGACGACGACGCCGCGGGAGAACGAGAGCTCCTCGGCGAGTTCGCGGCTCGGTGGCACGCGTGTGCCGGCGCCGAGAGTCGCGTCGGCGACCGCGGCGCGGATCCGTGCGGTGAGCCACGCGGTGCGCCCACGGGACGGCGCGTCGCGCGGGTCCAGTCGGAGGAAGTCGGATCCGGTCATCTGAGGGGGGAGCCTATCCGGCGTGCTGCGCGGCTCGCGACATGGGCGCCTCGTCAGCGGTCAGCGGAGAAGCGTCGTCGACGAGGGAGCCGTGGCGGAATGCGCGATCAAGGGGCGGGCCACAGACTGTCGACCAGTCGTGTCGCGTAGGCCCTGTCGAGCGGTGCACGGGCCACCAAGACCCGGTAGTAGAGCGCGCCGTAGAGGCCGTCGACGAGGATCTCGGGGTCGATGCGGGGCGCCAGCTCGCCGTGCTCGATGCCTGTGCGGAGTCGACGGATCGCGGCGTCCCGTTGGTCCGCGATGTACTGGTCGCGCAGCGCTGTGCCGATCTCGGGGTCGTGCACGCTCTCCGCGATCATTGCAAGGTAAGCCCGGCCCGTCCTGTTGCCGAACAGCTCGATGACCGCCTCGATCTGGGCGACGACATCATCGCGGACGGTCCCGTCCTGTGGGAACTTCACCCGCGGAGCGAGCCTCTCCTTCAACGCATCGATGAGGATGGCCGACTTGGTGGGCCACCGTCGATACACGGTGGTCTTCGCCACGCCGGCCCGGTTCGCGATCTCCTCCATCGTCGCTCCGGGCAGTCCGCGTTCGCAGAAGATCTCCCAGGCCGCGTCCTGGATCCGGGTGGAGGTGCGAGTGCGAGGAGATTCCGGCATCGCATCAGAGTATCGAGCGTTGCGTCGAAACGCTACGTAGCGTAGCGTCGCGCTCATGTCACCTCGAGAGGGAGAACGGTACGACCGCGGCCGGGAGCTGATGGACCGGATTCTCGGTGCGGAGACCGCGGCACGCACGCTGGCAGGATTCGATGAGATCAGTCCGGACTTCGGAACCTACGTGGTCGAAGCGGGCTTCGCCGATGTCTACGGGCGTGAGGCCCTGTCGCTGCCCGAGCGCCAGCTGATCAACATCGCTGTGCTGACGGCGATCGGCGGTGCCGAACCACAGCTCGCTCTGCACATGCGGGCAGCTCTGAATGTGGGCGTCACAGCGGAGAAGATCGTCGAGACGGTCTTCCACACGGCGCTCTATGCGGGTCACCCGCGTGCGGGAAACGGGCTGGCTGTTGCGCGTGAAGTCCTTGGACAGCGCCCGGACGAGGGCGAGCCGCGATGACGCGATCTGCAGGTTCAGGCCGGGGCTCCGCCCACCGGCGACAAGAAAAGAGGGAGGCCCGGACCCTGTCCGAAGACAGGATCCGGGCCTCACCCCATTGGGGTGGCTAACGGGGCTTGAACCCGCGACCCCCGCGACCACAACGCGGTGCTCTACCAACTGAGCTATAGCCACCATGTGCCTGCCGGAGCGGGCAACCTGACAAGTGTATTACAGGTTTGAGGCGAACTCTGACACGACGGCGTCCGATGTCGCCTGCACTTCTTCGGTCGTCGGCCCCGGCTGGTCGATGAACACCGCGCGGCGGTAGTACTCCAGCTCGCGGATCGACTCCAGGATGTCGGCGAGGGCTCGGTGACCGCCGTCCTTGGACGGGGCGTGGAAGAAGACCCGCGGGTACCAGCGGCGGGAGAGCTCCTTGATGCTCGAGACGTCGACGTTGCGGTAGTGCAGGTACTGGTCGACATCGGGCATGTACTTCGCGAGGAACATGCGGTCGGTGCCGATCGTGTTGCCGGCCAGCGGCGCCTTGCGCTCCTGCGGCACGAACCGCCGGATGTAGGCGAGCGTCTGCTCCTGCGCCTCGGCGAGGGAGACGCCGCCCGGGATCTCCTCATACAGCCCTGAGGTGCGGTGCATGTTCGTGACGAAATCGTTCATCTGACCCAGGGCGGCATCGCTCGCGCGGATGACCACCTGGAACCCGGGGTCCACCAGGCGCAACTCGAAGTCGGTGATCACGACGGCGATCTCCACGAGTTCATCGATCGCGAGATCGAGCCCCGTCATCTCGCAGTCGATCCAGACCAGACGATCGTTCTCGGACGAAGAAACCATGCGGCCATCCTACTGAGCGGCGCCGACGCGCTAGCCTGGAGAGGCGCCTCCTTAGCTCAGTGGATAGAGCAACGGCCTTCTAATCCGTCGGTCGCAGGTTCGAATCCTGCAGGGGGCACTTCTTCTGCGCCGGTTCAGGCCGCGGCTCGACGCCCCACCTGCGCGGCGATCACGTCGACGATGAGCCAGCGCACGGCGGCGGCCGTGGTCAGCGCCCAGACGATGGATCCGAGCACATCCGTGGGGAAGTGCAGACCGTCGCTCACCACGGCGAGGCCGATCACCGCGGTGGCGACGGCGCCGAGCACGAGGGGCAGCCAGGCGTACCGCGTGTCGCGGAGCAGGAACCAGAACGCGATCGCCAGGGCGACGACGTACGCAGTGTGGCCGCTGGGGAAGGAGCCATCGGTCTGCAGCGGCGAGAACGGGTGCGCGAGCAGCGAGGCGTCGGGACGCGGACGGTCGACCAGGATCTTGACGGCCGCGACGGGCAGCCAGGTGAGCGCGACGGTGACCCCGAACAGGATCGCGGTGCGCAGCGAGCGGGACACGGCCCACACGATTCCGGCGATCACGAGGGTGATCGCCACGGCGGGGAGCGGCTCGATGCCGCGATAGATCGCGGTGCCGATCGTGCCCCACAGGCCCGTGTGGGTCTTGTTGAGGGCTGTGACGAGGCTCTGATCCGCCTGCGTCGCCTTCATCGCGAACCCGAGGGCGATCACGGCGACGGCGCCGATGACCGCGATGGACACGGCGACCAGCGGGCGCCGAGAGGCGCGCTCAATGCCGGTGAGCGGCCGGGTGCGGGTGCGTCGCAGCTCAGTCATGGGGATCCTCATCCGTCGCGGTTCCTCGCGATGGCGACATCGGAGGCGGGCGCCCGCCGGTTCGCATGCGCCGGATCCATGTTCCGATGCATCGCCTAAGGATTGGCCAAGAAACGCGGCCTTCGTCGGCCGCGTCGCACCCGCGCCGTCAGAAGCGCAGCGCGGCAACGGCGTCGTCGGCGCTCCAGAAGTCCCCGACGATGCGGAACGTTCCGGAGGAGAGATGCAGGCGCTCGGCGCGGTAGCGCAGGCCGAGGTCGTGCGGCATGATCCGCAGGTGCCCGCGGATCGCGCCGCGGCGGTCCAGCACGCGCCAGAGGCACTCGCCGGCTGGCTGCAGCGTCTCGACGGAGCGGGTGAGGACGGGAGTCGCCCAGCGGATGGTCGGTGCGGGGGTGATGTTCGTGGTCATGGTTCCTCCTTCTCCTTCGAACATAAGGACGGCCACCGACATTCGTCGGACACGCCGGAGGTCCGCGCGCCGGATAGTCCCTACACTGTGCTGGTGACCGTGACTGTGTGGCTTTCGCTGGTGGTGGCGTGCCTGGTGATCAGCCTCACGCCGGGCGCGGGCGCGATCAACACCATGACCAACTCCCTGAACGAGGGATGGCGGCGTTCGATCTGGGGGATCGTCGGACAGCAGCTCGCGCTCGTCGTGCATGTCGCGATCGTCGCCGCAGGAGTCGGCCTGCTCGTCGCGCGTGTTCCGTGGCTGTTCGAGACGGTCCGCTACGTCGGTGCGGCGTACCTGGTCTACCTCGGGATCCGGCTGATCATCGCACGGGTGCCGGAAGAGGTCGCCGAAGCCGAGGCCCTGCGTCCCGCCGAGGGCCGGTGGCCCATGCTGCGGCGCGGGTTCTGGGTCAATCTGCTCAACCCGAAGGCGATCGTGTTCTTCCTCGCGTTCGTGCCGCAGTTCATCCGCCTGGACCGCGATCCCTGGCCGCAGTACCTGATCCTCATCGGGACGACGGTGGTCATCGACGTGATCGTGATGTGGTTCGTGTTCGCCGCGACGGCGCAGAGCTTCCGACGGCTCACCTCCAGCCCGCGAGGGCAGCGCACGCTCAACATCGTCTTCGGCTCGCTGTTCATCGCGGTCGCGGCGCTTCTGCTGTTCGTGCACTGATCCTGCCGTTCGGGCGCCTCGGCGTCGCGCGTTCGTTCCTCCTCCACAGGTGGACCCAGGGGCGGGTTCGGCACCGATTGCGCATCGCCGTCTCCACGATCTCCGCCGGGACGGGACGCTGTCTGCAGGAGCGGAGCCGAGAGGGCTCCGCATGAGCAGAGAAGAGCAGATCATGGCCGACACCATCACGGTCCTGGGGAACGTCGCGTCCGACCCGGATCGGGGCGCCACGGCGACCGGTATCCCCACCCTGAGCTTCCGGATGGCCACCAACCACCGCCGGCCGGACGGTGCGGGCGGCTGGATCGACGCGGGGACGAACTGGTTCGAGATCAGGGCCTACCGCGCCCTGGCGGAGAACGCCGAGGCCTCTCTGTCGAAGGGCGACGCGGTCGTGGTCGTGGGGCGGCTGAAGCTGCGCGAGTGGGACGCCAAGGACGGCAAGCGGATGAACGCGGAGATCGAGGCAGAGAGCATCGGGCCGGATCTGCGGCGCGGGCGCAGCGTGTACCACCGGGTGTCGCATCAGGCATCGCCCCGCGCGGAGGGCGCGGCGGGGGACAGCGGGGGAGCCTCTGTCGGTGTCGCCGCCAGTGCCGGCGCTGGTGCGGGCGCGGGTGTGGCGGTCGGCGTCACCGCGGGCGTCGGGGCGCCGGACGCGGCGGCCGATGCGTGGGCGACGCCGGGCAGCGATGCCACGCCGTTCTGACCGCCGTTCTGGCCGGATGGGAGGGAACGGGACCGCCGAGGATCGTCGCGGGCGAGAGCCGCCTAGACTCGTGGAGTGCGTGGATCCCAGGCTGTGCTCGTCCGAACACCCGTGATCCGATCGCTCGCGCCCGTGGCGCTCGTCGTCGCGCTTCTCCTGAGCGGCTGCTCGGCAGGGTCGCCGGTGCCGTCGAAGTCGCCCTCCGCGACGGCGGGGAGCGCGACCGCTTCGCCGGCCGCAGCACCCGAACTCCACCCCGACGGCTCGGCCGAGGACAACCTCCCGTTGTTCGCCGCCGTCGTGGCCCAGGTCTGGGCGGGGGAGAGCCGGATCAAGGGCGGGGCGTACATCGACGCGCTCACCGCCGCGGGATTCGCCAGGGCCGACATGCAGGTGACGGCGGACGAATCGACGGTGGGCAACCCGGCCGAGAGCATCCAGTTCTCCGTGCGATGGGGACAGGAGCAATGCCTCGTCGGACAGGTGGGGCCGTCCACGGGGGATCCGGTCACCTCGGTGCTTCCGCAGGTGGACGGTGGCAAGTGCCTCATCGGCAAGACCGTCCCCGTCGGGCCGTAGCCGCCCCGGGGAGGAAGAGCACGCACCCCGGGTAGGCTGGAGTGTCGATCCCGCGGCACACCGCCGGAGAGCGACCCGCAGCCCTCGCAACCGTCGTCATGACGACAGAAGGAGCGCCCTCGTGGCCGAATACATCTACTCCATGGTCCGCGCCCGCAAGGCCGTGGGCGACAAGCTCATCCTCGACGACGTCACCATGGCCTTCCTGCCCGGCGCGAAGATCGGCATGGTCGGCCCGAACGGCGCCGGAAAGTCCACAATCCTGAAGATCATGGCCGGCCTGGACACCCCGTCCAACGGCGAGGCCAAGCTCACCCCCGGATTCAGCGTGGGCATCCTCATGCAGGAGCCGGAGCTCGACGAGTCCAAGACCGTCCTGGAGAACATCCAGGAGGGCGTGGCGATCAAGGCCAAGGTCGACCGCTTCAATGAGATCTCCGCTCTGATGGCGGATCCCGACGCCGACTTCGACGCACTGCTCGCCGAGATGGGCGCGCTGCAGGAGGAGATCGATGCCGCCGACGGCTGGGACCTCGACTCCCAGCTCGACCAGGCGATGGACGCGCTGCGCACGCCGCCGGCGGACGCTCCCGTGACCAACCTCTCCGGTGGAGAGAAGCGTCGTGTCGCCCTCGCCAAGCTGCTGCTGCAGAAGCCCGATCTGCTCCTGCTCGACGAGCCCACCAACCACCTCGACGCCGAGAGCGTGCTCTGGCTGGAGAAGCACCTCCAGGCCTACAAGGGCGCGGTGATCGCGATCACCCACGACCGGTACTTCCTCGACAACATGGCGGAGTGGATCGCCGAGGTCGACCGCGGTCGCCTCATCGGCTATGAGGGCAACTACTCGACGTACCTCGAGAAGAAGGCCGAGCGACTCGACATCCAGGGCAAGAAGGACGCGAAGCTCGCCAAACGCCTCAAGGACGAGCTCGAGTGGGTGCGCTCGAGCGCCAAGGGCCGTCAGACCAAGTCGAAGGCACGTCTCGCCCGCTACGAGGAGATGGCGACGGAGGCGGAGCGGACGCGGAAGCTCGACTTCGAGGAGATCACGATCCCCGCCGGTCCGCGCCTGGGAAGCGTCGTGATCGAGGCGAAGAAGCTGCAGAAGGGCTTCGACGGGCGCTCGCTCATCGACGGCCTCAGCTTCAGCCTGCCGCCGAACGGCATCGTCGGCGTGATCGGCCCGAACGGCGTCGGCAAGACCACGCTGTTCAAGACGATTGTGGGACTCGAGCCCCTCGACGGCGGCGAGCTCAAGGTCGGCGAGACGGTCAAGATCAGCTACGTCGACCAGTCCCGCGCCAGCATCGACCCCGACAAGACCCTGTGGGAGGTCGTCTCCGACGGCCTGGACATCATGATGGTCGGCAAGACCGAGATCCCGTCCCGCGCCTACGTCTCGAAGTTCGGCTTCAAGGGGCCGGACCAGCAGAAGAAGGCGGGCGTCCTATCCGGTGGTGAGCGCAACCGCCTGAACCTCGCGCTGACGCTCAAGGAGGGCGGCAACCTGCTGCTGCTCGACGAGCCGACCAACGACCTGGACGTCGAGACGCTGAGCTCTCTCGAGAACGCGCTGCTCGAGTTCCCCGGCTGCGCCGTGGTCATCACGCACGACCGGTGGTTCCTCGACCGGATCGCGACCCACATCCTCGCCTACGAGGGCACCGACGAGAACCCCGACCAGTGGTACTGGTTCGAGGGCAACTTCGACGCCTACGAGCGCAACAAGATCGAGCGCCTCGGCGCGGATGCGGCCAACCCGCACCGCTCGACGCACCGCAGGCTCACGCGTGACTGAGATCGCCGGTGCCGGTGCTCCCCCCGCAGCGGCCCCCGACGGGGCCGCTGCGGGGGAGCGCCTGCACATCCCGATCCACCTGCGCTGGGGCGATCTCGACGCCTTCAACCACGTGAACAACACCTCGATGCTGAAACTGCTCGAGGAGGCGAGGGTGCGGGCGTTCTGGCGGCCGGGCGAAGGCGAGCACGGCCCGAGCACGGCGGTGCTGAGTTCGGGGATCGACGCGGGCGTGCTGACCCTCGTCGCGCGCCAGGAGATCGAGTATCTGGCGCCCGTGCCGTACCAGCGGCACCCGCTCGAGGTGCAGATGTGGTTCGGCAAGCTCGGCGGATCCAGCATCGAGGTCTGCTACGAGGTCTACAACGACGCGGCGTTCGAGGAGCGCGTGCTGTACGCGCGTTCGACCGCGGTAATCGTGCTGGTGGACGCGGCCACGGGTCGTCCCACCCGGATCGGCCCGGAGATGCGTGAGGCCTGGGAGCCGTTCTCCGGACCGTCGATCGTCTACGCGCACCGCTGAGCGGCACGGCGTCCCCCTCGGCCCGCCGCTCGGCCAGCGGCGGGATCAGGCCTCGGGCACCCGGATCGTGATCTCCTGGGCGACGCTCGCCACGAGGCCCCCGCTGCGCTCGTAGATCCGCCCTGTCGCGAGCCCTCGGCCTCCGCGCGCGTTCGGCGATTCCTGCACGTACAGCAGCCAGTCGTCGACGCGTCCCGGGCGGTGCCACCACATGGCGTGGTCCAGGCTCGCGACCTTCAAGCCCGGCACATTCCAACTGAGGCCGTGCGCGCGCAGGATCGATTCCTGGATCGACATGTCGCTGAGATACGCCAGCGCCGCGCGGTGCAGGGCCGGGTCGTCGGGGAACGGGGCGCGCAAGCGCATCCACACCGCCTGCTGCGCGGACTTCTCCGCCCCCGCTTCGCCGAACAGCGGCCCCTCCACGTGCCGCATGTCGACCGGTCGGTCGGTGAGCATGCGCTTCGACAGCGGGTGGATCCCGTCGGACAGCTCCTCGTCGGGCGCGAGATCCTCCGGGTCCGGGAGCCCTTCCGGCATCGGCGCGGCATGCTCGATCCCTCGGTTCTCGTCCTGGAACGACGCGATCATCGAGAAGATCGGCACGCCGTTCTGGTAGGCCTGAGCTCGTCGCGTCGAGAAGGAGCGACCGTCGTGGATCCGGTCCACGGCGTACGTGAGCCCCTGCGACGCGTCCCCAGGGCGGAGGAAATAGCCGTGCATCGAGTGCGGGACGCGACCCTCCGGCATCGTCCGCTCCGCGGCGATGATGGACTGGCCGAGCACCTGTCCGCCGTAGATCCGTCCGGTCGGCATTGAATGGGAGGCGCCCGTGAAGATGTCCTCGGTCGTGCGTGCATCGGAGGAGTCGAGATCCAGGATCCCCCGCAGCATCTCGACCGATCGGAGGGCGTGCTCGTCGTGCGTCATGGGATCCTCTCGGCGGACGCCGCGACACACCAGGGGACCGGTCGCGACCGGTTGCTAGTTTAGAGGGCGTGCCCACGCCCCTGATCCTCGCCGATGCCGACACCGCGCGTGATGCGCTCACCTTCGTCTCCCGGGCCGGCCGCGCCGGTGACGAAGGCGTCAGGCTGCAAGCCGACCGGGGAGTGCTCGCGATGACGGCGGCGGCCCTCGTGCCGCAGACGCTGTTCGATGCGACGCCGACGATCCTCGCGATGCGGATCGTGCGGGCCGACCCTGAGCTGCGCTGCGACATCGTGATCGACGAGCTCACCACGACCGACGACCCGCGCGCCCTCGCCCTGCCCGACACCGGCCGCAGCCCCTCTTGGGCCGGAGTCGCGCCGCCACGGGGCGGATGGACGCCGGTGGGAACGCTCGGCGCCGACGCCATAGCGCAGCGAGCGCAGTGGGGCATCTCGGCGGTTGCGCACGGATCCCCGGCGGGCGCGGGTGAGGACGCGGTCCGTGCGCTGCGCGCCGCGATCTGGGGCGAACCGGACGATGACCTCCTCGGCCTGCCTCGCGGCATCGCGTTCGCCGCGCACGCCTTCGGCTTCATCTCCGGTGCCGAGCAGGTGCCGATCACGACCTCGGGGCGGTGGACGCGTCTCGCGTTCTCGCGCGGGCATGTGCTGAGCCGGGGACCGGCAGCCGTGGGGCTGACCGCAGTGCGAGCGACGGGCAGCGCCGGCTGAGGCGCATCCGCTCCGCGGGCGGAAGGTGCGGGCCGCGTAGGCGGGTCGACACCGTGCGGACTGTCAGCGCCGGACGACGGTGATCGTCGGCGGTGACGCGAGGCTCTGTCCGACGACGCAGTAGCGCTCGGTCGAGGCGGCGATCCGCTCCAGACGCCCGTCGTCCGCGTCGCTGTCGATCGTGATCGTGACGGAGATCTCACCGACCCCGACCGGCGCCTCCCGATCCAGCCCCAGCGTCCCGCGCGCATCCCAGTGGCACTCCGCGGTGAGCCGGACGTTCTCGACCGTCACGCCCATCGCCGTCGTGACGGCACGGAACGTCACCCCGACGCACCCCAGCAGCGCCTGCATCAGGAGATCCGCCGAGCACGCATCGGATCCGTCTCCGCCGGTCGCCGGGTGCTGCCCGGCGCGGACAGGGCCCGCCCATCCGTCGATGGTCGCGGTGATGCCCGGATCCCGGTAGTCGCCGGTCGCTCCCGAGACGACGCGCGCGAGCCCCGGATCCTGCCGGTAGCGCTCCTTGAGCGGTGCCTGACGTGCTCGCAGCTCTTCCGCGTCCATGCACGCGATCCTGGCACTCCGATCGCGCGGGGTCCAGTGCTGCGGTCCGGCCTCAGATCGCCTGCGCCGCCGCGCGCCCGGCCTGGCGGCCCGAGAACAGGCATCCGCCGAGGAACGTGCCCTCCAGCGCGCGGTACCCGTGCACTCCGCCGCCGCCGAAGCCGCTCGCCTCGCCCGCGGCGTAGAGTCCCGGCACGGCCTCGCCGTCGGCGCCGAGAGCGCGCCCGTCCAGATCCGTCTCGATACCGCCGAGCGACTTGCGAGTGATGACCCGCAGCCGCACCGCGATCAGGGGACCCGCGGAGGCGTCCTGCAGGCGGTGCGGGGACGCCGTGCGGATCAGCCGATCTCCGCGGTAGGCGCGGGCGGAGCGCAGCATCGCGATCTGCGCATCCTTGGTGAAGTCGTTCACGATCTCGCGATCGCGCGCGACGACCTCCTCGCGCACCCGGCCGGGGTCCAGTGCCTCCCCGCCCGGGAGCTCCTGCATGCGCGCGATCAGCCGCCCGAGGTCGTCCTCGACGACGAAGTCCTCGCCCTTGTCCAGGAACGCCTGCACCGGGTCCGTGGGACCCTTCGCGAGCCGGGAGCGCACGAGGAGCGGTACGTCCTTGCCGGTGAGGTCGGGATTCTGCTCGCTGCCTGACAGCGCGAACTCCTTCTCCACGATCTGCCGCGTCGTCACGAACCAGGAGTGATCGTGCCCGGTCGCACGCAGGTGGGCCAGGGTGCCGAGCGTGTCGAATCCGGGGAACAACGGCACGGGGAGGCGTGCGCCGGTCGCGTCCAGCCAGAGCGAGGACGGGCCGGGCAGGATCCTGATGCCGTGGCCGGGCCAGACCGGATCCCAGTTGCGGATGCCCTCGACGTAGTGCCACATGCGATCGCCGTTGATGAGTCGCGCGCCCGCCGTCGCGGACACCGCCTGCATGGAACCGTCGACGTAGGCGGGCACCCCGGTGAGCATGTCCGCGGGCGGCGTGCCGAGGCGCTCGGGCCACGCCGCGCGCACGAGCTCGTGGTTGCCGCCGATGCCGCCCGAGGTCACGATCGTCGCCCCGGCGGTGATCTCGAACGTGCCGACGGGCTCGCGGTCGCTCCGCACGCCGCGCGCCGACGGGGACGACGCGAGGATCGCGCCCTCCGCTCCCGTGACGACGCCATCCCGGACGGTGAGAGCCGTCACCCGGTGCCGGGGGAGGACCACCAGGTGCCCCGCCTTCTCGGCCTGCTCGATGGCGGCCTGGAACGGCGCGACGATGCCGGGGCCGGTGCCCCAGGTGATGTGGAAGCGGGGGACGGAGTTTCCGGGCCCCAGGGCGCCGTAGCCGCCGCGCTCGGCCCACCCCACGACAGGGAAGAAGCCCACCCCGCGCTCTCGGAGCCAGGCGCGCTTCTCGCCGCTCGCGAACTGGAGGTACGCCTCGGCCCAGCGCCGCGGCCAGGCGTCCTCCTCGCGATCGAAGCCCGCGTTGCCGAACCAGTCCTGCCGGGCCAGCTCGTACGAGTCCGTGATGCCCATGCGGCGCTGCTCGGGGGAGTCGACGAGGAACAGTCCGCCGAAGGACCACCACGCCTGCCCGCCCAGATTCGTGCGCGGCTCCTGATCCACCACGATCACGCGTCGGCCTGCGGCCGCGGCCTCCGCGGCGGCGACGAGGCCGGACAGGCCCCAGCCGATGACGAGGACGTCGGTGGAGTGGGTGGTCGTGGTCGCTGTCATGAGATCTCCGTCGAACTCGGTGTGCGTGCGGGCGCCGCTAGAGGACGGGGCGCCCGTCAGGGGTCGGGGCGCCCGTCGTCGTGCGGCCCGGCTCGAATGTATTCACCATCGCATGCGCGGCACGCTCGAGATAGTCCCACAGCGTCGCCTCGTGGATCGGCGAGAGCTGCGCGTCGTCGACGGCCGTGCGCATGCACCGCAGCCAGCGGTCGCGGGCGTCCGGGTCGACGTGGAACGGCATGTGCCGCATCCGCAGCCGCGGATGCCCGCGCTGCTCGCCGTAGGCGGTGGGCCCGCCCCAGTACTGCTCCAGGAACATGCGCAGGCGATCCGCGGCCGGACCGAGATCCTCCTCGGGGTACATCGGCTTCAGCACGGGATCGAGTGCGACCTCGCGGTAGAAGACCTCGACGAGGCGCTGGAACGTCGCCTGGCCGCCGACCTCGTCGTAGAAGGACACCGGCTCGGTCATCGTTCGTCTCCAGGGTTCTGCGGATCCTGCGGGGCCTGCGGATCGGGGAGGGGCGGGAGGGGAAGGCTCTGCGGAGCCGAAGGAGGGGTCTTCGGCTTCTCGGTCTTCTTCGGCGCGGGAGTCGTCGGCGCGGGCTTGGTGCGCGGCGGGGGCGTGACCGGGGCCGGCTTCTCGTCCTCGGTCTTCTTCTTGCGCCAGAAGCCGCGTTCCGGAACCGCGGGGGCGGTCGCGACCGGGTTGGGACGGGTGCGCGGGGGGTTGGCGCCGTGCACGCGGCGGGCGCCTTCGGGACCGGCGAGCTGCACGGTGGCCATGCTCGGGACGGTCAGGTCCATGCCGAGCACGGTGTCGCGCAGCCGCATCCGCAGCTCCCGCGCGACGTCGTCCATCGCGTTCGTGCGGGTCTTCATCACGACCCGGACCACGAGGGCGTCGCCGTCGATCGACTCCAGCCCCCAGATCTCGGGCTTCTCGATGATGCGCGTGCGCCACTTCGGATCCTTCGCGAGCCCCTGGGCGGCGGCGAGCAGCGCGTCCTCGACCGCGGGGACGTCCGCGTCGGCCGGCACGCCGAGATCGATGATCGCGCGGGCCCAGCCCTGCGACATGTTGCCGATCCGGGTGATCTCGCCGTTGCGCACGTACCAGAGCGTGCCGTTCGCGTCGCGCACCTGCGTGATGCGCACGCTGACGTACTCGACGACGCCCGAGGCGAGCCCCAGGTCGACCACGTCACCGATGCCGACCTGGTCCTCGGCGACGAGGAACATGCCATTCAGCACGTCCTTCACGATGTTCTGAGCGCCGAAACCGAGACCGGCGCCGACGGCCGCGGTGAGCAGGGTCAAGGACCCCAGCAGAGTGGGTTCGATGATGTTCACGATCAGGACGACTGCGACCACTACGAGGATCACGTTGACGATGTTCTGCAGGATCGTACCGAGTGTCCTCGTCCGCTGCACGAGGCGCATGTCCGCAAGCGGAGAGCGCTCCAAAGCTCGGGTGTCGGTGACCTCCGCCTTGGACTTGGCACCGGCGACGATCCGTCGCACGACGCGGCGGATGACGAAGCGAAGAGCGTAGGCGATCACGGCGCATACGACGATCGTCACGACGCTCCAGAGCGCCTTCATGCCGATATCGCCGAGGACGGTGAGGATCTGGGTCCACGCGTCGGCGACCTTCTCTGCCTGATTCTCGAAGGAGACGATATTCATCGTTCACGATCTTATGACCGGGGGCCTTGGCAGGTTCTGAACAGCGGCGGCGCTTTGCTTGGAGTCCGGGTCGGCGGGCCTGGCAATGCCGAAGGGCCGGAGGGAGCGAACTCCCTCCGGCCCTTCGACTCGTCGCTCTGAGGTGTGTCAGCCCTGTGCGTCGGCGGCCATGGCTTCGACGGCCTCGGCGTCTCGGGCCTGGGCGGCCAGAGCGCGGTCGACGTCGGCGAGGTTCTCGAACACCAGGCGGCGCAGTGCAGGCGCGGCGTCCTGGTGGGCCGAGAGCCAGGCACGGGTCGCATCGCGCAGGGCGCTGCTCGCGAGCGCCTTCGGGTACAGGCCCACGATCAGGTAGTTCGCGACCTGGAACGTGCGGCTCTCCCAGAGGGTGAGGAGCGCGTCGAAGTACTGCGCGACGAACGGCTCGAGCAACGCGACCCCGGCCGGGTGCGTGAAGCCGAGCGCCGCGGAGCGGACGATCGTGTTGGAGAGGTCGTCGTGCTCGACGAGCGACGACCACGCGGCCTGCTTGTCCTCGGGCGTGGGCAGTGCGGCGCGCGCCTGTGCGGCGAACTCCCCGCCCTTGGCGGTGTTGTCGCCCTCGAGCGCGGCGTCGATCGCAGCGCCGTCGACGGCGCCGACCGTGGCGAGGCCGACGAGCAGCTGCCAGGAGAGGTCGGTGTCGATCGCGAGGCCGTCGAGCCTCAGCGCGCCGTCGCGGAGGCGACGGACGATGTCGGCGTGCTCGGGCGTGGTGAGCGCGTTCGCGAACGCGGTGACGAACTGCAGCTGGCTGTCGGACGCGGCTTCTGCGCCCTGGGCGAGCGTCCACAGGCCGTCCGCCACGCGGGTGCGAGCCGCGTCGCGGTGCTCCGGCGTGACGTACAGCGCCGCTGCGGTCTGCAGCTGACCGAGCGTGGTGCGCACCGTGGTCGACTCGGTCTCGCGGCCGATGTTGCCGAGCACGAGGTCGATGTAGTCGCTCGCGGGGCTCTCCGCGTCGCGGGTCTGGTCCCATGCCGCGCCCCACACGAGCGAGCGGGCGAGCGGGTCGCTGATGTCGGCGAGGTGCGCGACGGCGGTCGCCAGGGAGCGCTCGTCGAGACGGATCTTCGCGTAGGCGAGGTCCTCGTCGTTGAGCAGCACGAGATCGGGGCGCTTCAGGCCCTGCAGCTCGGGGATCTCCGTGCGGTCGCCGTCGACGTCGACCTCGACGTGATGGGTGCGCACGAGGGAGCCTGCGGCGTCGAGGTTGTAGAACCCGATGCCGAGGCGGTGCGGGCGGATCGTCGGGTAGTCGGCAGGCGCGGTCTGGGTGACCGCGAAGCGCGAGATGGAGCCGTCCCCGGCCTCCGCGATCACCGGCGCGAGCGTGTTGACGCCCGCGGTCTCCAGCCACTTCTTCGACCAGACGGTGAGGTCGCGGCCGCTGGTCCGCTCCAGCTCGACGAGCAGGTCGCTGAGCTCGGTGTTCTGCCAGGAGTGCTTGGTGAAGTACTCGGAGACGCCGGCGAAGAACGCCTCGATGCCCACCCAGGCGGCGAGCTGCTTGAGCACGGATCCGCCCTTGGCGTAGGTGATGCCGTCGAAGTTCACCTGCACGTCGTCGAGATCGTTGATCTCGGCGACGACGGGGTGCGTGGAGGGGAGCTGGTCCTGACGGTAGGCCCAGGTCTTCTCCATCGCGTTGAAGGTCGTCCACGCCTCGGTCCACTCCGTGGCCTCGGCGGTCGCGATGGTCGACGCCCACTCGGCGAACGACTCGTTCAGCCAGAGGTCGTTCCACCACTTCATGGTGACCAGGTCGCCGAACCACATGTGTGCGAGCTCGTGCAGGATCGTGACGACCCGGCGCTCCTTGACGGCGTCGGTCACCTTGCTGCGGAAGACGTAGGTCTCGGTGAAGGTCACCGCACCCGCGTTCTCCATGGCGCCGGCGTTGAACTCGGGCACGAAGAGCTGGTCGTACTTCGCGAACGGGTACGGAACCCCGAACTTCTCCTCGTAGTAGGCGAAGCCCTCACGGGTCTTGTCGAAGATGTAGTCCGCGTCGAGGTGTTCCCACAGGCTCTTGCGCCCGTAGACGCCGAGCGGGATCACGCGGCCGGACGCGCTCGTCAGCTCCGAGAAGGTCTCCTCGTAGGGGCCGGCGATGATCGCGGTGATGTACGACGAGATCCGCGGGGTGGGCTCGAAGCCCCAGGTGGCGACCGCGCCGGTCTCCTCCGATGCGGATCCGTTCGAGACGTCGTGATGGATCGGCTCGGGGGTGGGGGAATTCGAGACGACCTTCCACGCGGCCGGCGCGGTGATCGTGAACTGGAACGTCGCCTTCAGATCGGGCTGTTCGAACACGGCGAAGACGCGACGGGAGTCGGGCACCTCGAACTGCGAGTAGAGGTAGACCTCGCCGTCGACCGGGTCGACGAAGCGGTGCAGGCCTTCGCCGGTATTCGTGTACTCGCAGTCGGCGTCGACGACGAGCACGTTCTCCGCGGCCAGACCTTCGAGCACGATGCGTGAGTCGGCGAACGCCGACGTCGGATCGATCTGCTCGCCGTTCAGCGTGATCTCGCGCACCTCGCGCGCGATCAGGTCGATGAAGGTCGAGGAACCTTCGGTGGCGCTGAAGCGCACCACGCTGCGGGATCCGAACACCTCCGCACCCTTGGTCAAGTCGAGCGCGATCTCGTACGACTCGGTGTCGACGATCGCGCGGCGCTCCTGCGCCTCGATGCGGGTGAGGTTCTCTCCAGGCACTGCTCAGACTCCCAGGGGTGAGGGTTTCGGCCGCAAGATCTGCGCTGCTGGCGCCGGCGGCAACCGTCCCAGCCTACGCCAGAGCGCGTCTCGCACGATTCGGCGGGCTCCTCTGGGCTCCCGCGGCGGCGCCATGCGCTCGGCCGGCGCTCGGCGGTGGCAAAGGAACTTCAGGGGAAGATAGGAGGGTGAGTGCTCGTAATGTGACCGCAGCAACCGTCCCCTTCGCCTCCGAGCCCGCCGCGAGCGGGCCCGAGTTCGTCGAGACGCCCGTCGCGTACGACGGCATCCTGCTCGCTGGATTCGGCGGACCCGAAGGCCAGGACGACGTGATCCCGTTCCTGCGCAACGTCACCCGCGGTCGCGGCATCCCGGACGAGCGGCTCGAAGAGGTCGCGCATCACTATCGTCACTTCGGCGGCGTGAGCCCGATCAACGCGCAGAACCGCGCGCTCAAGGCCGCACTCGAGTCCGAGCTCGTGCGTCGCGGGATCGACCTCCCCGTGTACTGGGGCAATCGGAACTGGGCCCCGTATCTGTCCGATGCCGTGACCGCAGCGTCGGAGAGCGGCGACACGACTCTGCTGGCGTTCGCGACGAGCGCGTACAGCTCCTTCTCCAGCTGCCGTCAGTACCGCGAGGACTTCGCTCGCGTGCTGGACGAGACCGGTCTCGGCGAGACGGTGACGATCGACAAGATCCGCCCGTTCTACGACCACCCCGGATTCGTCACGTCCTTCGTCGAGGGGGTGCGCGACGCGATCGTCGGCTTCACGGCCGACGGCGCCGATGCGGCGGCCGTCCAGGTCCTGTTCACGACGCACAGCGTGCCGACCGACGACGCGCTGCGCTCCGGCCCTCGCGACGTCGACTGGGGTCCCGGCGGCGCGTACGCCGCGCAGCACGAGGCCGTCGCGGCGTGGGTCATGAGCCGCGTGGCCGAGCTGCTGCCGAGCGCGGCCGGCGTCCCGTGGGAGCTCGTGTACCAGTCCCGTTCGGGCCCCGCTTCGCAGCCCTGGCTCGAACCCGACATCTGCGACGTGATCGAGGAGCTGCCCGCTCGCGGTCGCACCGCGGTCGCCGTGGTCCCGCTCGGCTTCGTGAGCGACCACATGGAAGTGCTCTGGGACCTCGACACCGAGGCGAAGGACGCGGCCGCCGAGGCGGGCCTCGCCTTCGTGCGCACACCGACGCCCGGCGTGTCGGACTCCTTCGTGGCGGGGATCGTCGACCTCATCCAGGAACGGCTGGAGGGGCGCCCTGCGGCGGATCGCGCGCACGTCACGGCGCTCGGCCCCGCGTTCGACGTGTGCCGTCCCGGGTGCTGCGAGAACATCCGTGCGGGATTCAAGCCCGCCGCGGCGGGCATCGCGCCCTGACCCCTTCTGCGGGGCCGCGTCACGCCGCCCGCGGCGGTCGCGGCGCTCCGTAGGATTGAGCCATGCGCATCCACATCGCCACCGATCACGCCGGTCTCGAGTTCTCCACGCAGTTGCAGCATCACCTCGCCGAGGCGGGGCATGAGGTCGTGGACCACGGCCCCGTCGAGTACGACGCGCTGGACGACTACCCGGCGTTCTGCATCCGCGCAGCGCAGGCGACGATCGACGACCAGCGCGCCGGCGTCGACGCGCTGGGAGTGGTGTTCGGCGGATCCGGCAACGGCGAGCAGATCGCGGCGAACAAGGTCGAGGGCATCCGTGCCGCCCTGGTGTGGAGCATCGCGACCGCCGAGTTGGCGCGGGAGCACAACGATGCGAACGTGATCGCGATCGGTGCGCGCCAGCACACCTTCGACGAGGTCGCGGGCTTCATCGACCGCTTCATCGCCACGCCGTTCTCGGACGAGGAGCGGCACGTGCGCCGGATCGCGCAGATCGCCGACTTCGAGCGCGACGGATCTCTGCTCCCGGACCCGCGCGCCTGATGCCCGAGGGTCATTCCGTCCATCGGATCGCGCGGCAGTTCGCGCGCAACTTCGTCGGCAAGCCCGTCGTCGCGTCGAGCCCTCAGGGGCGGTTCGCGGAGGGCGCCGCGCTGCTCGACGGCCGGACCGTGGAGAGCGTGCAGGCGGTCGGCAAGCAGATGTTCCTCGAGACCGAGGGGGATCTGTGGCTGCGCGTGCACCTGGGGCTCTACGGCGCTTGGGACTTCTCCGGCGAGATCCTCGTGGATCCGACCATCGCGTCGGCGAACGGACGGATGGGGCAGACGAACCAGCGCGGCACGGATCTCGATGAGGCGCCGATCCTGGACGATGCCGGCGAGAATTCGCTGGCATCCATCGGCGCCCCGCGGAAGACCCGCGTGCATGTGCGCATGTCTGAGGCGACGAAGGGTCTCGCGGACGAGGGCGCCGAGTGGCCGCCGCCCGTGGTCGGGCAGGTGCGCCTGCGCCTCATGACGGATTCGACCTGCGCGGATTTGCGCGGACCGACCGCGTGCGTGCTGCAGACGCCGGACGAGATGCTGGCGACGGTCGCGAAGCTCGGGCCGGATCCGCTCGTGGGCGATGTCGACGCGGGCGAGGAGCGCTTCGTCGCCGCGGTGCGGCGTCGGGCTGTGCCGATCGCGCTCCTGCTCATGGACCAGTCCGTGGTCAGCGGGATCGGCAACGTGTATCGCGCCGAGTTGCTGTTCCGCGCGCAGCTGAACCCGCACACTCCGGGGCGCGATGTGCCGGAGGAGACCGTGCGAGCGCTCTGGCGGGACTGGGTGCGCCTGCTCGCGATCGGCGTCGAGACAGGTCAGATGATGACCATGGACGATCTCTCGGCCGATCAGTACCGCGCCGCAATGGCGCACCGTGACGATCGCCACTGGGTGTATCACCGCACGGGACTGCCGTGCCGTGTGTGCGGCACCGACATCGTTCTCGAGGAGATCGGCGCCCGCAAGCTGTACTGGTGCCCGCGCTGCCAGGCGTGAACGGGCGCGACGGTCTCTGATCGACGGCGTCCTGCCCGCGTCTACCGCGTCCTGTTCGCGACGGCTTTCGCCGGCGATCGCTGCCGTCAGTGACGATCGCGGCTGTCACTGACGGCCACTATCGCCACGCCATGGATGGTGCTGCGCGACATGGCAGGGAAGCGGTCGTCTTCCCACGCCTGGCGCCACGCCCGGGGTGAGCCCCGGTTCAGGCGGTGGGATGGAATCGTTTGGGTGGTGGGTCGATGTTCCCCCAGGCGTATTTCAGGGCGAGTCTCGGGTGCAGCACGTTCTGTTCCCCGCCCGGGTGGTGCAGGACGAAGTCGTGTTTCCCGTCGCGGGTGATGTGCCATCGCCCGTGGTGGAGTTGCATGTGGTGGAAGCGGCAGAGCAGGATGCCGCGGTCGATGTTCGTGTGGCCGTCGTCTCGGGCCCATTCGTCGATGTGGTGGGCTTCGCAGTAGGACGCGGGCCGGTCGCACCCGGTCCACCGGCATCCGCCGTCTCTGACAGCGAGCCCGACGCGTTGTGTCGGGGTGAACAGCCGTGATTCCCGTCCCACGTCGAGCGGGTTCCCACTCGCATCCACGGTGACGGGGAGGGTCCCGGCGTCGCAGACGTGTCTTTCCGCGACCGTGGCGGGGAGGGCGGTGAGCCCGTCCTCGGTGACAGCTACCGCGGCGGGAGAACCGTCTGCCGTGATCTGCTGCACGAGCCGGAGTCCGGCCTGCCGGGTGCCGAACACCGCGGCCGGGTCAGCGAGCGCTCCGGCGCGGATGAGGTCGAGGAGCAGGTCGTAGGACAGCTGATCGTTGGTCCGCGGATCCACGGACAGGTCTGCGGCGGACGCCTTCTCGGAGGCGTCGACGAACCGGGGCCCGCCACGGCGGGGCCGCAACGCGGCGTTGAAGATCGTGTCCACGAATGCGCCGCCTTCGTCGTCGAACGCGATCGACGCCCGCCGCATCCCGTCCTGGTCGAACCAGGTCCGAAACGCCCGCTTCTCATACCGGGCCGCGAATCGGGCTTCGGCCCCGTCGGGGTCGAGCAGGTCCCGGATCGTCCGGGCCGATGCGGCCAGTTCTTCCACGGTCCGCCGCCCGGCTTCGTCGATGAGTTGTGCGGCGGCCTCCGCCCAGGCATCGTCGGCGCCCTCGGGTGGATCGCCGAGTCCGCGGCGGATCGCATCGAACTGCGCCGACGTCACCACCCCTGACCGCAACCCCTCCCGCAACACCTGCCGCCAGTCCCGCGCGATGGGCTCATCCAGCGGGCCGCCGTCCGGCGGATCGGGATCAGCACCGTCCACCAGCGCGTCGTCCGCGAGCAGTGCTTCCCCGACTCGCACCTGCCGGGCCGCTTCACCCTTGCTCATCCCGCCCAGCTCCTGCACCAGCGACGCCGCGGACCGGTGCCCACGCGCCTGCGCCAACCCCGTATGTCCCGCGTCCCGCGACGAGCGTCGTGCGATCACCCCGGCACAGATCACCTGCACCTGCTCCACCAACCGCCCGACCTCACCCGCCTCCCGAAGCACCGCCACCGCCGCGTCATCCGCGAGCCCCTCCACAACCGCTTGCACCTCCGACGCGCCCGCACCCGCACCGATCCGCCCGGCCAGGGTCGGGATCAGCGCCGCGATCGCATCCAACGTCCTCATACCCCCATCCTCCTCGGGGCCACCGACATTCGAACCCCAGATCACCCGGGATTTCCAAACGGTGCAGAACTCGTCAGAAGACCAAACCGTGGAGGACAATCAACAGACCGAACGCACCGTCCGTCGTGCGCCCTCCGTGCTGACCGAAGCTCCCGCCCCCGCTCGTGCCATAGAATGGACTCTGCGAAGGGGAGTATTCCGACTTCACGCGATCGTCATCACGAGGCCCGCTGCCGGGCCTCCGGGCGCGTGGCCGCCATCCGGCGGGGAAGAGACTTTCGGCCGTTGACCGACCTCCTCGAAAGGCCCCTGTGGACGTTCCCGTCTGGTTCGAAATCGTCTCGCTCGCCGTTCTGCTGCTGATCCTGATCGGCGACCTGCTGATCGTGCGCTGGCGCCCGCACATCCCCTCCACCAAGGAGTCCACGCTCTGGGTCGTGTTCTACGTCGCCCTGGCACTCGGATTCGCCGGGCTCCTGCTCGCCGTCGCGGGCGGGCAGCATGCGGGGGAGTTCCTCACCGGATGGGCGCTGGAGTACAGCCTCTCGATCGACAACCTCTTCGTGTTCGTGCTGATCATGGCCCAGTTCTCGGTGCCGCGGAGGCTGCAACAGGAAGTGCTGATGGTCGGCATCATCATCGCGCTGGTCCTGCGCGGCGTGTTCATCTTGCTCGGCGTGACGATCATCGAGAACTTCGCGCCGGTGTTCTACCTGTTCGGCGCCTTCCTCATCTGGACCGCGATCCGCCAGGCGATGCCGGAGAAGGAACAGGAGGACGAGACGGCCGCGAAGGAGGGCTTCGCCGTGCGCCTGGTGCGCCGGCTCGTCCCTGTGAGCGACGAGTTCGACGGCCCCAAGCTGCGGACGGTCGTCGACGGCAAGCGGATCTGGACCCCGATGATCATCGTGTTCGTCACGATCGGCGTCACGGACCTGATGTTCGCGATCGACTCGATCCCTGCGATCTTCAGCATCACGCAGAACAGCTTCCTCGTGTTCACCGCGAACATCTTCGCGCTGATGGGTCTGCGCCAGCTCTACTTCCTGCTCGGGGATCTGCTCGATCGCCTGCGGTACCTGCACTACGGCATCGCGGTGATCCTGGCCTTCATCGGCGTCAAGCTCGTGCTGCACGCGATGCACGAGAACAGCGTGCCCTTCATCAACGGCGGCAAGCCCATCGAATGGGCGCCGGACGTGCCGATCTGGCTGTCGCTCACGGTGATCGTCGTCGCGATGCTCGGTGCCACCGGGGCGAGCCTGATCGCCTCGGGACGCGAGAAGCGCCGCGAGCGCGCTCTCGCCGAGTGACCCGTCGGCGCCCCCTTCTCCGTCTGCGGAACCGCCCAGGGTGGGTGGGAAACACCCACCCTGGGCCGAGGTAAACTCATCCGCATGCAGGCGGTGCAGCTTCTCCTTAGCAGCCGCGGCGAGACCTCGATCTAGGCCTCTCTCGCCGCGGAGTCGCGCCCTGCTCTTCAGGGGACACGGCCGCACCACTACCCAGGAGAAGCAACGCATGAACGACGCATCCCCCCGCCCCCGGACGCTGGCAGAGAAGGTCTGGGACGATCACCTCGTGGTGAAGGGCGAGAACGGCGAGCCCGATCTCATCTACATCGACCTGCACCTCGTGCACGAGGTCACCAGCCCCCAGGCCTTCGACGGCCTGCGCTCCGAGGGGCGGCCGCTGCGCCGTCTCGACCTCACGATCGCGACCGAGGACCACAACACCCCGACGCTGGCGATCGACAAGCCGATCGCCGACCTCACGAGCCGCACGCAGATCGAGACGCTGCGCCGCAACGCCGCGGAGTTCGGTGTGCGCCTGCACTCCCTGGGCGACGCGGAACAGGGCATCGTGCACGTCGTCGGACCGCAGCTGGGGCTCACCATGCCCGGCATCACCGTGGTCTGCGGCGACTCGCACACCTCGACGCACGGCGCGTTCGGCGCGATGGCTTTCGGCATCGGCACGAGCGAGGTCGAGCACGTCATGGCCACGCAGACGCTGCCGCTGAAGCCGTTCAAGACCATGGCGATCACGGTCGACGGCACACTGCGGCCGGGCGTCACGGCGAAGGACATCATCCTCGCCGTGATCGCGAAGATCGGCACCGGCGGCGGGCAGGGATACGTGCTCGAGTTCCGCGGCAGCGCGATCCGCGCCCTGTCGATGGAGGGCCGCATGACGATCTGCAACATGTCGATCGAGGCCGGTGCCAGGGCGGGCATGGTCGCCCCGGACGAGACCACCTTCAAGTACGTGCAGGGCAAGCCGCACGCGCCGCAGGGTCAGGACTGGGACGACGCCGTCGCGTACTGGCGGACGCTGCCGACCGACGAGGGTGCGACCTACGACGCCGAGGTGTTCATCGACGCCGATGCCCTGGAGCCGTTCGTCACCTGGGGGACCAACCCCGGTCAGGGCGTCTCGCTCTCGGCCTCGGTGCCGAACCCGGCCGAGATCGCCGACGCGAACGAGCGCAGCGCCGCAGAGCGAGCGCTCGAGTACATGGATCTGACGCCCGGCACTCCGCTCAAGGACGTGAAGGTCGACGCCGTCTTCATGGGCTCCTGCACGAACAGCCGGATCGAGGATCTGCGCGCCTTCGCCTCGGTCATCAAGGGCAAGAAGAAGGCCGACGGCGTGCGCGTCATGGTGGTCCCCGGATCCGCCCGCGTGCGCCTCGAGGCCGAGGCCGAGGGCCTGGACAAGGTCTTCACCGACTTCGGCGCGGAGTGGCGGTTCGCCGGGTGCTCGATGTGCCTGGGGATGAACCCCGACCAGCTCGCCCCGGGCGAACGGTGCGCATCGACGAGCAACCGCAACTTCGAGGGCCGTCAGGGCAAGGGAGGGCGCACGCACCTCGTGTCGCCCCTCGTTGCCGCGGCGACGGCGGTGCGCGGCACGCTGTCCAGCCCGAGCGACCTCGTCGAGAACGGGCAGGAGGCCTGAGCATGGAGAAGTTCACCACCCACACCGGCGTCGCAGCCCCGCTGAAGCGCTCCAACGTCGACACCGACCAGATCATCCCCGCGGTGTTCCTGAAGCGGGTCACCAAGACCGGCTTCGAGGATGCGCTCTTCCACGCCTGGCGTCAGGATCCGGAGTTCGTTCTCAACCAGGAGCCGTTCCGGAACGCGTCGGTGCTCGTGGCCGGCCCCGATTTCGGCACCGGATCGAGCCGGGAGCACGCCGTGTGGGCCCTGCGCGACTACGGGTTCAAGGTCGTGCTGAGCCCGCGTTTCGCCGACATCTTCCGCGGCAACTCCGGCAAGCAGGGACTGCTCGCGGCGACCGTCGACGAAGCCGACATCGAGCGGATCTGGGCGCTGATCGACGAGGATCCCGGCCGCGAGATCACGGTCGACCTCGCGGCGCGGACCGCCTCGATCGGCGCCTCCGGTGCTGCGGGACCTGCGACAGGCGAGCCCGTCTTCCAGACCACCATCGGGATCGACGATTACACTAGATGGCGGCTCCTCGAAGGGCTCGATGACATCGGGCTCACGCTGCGCAACGAAGACAAGATCGCGCAGTTCGAGGCCCGCCGCGAGTCGTGGCGGCCACGTACGCTTCCTGTTCTGTGAACCGGACGCGGCCGTGAGCCTGGGGCATCCGCCCGACGGCTCCGGCCGCGCCCGTTCCACAAGAAGAGGCCCTGAATGACGACACCGCTGCACGAGACCACGCTCGCTTCGAAGCCTTCGGGCGATGTCCTGGCAATCCGCGGCGGACGGCCACTTCACGGCCGGGTGGACGTGAAGGGCGCGAAGAACCTGGCGACCAAGGCCATGGTCGCCACCCTCCTCGGCGAGACCGCGAGCACGCTGCGCGACGTCCCCGATCTGAGCGATGTCGCCGTGGTGCGCTCCCTGCTCGAGGTGCACGGCGTGCGCGTCACCGAGGGCGACGAGCCCGGTGCGCTCATCTTCGACCCGAGCGACGTCGAGTCCGCGCACTTCGAGGAGATCGACGCCCACGCCGGTGCCTCCCGGATCCCGATCCTGTTCTGCGGCCCGCTGCTGCACCGCCTGGGCCAGGCCTTCATCCCCGATCTCGGCGGCTGCCGCATCGGCGACCGCCCCATCGACTTCCATCTCGACGCGCTGCGCAAGTTCGGCGCCGTCGTCGAGAAGCT
The DNA here is from genome assembly GCF_042266785.1 of Microbacterium sp. NPDC056052. Lineage (NCBI taxonomy): Bacteria > Bacillati > Actinomycetota > Actinomycetes > Micrococcales > Microbacteriaceae > Microbacterium > Microbacterium sp. NPDC056052. The sequence goes on from NZ_JBHJWV010000001.1 coordinate 334,981, forward strand.
GCCCAGCGGCATCCGCCTCTCCGCCCCGAACGGGCTGAAGGGCGCGAACATCCACCTGCCGTACCCGAGCGTGGGCGCGACCGAGCAGGTGCTGCTCACCGCGGTGCGTGCGCAGGGACAGACCGAGCTGCGCAACGCGGCGATCGAGCCCGAGATCATGGATCTCATCGCGGTGCTGCAGAAGATGGGCGCGATCATCTCCTACGAGCCGAACAGGGTCATCCTGATCGAGGGCGTCGAGACGCTGCGCGGCTACGACCACCGCTCGATCTTCGACCGCAACGAGGCCGCCTCCTGGGCATGCGCCGCCCTCGCCACCGACGGCGAGATCTTCGTCGGCGGCGCGAAGCAGCAGGAGATGCTGACCTTCCTCAACGTCTTCCGCAAGGCGGGCGGCTGGTTCGACGTGCGCGAGGACGGGATCCTGTTCCGCCGCGACGGCGAGCTGAAGCCGGTCATCGTCGAGACCGACGTGCACCCCGGCTTCATGACCGACTGGCAGCAGCCGCTCGTGGTCGCGCTGACGCAGGCCCGCGGCCGCTCGGTCGTGCACGAGACCGTGTACGAGAACCGGATGGGCTTCACCGCCGCGCTCGTGAAGATGGGCGCCGACATCGTCGTGCACCCGCACGGTCTGCAGGACGGCCCCCGCCGCGTCGCCCGTCGCGACCTCGAGCAGGCTGCGGTCATCACCGGCCCGACTCCGCTGCACGCCGCCGACATCGTGGTGCCCGACCTGCGCGGCGGCTACAGCCACGTCATCGCCGCCCTCACGGCGACCGGCGAGTCGAAGGTCTCCGGCGTCGACATCCTCAGCCGCGGCTACGAGAAGTTCCTCGACAAGCTCACCGCGCTGGGCGCCGACTTCGATGTGATCGGCTGACATGCGCGCGACCGCCGAGAAGACCCGCCCGAGCCTGTTCTGGTTCCTGGCGGTCTTCGTGGTGCCGTTCGTCGCGTTCCTGGCGAAGATCCGCGTCCGCGGCGCGGACAAGCTGCCCCGCTCGGGCGCTTTCGTACTGGCGCCGAACCACTACTCGGAGTTCGATCCGCTGATCGTCGCCGTCGCGGTGTGGCGGCTCGGCCGCGCCCCCCGCTTCATGGCGAAGGAGAGCCTGTTCCGGGTGCCGGTGCTGGGCTGGGCGCTGCGCGGCACCGGGATGATCCCCGTCGCGCGGTCGACCTCCGTCACCGCCGCGAAGCAGACCATCGCGCAGTCGAAGGAGCTGGTCCAGCACGGCCGCGGTGTGATCGTCTACCCCGAGGGCACGCTGACGCGCGATCCCGGGCTGTGGCCCATGCGCGGCAAGTCGGGCGCTGTGCGGCTCGCCCTCGCCGGGCGGATCCCGCTGATCCCGATGGCGCAGTGGGGCACGCAGAACATCATGGGCCGGTACCAGAAGGGCCTCAGCCTCTGGCCGCCGCGCAAGAAGGTCGACGTCGTGATCGGGGATCCGGTCGACATCTCCGACCTGTACGACCGAGCGGGAGAGAACGCCGCCCTCGTGGAGGCCACGGACCGGCTGATGACCGCGATCACGGCCCTGCTGGAGGAGCTGCGCGGAGAGAAGGCCCCGGCCCAGCGCTGGAACCCGGCCGAGCACGGCCAGAGGGAGACGGGTCGCCTTGACTCCTAGGAATGCACCGCGCACCGCGTCGATCCCGCTCGGGCCGCGCGTCACGGTGATCGGGGCCGGCAGCTGGGGGACCACCTTCGGCAAGATCCTCGCCGACGGCGGCGCCCAGGTCACGATGTGGGCGCGCCGGCAGGAGCTGGCTCACGAGATCGCCGAGGCCAAGCGCAACTCGCAGTACCTGTCCGGGATCAACCTGCCGCGCTCGATGACGGCCACGCACCACTTGGCCGAGGCGATCCAGGGCGCCGAGCAGGTGTACCTGTCGGTGCCGAGCCAGACGCTGCGGGAGAACCTGAAGGCGCTGCGCCCGCTGCTGCGGGACTCCGACATCCCTGTGGTGAGCCTCATGAAGGGCGTCGAGAAGCGCACCGGACTGCGGATGAGTCAGGTGATCGAGCAGGAGCTGCGCTGCGATCCCGACCGCATCGCGGTGGCGAGCGGTCCGAACCTGGCGCTCGAGATCGCCCGCGAGCAGCCCACGGCCGCGGTCATCGCCTCGAACAGCCAGGAGACGGCCGACATCGTCGCGCGCACCGCGCGCAACCGCTACTTCCGCAGCTTCGTGAACACCGACGTCGTCGGCACGGAGTTCGGCGGCGTGCTGAAGAACCTCATCGCTGTCGCGATCGGCATCGTGGACGGTGTCGGCTACGGCGAGAACACGAAGGCGTCGATCATCACCCGGGGCCTGGTCGAGATGACCGACTTCGCGGTGGCGAACGGCGCGCAGCCGGGTACCCTGCAGGGTCTCGCCGGCCTCGGCGACCTGATCGCGACGTGCCAGTCGCCGCTCAGCCGCAACAACACGGCCGGGCGCCTGCTCGGCCAGGGATACAGCTTCCAGGACGTGGTCAAGCAGATGCAGCAGACGGCCGAGGGACTCGCGTCCGTCGCGCCGATCCTGCAGCTGGCCCGCGCCGCCGGCGTGGAGATGCCGATCGTCGAGCAGGTGAAGATGGTGCTGGACGGCGCCATGGATCCGCGCGACATCGCCCCCCATCTGACCACCGACGACGACACCCCGCAGGGGGAAGGGACGGGCAATGGACAAGCAGACGGTGGTGGTGCTCTTCGGAGGACGCTCCAGCGAGCACTCGATCAGTTCCGCAACGGCGGGCGGGGTGCTGCGCGCCCTTGACCGGGAGCGCTACGACGTCATCCCCGTCGGGATCACCCGCGAGGGCGCGTTCGTCCTCGAAGACGACGAGCCCGAGAAGTTCCCGCTCGCCGCGGCGCACCTGCCCGAAGTGGCCGACAACGGCACTCGGATCCAGTGGCCCGAGCCCGGCGGGATCCGCACGCTGCGCGTGACCCGCGCCGACGGCTCCGTCGACGACCTCGGCGCGATCGACGTGGTGCTGCCGCTGCTGCACGGACCGCATGGCGAGGACGGCACGCTCCAGGGCTACTTCGACACGCTCGAGGTGCCCTACGCCGGCGGCGGGGTCCTCGACTCCGCGCTGTGCATGGACAAGCACTTCATGAAGGTCGCGCTGCAGTCCGCGGGCATCGCCGTGGCACCCTGGATCACCGTGCGCGCGCGGCAGTGGGAGCAGGATCCTGTGGGCGTGCGCGCCGCCGCGGGCGCGCTCGGATCGCCGCTGTTCGTCAAGCCGGCCCGCGCCGGCTCCAGCGTCGGCGTCTCCAAGGTGACCGATCCCGCCGAGTTCGACGAGGCGATGCGCATCGCCCTCGCCGAGGACGACAAGGTGCTCGTGGAGACGGGCGTCGTCGGCCGCGAGATCGAGGTCGCGATCCTAGAGGGCGCCGAAGGGCCGCGTGCGTCGGTGCCGGGCGAGATCGTGCTGACCTCACGGGGCTTCTACGACTTCGAAGGCAAGTACCTCGGCGGCGACGGCGTGGACGTGGTCTGCCCTGCCGAGCTCTCCGACACCGAGGTCTCCGCGATCCAGCAGGCCGGGATCCAGGCGTTCGAGGCGGTCGACGGGCGCGGGCTCGCGCGGGTCGACATGTTCCTCACCGCCGACGGGACGCTCGTGGTGAACGAGCTGAACACGATGCCCGGCTTCACGCCGATCTCGATGTTCCCGAAGTGCTGGATCGCGTCGGGACTCAGCTATCGCGACCTCATCACGGAGCTGATCGAGGCGGGTCTGCGCCGCTAGTTCGACGGGCTCGGGGTGGGCGTCGCGTCCGCCCCGGGCCGCTCGGTGCAGGCGTGCGTGGCGGGGATCGTCGCGATCGCGGCGGCGAGGCTCTTGTTGCCGATCACGTCGTTCGCGCTGACGCCCTTGTTCGGCTCGTCGGGCTTGCTGTTGATGTAGAGCTGCACGGCGGGCTTGCGGCCGTACGTCGTGAGCGTCAGGTAGGGGCTCTTCGAGTCGTCCACGAGCCAATCGATGCCCTGCAGGGAGATGCACTGGAGAGCGCTCGTCGGCTCCGCCTCCGGCAGGCCGCAGGTGAGCAGCACGACGGACGGATCGCCCCAGGCCGCGGTCGCCTGCGCATCGGTCCAGCGCCGCTCGTGCCCGTCGATCGCGGGCACGTTCGTGAGCCGCACGGTCACATCGGCGCAGCGCGGGTCGTTCGCGTCGTCCGCGGCGTTCAGATGGACGGTCGAGCTGCACCCGGCCAGCAGCCCCGTTGCGAGCACGAGGGCGGTGGCGACGGCGAGACGGCGGGGCATCCCTCCAGGCTACCGTTGAGACCATGGTGGACCTTTCAGCTCCGGGATCCGATGCGACCGTGGAGGACTCGGGATCCGACGATCCGATGATCGGCGAGGTGAGCGAGGGGCGGGTGCTGCGCACGATCCTGACGCGCACGCCCGCGGGGCGCGACGCGCTGCTCGGCCCGGGCGATGACGCGGCGGTGATCGCGGCGCCGTCCGGATCGGTCGTGGCGACCACCGACACGCTCGTGGAGGGCCCGGACTTCCGTGCGGCGTGGTCGAGCGGCTACGACCTGGGCTGGAAGTCGGCGGCGGTGAACCTCGCCGACATCGCGGCGATGGGCGCCCGTCCCACGGCGCTGCTGGTGGCGCTCGCCGTGCCGAAGGACCGCCGGCTCTCCTTCATCGCAGCGCTGGCCGACGGCTTCCGCGACGCCTGCGCCGCTCTCGCCCCCGGCTGCGCCGTCGTCGGCGGCGACTTGACCGTGTCGGCGACCCTGATGATCGCGGTGACCGCGCTGGGCGACCTCGAGGGCCGGCCGGCCGTCACCCGCTCCGGCGCCCGGGTGGGGGACGACATCGCGATCGCGGGGGAGATGGGGGTCGCGGGCCACGGGCTCTCGGTGCTGTTCCAGCGCTTCCACCGTGACGGCGTGGCGGTTCCCGTCGACGCCGCGGCGCTGGACGAGGGGGAGGCGGACGCGATCGCCGCGCAGCTGCGCCCGACGCCGCCGATCGGACTCGGCCCTATGGCCGCGATATCCGGAGCGACGGCGATGATGGACGTCTCCGACGGGCTCGCGCTGGACGCCGGCCGCATGGCGGAGGCCTCAGGGGTCACGATCGCCCTGGAGCGGTCCGCCCTCGGCGCGCACCCGCATCGCGCACTGGCCGGCGGCGAGGACCATGCGCTGCTCGCCGCGTTCCCCGTGGGAATGCTGCCGCCGGGCTTCCGCCGGATCGGATCCGTGATCGCCGCGGTGCCGGAGGCCCCTGTGCTGTGCGACGGCGAGCCGGTCGGACCACTCGGCTGGGATCCCTACCGGGACGCCGGCGCCGACGCCCGGCGCTGACGGTCAGGGCGTCGTCGGCTCCGCCCACCACAGCGCGGTGTCGCCGTAGACCTTCTCCCGGAGGAGCTCGAGGCCGGCGGCGGCGAGGTCCGGCGGAGTGGAGCGCTTCGCACGCTCGATCACGACGACGGCGTCGGGGGAGAGCAGCGGGGCGAGAGCCGCCAGGTCCGCCGTCATGTCGGCGTCGGACAGGTCGTAGGGCGGGTCCGTGAAGACGAGGTCGAACGGGCCCGCGGCGCGGACGAGGTAGCTGTGCACGGAGGACTCCTGCACGCTCGTCCTCCCTGCCGTGTCGCCGCCCAGCGCCTTCGCGACGGCCGCGGCGTTGCGGCGGACGACCGCCGCGGCGGCGCGTCCTCTTTCGACGAGCACGGCACTGCGCGCGCCGCGACTGAGCGCCTCGAGGCCGAGCGCGCCGGATCCGGCGTACAGATCGAGCACGCGCGCGTCGGCGATCGCGTCCATCGAGGAGAGCGCGCCGAACAGCGATTCGCGCACCCGATCGCTCGTGGGGCGGGTTCCCTGCCCCGGCACGTCCAGGCGGGTGCCGCCGGCGGAACCGGCGATGATTCTCGTCACCCGTTCACCCTATTCGCCTGAGGGTGCCCCGCCCACCGGGGCCGCGGCTGCGACGCGCCGCGTCATACCGGCGGCGGAACGGCTCTCGGCGGGCCGTGCGGGGCCAAGATAGAAGGGTGGCCGAACCCCTTGCAGAACTGATCAGCATGCCCCGCCCGCAGATCATCGAGGCGGGCGAGGGCGTCGGGCTCGCGACGTACACCTGGGGCGATCCGGATGCGCCCGTCGTGCTGCTCGTGCACGGGTTCGCCTCCAGCACGCGCGACAACTGGGTGCTCACCGGTTGGGCGCGCAGCCTGGAGCACGCCGGATACCGGGTACTCGGCATCGACCAGCGCGGCCATGGCGCGAGCGAGAAGCCGCGCCAGCCCGAGGACTACACGATGCACCGGCTCGCGGGCGACATCGAGCAGGTGCTCGACACCTACCTCGTCGACGAGGCGCTCTACGTCGGCTACTCGCTGGGCGCCCGCGTCGGCTGGGAGGTCCTGCGCGATCTGGGCGACCGCATCCCGCGCGCGGTGCTCGGCGGGATCCCCGACGGGCGTCCGCTGGAGCGGCTCGACGTCGCAGAGGTGCGCGCGTACCTGGCGGAGGGGACGCCGGTCACCGACCCCGCCACGCGCGACTACATCGCCCTGACCGAACGCGTGCCGGGCAACGATCTCGACGTGATGCTCGCGCTCGCGCTCGGCATGCGCGGGGAGGCGCGCACGATCGATCCGGATCCGGCGACGGCTCCCGCCCAGCCGATCCTCTTCGCGACCGGCTCCGAGGATCCCATCATCGACGGCTCCCGCCGCCTGGCGGACGCCTCGCCGCACGGATCGTTCTTCGAGATCCCCAGCCGGCATCACTTCAACGCGCCGGGGTCGAAGGCGTTCCGCGATGCCGCGCTGGAGTTCCTCGCACGCTGAGCCCGGGCCAGCCGCGGGCGGCGGCACCGCCGTGCGGCTGCGCGCAGCGGCGCGCGCTGTCCGGGGCCCGTTCTAGACTTCTGAGCATGCCGCTCCGCCTCGATTCGCCGCTCGCCGTCGCGGTCGGCGACGGGAATGCGAAGGCGCTGCAGAAGGCTTTCGGCATGAGCACGGTCTGGGATCTGCTCTCGCACTACCCCCGCCGCTACGCCAACCGCGGCGAACTCACGCCGATCCTCGACCTTCCGAAGGGTGAGACGGTCACGATCGTGGCCGAGGTGATGTCGGTGACCGTGCGCGACATGAAGAACCGTCGCGGCGCGATGATGACGGTCGACATCGGCGACGGCGTCGGCCGCATGGTGCTGACGTTCTTCGCCAAGTACCGCGGCCAGCTCGAATGGCGCGAGAAGGAGCTGCGGGTCGGCCGGCGCGGCGTGTTCACCGGCAAGGTCGGCGACTACCGCGGCGTCACCCAGTTCGCACACCCCCAGTACGAGATGTTCGATGACGAGCTGCGTGCGCGCACCCAGGCGGATGTGATGGTGACCACGCCGCTGCCCATCTACCCGGCCACGGCGGCGCTCACCACGTGGCAGATCGAGAAGATGGTCGGCACGGTCCTGGACGATCTCGGCCTCGTGCCGGAGCCGCTTCCCGACGAGGTGCGCCGCGAGGAGGGCCTGCTCGACGCCCGCGTCGCGCTCGAGCGGATCCACCGGCCGAGCAACAAGGACGAGATCGCGCCGGCGATCCGCACGCTGCGCATGCACGAGGCGCTCACGCTGCAGAGCGCCCTCATGCAGCAGCGCTACCTCGTACGCATGCTCGACGCCACGGCTCGGCCGGCGAAACCCGGCGGGCTGCTGGAGCGCTTCGACGCCGCGCTGCCGTTCGAGCTCACCCCCGATCAGGAGACGGTGGGCGAGACGATCGCCGCGGACCTCATCGGTGGGGCACCCATGAACCGGCTCGTGCAGGGTGAGGTCGGATCCGGCAAGACGCTCGTCGCCCTGCGCGCCATGCTGCAGGTCGCCGAGTCGGGCGGTCAGGCGGCGCTCATCGCGCCGACCGAGGTGCTCGCCGGGCAGCATCTGCGCTCGATCACGAAGATGCTCGGGCCGAAGCTCGCCCCGCTCGTGATGCCCACGCTGCTCACGGGGCAGATGTCCGCCCCCGAGCGGCGCAAAGCCGCCCTGAGGGTCGCGGCAGGGCAGGCCCTCATCGTGGTGGGAACGCACGCGCTGCTGGGGGAGAAGACGACCTTCGCCGACCTCGGCCTCATCGTCGTCGACGAGCAGCACCGGTTCGGCGTGGAGCAGCGCGAGGCCCTGCGCGCCAAGGGGACCAGCCCGCACGCGCTCGTGCTCACGGCGACTCCGATCCCTCGCACGGTCGCGATGACGGTGTTCGGCGACCTGGACACCTCGGTGATCCGCACGATGCCCCGCGGCCGCGCGGGCATCGAGACCTTCGTCGCCCCGCTCGCCGACCATCCGGGCTGGTTCGCCCGCGTGTGGGAACGGGCCGCGGAGGAGATCGAGAAGGGCCGTCAGGTGTTCGCCGTGTGCGCGGCGATCGATACCGACGACGGCGCGGAAGAGGCGGATCAGGAGCATTTCGCGGACGAGGAGGAGGAGAACCGCGGGCCGCGCTGGGGCGTGGTGCAGCTGCTGGCCGCACTCGCGACGCATCCGAAGCTGGGCGCGGTGCGCATCGCCGGTCTGCACGGACGCATGGCCGCCGACGAGAAGGACGCGATCATGCAGTCCTTCGCCCGCGGGGAGATCGACCTGCTCGTCGCGACGACCGTGATCGAGGTCGGCGTCGACGTGCCGAACGCCTCGACCATGATCGTGCTGGAGGCCGACCGGTTCGGTGTCTCCCAGCTGCACCAGCTGCGCGGGCGCATCGGCCGCGGCGGCGTGCCCGGACTGTGCCTGCTGGTCACCGAGGCGGAGCAGGGCACCCCCGCTCGCGATCGGGTCGACGCGGTGGCCGCGACGCTCGACGGCTTCGTGCTCGCCGAGGTCGACCTCGACCTGCGCGGCGAGGGCGACGTGCTCGGCGCCCGCCAATCCGGGGCGAAGTCCTCGCTCAAGCTGCTGCGGGTCATCAAGGACTCGGATCTGATCGCGCAGGCCCGCGCGATCGCCGAGGAGATCATCGAGGCGGATCCTGCGCTGCAGCAGCACGAAGGGCTGCGCGAGGCGATGGCGCAGCGGCTCAGCATCGACGATCGTGCGGCGCTGGCCAAGAATTGAGCGCGCCCGGCCGTTGCCGCTCGGCCGACGCAGAGATCCGCGCCGCTAGGGTGGAGGCATGCGATGCACTGAGCGATCGGAGGAGACGAAGTGAGCGCTCGGATCGCCGTCGTCCCCGGTTCCTTCGACCCGCCGACCCTCGGCCACCTGGACGTCATCCGACGCGCGGCGGCCCTCTACGACGAGCTGCATGTGCTGGTGGTGCACAACCCCGACAAGCAGGCGATGCTGCCGGTCGCGCAGCGCCTCACCCTGCTGGAGGAGTCGATCGCCGAAGCCGGTGTCGTGGGAACCGTCATCGTCGGTTCCTGGAGCATGGGCCTCCTGGTCGACTACGCCAGGGATGTGAACGCCGGAGTGCTCGTCAAGGGCATCCGCTCGCAGGTCGACGTGGCGTACGAGTCGCCGATGGCGATCGTGAACCGCCACCTCGCCGACATCGAGACGGTGTTCCTGCTGCCGGATCCCGCGCACGCGCTCGTCTCCAGCTCGCTCGTGCGCCAGGTCGCGGCACTCGGCGGCGATGTCTCCCCGTTCGTGCCGCCCGCGGTCGCCCGCTTCCTCGACACCGGCTCGCGCGGGATCTGAGGACCGGCCACCGTCCAGGTCGGCCCGGTAGACTGTCCCGGTGAAGACGCGACGCAATGGACCGTTCGTGCTGCCCGTGCGCGACATCGTTCGCCGACCGGGAGAGATGCGCGAGCACCGCATCACGATCCCTCTCAAGGAGCAGTGGGGCGAAGGCCTCGTCTCCGTCGAGAAGGGCGAGGAGATCGATCTCTACGCCCGGTTGGAGTCGGTGCACGAGGGCATCCTCGTCACCGGTGAGGTCGATTCGACGTACCGCGGAGAGTGCGGGCGATGCCTGAATCCGATCGAAGAGCCTGTCGAAGTCGAGTTTCAGGAGCTTTTCGCGTACCCTGGAGAGGAAGCGAACGACTTCGAGGTTCAAGACGACCACGTGGATCTTGAAACTCTGGTCAGGGACGCGGTGGTTTTGGCGCTCCCGTTTCAGCCGGTGTGTCAGCCGGATTGCCCTGGACTCGACCCCGAGACCGGTGAGCGGCTGACCAGAAGCGCCGGGAAAGAGCAGGACGCTCCCGTCGATCCTCGATGGGCCGCGCTCCAGCAGATCACAGACCACGGAAACGCAGCGGAATAGCTGCGCGCCCAGAACACAGAAGGTAAGCAACCATGGCCGGTAACCCCCCGAAGCGCAAGGTCTCCCGTTCGAACACCCGCTCGCGTCGCGCGCAGTGGAAGGCGGAGGCTCCTGCCCTCGTCAAGACCATCGAGAACGGCAAGGTCGTCTACAGCCGCCCCCACCAGGCGAAGGTCGTCACCGACTCGCAGGGCACCGAGCTGTTCCTCGAGTACAAGGGCCGCAAGGTCGCCGACGTCTGATCGATCCGTCGATCATGGCAGAAGTCCCCGCAGGGACGCGCCCTCTTTCTGAGCAGCTCGGAGTCGATATCGACCCCGAGCTGCTTCAGCTTGCGCTGACGCATCGTTCGTACGCGTACGAGAACGGGGCCGTCCCGCACAACGAGCGTCTCGAGTTCCTCGGCGACTCCGTGCTCGGCCAGGCCGTGACGGTCATGCTCTATACGACGCTTCCCGATCTCGACGAAGGATCGCTGGCGAAGCGACGCGCGAGCGTGGTGTCGACGGTCGCCCTGGCGGAGGTCGCCCGCGGCATCGGCCTCGGCGCGCACATCCTGCTCGGAAACGGGGAGGAGCGCACCGGCGGTCGCGACAAGGACTCGATCCTCGCCGACACCATGGAGGCCGTGTTCGGCGCCACGTACCTGTCGGCGGGACCCGAGGCCGCGACCGCCCTCGTGCTGCGGCTCATCGAGCCGCTGCTCGGCGACCCCGAGCGGTACGGGGCGGCGATGGATCCGAAGACCGCGCTGCAGGAGCTGTCCGCGCGGCTCGGGCTCAGCGCACCCGCGTACGAGGTGGTTTCGACGGGACCCGATCACGACCGGCGCTTCACTGCGACGGTGACCGCGGGCGACCTCGCGACCACGGGCACGGGCACGAGCAAGAAGACGGCGGAGATGGCTGCGGCGCTGGCCGCCTGGCACGCGCTCAGCGACCGTGCCTGAGCTGCCCGAGGTCGAAGTCGTCCGCTCCGGCCTCGCGCCGGCGATGACCGGGGCGCGCATTGTCGCGGTGACCGTGCACGACGAGCGAGCGCTCACGAGGCACGCTGCGGGTGCCGCCGACTTCGTCGCGCGGCTCGAGGGATCCGAGGTCGCGACCGTGGCGCGCCGCGGCAAGTTCCTCTGGATGCCTCTCGCGACAGCGGGGACGGGCGGACGTTCCGCGATCGTCGGGCATCTGGGCATGTCCGGGCAGCTGCTGCTGCGCCGTCCCGATGCTGCGACGGAGCGGCATGAGCGGATCCGGCTGTTCGTGGAGCACCCGCAGCACGGCGAACTCGCCGTCGTCTTCGCCGATCAGCGCACGTTCGGATCCCTCGCCGTCGACGCGCTCGTGCCGACCGCCGATGCCCGCGCCGCGGGGTGGGGGAGCACCGAGCCGCTGATCCCCTCGCAGGTCTCGCACATCGCGCGGGATCCCATGGACGAGGCGTTCCAGGACAGCGTGTTCCGCAGTGCGCTGCGCGCGCGATCGAGCGCCATCAAGCGCGTGCTGCTGGATCAGGGCCTGATCAGCGGTGTCGGCAACATCTACGCCGACGAGTCGCTCTGGGCGGCACGGATCCACCCCGAGACTCCGGCGTCCGCGCTGTCGACCGTGGCCGTGAACCGCCTTCTGGCCGAGGTGCGGGCCGTGCTGGAGAAGGCGCTGGCTGAGGGCGGCACGAGCTTCGACGCGCAATACGTCAACGTCAACGGCGAGGCCGGTTATTTCGCGCACTCCCTGAACGCCTACGGCCGCACGGGCCTGCCGTGCCCGCGCTGCGGCGGTCCGATCCGGCGCGACGCGTTCATGAACCGCTCGAGCCACTTCTGTCCGAGGTGTCAGCGGCGGCGCTGACGCGCGCGATCTTCCCATCTACCCTGGGGAGGATGGGCCGAGAGGAGGCGCGCGGACGATGGCGCACGCGAAGGACCCGTATTCGGTGCCGCCGCTGGAGCACCAGGCAGACGACCGGACGGGTGACGCGTTGCGACGCATTGCTCGTCTCGCGACCGAGCCCTCGAAGGATCTGCTCAGGGGAGGGCTCGTCTCGCGGCTTCCGGAACTGGCGGCGCTGGACTCGGTTCCGCAGGATCCCCGGTGGCATCCCGAAGGCGACGTGCTGACGCACTCGCTTCTCGCGGCGGATGCGGCGGCGGAACGGTGGGACGCCGCGCCCGGCCCGATCGACCGCCGGGAGATCGTCGTCCTGGCCGCGCTGTTCCATGACGTCGGGAAGTCGGCGACTACTCAGTCGGACGGTGACTCCGTGACATCGCACGGCCACGCCGAGCTCGGGGGAGAGATCGTCCTCCGGATGGGCGCTCGTCTGGGGTGGCCGGACAGAGAGACCACGGCCATCGCGGCGCTGGTCCGTCACCACATGGCGCATGTATCGGTTCAGGGCGACCCGACGCGCAAGGCCGTGAGACGACTCAGCAGGCGACTCGCCGATGCCGGGACCTCGCTCGCGGAGTGGTCCCTCGTGGTCACCGCCGACGGCGCGGCACGCGGATCGGCCTCGACGGGGTCCCGCGCCGAGCCGTGGCTGCGTGTCGCCTCCTCCATGGAGTAGCCGGCGTGCTCTCCGGGAGCAGCCGGTCGGCGACGCACATCGAGGTGCGATGGCTCAGTGCTCGCCCTTGATGACGAAATAGGATCCGCGGATCTCGCCCGCGAGCTTCGAGCGCTGGCGTGCGAACTTGAAGGCCGACAGCTCCTCCGGGATCTCCATGCCGAGCGACAGCTTGAAACCGACGGCGCGCTTTCCTCCGTCGGCGAGCGTGTACATCACGTTGATCGCGAGGCCCGAGGCGTAGAAGACGTAGCCGAAGCGGATCCCGTCGGCCTCGAATCCACTGACCTCGAGTGCGGGGCTCGCGATCACGATGTCGCGCTCCTCGCGGAGGATGTCGGTCACCCACTGCAGCGTCTCCGGGTCCTCGTCCGGGGTGCTCACGGTGAACGGGGAGCCGTACTTGTTGGTGATGTAGCGCGCCTCGTTCGCGCGCAGGCCGGCCAGCGCATCGGCGATGGGCGAAGCCTCGAGACCCGCGGTCGAGACGGTGACGAAGTCGACGATGCTGCTCATGCGGTGCTCCCCGGTGACGATGACAGGACGGATCCATTCTGTGCCACGTCGGCGTCCCCGTCATCTGACGGAGCGCGGCAGGGGGAGCGCTGCCCATCGGCGCCCGGCAGCGCATCGTCTAGCGTCGAGGCATGACGCGGAACAAGCCCTGGATCCTGTTCGACATCGGCGGCGTGCTCGAGATCGTCGACGACGGCCCGTGGCAGGAGGAGCTCAAGAATCGCTGGGCAGCCCGCGCCGCGATGACCCGGGCCCAGTACGACCGGGTGATCGCCGCGGCGGATCTTCCTCGCATCGATCTCGTGCAGGGCCGCGCCGAGGAGTACTGGGACGGCCTCGCGCAAGCGCTGGGCTTCACTCCTGTCCAGATCGCCGAGGCGCGCGCCGAGCTGTGGGACGCGTACTGCGGAGAGGCGAACACGCCGCTGATCGAATACGCCCGCACGCTGCGCGGTCGCGCCGGTGTTGCGATCCTGTCGAACTCGGCCGATGGCGCCCGCGAAGAGGAGGAGCGTCGCTTCGGTTTCGCCTCGGTCTTCGATCCGATCTGCTACAGCCACGAGATCGGCGCGAACAAGCCGGATCCCGAGGCGTACACCGCTGCCCTGGTGGCGATGGGCGCGGAGCCGGCGGACGTCTTCTTCATCGACGACCGCGGGCAGCAGCTCGACGGCGCCGCCCGCCTGGGCATCCGCGGCATCGTGCACCGGGACAACGCGACGACGATCGCGGCCGTCGAGGACTTCCTGACGGCCGCGATCGGCTCCTGACCTCTGCGGAGGAGAGGCGTTCAGCCGGTGAAGGCGCGCATCAGCAGCGGCCGGGTGAGCCTGGTGGCGATCCACACCAGTGCGATGCCGGCGGCCAGGACCGCGATGATGGTCGCGATCGACAGCGGCGCCGTGATCAGCGCGATCCCGAGCAGCGGGAAGATGAGCACGGCCGCGCAGAGGGCGGATCCCAGCGATGTCGTCAGCAGCGGCGACATGACCGCGCGCCGCCGTGCGGAATCCACGGTGCCTGCAGGAACCCCGAGATAGTGCAGGCTGCGGTGCAGGTCCCGCTGGTCGAGGATGTCGGAGGCCTGCGTGACGGCGACAGAGCATCCGACCATGAGGAAGGACGCGACCAGCGTGATGATGAGACCCGTCCGCATGTCGGTGAGGAGCGCAAGATCCTGCGCCGAAGGGTCGCCAGCGCTCAGCACGTCCATGAGCGCGACGCCCGTCCCCGCGAATACGGCCATGAAGCTCGCCATCGCCACGCCGCTCACCTGGCGCCAGGCGCCCTTCGCATCGTCGAGCACGATGCGCGCCGCGAGCAGGCGCTCCGGCGTCTTCGCCCGGCGCAGTTGCATCCGTGCGCCGAGTTTCAGCACCCAGGGGCCGATGAGGTTCAGCACCAGCAGTCCGACCCCGAAGATCGCGACCAGGGCGGTGATCATGGCGATCGCACCGCCGATTCCGGGCACCACGAATCCGGCGAGGAACCCGGCCGCGACCAACACGACGGCGATGAGGGCGCGCAGCCAGTGCGGCGTCGGCGGGGTGGTCCTGGTGCGCACGCCGAGTGGCGAGATCACCACGCGGCGCAGCCCGATCACCGCGCTCGCGGTCGCGAGCAGCACGGTGCCGACCGCGATGGCGGCCATGAGCCACGGCGGCAGCAGCACGGCGGCTCCCAGGGGCTCGCCGCGGAACGGGATGAGCCCCACGAGCGGGGCGAGGCCGAGGGCCAGCACCACTCCGCCGAGCACGCCGGCGGCCGCGATCAGAGTCGATTCGACCACGGCGACCACGCCGACGCCGTACCCGGTGACGCCGAGCAGGCGCAGGGTCGACAGCCGCTCGTCACGGCGCCGCGCCGACAGCCGGGCTGCGGCGCCGCCCAGCGCGGCGAGCGGGAGCACGAGCAGCACGAGCGCGACCGCCGCCAGGATCTGATAGATCAACGCATACTCGTCGGTCCACCGCCAGAACGCCTGAGCCCCGCCGACCACCGTCAGCAGGAGGGCCGAGATGACGGCGAAGGCGACCATCGGGATCACCACGACCCCGGCGGATCCCGGCGCGGGACGCAGCAGCAGCCGCAGTGTCGCGGCGTTCACGCGGCGACCGCCGAGCCCAGCACGAGGCCGTCGCGGACGGCGATCGTCCGGGAGCAGCGTGCGGCGACCTGCGGGTCGTGCGTCACGACGACGAGCGTGCGGCCCTGACCGATGGTCGACCAGAGCAGCGCATCCATGACCTCGGACGAGGTCGCGGAGTCCAGAGCGCCGGTCGGCTCGTCCGCGAACACGATGCTCGCGCCGGTCACCTGCGCGCGGGCGATCGCGACGCGCTGCGCCTGTCCGCCGGAGAGCTCGCCGATCCGGCGGTCCTCCATGCCCTGCAGACCCAGTGCGGCGAGCCAGCCCGCCGCGCGCTGCGTTGACTCTGCGCGCGGGACACCGGTGATCATCGCGGCGAGCGCGACGTTCTCCACCGCGGTGAGCTCCGGCATCAGGAGTCCCTGCTGGAACACGAATCCGAACGACTCGCGGCGCAGCCGCGACCGCGCGGATTCTCCCAGCGCGCTCACCTCGACGGCCCCACCGACAGGCGGAGTGAACAGCACGCGCCCGGCATCGGGCCGGGTGATCCCGGCGAGCACGTGCAGCAGGGTCGTCTTGCCGGATCCTGAGGCTCCCATGATGGCGACGGACTCCCCGGACACGATCCCGAGGTCGACGCCGGCGAGGGCGCGGGTGGATCCGAACGACTTGATCAGGCCGTGGGCTTCGATGACTGCTGTGCTCATGCCTCCAGCCTGGTCGGCGCCGCTCGGCGGATCATCGGTCGCCGGAGTGAGGATCCGAGCCCGGCGTCATCCTCCCGGATGATCCTGCACGGCGGAGATCAGTCCAGTACCTTCTTCCAGGCCCCGCCGTAGGCGATCGGAACGAAGCCGAGCTGCTCGTTGATGGACAGCATCGGCCGGTTCTCCTCGGCGTTGTAGGTGACGACCCGGGTCGAACGCGGGTAGCGATCGTGCCAGGCGAGCAGGCCGGCGGTCTTCACGAGCAGACCCAGCCGATGGCCGCGGTGGGCGGCCAGCACGAGGGTGTCGTTCTGCTGCGTGACGCTGTCGTGCGCGCCTTTGAGTGAGAGCTCGTTGTACGCGCAGAGCTCGCCGGTCGCCACGTGCTCGGCCGCGGTGACCTGCACGGTGTGCCCCATGTCCAGCCAGCGCCGGTCCTGCTCGCGGACGCGATCCGCGTCCCAGCTCTCCTCGGGGGAGTCCATGGCGGCGTCTGGGGCGTCGGTCGACATCCGGGACTTCATCCACGCATACCCGTCGAGCCGCTCTTCCGGGGTCGGCAGCAGCCATTGCACCACGCGGTATCCGGATGCGGCCTGCTCGGCGGAGGCCCGCAGCGCCGCCAGGTGCTCGTCCTCGCCCCATCGGTATTCGCTGACGCGGTCGACCTGCTCCAGGGTCCAGCCCTGCGCGAGCAGGAAGCGCGCGGTGTGGTCGCGCGGAACGCTGCCGAACCCGGTGGGCGGAACCAGCGCGGGCTCTTCCGACGGAAGGTGCTCGGTCCACACCTGCAGGGTGCGCACACCCTCATCGCGGGCGAGCTGCTCCAGGTGCGCGGCGACCGCGGTGGCGATGCCCCGTCCCTGCTCCTCGGGGAGCACGTTGACGGCGGACACGGCCGTGTCGCCCCCTCCGTCGCGCAGGAGGTTCAGGATCGCGACGCCGATCGTGCGCTCTCCGAGGAGGATCCGCCACTGGCGTCGGTGCGTGTAGGCGTCCGACGTGAGCAGCGGCAGCAGTTCGTCCGGGGTGAAGCTGTCGTCGTCGCGGCCTGATGCGGCTTCGAGGCAGCGATTGCGCACCTCCGCGTAGTCGCGGAAGGGACCGGGCGCCCCCGCATCCGCCCGTGCGGGGAGCACGAGCGGATGCAGGGTCGCACCGGCGGGGAGGGAGATGATCGGGTCGTCGATCCGAGCGCCGGTCATCAGAGCACCTGCCGAGTCGGGTTCTGAGCCAGACGGCTCGCCTCGTACTGCTGGAGCAGGCCGAGGCGGTGGGTCTCGGCCAGCGCCGAGCGGGCCTGGTCCTGCGTCACGGGCCGCGACCGCACGATCAGGTGCAGGGCGACGCGCAGGGCCACGCGCTGGGCGAACGACAGGTTGCGGAGCTCCTCCTCGCGGGGGAGTTGGATGGACAGGTCGCGCTCGGGAAGAGCGCGCTGCTTCGACTCGGTGGGAGGCGAAGCGTGCAATGCGGTATTCACGGTGATTCGCTTTCGTTGGTCGTGCCGGAAAGGCGGTTTCGTTCCACGGCGGGGTCGCCCGATGGGACGCCGCGACGTGTCACGGGTGAGGGGACGGATCCGGCGTTCGTGGCCGGATCGTGCAGGCGACCGGATGATCGGCACGATCGGAGGATCGCGACGACCTGTTGATCGACACGGAGAACCGTGGATCGGATCGCGGACGCCCGAGGGCGTCAGGCCGGCCTCAGGCCGGAACGAGGGAGCGCGTCTGCTCTACGCGTCGAAGCGCGCGGAGACGCCGGCGGAAGTCGCCGAAGACGCGTCGATCCCACGGAATGGGGTAAATGCGATGCAGTTGGTAATCATGTCGGCAACCTCCTTTCTCGGCTCGGGTTGTCACGCTAGCGGAGCTTCATAGAAGACGTCAAGCCGACACCCAGAAATCCCTGGACCTCGGGCGTTTCCCGCACGGCCGTGGGAGTCGCCGCGATAGCGTAGACGCCGTGAACTCCGCCGATCGCCGAACGTGCCCATGCACCTGAAGAGCCTGACCCTCAAGGGGTTCAAGTCCTTCGCGCAGCCGACGACGTTCGCCTTCGAGCCGGGTGTGACCTGCATCGTAGGGCCGAACGGATCCGGCAAGTCGAACGTCGTGGACGCGCTGGCCTGGGTGATGGGGGAGCAGGGCGCCAAGACCCTGCGCGGCGGCAAGATGGAGGACGTCATCTTCGCCGGCACCTCGACCCGCGGTCCGCTCGGACGCGCGGAGGTGCAGCTGACGATCGACAACAGCGACGGAGCGCTGCCGATCGAGTACGCCGAGGTGACGATCAGCCGCACGTTGTTCCGCAACGGCTCCAGCGAGTACGCGATCAACGGCGAGGGGTGCCGGCTGCTCGACGTGCAGGAGCTGCTCAGCGACTCGGGTCTGGGCCGTGAGATGCACGTCATCGTCGGTCAGGGGCGCCTCGACACCGTGCTCCAGGCCTCCCCGGAGGACCGCCGCGGCTTCATCGAGGAAGCCGCGGGAATCCTCAAGCACCGCCGTCGCAAGGAGAAGACCCTCCGCAAGCTCGACGCGATGGAGACCAACCTGACCCGGCTGAGCGATCTGGCCGGGGAGATCCGTCGCCAGCTGAAGCCGCTCGGGCGTCAGGCCGAGATCGCCCGCGAGGCGCAGACCATCGCCGCCGTCGTGCGCGACGCCAAGGCGCGGATCTTCGCCGACGACGTCGTGACGCTGCGCACGGCGCTCGCCGACCACACCCGCAATGAGCATGAGCGCCACGCCGAGCGCGTGGTGCTGAGCGAGCAGGGAGACCGCGTCCGCGCAGAGATCACCCGACTCGAGGCGCTGCAGAACTCCGCGGCCGTCGACGAGGCGCGGCGGGTCGCGTTCGGGCTGGAACAGGTGCAGGAGCGCGTGCGCGGACTGTTCACCCTTGCCAACCAGCGGCTCGCCCTGCTCGGATCCGACGAGGACGATGCCGCGGTCACCGCGGTCACCGTGACGCAGACCACGATCGACGACGCGAAGGACGAGGTCGAGGAGATCTCGTCGGGGATCGGCCGCGCACAGGACGCGGCGCACGAGGCGACCCGCGAGGTCGCGAACGCGCGCGCCGAGCTCGACGCGCTCGACGTCGACATCGCCGAGCAGAGTGCGCTGGTCTCCGCGCACGACATGCGGCTCACCACCCTGCGCGGGCAGGCCGAGGCCGCCGCGTCGGCCCTCGCCGCCGTCCGCGGCGCGGTGCTCCGCCAGGAGAACGCGCTGGAGGCCGCGCACGGACGCCGTCGCGAGGCCGCGGAAGCGCGCGAACGGATCGAAGAGGGCGAGGCGCCGCAGGGCACCGCGGCGGAGCACGCCGAGGCGTACGAGCGAGCGCAGGCCAGGGCCGTCTCCTCCGAGACCGCCCTCGGCGAACTGCGCGAGCGGCTGCACGCCGCCGAGCGCGAGTCCGAGGCGCTCATCGCGAAGGCCGCGGCCCTCGGCAGCGCGATCGCCGTCACGGGCGGAGCGGCGGAGATCGTCGCGGCCGGTCATTCCGGCGTGCGCGGGCTCGTCGGCGACGCGGTCCAGGTCGAGCCGGGGTTCGAGGCGGCGATCGCGGCCGTGCTCGGTCCTCTCGTCGAGGGCGTGCTCGTGGACGACGCAGCCGCGGCGTTCGCCCTCGCCGGCGACGACGAGACCGCAGGCACCTATGACATCGTCATCGCCCAGGGCGCATCGGGCGTCGTCTCCGACGCGGGGATCCCCGGTGCGACTCCCGCGGCGCAGGTCGTGACCGCGCCGCCCGGAGTGCTCGGCATCCTCTCGCACGTCGTGATCGTCGAGGATCTGGCCTCCGCGCGTTCCGCCCATGCGGCCGCGGTCGCCGCGTCCGGGGTGCCGCTCACGATCGTCACGCGCTCCGGCGAGGTGCTCACCGCGCACACCCTGCACACGGGATCCGGCGGGGAGCGCTCCCGGCTCGAACTCGTCGCCGAACGCGACGCGGCCGTCGACCGCCTCGACGAGGTGCGCGTCGTGGTCGACTCGCTGCGCGAGGCGCGCGAGGACGCGACCGAGGCGCTCGAGACTGCACGACGCGTATCCCGCGATGCGCTGCGCACGCTGCGCGAGCACGACGCGGCGCTGGCCACGCACACCGAGCAGGTCAACCGGGTGACCGTGCAGCATGAATCCGCGATCGCCGAGTGCGAGCGCCTGGAGTCGGGGCTCGCCCAGGCCCAGTCGGCCGTCGCGGATGCGGAAGCGCATGCGGACACCGCGAAGGACGCGCTGGCGGAGGCCGAGTCCGCGCCGCGTCCCGTCCTGGACGTCTCCGCACGCGACGGCCTGCTCGAGGCGCTGGAGGCGGCACGCGAGGCCGAGATCGAAGCGCGCCTCGGCGTCGAGACGATGCGCGAGCGCGTGCGGGCGGCCCAGACGAGAGTCGCCTCGCTCGAACGCCAGCGCGAGCGGGAGCGGGAGGCCGCCGCGGAGGCGGCGCGCCGGGCGGTGATCCGGCGCGCCCAGCGGGAGACCGCCTCAGGGGTCGCCGCGGAGCTGCCGCGGATCCTGGACTCGGTCGACCGCTCCGTGGCCGAGGCCCGGCTGGCGCTGGCCGCCGCCGAGTCGGCGCGGTCGGCGCAGAACGAGGAGCTCGGCGAGCTGCGGCGGCAGGATTCCTCGATCCGCGAGCGCCTCGCCGGCCTCACTGAGAGCGTGCACGGGCTCGAGCTGCAGATCCACGAGAAGAAGCTGCACCTGTCCAGCCTGCTCGAGCGCGTGCAGTCCGAGCTCGCACTAGACGAGGACATCCTGGTCGCGGAATACGGTCCGGATCAGCTGGTTCCCCGCGATGTCGTCGTGGTCGCGGCCGATCAGGATGACCTCGCGGAGGAGTCGGACGCCGAAGACGCCCCGGCGGATCGGGAGCCCACGGGCATCCCGTTCGACCGTCGCATCCAGCAGCGCCGCCTACAGGAGGCGGAGCGCAAGCTCGCCCAGCTCGGCCGGGTGAATCCGCTCGCGCTCGAGGAGTTCGCGGCGCTCGAGCAGCGGCACGCGTTCCTCACCGAGCAGCTCGCCGATCTCACCAAGACCCGGCAGGATCTGCTCACGATCATCACCGAGCTCGACGAGCGGATGCAGACCATCTTCGCGGCCGCGTTCGAGGACACCCGCCAGGCGTTCGGCGAGGTGTTCCCCCTGCTCTTCCCCGGCGGCGCCGGCAGCATCTCGCTCACCAATCCCGACGATCTGCTGAACACCGGCATCGAGGTCGCGGTGCGCCCGGTCGGCAAGAAGATCGAACGGCTCTCCCTGCTATCCGGCGGGGAGCGGTCGCTCGCGGCGGTCGCCCTGCTCGTCGCGATCTTCAAGGCGCGGCCCAGCCCGTTCTACATCCTGGACGAGGTCGAGGCGGCCCTCGACGACGCCAACCTCGGTCGCCTGCTGACGGTGTTCGAGCAGCTGCGTGCCAGCTCGCAGCTGCTCGTGATCACGCACCAGAAGCGCACCATGGAGATCGCCGACGCGCTCTACGGCGTCTCGATGCGCCAGGACGGCGTGTCCGCGGTGGTCGGACAGCGGGTCGGGGATCGCGCGGCCGCTGCGCTCTGAGCCGAGACACCGGACAGCGGTCCGCGCGCCCTCGGCGAACACGCCGGGTTCGCCGGGCCGCTCCCCGTAGGCTGGGGGCATGGCGGAGAAGTCCTGGTCCCTCGGCCGCGCGCTGCGCGGCATGTTCGTCAAGCCCACGATCGACGAGGAGACCTGGGACGATCTGGAGACCGCGCTGCTGACGGCCGACTTCGGCCCGGACATCACCGAGCGCCTGGTCGACGAGCTGCGCGCCAAGGTCGAGAAGTACCGCACGACGGATCCGAAGGATCTGCAGCGGATGCTCCGGGAGACGCTCGAGGAGCACTTCGCGAAGTTCGACACCACGCTGAAGCTCACGGAGCGCCCGGCCGTGGTGCTCGTCGTGGGGGTGAACGGCGTCGGCAAGACCACCACGATCGGCAAGTTCACCAAGTTCCTGCGCGGCTACCAGCGCTCGGTCGTCGTGGGCGCCGCCGACACCTTCCGCGCGGCCGCCGTCGAGCAGCTGGCCACGTGGGCGCAGCGTGCCGGGGCAGCGATCGTGCGTCCGCAGCAGCACGGGCAGGATCCGGCGTCCGTCGCGTTCCAGACCGTGGACTACGCCAAGCGCGAGGGCACGGAGATCGTGATCATCGACACCGCGGGACGCCTGCACACCAAGGGCGGGCTGATGGACGAACTGTCCAAGATCCGCCGCGTCGTGGAGAAGCAGGCGCCGATCAGCGAGGTGCTGCTCGTGCTCGATGCGACGACGGGCCAGAACGGCGTCATGCAGGCGGAGGCGTTCCTCGAGCACGCGGGCGTGACGGGGCTCGTTCTCACCAAGCTGGACGGCTCCGCGAAGGGTGGCTTCGTGCTCGCGGTGCAGGAGCGCACGGGCATCCCGGTGAAGCTCCTCGGCCAGGGCGAGGGCATCGACGACCTCACCGGCTTCACGCCGCACGTGTTCGTGCAGGCGCTCGTCGGGGCCTGAATCGGTGACGATGACGAACCGGTCCGCGGCACGCGCGTCACGGACTACCGCCGTGCGCGCAAGGCTGGTTTTATAGCCGTATGGCGATCGAACACGACTTCTTCGGACTGTTGTCCTCGGGACCGGACGGATCGATCTTCTGGTCCGAGACGGTGGAGTTCGGCGACCATGCGCTCACCGTCGATCTGACCGCGCCCGACCAGGAGGACGTGTCGGCCGAGTCGCTCGACATCGCCGCCGCCTTCGTCTCGGGGCTCGAGGCCATCGACGACAAGGCCCGCCGCGGGATGCTCTCCGAGGTCGACGACCGCACGAGCGAGGTGACCGAGTACATCCTGCAGCAGCAGGAGGAGTACGGCGACGAACTCGAGGAATACCTCGTCGACGTGAGCGGCGATGCCGCCGTCGACATCATCCGCTCGCTGCAGCTGATGAGCATGACGCTGCTCGTGGACGAGCACGGCGGGAGCGAGCCGTTCGCCGTGCTGGAGTACGCGCTCGACGCCGACGGCGCCGACGACGTGCTGCTGGTGAACTTCGGATCCGACGGCTCCGTGCTGTCGGTCATGAGCGCCGACTGAACACCCTTCGTCTCGTCGCTGCGCTCCTCGCTCAGGAACCGGCGTACGAACTAACGGTCCCTGAGCGAGCGGAGCGAGACGAAGGGCCGTCCGGCGATCCGCGTCTTAGACGGCTTGGGCGAAGCCGAGGTCTGCGCTGGCGGCGATGTGCGCCAGATGCGGTGGGATCTCGCGGCCCTTGGACACCATGGACTGCGCCCACAGTCGGCCGGCGCGGTACGACGAGCGCACCAGCGGACCGGCGAGCACCCCGAGGAACCCGATCCGCTCCGCCTCCTCCTTGAACGCGACGAACTCGTCGGGCTTCACCCAGCGCGACACCGGAAGGTGACGGGGCGTGGGGCGGAGGTACTGGGTGATCGTGATGATGTCGCAGCCCGCGTCGTGCAGGTCCTGGAGCGCCTGCACGACCTCTTCCGGCTCTTCGCCCATGCCGAGGATGAGGTTGGACTTCGTGATGAGCCCCGCGTCGTGCCCCTGGGTGATGACGTCGAGCGAGCGCTCGTACTTGAACGCGGGACGGATCCGCTTGAAGATGCGCGGCACGGTCTCCACGTTGTGCGCGAACACCTCAGGGCGCGCGTCGAAGATCTGCCCCAGGAAGGCCGGATCCGCGTTGTGCTCGTTCGCGAGCAGCTCGACCCCGGTGTTCGGGTTGAGCTCATGGATCTTGCGCACCGTCTCGGCGTTCAGCCAGGCCCCGGTGTCGGGGAGATCGTCACGGGCGACGCTCGTGACGGTCGCGTAGCGCAGGCCCATCTGCTGCACGCTCTCGGCCACGCGTCGCGGCTCATCCGTGTCGTAGTCGGCGGGCTTGCCCGTGTCGATCTGGCAGAAGTCGCAACGGCGCGTGCACTGCGATCCGCCGATGAGGAACGTGGCCTCCTTGTCCTCCCAGCACTCGAAGATGTTGGGGCAGCCGGCCTCCTGGCAGACCGTGTGCAGGCCCTCGTCCTTCACGAGCGAGTGCAGGGCCTTGTACTCCGGCCCCATCCTCGCCTTGGTCTTGATCCACTCCGGCTTGCGCTCGATCGGGGTCTCGGCGTTGCGGATCTCCAGGCGCAGCAGCTTGCGGCCCTCGGGAGCGGTGGGTTTCGTCTCGGTCATTTCATGTCCTCGCTCAACCTGGTCGAATCAAGTCGACGCATCACGCGGCCACCTCCGCGGCGTACTCGGCGGTGAACGCGACGGCGACCGCTTCGACGAGGTCGGCGGGGGAGACCTCGCGGCCGATCGCCTCGCTCACCGTGGTCACACCGGCGTCGGTGATGCCGCAGGGGATGATGCCGCGGAACCCCGAGAGGGTGTTGTCGCAGTTGATCGCGAAGCCGTGCATCGTCACGCCCTGCTGCACACGCACGCCGATCGCCGCCACCTTGTCCTCGCTGAGCGGTCGGCGCACCCACACGCCGCTGCGGCCCTCGACCTGGTACCCGTCCACGCCCAGCGGGCGCAGCACTTCGATCAGGAGCCGTTCCAGCCGGCGGACGTGGGCGACCACGTCCATGGGCTCGGGCAGACGCACGATCGGGTAGCCCACGAGCTGCCCCGGCCCGTGCCACGTGATCTTCCCGCCGCGGTCGACGTCGACCACCGGCGTGCCGTCTTGCGGGCGCTCCTGCGGTTCGGTGCGTTTGCCCGCCGTGTACACGGCCTCGTGCTCGAGGAGCAGCAGCGTGTCGGGACGGGTGCCCGCCACGATCTCGGCGTGTACGCGCCGCTGCAGATCCCAGCCGTCGAGGTAGGGGACGAACTCGGGGGCGAGGCCCACCGTCTGGATGTCGAGCATGGCCGACCCTTCTGGTCGAGTTGTTGTATGCGGTTCAATAATAGGGGTGAATCGGCGGACGCGCGCATCGCGATACGGTGTCGTGGTGACCACCCCTGCCCGCGGCGTCGGCCGCCCCCGGGTCTCCTCGCGCGAGACGATCGCCGAGGCGGCTTGCGAGCTGTTCCTGGAATCCGGGTACGAGGGCACCTCGATCGCCGGAATCGCACAGCGCGCCGGCGTGAGCAGGTCGAGCTTCTTCAACTACTTCTCCTCCAAGAGCGATGTGCTCTGGTCCGGTTTCGACGAGCGTCTCGATCGCGCGGTCGCGGCGCTCGCGGCTCCCGGCGCGGGCGCCGATTCGGCCGGGATCGAAGCGGTGCTGGCCGCGATCCTGGAGGGGCTGGAACCGGATCCGCTGGCGCTCGCCTTCGGCAACGCCCAAGCCATGGGACTCGCAGAAGAGCTGCAGCGCGAGTCCGCACTGCGCCAGGGCAGGCTCGCCACCGCGCTGTCGGAGGCCGCGCGCGGCGCGGGTGTGGAGCGCATCAGGGCGGACGTGCTCGGCGCCGCCTACGCCGTCGTCGTGCTGTCGTCGCTGCGCGTCTGGGCCGAGGGCGGCGCGGGCCACGGATCGCCGCTGGCGCAGCTGCAGCACGCGCTGCCGCGCATCGCAGATCTGCACTGGGGCTGACGCGCCGCGGATCGGGGATCCGCTCGCGTAGAATTGCAGCACCATGGCTACATTTGGCACGCTTTCCGATCGGCTCACCGAGACCTTCCGCAATCTGCGCACGAAGGGCAAGCTGACCGCCGCCGACGTCGACGGCACCGTCCGCGAGATCCGACGCGCCCTGCTCGACGCCGACGTCGCGCTGCCCGTCGTTAAGGACTTCACCGCCAAGGTGCGCGAGCGCGCCCTGGGCGACGAGGTCAACAAGGCGCTGAACCCCGCGCAGCAGGTCGTGCAGATCGTCAACGAGGAGCTCATCGCGATCCTCGGCGGCGAGCAGCGCCGCCTCGAGTTCGCGAAGAACCCGCCGACCGTCATCATGCTCGCCGGACTCCAGGGATCCGGAAAGACGACCTTCGCGGGCAAGCTCGCCAAGCAGCTGCAGGGCGAGGGGCACACGCCCCTCCTCGTCGCCGCCGACCTGCAGCGCCCGAACGCGGTGACCCAGCTCACCGTCGTCGCGGAGCAGGCCGGTGCGACCATCTACGCCCCCGAGCCGGGCAACGGCGTCGGCGACCCCGTGCGGGTGTCGCGCGACGGCGTCGAGCACGCCCGCCGCCAGCAGCACGACATCGTCATCATCGACACCGCGGGACGCCTCGGCGTCGACGCCGAGCTCATGAAGCAGGCCGCCGACATCCGCGCCGCGGTGGATCCGGACGAGGTCCTGTTCGTCATCGACGCGATGATCGGTCAGGACGCCGTCAACACCGCGAAGGCGTTCCAGGACGGCGTGGACTTCACCGGCGTGGTGCTCTCCAAGCTCGACGGCGATGCCCGCGGCGGCGCCGCGCTCTCGGTCGCCTCCGTCACGGGCCGCCCGATCATGTTCGCGTCCACGGGGGAGGGCCTCGAGGATCTCGAGCCGTTCCACCCCGACCGCATGGCCAGCCGGATCCTCGACCTCGGTGACATCCTCACCCTCATCGAGCAGGCGCAGAGCGCGTTCGATGAAGCTGAAGCGCTCAAGGTCGCCGAGAAGCTCGCGACCGAGACCTTCACGCTCGAGGACTTCCTCGAGCAGATGCAGCAGCTCAAGAAGATGGGCTCGATGAAGAAGATGCTCGGGATGCTCCCGGGCATGGGCCAGATGAAGCAGCAGCTCGAAGACTTCGACGAGCGCGAGATCGACCGCACCGAGGCGATCATCCGCTCGATGACCCCGGGGGAGCGCCGCAACCCCAAGGTGCTCAACGGCTCCCGCCGCCTGCGCATCGCGCGTGGCTCCGGCATGACGGTGACCGATGTGAACCAGCTCGTGCAGCGCTTCGAGCAGGCCGCGAAGATGATGAAGACCGTCGCCCGCGGCGGCACCCCGAACATTCCCGGCATGGGCGCGATGCCCGGCATGGGACGTCCCGGTGCCTCCTCGAAGCGCGGCAAGAAGGCCAAGGGCGCCGGCTCGCGCTCGGGCAACCCTGCCAAGCGCGCCGCCGAGAACGCCGGTATCGCCACCAGCCAGGCCACGACCGGATCCGGCTTCGGCCTGGGTGCGCAGCCGGCGCCCAGCGAGGCAGACATGGCCGAGATCCAGAAGCTCTTCGGCAAGAACTGACGTGCTCGGGGTCCGGCCTCGAGAAACCACATCCTGCACGAGACACCCCGCCAGCAGGTGTTTCTCGGGCTCGAATTGATGTCTCGCGCGTGACGCACGAAGAAGGCGGTCCGGAAGATTCACCTCCGGACCGCCTTCTTCGTGCGTCAGGTCACTTCACGTCGTCGTCGACCCAGTCCATCGACTTCGTGACGGCCTTGCGCCACAGCCGGAGCTGGCGGTCGCGCTCGGCGGCGTCCATCGTGGGCTCCCAGCGGCGGTCTTCCTGCCAGTTGGCGGAGAGGTCGTCCAGCCCGCTCCAGAATCCGACCGCGAGGCCGGCCGCGTAGGCGGCGCCCAGCGCGGTCGTCTCTGCGACCACGGGGCGGACCACCGGCACACCGAGCACGTCGGCCTGGAACTGCATGAGCGCGTCGTTCGCGACCATGCCGCCGTCCACCTTGAGCTCGGTGAGGTCCACGCCGGCGTCGGCGTTGACCGCGTCGAGCACGTCGCGGGTCTGGAATGCGACGGCCTCGAGCGCGGCGCGCGCGATGTGGTTCTTGTTCGCGTAGCGGGTGAGCCCCACGATCGCCCCACGGGCGTCCGGACGCCAGTACGGCGCGAACAAGCCGGAGAACGCGGGCACGATGTACACGCCGCCGTTGTCCTCGACCTGGCGGGCCAGCTCCTCCACCTCGGGGGCGGAGTCGATGATGCCGAGCTGGTCGCGCAGCCACTGGATGAGGGATCCGGTGACGGCGATCGAGCCCTCCAGCGCGTAGTGCGTCGGGCCGTCGCCGAGCTTGTAGCCGACGGTGGTGAGCAGCCCGTTCTTCGAGTGGACGATCTCCTCGCCCGTGTTGAAGATCAGGAAGCAGCCCGTGCCGTAGGTGTTCTTGCTCTCGCCGCTGTTGAACGCCGCCTGGCCGAACGTCGCCGCCTGCTGGTCGCCGAGGATGCCCGCGATCGGGGTCTCCCGCAGCAGCGAGGAGTCCTCTGCGGCGCCGTAGACCTCGGAGGAGGAGCGGATCGAGGGCATCATCGACTTCGGCACGCCGAACGCGTCGAGGATGTCGTCGCGCCACTGCAGCGTCTCGAGGTCCATGAACATCGTGCGCGAGGCGTTGGTGACGTCGGTCGCGTGCACGCCGCCGTCCACACCGCCCGTGAGGTTCCAGAGCACCCAGCTGTCGGTGGTGCCGAACAGCAGGTCGCCGGCTTCCGCCTTGGCCCGCGCGCCCTCGACGTTCTCCAGGATCCACGCGATCTTGGTGCCGGAGAAGTAGGTCGCCAGCGGCAGGCCGACGATCTCCTTGAACCGCTCGACGCCGCCCTCGGCCGCCAGGCGGTCGACGATCGGCTGCGTGCGCGTGTCCTGCCAGACGATCGCGTTGTAGACCGGCTTGCCGGTGGTCTTGTCCCAGACCACCGCGGTCTCGCGCTGGTTCGTGATGCCGACCGCGGCGATGTCGTGGCGGGTCAGGTCGGCGCGGCTGAGCGCCAGACCGATGACCTCCTGGACATTGGCCCAGATCTCCGAGGCGTCGTGCTCGACCCAGCCGGCCTGCGGCAGGATCTGCTCGTGCTCCTTCTGACCGGTGGCGATGATGCTGCCCTTGCGGTCGAAGATGATGGCGCGACTCGAGGTCGTGCCCTGGTCGATCGCGATGACGTAATCAGCCATGTGCAGTTCTCCTTTGAATAGCGTTTCGGGTTACTTTGCGAGGTGCAGCAGCACCGGCGAGAGCAGCGCGGCGATGGTACCGCCGAGGAGCGGGCCGACGACCGGCACCCAGGAGTACGCCCAGTCGCTCGATCCCTTGCCCTTGATCGGGAGGATCGCGTGCGCGATGCGCGGACCGAGGTCACGGGCGGGGTTGATCGCGTAGCCGGTCGGACCACCGAGGGAGGCGCCGATCGCGACCACGAGGAGGGCGACGGGAAGTGCCGACAGCGCGCCGAGGCCGCCAGGGGTGCCGATCTTGACGTCGCCGTAGTCCGCGAACGCGAAGATCACGAACACGAGGACGAAGGTGCCGATGATCTCCGTGACCAGATTCCAGCCGTAGGAGCGGATCGCCGGACCCGTCGAGAAGACGCCGAGCTTGTTGGCCGGCTCGGGCTCCTCGTCGAAGTGCTGCTTGTAGGCGAGCCAGCAGAGCACGGCGCCGATGATCGCACCGAGCAGCTCCGCCGCCGTCGCGACGGCGTAGTGGGAGAAGTCGATCCCCTTGGCGGGGTCGAGCAGGTGCTGCACGAACAGACCGATGCCGACCGCGGGGTTCAGGATCGCTCCGGAGTAGGCGGAGACGAGCACACCGGCGAAGACCGCCAGGCCCCATCCCCAGTTGACCATCAAGAATCCGCCGTTGAACCCCTTGTTCTTGACGAGGGCGACGTTGGCGACCACACCGCAGCCGAGCAGGAGCAGCATCGCGGTGCCGACCAGTTCGGACAGGAAGTAGAGGCCCATATTCACATCAGGCATGTCTCCATTGACCTTTCGCAGAGCATCGGCCCCTCTGCCGATGCGGTGTTCGATGAGACGCCGAGAAGGGCGGCGCGGGGATCTCGCTACCCGCGGGCGCGGGCGACGAGGGAAAGTCCGTGCCGGGAGTTCAGCAGCTCGCGGGTCAGCTCGATCTCGTGCGCGGTGCGCGCGCGGTCCCAGGCCTTCAGGGGCGCGAGCGCCTCGGCGGTCTCCTCGAGGATCTCCTCGGTGACGTCGCCCGTGAAGGCGAGGCTCGTGCGGCGAAGTACTACGTCCTCGAGGCGCACGATCAGCTCGTTCTGCACCATCCACTCGAGCTCACGCGTCGAGAGCTGCCCGCCGGCGAGGGGCGCGTCCGAGCCCTGCTGGACGTACTGCCACACCTCAGCGGCGCGGGTGCCGTAGCGCTTGAGCAGCGGCTCCGCCCGGTCTCCGGCACCGGGAAGGTACTGGGAGATCCAGGCGGCCCGTGCCGTGTCGTCCTGCGGGTAGTCCTTGCCGCCGCCGATCGCGCGGCCGAGGGTCGAGACGACGCGGGTGCGGCCCAGGAGATCCAGGATCTTGTCGGACAGCGTCTCGCCGAGCGCCCGGAAGGTGGTCCACTTGCCGCCGACGAGGCTGAGGTGCGGGACCGCGCGGCTGTTGTCGACCTCGACGCGGTAGTCGCGCGAGACGAAGCCGGGCGCCGTGTCCTCGTGCCGGGGGAGGGGGCGGATCCCGCTGAACCGGTAGACGATCTGCTCGCGGTTCACGGCGATGTCCGGGAAGACATGGTGCACGAGGTCGAAGAAGTAGTCGATCTCCTCCTCGGTGCACAGCGGGACCTCGCGGGGGTCGGCGTCGATGTCGGTGGTGCCGACCATGACCTTGCCCTTGAGCGGGTAGATCAGCACGATGCGACCGTCGGAGTGCTCGAAGAAGATCTCGCGGCCGCGCGTCGCGGCGAGCAGCTCGGGGTTGTCCAGGACGATGTGCGAGCCCTTGGTGCCGCCCATGAAGCGGGTCAGCTCGCCCATGGCCTCGTTGGTGAGGTCCGTCCAGGGGCCGGAGGTGTTTACGACGACGTCGGCGGCGATGGCGAACTCGGTGCCGCTCTCGCGGTCGCGCACCAGCACCGCGTCGCCCTCGTGGCCGATCGCCTCGACGTAGTTCAGGGCGCGCGCACCGGGATGCGCCGCGCGGCCGTCCTGCAGCACGTCGAGCGCGAGGCGCTCCGGGTCGTGCATCGACGCGTCGTAGTAGGTCGCCGTGTACTTGATCTTCGGGTCCATGGCGGGAAGCTCCGCGAGCGACTTCTTGCGGCCGAGGAACTTGTGCCGCGGCACCATGCCGCCGTCACGGGAGAACGTGTCGTAGATGGTCAGGCCCATCTTGATGAGGAACGCACCGCGCTCCTGGGGCTTGCCCGACTTGTGCGTGAGGAAGCGCAGCGGCGCCGACAGGATTCCGGAGAAGGTCGAGTAGATCGGGATCGTCGTCTCGAGCGGCTTGACGTAGTGCGGGGCGATCTTCAGCAGCCCGTTGCGCTCGGTGACCGATTCCTTGACGAGGCGGAACTCGCCGTTCTCGAGGTAGCGGATGCCGCCGTGGATCATGTGGCTCGACGCGGACGAGGCGCCGGAGGCGAAGTCGCCGCGTTCGACGAGGACCACGTCGACCCCCTGCAGGGCGAGGTCGCGGAAGGTGGAGATCCCGTTGATCCCGCCGCCGATCACCAGCACGGTGGTACGGCCCGCTTCGCGGACTTCGGTCACCTCGGGGCGTTCTGCGGCGTTGTGGACGTGGTCGGTCATCTTCGTCTCCTTCCGGATTTCTCACAGCATTCCCCCAGCCGCCCGTATGGTCAAGCAGGCTGCACGAATGTGCAAGAATCGGTCGGATCGATCCTCGGAGGCCCTGGAATGGATGAACGGAAGCGCCAGTCGAAGGTCGTCGCCGCGCTCACGGCGGCGCGGCTGTACTACCTGCAGGACAAGACGATGGACGTCATCGCGGAGGAGCTGGAGACCTCCCGTTCCTCGGTGTCGCGTCTGCTGAGCTATGCGCGCGAGGTTGGCCTCGTCGACATCAGGATCAACTCCCCCCTCGAGCACGCGGGGGAGCTCGAGCAGCAGCTGCACGACTGCCTGCACGTGACCGCGCACGTCGTGCCGATGCCGGAGAGCGTGACCGAGGTGGAGCGTCTCGAACGCGTGGCACTCACCGCGGGCCGCCTGCTCACCCAGATCATCGACTCGAACATGGTGGTCGGCCTCGCCTGGGGATCGACGATCAGTGCGGTCAGCCGTGATCTCGGGCAGAAGGAGACCCGTGGCACCACCATCGTGCAGCTCAACGGCGCAGGCAACACCCTGACCAGCGGTGTGGAGTACTCGAGCGAGATCCTGCAGCGGTTCGGATCCGCCTTCGGCGCACAGGTGCAGCAGTTCCCCGTGCCCGCGTTCTTCGACGACCCCCGCACGCGGGAGGCGATGTGGCGCGAGCGCAGCACACTGCGCGTGCTGGATCTGCAGGCCAAGATGGACCTCGCCGTGTTCAGCGTCGGCTCCCCGAGTGCCGAGGTGCCCAGTCGCGTCTACGTGGGCGGCTACCTCGGCCGCGACGACTACCGGAGTCTGCGCGAGGACAGGGCGATCGGCGACGTGGCGACGGTGTTCTTCCGTGCGGACGGCACCTGGAAGGACATCGCGGTGAACGCGCGGGCGACGGGTCCGGGGCTGGACCGGCTGCGCCGCGTCGCCCGCCGGTTCTGCGTCGTCGCCGGCGCGCAGAAGCTGCCTTCGCTGCGAGCCGCGATCGGCGCCCGGCTCGTCACCGATGTCGTGCTGGACGAGGGCCTCGCGCGTCAGCTCGTCGAGGGCTGACCCTCGCGCGGCTTCGGGCCCTCCTGTGACGGCGGGCGCGCCGGCCGCGGAGGTGTCAGAGGGTCTCTGGGCCGGAGCGGAACTCGCGGATCAGGTGATCGACCACCTCGTGCAGGTCGCCGCCGGTCGCGTCGGCGATCGCGACCTGGCGCTCGTAGCTCGCGCCGTCGCGCAGGATGTCGGCGACCCCGGCGAACTGCGCGGAGCACTGCAGCTCGGCGGCGACGGGGGAGAGCCGCTCCAGCTCCTCGGCCAGATGCTCCCGCACCGCGCGCTGCGTGCCGTCGGCCGACACGATGACCTCGGCATCGAGTCCGTACCGGGCCGCGCGCCACTTGTTCTCGCGGTGGAACCAGGGCGCGAGGACGGCGAGCGGTCGCCCCTCGTCGAGATCCCGCGAGAACGACT
Organism: Microbacterium sp. NPDC056052; assembly: GCF_042266785.1. Taxonomy (NCBI): domain Bacteria; kingdom Bacillati; phylum Actinomycetota; class Actinomycetes; order Micrococcales; family Microbacteriaceae; genus Microbacterium; species Microbacterium sp. NPDC056052. The sequence goes on from NZ_JBHJWV010000001.1 coordinate 368,038, forward strand.
CCACCAGCACCTGGGTGAGGGCGGCCACGGCGGCCAGCTCGCGCAGGGTGGACATGCCGTCGCAGGCGCGCACCTCGATCGTGCCCCAGCGCGGGGCGGGGCGGATGTCCCAGCGCACCTCGGTGGCGTCGGCCATCACGCCCGTGCGCACCATGTCCTCGAGATATCCTTCGTAGGCCGCCCAGTCCGGCAGGGGCCAGGGCAGACCCGCCGTCGGCAGCTGCTGGAAGACGAGAGCCCGGTTGGACGCGTAGCCGGTGCGCTCCCCGGCCCAGAACGGGCTGGATGCCGCGAGGGCCTGCAGGTGAGGCAGATACGAGGTCAGCGCGCCGACGATGGGCAGCACCTTGTCGCGGTCCTCGACCCCGACGTGCACGTGGATGCCCCAGATCATCATGTTGCGACCCCACCACTGGGTCTTCTCGATGAGCGAGTGATAGCGGGTCTTGTCGGTCACGTGCTGATCGAACCATTGCGCGAACGGGTGGCTGCCCGCGGACAGCAGCTCGATGCCGGCCGGATCCGTCGCTGCGCGCACCGCCGCGATGGCCGCCGCGATGTCCTCGACCGCCGCGGAGACGGTGGACCCGATGCCGCTCGTCACCTCGATCGTGTTCGTCAGCAGCTCGCCGGTGACGGTGTGCCGCTCGTCGGCGCTCGCCCCCTCCAGGTCGTGCAGGAGCTCCGGAGCGCGGCCCACGAGATCGCCGGTGGCCGGATCGGCGAGCATGAGCTCCCATTCCAGCCCGACCGTGGAACGCGGCGAGGAGGCGAACTCGATCGGCATAGGGCCTCGATTCGGTGCGGGAGGTCGTCGGCCAATGATGCCACGCGCGGGGATAGCATGTGCCGTATGACGTTTTGCGACGGGTGCCGCGCATGAGCACCGGATCCATCCTCGTGCCTGCGGAGAGTCTGAGGGAACAGGTCGAGCGCATGATCGCGGCGCGGATCGTGTCGGGGGAGACTCCTCCGGGCGAGGTGCTGACGGTGCCGACCCTCGCCGGCGACTTCGGCGTGAGCGCCACCCCGGTGCGCGAGGCGATGCTGAACCTCGCCCGCCGCGGATTCCTGCGTCCGATCCGGAACAGGGGCTTCGAGGTCACCGAGGTCTCCGCCGACGAGCTGCACCAGCTCACGGATGTGCGCCTGCTGCTGGAGGCTCCGCCCATGCGCCGGGTCGCCGGTGCGGTCGACGAGGCTCTCGAGAAGGAGCTGCGCGAGCTCGCCGACCGGATCGTCGCCGCGGGCAGGGACCGCCGCTTCGAGGAGTACCTCGAAGCCGATACGGCATTCCACCTCCGCGTCCTCGCGGTGACCGGGAACCAGAAGCTGGTCGACACCGTGCGCGAGCTGCGACAGCAGACCCGCCTGGTCGGGCTCGTCCGCCTCGCGGACGCCGACGCCCTCGTGCCCACGGCCCTGGAGCACGCGAAGCTCGTCGACCTGCTGGTGGCGGGAGACGGCGAAGGAGCGGAAGCGCTGATGCGCCGTCATCTCGGTCACGTCGGCGGGGTGTGGAGCGGGCGCGAGGAGCACTGAGCCGAAGGATGCCCTTCCCTTCGGGCGTTGCCTGGGAGTAATGTGTCACACGGTAGTAACCACGAATGCAATGTCGCATCCAGGAGGCCCTCACATGCACATCCGAACCACCCGCGCACTGCGCGCCCTGTCCATCGTCGCCGCAGCGGGCGCCCTGATCCTCACGGCCGGCTGCTCCGGCGGTCTTGCGGGCGGGGGTGATGGCGGATCGGGCGGTACATCAGGACCGATCAAGCTCGGCATGCTCGCCCCGTTCTCCGGCAGCGAGTCCGCGTTCGGCAACTACATGAAGAACGGCGCCCAGCTCGCGATCGACGAGATCAACGCCGACGGCGGGATCGACGGACGCAAGCTCGAGCTCGAAGTGCAGGACGACGCCTGCGACGCGACGACCGCCGTCGCCGCCGCGAACAAGCTCGTGACCGACGGTGTAGTCGCGTCCGTCGGCGGCTACTGCTCCGGCGCCACGCTGCCCACCCTGCCGATCTTCAACGAGGCGAAGATTCCGATGGTGATCCCTGCGGCGAACTCGAACGAGCTCGTCAAGCAGAAGCTCCCGGGTGTGTTCCTCATCAACGGCACGGGCACTCAGCAGGCCGCGTCGGCGGTGAAGTACGCGCAGAAGTCGGGCGCGAAGACGGTCGCGGCGGTCAACGACGCCACCGCCTACTCGAAGGATCTCGCCGACTCGTTCGCCCAGCAGGCGAAGGACGCGGGCCTCACGGTCGATGTCAACGCGGTCATCACGCCCGGTGAGAACGACTACTCGGCCGTCGCGACGCAGCTCGCCGGCGCCAAGCCCGATCTCGTGTACTGGACGGGGTACTACCAGGAGGGCGGCCTGATCGCGCGGCAGTCCAAGGACGCCGGCTTCTCCGGGACGTTCCTCGTCGGTGACGGATCCGTCGACGCGAAGTTCGCCGAGATCGCGGGCAAGGGCTACACCGAGAACGTGCTCGGCACCTTCACGCAGACGCCGGACATGCTCAAGGGCGCCGACAAGTGGATCGCCGACTACAAGAAGCTCGCCGGTGCCGACCCCGGCCCGTACTCGACCCAGTCCTACGACGCGGTCAAGGTCGTCGCGGAGGCGATGAAGACGGCCAAGGGTACCGAGTTCGACGCCGTGGTCAAGGCGCTCGAGGGCCTCAAGGACTTCAAGACGCTCGCCGGCCCGCTCACGTTCATGCCCGACCACACCCGGTCGGGAGGCGGCTTCGTGATCGTGTCGATCGATCCCTCCTCCGGCAAGTTCGTCCTCAAGGACGACCTGCAGGGCTGATCGCGCCCGGGGGCGGCCCTCGGCGGCCGCCCCGCCTCGGTCCCCGCTGCCCGGAAAGGACATCCCTCGTGATGCAACTCATCTGGAACGGCCTCATCGTCGGCTCGTTCTACGCCCTCGTCGCACTCGGCTACAGCATGGTCTACGGGATCATCAAGCTGCTCAACTTCGCGCACGGCGACATCTACATGCTCGGCGCGTTCGCCGGCTTCGCCACGCTCTCGGCCTTCGGGATCTCGAACGAGTCCTCGATCCCGCTGCTGCTCGTGATCCTCCTGCTGTCGATGGTGACGACGGGGCTCATCGGCGTCGGCATCGAGCGGATCGCATACCGCCCGTTGCGGAAGAGCCCTCGCCTTGCCGTGCTGATCACCGCGATCGGCGTCTCCTTCACCCTCGAATACACCGTGCGGCAGATCTTCGGGCCGAACCCCGAGGCGTTCCCCGTGCGGCTCGAGTCCGCCGGCTTCGACTTCCTCGGCATGCGGATCACCCCGGCGCAGATCGTGCTCGTCATCATCGCCGCCGCCCTCATGCTCGTGCTCGCGCACATCGTGGAGCGGACCAGGCAGGGCAGGGCGATGCGGGCGATCGCCCTGGATCCGCAGGGCGCCCAGCTCATGGGCATCAACGTGAACCGCGTGATCGCGACCGTGTTCTTCATCGGATCCGCGCTCGCGGGCGCCGCCGGCGTCATGGCCGGCGCCTACTACGGCTCGATCGACTTCCTGATGGGCTTCATCATCGGCCTGAAGGCATTCACGGCGGCGGTCATCGGCGGCATCGGCAACCTGTACGGCGCCATGCTCGGCGGCCTGCTGCTGGGCCTGCTGGAGTCGTTCGGATCCGCGTGGTTCGGCGGCGAATGGCGGGACGTGTTCTCGTTCGCCTTCCTCATCCTGTTCCTCACCTTCAAACCGACGGGGCTGCTCGGCGCCCGCGTCGTCGAGAGGATGTGACATGTCCGGCACCGTCTCCCCAGGCTCCGTGACCTCGGCCCTGCGCGACGCGAAGCTGCGCGCGCCCTCGCCGCTGTTCGACCGTCCTTCCGCCCCGCGCGGCGTGCTCTCCTCTCAGCAGGGGTTCCTGCGCGCGCTCGGCGGCCTGTGCATCGTGCTCCTCGCCGTGCTCCCGTTCATCGATGCGTCGCGGTACACGATGTCGATCGCCACGAGCGCACTCATCTACGTGATGCTGTGCATGGGGCTGAACGTCGTCGTCGGCTACGCCGGCCTGCTCGACCTCGGCTACATCGCCTTCTTCGCGGTCGGGGCCTACGTCTCGGGCATCCTCACCACCGTGGTCGGGCTGCCGATGTGGATGGCGCTGCCTGCGACGATCCTGTGCTGCATGGTGGCGGGCATCATCATCGGCGCGCCCACCCTGCGCTTGCGCAGCGACTATCTCGCCATCGTCACGCTCGGCTTCGGCGAGATCATCCGGATCACCGCCAACAACCTGAAGATCACCGGGGGACCCTCCGGTATCCACGGCATCCCGACGTGGAGCTTCGGCGACTGGAGCTTCGCCGACGGCCTCGCGATCGGCGGGCTGGTGTTCCCGCAGCGCGTGCTGTTCTACTACTTCGTCGCCGCGATCGTCGTGCTCGTGGGCGTGATCGGCGCAGGACGCCTCGCGAAGGGCAAGATGGGCCGCGCCTGGAAGGCGGTCCGCGACGACGAGGATGCCGCCGAGGCCATGGGCATCAACACCTACCTCGCGAAGATCTCCGCCTACATCATCGGTGCGGTCTGGGCGGGTGTCGCGGGTCAGCTCATGGCCACGCACCTGAGCGCGATCAGCCCGAACAGCTTCCAGTTCCTCTATTCCGCGCTGATTCTGATGGCGGTCGTGCTGGGCGGTATGGGATCCACCCCCGGTGTCATCATCGGCGCGCTGTTCGTCTCGCTCGCCCCCGAGCTGCTCCGCGACTTCTCCGAGTGGCGGTTCCTCATCTTCGGCGTGCTGCTCGTGGTCGTGATGCTGTTCCGTCCTTCGGGGCTCTGGCCCTCCACGGCGATCCTGCCGTGGCTGAAGAAGCGACGGCCGGTGCCGCCGCCCACCCGGGGGTTCCTCGCGCCGGTGCCGGTCGATGAGGATGAGGTGCCGCTCGCGGCGGAGGAAGCGACCGCGGAAGAGGGTGAGGGGCGATGAGCGCGCTGCTGGAGGTCTCGGAGCTGCGCCTGCAGTTCGGCGGGGTGAAGGCCGTCGACGGCCTCAGCTTCTCGGTCCAGGAGGGCGAGATCCTCGCCGTCATCGGGCCGAACGGCGCGGGCAAGACGAGCGCGTTCAACTGCATCTCGGGGTTCTATCTGCCGACCTCCGGATCCGTCGTGTTCGACGGCAAGGACATCGTGCGGGAGGCGCCGGGGTTCTGGCGCCGTCTCCGCCTGGTCGACCTGCTGCAGAGCTTCGGCTTCTACCGGGTGCTGCCGTCGCGGGTGACGAAGTGGGGGATGGCGCGCACGTTCCAGAACCTGCGGCTGTTCCGCGAGCTCAGCGTGCTGGACAACGTGAAGACGGCCATGCACGCGAACCTGCGCGAGGGCTTCTGGGCGACGTTCCTGCACACCCCGGGCTATCGCCGCGCCGAGCTCGCCTGCGCCGAGGCGGCGCGCGGCTGGCTGGACTTCGTCGGCTTCACGGATGACGAGAACCTGTACGTGACGCAGTTGCCCTACGGCGAGCAGCGTCGTGTGGAGATCGCTCGGGCCCTCGCGACGAGCCCGAAGCTCCTGCTGCTGGACGAGCCGGCGGCCGGCCTGAACTTCAGCGAGAAGCAGGCGCTCATGCAGCTCATCCGGCGCATCCGCGACCTCGGGGTCGCCGTGGTGCTGATCGAGCACGACATGGGTCTCATCATGGAGCTCGCCGAGCGCATCGTCGTGCTCAACTACGGCAAGGAGATCGCCGTCGGGACGCCGGAGCAGATCAAGAACGATCCGGTCGTGATCGAGGCGTACCTCGGCGTCGAGGACGAGCCCCTCGACGCGACGAAGCTGCAGACCGGCACCGTGGATCTGTCCCTGCTCGAGGGCGACGGCACGACGAAGAAGGGGAAGCGCTCATGAGCTCGCTCTCGGTTCAGGCGGCAGACGTCTACTACGGCCGCGTGCATGCGCTGCGGGAACTCAGCTTCGATGTGCACGAGGGCGAGATCGTCTGCCTGCTCGGAAACAACGGCGCCGGCAAGTCGACGACCATGAACATGCTCTCGGGGCTCGTGCGGCCCAAGAGCGGCACGGTGCGCTGGGGCGACATCGACCTCGCCACGGCCAAGCCCTGGGACATCGTGGCCGCGGGACTCGTGCACGTGCCGGAGGGCCGCCGGATTTTCTCCACCATGACCGTGCACGAGAACCTCCTGCTCGGCGGATACACCGTGCGGGATCAGAAGCTGATCGCGCAGCGGGTGGAGCAGGTCTACGCGCTCATGCCGCGCCTGGCGGAGCGTCGCAAGCAGCAGGGCGGAACCCTCTCGGGCGGCGAACAGCAGATGGTGGCGATCGGGCGGGCGATCATCGGCGGCCCCAAGCTGCTGCTGCTGGACGAGCCGTCGATGGGCCTCGCGCCGCTCGTGGTCAAGCAGGTCATGGAGACGATCCAGGCCGTGAACGCGCAGGGGACCACGGTGCTGCTCGTCGAGCAGAACGCGAGGGCGGCGCTGCGGATCGCGGACCGCGCCTACGTCGTGGAGACCGGGCGGGCGACGCTGTCCGGTTCGGCGGCCGAACTCGCCGCCGACGCCAGGGTGGTCGACGCGTACCTCGGCGGCTGAGTGCCGGCGCTGGTCCGCGGAATCGGCGGATCCGCGCCGGAGAGGCGCCTCCGACAGTGCCGACAACAATGTAAAATGTCACACGGTACTCGCGGATCAAAGAACGGATGCGCACGTCAGGAGGCGTGAATGAGGGTCGTCGTGATCGGCGCCGGAGCAGTCGGCGCGGCCTGCGCGCTCGCGCTCGCCGAGGCGGGAGCCGAGGTGATCGTGATCGACCGCACGGGCGTCGCGGGGGAGACCTCGAGCCGGTGCGAGGGAAACATCCTCGTCTCCGACAAGGAGCCGGGGGCAGAGGCGGAGCTGGCGATCGAGGCGAACCGCGCGTGGCGCGCGCTGGCCGAGAGGCTCGACGCGGAGCGCGTTCCCGGCCAGCCCGCGACGGAGTTCGAGGCGAAGGGCGGCATCGTCGTCGCGTTCCCCGGCGGCGCGGATGCGCTGGGATCGTTCGCGAGGTCGCAGGGCGGCATCGGCATCCGCTCCGAGGCGCTGGACGAGGCGGCGCTGCGTGCCGCCGAACCGCACCTGAGCTCCGAGATCGCGTTCGGCGTGCACTACCCCGACGACGCGCAGGTGCAACCGAGCCTGGCCACGCAGGCGATGCTGGCCCGCGCTGTGCACCGGGGCGCGCGTCTGGTGCTCGACGACGTGGTGGCGGGCGTCGTCGTCGGCGAGCGGGTGACGGGGGTGCGCACCGTCCGCGGTCTGGTCGAGGCGGACGCGGTGGTCAACTGCGCAGGGCCGTGGGCGGGCGAGGCGGCGGCGCTGTTCGGCAGCATGCTGGACATCCGGCCGCGGCGCGGCACGATCCTCGTCACGGCCGGGATGCCGCAGCGGGTGTTCCACAAGGTGTACGACGCCGACTACGTCGGCGCGGTGGGTTCCGCCGATGCGGCGCTGCAGACGTCGACCGTGGTCGAGTCCACGCCATCCGGCACCGTCCTGATCGGGTTCAGCCGCGAACGCGTCGGCTTCTCGGGCGAGGGGCTGCTCGCGCCGCTCTCGGAGATCGCCGCGAAGGCGTCCTGTCTGTTCCCCTTCCTGCGCGACACCATGCTGCTGCGCACCTATTACGGGTTCCGCCCCTATGCTCCCGACCACCTGCCCGCGATCGGCGCCGATGCCACGATCGCCGGCCTCTTCCACGCGGCGGGGCACGAGGGTGCGGGCATCGGATTGGCCCCCACCACGGGCGCGCTCATCGCGCATGCCGTCCTCGGCGCGCCGGCGCCGCTGGATCCGACCCCGTTCCTCCCCTCGCGGGCGAGTCTGCAGGGGCCGGACGGACGAGGCGCGGAGCGTGCCGCACAGGGCTCGCAGAAACAGGAGAGCGCGGCATGACCGTACAGATCACCGTGGACGGCGTCGCCGTCTCCGGGCGCGAAGGGCAGACCATCGCGGGCGTGCTGCTGTCCTCGGGCCGGCGCACCTGGCGCACCGCGGCGGGGGCCGAGCGCGGCATTTTCTGCGGAATGGGCGTGTGCCAGGACTGCGTGCTCACGGTCAACGGCGTGGAGGGGGTGCGCGCCTGTCAGCGCGAGGCGTGCGAGGGCGACCTCGTGGAGCGGGAGGTGCGGGCATGAGCGCGCGGCGCGTGGTGGTCATCGGCGCGGGGCCGGCCGGACTCGCCGCCGCGGCCGCCGCCGTCGAGGCCGGGGCGGACGTCACGGTGCTGGATGAGGGCGAACGCGTCGGCGGACAGTTCTGGCGGCACCATCCCGAGCTCACGGATCCGCACCTGCAGCACCAGACCGCACGGTTCCGTCGACTGCAGGAGGCTCTGTCGGGCGCGCGCGTCCTGCCCTCCGCATCCGTGTGGCGGATCGAGGCGGGAATCCCTGTGCGCGTGCACGCCCTGATCGGGCCGGCGGACGCCGCGCAGCGCCGTGGCGAGACCGTCCTCGCCGACGCCCTGGTGATCGCGACGGGCGCGCACGATCGCGTGCTCCCCGTCCCGGGATGGACGCTGCCCGGCGTGACCTCCGCCGGTGCGGCGCAGGCGCTCGCCAAGCGCGACGGCGTGCGGCTCGGTGCGCGCACGGTGGTCGGTGGAGCGGGTCCCTTCCTCCTGCCCGTCGCGCAGAGCATCGGCCGCGTCGGTGGCGAGGTGGCCGAGATCGCGGAGGCGGCGAGCATCGCGACCATCGCGCGGGGCTGGGGGCGGCGCCCCTGGGAGCTCGCCGCGGCGGCGGGCAAGGCGGGGGAGCTGGCGTCGTACCTGGGATCGATCGCTGGGCACCGCACCCCGTACCGCTTCGGCTCCGCGGTCACGCGCATCCACGGCGAGTCGGCCGTCGAGGCCGTGACCGTGCAGCGCATCGACGGCGACTGGCGTCCCATCCCGGGGACAGAGCGCACGGTCGAGTGCGACGCGGTCGCGCTCGGCCATGGCTTCACCCCCCGGCTGGAGGCCGCCATCCAGGCCGGCTGCGAGATCGGGGCCGACCGGTTCGTGAGGGTCGGATCCTCGCAGGAAACGAGCGTGCCGGATGTGTACGCGGCGGGGGAGATCACCGGGATCGGCGGCGCAGACGCGGCTCTCGCGGAGGGCGCCGTGGCCGGCCTCGCCGCGGCCGGCGTCGCGCCGGCGGACATCCGGTATCGCGCGCCGCTGGCCGCGCGTCGGCGCATGCGGGCCTTCGCCGGCCGACTCCAGACGCACCGGATCGGATCCGGGTGGACCCGATGGCTCGATGCGCAGACGATCGTCTGCCGCTGCGAGTCAGTGCGCCGCAGCGCGCTCGACGAGTATGCGGAGGCGTCCTCCCGGGGGATGCGCCTCGCCACGCGAGCAGGCCTCGGAGCCTGCCAGGCGCGCACCTGCGGGCGCAGCGTCGAGGACATCCTCGGCGCCCCGGTGGGCTACGATCGCCGTCCCGTGCTGTCGTCGGTGCGGATCGGCGAGCTCGCCGCGACCTGCCAGAACCCCGCGGACTGAGCCCCAGGGATCCTTGCCGATGCTCAGTAGTGGGTGATATGTTACGTACTACCGGCGACGAGGACGTCGCACGACACTTCGCGAACGGACCTCGATCACCCCGCGGTTCGCACGCGAGAACCCGGCCAGGACGGCGCGGGAACGGAGAGAATGGACATCGCAATGACTGAGCAGACCATGGACCTCGGCGGCGTCGTCGTCGCGACCACCCTGGCCTTCGCCGAGGACTCCTCGGCGCCGGCCGGACTCGCCGTCGACTACGACAAGTTCGGCGAGCACGTCGACTTCCTCATGTCCAACGGCTGCCGGGGCGTCGGCCCGAACGGTTCGCTCGGGGAGTATTCCTCGCTCACCGACGAGGAGCGCCGCAAGGTCATCCAGGTCGCCGTCGAGGCCGTGGACGGCCGGGGCATCGTGATCGCCGGCGTGCACGGCGTGGGCAGTCACCAGGCGCGGAAGTGGGCGGAGCTCGCCCGCGATGATGGCGCGGACGGCGTGCTGCTGCTGCCGCCGACCATCTATCGCGCCAACGAGGGCGAGGTCATCGCGCACTACGAGGAGGTCGCGAAGGCCGGCCTGCCGATCATGGCCTACAACAACCCCTTCGACACCAAGGTCGACCTGGTGCCGTCGCTCGTGGCGAAGCTCGCGCAGATCCCCGAGGTCGTAGCGATCAAGGAGTTCTCGGGCGACGTGCGCCGTGTCTACGAGATCAAGGAGCTCTGCGACATCGACATCATCGCGGGCGCCGACGACGTGCTCTTCGAGCTCATGGTGAACGGCGCCGTGGGCTGGTTCGCCGGCTACCCGAACGCCTTCCCGCGCGAGGCCGTCGAGCTCTACACCCTCTGCGCCGAAGGGAAGTGGCACGAGGCGAAGGCGCTCTACGAGCAGCTCGTCGCAGTGTTCCGCTGGGACTCGCGCACCGAGTTCGTGCAGGCGATCAAGCTCTCCATGGACATCTGCGGCAACTCCTACGGCGGCCCCACCCGTCCGCCGCGCGGCCCGCTGAGCGCCGAGCAGCGCGCCCAGGTCACCGCCGACACCGAGCGCGCCCTCGCCGCCCTCGCCGCCCGTTCCGCGGTGGTCGCCTGATGCGGATCGCGTTCTTCGGGACGGGGCGCCCGAGCGGCCGCTCGGCGGGAGCACGCTGATGCGCGCGCGCCGGGTGCTGCAGGCCGTCGACTCGCACACCGAGGGGATGCCGACCCGCGTCGTGACGGGCGGCGTGGGCAGGATCCCCGGCGCGACGATGAACGACCGTCGTCTGTATGCGATGGAGCACCTCGACGGACTGCGCGGCTTCCTCATGAACGAGCCGCGCGGACACGCCTCGATGTCGGGCGCGCTGCTGCAGCCGCCCGCGCGGGAAGACGCGGACTGGGGCGTCGTGTTCATCGAGGCGTCCGGGTTCCTGCCGATGTGCGGGCACGGCACGATCGGCGTGGCCACGGTGCTGGTGGAGACGGGCATGGTCGAGGTCACCGAGCCGGTGACCGAGATCCGGCTGGACGTTCCGGCAGGCCTCGTGATCGCCCGGGTCGCGGTCGAGGACGGACGTGCGGTGAACGTGACGATCGAGAACGTCCCGAGCTTCGTGGACCGTCTCGACCAGCGGATCCCGGTGCCGGGGATCGGCGAGATCGCGTACTCGGTCGCCTTCGGCGGCAACTACTACGCGCTCGTCGACCTGGACGAGGTCGGGCTTCCGTTCGACCGGGCGCGCCAGGACGACATCGTCCGCGCCGGCCTTCTGATCATGGACGCGATCAACACGCAGGCGCCGCCCGTGCACCCCGTTCTGGAGGGCGCGAACCACGTGCACCATGTGGAGTTCATCGCCCCCGGATCCGACGCCGTCCGCTCGCGGCACGCCATGGCCATCCACCCCGGCTGGTTCGACCGGTCTCCCTGCGGCACCGGGACGAGCGCCCGGATGGCGGAGCTGCACGCCCGCGGCGAGCTCGCGCTCGACGCGCCGTTCGTGAACGAGTCGTTCATCGGCACGGAGTTCATCGGGCGCCTCGTCGGCGAGACAACCGTGGGCGACAAGCCCGCCGTGATCCCCACGATCACCGGCCGCGCCTGGGTGACCGGGCTCGGCCAGTACATCCTCGACGGGGACGATCCGTTCCCCGAGGGCTTCGTCTTCTAGGAGAGATGCATGACTGACAGCACGACCACCGTGTCCGATGTCGCCGCGCGCGCCGCCGCGGCCGCCCGACCGTTCGCCGCGACCTCGCCCGCGGACCGCGGCGCCGCGCTCGTCGCGGTCGCCGACGCTCTCGACGCGCACGCGGGGGAGCTCATCACGATCGCGATGCGGGAGACCGGTCTCACCGAGGCGCGGCTCACGGGCGAGCTGAAGCGCACGTCCTGGCAGCTGCGGCTGTTCGCCGACACGATCGTCGATGGCGCCTACCTCGACGCGCGGATCGACGACGCCGATCCCGCGTACGTGATCGGGCCGCGCCCGGATGTCCGCCGCGTGCTGGAGCCGGTCGGACCGGTGCTCAACTTCGCCGCGTCGAACTTCCCGTTCGCGTTCTCGGTGGCAGGCGGCGACTCCGCGGCCGCTCTCGCGGTGGGCTGCCCCGTCGTGGTCAAGGCGCATTCGGGGCACCCCGAGCTCTCCCGCCGCACGGCCGCGATCGTCGCGGAGGCGCTCGAGGGCGCCGGCATGCCGACCGGTGTCTTCCAGCTCATCGAGGGGCAGCAGAACGGCGTCGCGCTGCTGCAGGACGAACGGATCCGCGCCGGGGCCTTCACGGGTTCCACGCACGTCGGACGCCTGCTCGCGGACGTCGCCGCGGCCCGGCCGCGCCCGATCCCGTTCTACGGGGAACTGGGCAGCGTGAACCCCGTGTACGCGACCTACGCGGATGCCGAGCTGCTGCAGGGCTTCGTCGCCTCCGTGGCCGGATCCGCGGGCCAGCTGTGCACGAAGCCCGGTTTCCTGTTCGTGCCGGCCGACGCCGATCTGTCCGCCGTCGCCCCCGCGGCCGGCGGCGTGGCAGAGCACCGCCTGCTGAACCCCGGCATCGGGCGGGCGTTCGAGGGCCGCAGGGCCGCCGTGCTCGGCGCGGAGGGCGTCACGGTACTGGCCGAGGGCGAGGTCCGCGAGGACGAGGGCGGGCAGCGCCACGCGACGCCCACCGTGGTGGCGGTCGGGCTGGACACGCTCCGCGCGCACCGGGAGGAGCTGCTCGAGGAGTCGTTCGGGCCGTTGTCCGTCATCGTCCGCTACACCGACGCGGAGGAGCTCCCCGCCGTGCACGAGGAGCTGTTCCCCGGCAACCTCACCTCGACCGTGCACGCGCGCGCGGCAGAGCTCGCCGACGGATCCCTCGACGCGCTCGTCGACGCCCTGGCCGCGACGAGCGGTCGCGTGCTGTTCGGCGGCTGGCCCACCGGCGTCGCGGTGACGCCGGCGATGCAGCACGGCGGCCCGTACCCGGCGACGACGACCGACGCGACGAGCGTGGGCACCGCCGGCATCACCCGGTTCCTGCGGGGGGTGGCGTATCAGAACGCCCCGCAGGAGCTGCTCCCGGCGCCTCTGCGCGACGACAACCCGTGGCGCGTGCCGCAGACCCGCAGCGCGGCAGGTCGCTCGGCCGAGTGGGGCTCCTTCGCCCGCTGAGTCGTCCGCACGGGAGAGGCGGCCGCCCCGTGAGGGGTGGCCGCCTCTCTTCGTTCCTGGAGGTCTCAGTCGATCGCGCGTCCCGCGCGCACCACGAGCCCGCGCGCGTCCTGCTCCCACAGGGACGCCGGCTCGGCGAGCGGATCGGCCGTCAGCAGCACGGCATCTCCGTATGCTCCGAGCCCCAGATGCCCCGCGCGCTCATCGCGGATGAGGGCGGCGTTGACCGTCGTCATCGAGCGCAGCGTCGCCGCGGCGCCGCTCGCCTCGACCTGCAGGCGAACGCCGCAGAGCTGATCGTCCTCGAGCTCGCCCATGAGGTCGGTGCCGAACCCGACCGGGACGCCGGCTGCGAGCGCGAGGCGCACCGCTTCCTGGCCGTGCGAGAGCACCTCGGCGTTCTTCGCGAGGGAGATCGCGTTGAGGCCGATCCCTGCGCCGCGCCGGTCCATGGCGTCGTAGGCGGCGAGCGTCGGCACGAGGAACGCCCCGGTGGCGGCCATGTGCTCGGCGGTCGCCGCGTCGATGAGGTTGCCGTGCTCGATCGAGCGCACGCCGTTCTCGATCGAATGCTGCACGGCCTCTGACGAATAGGCGTGCGCGGCGACGTAGGATCCCTGCCGCGTCGCCTCGGTGACGACGGCGCGCAGCTCCTCCGCGGAGTACTGCGGAACCCGGATCGGATCCGTGAGCGAGAACACCCCGCCGGACGTCATGACCTTGATCGCGTGCGCGCCCGTGCGCAGCCGGTTGCGCACGGCGAGGCGCAGCGGCTCGACGCCGTCGACGATCTCGCACATGTGCCCATGGCTGAAGCAGATGTCGACGTGCGCGGAGCGCGGATCCCCGTGGCCGCCGGTCTGGCTCAGCGCCGGACCGGTGAAGAGGTAACGCGGCGAGTCGAAGAGGTCCGCGTCGATCGCGCGGGCGAGGCCGATGTCGCCCCCAGCCACGTCGCGCACGGTGGTGAAGCCTCGGCGCAGCGCCGCGCCGAGCCGGCGGGTGCCGTTGATCGCGGCGAAGCTCAGCGGGCCGCGCTCGTCCTCCAGCCCGTCCTGGCTGGTCGCGTAGGCGTGGAAGTGCGCATCGATGAGACCGGGGATGAGCCAGCGGCCGCGGCCGTCCACGGTCGTGGCGCCCTCGGCCGGGCGATCGGCGACGGCGCCATCGATGATGTGCAGGTCGCGGTCTTCGAAACGGTCGCCGTTCCAGACGGCTGCTCCGAGGATGCTGAGGGATCCGGTGCGCATGAGAATGCTCCTTCACAGGGGGACGGGGATGCGGATGGGAGGAGGCGGGACGCTTCACGATACGACGGCGTCCCGACGTCAGCGCAGGCTGAAGCCCTCGGGCAGCGGATCGCCGTCGTCGAGGTCGAAGGTGCACGATCCCACCCGGTGCGCGAGCCCGCGCACCTCGGGGATCACGCCGTCGGAGGTGCGGGCCGCGACCGTCGCGCGGAACCGGGTTCCGATGATCGAGTCGTGCGTGAGCTCCTCGTCGTCGCCCAGCGCGCCCGAGGCGGCGAGCAGTGCGACGCGAGCCGCGGTGCCGGAGCCGCACGGGCTGCGGTCCACCTCGCCGTCCGCGAAGACAGTGACGTTGCGCTGCCAGGGACCGCGTTCGGTGCGTCCGAGGTCGTCGAACAGGATCGTGCCGTAGACGCCGCTCAACCGCGCGTCGTCGAGCTGAGCGGCCGGATGGTCGTTCAGCGCCCACTTGATCTCGCGCCCGATGCGGATGAGGTCGGCGGTGTGCTCCGGGAGCACGGACAGCCCGACCGCGGAGGCGGGCAGCGTCGCGTACACGGCGCCGCCGAAGATCAGATCCACGTCGACGCGCCCGAGCGAGGTCTCCAGGGGGATGTCGCGCGCGAGCACACGTGACTCGACGTTGCGGAAGACGACCTCGGTGATCCGACCCTTCTCCTGCCGCACCAGGGCCTGCACGCGCCCGCTCGGCACGTCGATCGTCACGGTCGTTTCGCCGTCCGGATCCGAGGGGACCCGACCGGTGCGGACCGCCCAGGTGCCGAGCGCGATCGTGCCGTGCCCGCACGCCGTGGAGAAGCCGTCCTTGTGCCAGAACAGCACCCCGAGATCGGCCCCGGAGTCGTCGGGCGGCGTGAGGAAGCCGCCGTACATGTCGTCGTGACCGCGCGGCTCGAGGCAGAGGAAGCGCCGCACGGCGTCGGCTTCGCCGGTCATCGCTGCCACGCGCCGCTCCGCCACGGTCGCGCCATGGGTCGGCACGCCTTCGACGATGCGGAACGGCTCTCCTGCGGTGTGCCAGTCCTCCGTCGTGATCATGAACGCTCCTCTCCGGTGCCGACGGCGCGTGCGGCGACGGCGAGATCCTGCCAGCCCATGCCGCAGGTCTTGACGATTCGGGGCCGGTCGCGCGCGGGGGAGACCGCCCCGGTGAACAGCTCGTGCATCGTGACGAGGCCCTCCGGACGCAGCGCGCCGGCATCCACGGCGCGGATGACGTCTCCCGCCTCGGCCGCCGCGACACGGCGGCTCTCGACGACGACCTGGCCGCGGCCGAGCAGCGCGGCCGGAAGCTCCGCCTTCGCGGGCTCGTGTGAGCCGATCGCGACCACGGTGGCATCGGGACGGACGACGTGCGCAGGAAAGAGGGGATCGGTCGCCGTGGTCGCGCACACGATGAGATCGGCGGCGGCGAGGTCGGCGACCGAGCCGACGGCGACGGAGGCCTCCGGTACGAGCGCCTGAGCCTCCGCGACGGCGGTTGCGCCTCGGCCCCTGTCCCGGCCGACCATCCGCACCGTGCGCAGCGAACGGACGGCGGAGAGCGCCTGAACGTGGCGCACGGCCTGAGGCCCTGTGCCGAGCACGACGAGGTCGCCCGCCTCGGGTGCGGCGAGCACGTCGACCGCCGCCGCGCTTACCGCCGGGGTGCGGAGCGAGGTGAGGGCCGTACCGTCCAGGATCGCGATCGGTGCGAGAGTGGCGCCGTCGAGCACGATGTAGACGCCCTGGATGCGCTCTCGTCCCTGTGCCGGATTGCCCGGAGCCACGGAGGCCAGCTTCTGTCCGACCATCCCGCCGAAGGCGGCGGGCATGAGCAGCAGCTGTCCCTGCGGGACATCCAGGATCGTGCGGGGCAGATCGTCCTCCGGATCGAAGCCGCCGCGGAGCACCTCGCCGACGGCCCGGATCGCGTCCGCCATGCTCACGCGGGCCGCAAGGGTCTCCGCATCGATGAGGGCGAGTTCGGCGATGACATCGGGCATGCGTCCAGACTAGCCAGTAATATGTCATGCGGTACAGGTTTTCGGTGGCGGACGCGACACGGATCCGCGCCGTTTCGCCTCAGAGCCCCGGATCTGGCAGAATGGACAGCTGGATCACCGCTCGACCCTCTATCCGGCCGTGATCCACCCGCAGAGCTTCCACCGGGTGTGCACCCCACGCTTCTGGTGATCAGTTCGTCTTCCTTCCACACCATTCAGGAGAATCGTGGCTGTCAAGATTCGTCTCAAGCGCCTGGGCAAGATCCGTGCGCCCTACTACCGCATCGTCGTCGCCGACTCGCGCACCAAGCGCGACGGTCGCGTGATCGAGGAGATCGGCAAGTACCACCCCACCGAGGAGCCCTCGTTCATCGAGGTCGACTCCGAGCGGGCGCAGTACTGGCTGTCCGTCGGCGCCCAGCCGACCGAGCAGGTCGCCGCCATCCTCAAGATCACGGGCGACTGGGGCAAGTTCAAGGGCGACAAGGACGCGAAGTCCACCCTCAAGGTCGCCGGCGAGAAGGCCGTCTTCGAGGCCGACTCGGCCAAGAAGTCCGTCATCAAGCCCAAGGTCGAGAAGAAGGAGGCTCCCGCTGCGGAGGCTCCCGTCGAGACCCCCGCCGAGGACGCAGCCGAGGCTGCGGCCGACGCGGAGTAATCCGTCGTGCTGGCTGCCGCGCTCGAGCACATCGTCTCGGGGATCGTCGATCACCCGGAGGATGTCACCATCACCGCCACCTCGTCGCCCCGCGGCGACGTCCTCGAGGTGCACGTGCACCCCGATGACAGGGGGCGCGTGATCGGGCGCGGCGGCCGCACCGCCAAGGCCCTGCGCACGCTGATCACCGCGCTCGCGGACGGACGTCGCGTTCGCGTCGACGTCGCGGACGACTGAGCGTGGCCGTCACCGATCGCCCCTCCGGACGCAACCAGCTGCGCGTGGGGCGCCTCGTCAAGGCGCACGGACTCAAGGGTGCACTCAAGCTGGAGCTGTACACCGACGATCCCGCCGGACGTTTCGTGCCCGGTGCCGAGTTCACGTTGCAGGTGCCAGAGGCATCTCCGTGGCACGGCAAGTCCATCACCGTCCGCGAGTACCGGGTGATGAACGGCAGCTCCGTCGTGTTCTTCGAGGGCGTCGACGACCGCGATGGCGCCGAGGGCCTCGTCAAGGCGATCCTGTGGATCGACCAGGACGAGTCCGAGGAGCCGGAGGACGACGCCTGGTACGACCACCAGCTCACCGGGCTCGACGTCGTCCGCGATGACGTCGTCGTCGGCCGCGTGATCCGCGTCGACCACCTGCCCGCACAGGATCTGCTCATCGTCCGGCCCGCATCGGGCTCCGGATCCGAGATCATGGTCCCGTTCGTCTCGGCGATCGTGCCGACCGTGGACATCGCGGCGGGGCGGATCATCGTCACGCCGCCCGCCGGGCTCTTCGAGGAGCTCGCCGAGGACAACGCGCCCGCCGATGACTCGGCGGAGGATGCCCCCGAGCAGGACGCGCCCGGTGCGGATTGACGTCGTCTCGATCTTCCCGTCGTACTTCGACGGGCTGACGCTCTCTCTGCTCGGCAAGGCGCGGGACAGCGGCATCCTGGATCTGAACGTCCACGATCTGCGCGACTGGACCAGCGACCGGCACCGCACCGTCGACGACACGCCCTACGGCGGCGGCGCAGGCATGGTCATGAAGCCGGAGCCATGGGGCCTCGCCCTCGATCAGCTCGCGGCCGAGCCCGCGCGCACGACTGGGGCCCCCGAGGGACGCCCCACCATCATCTTCCCCTCGCCGGCCGGAGAGGTGTTCCGCCAATCCACGGCCCGCGAGCTCGCGGACCGCGAGCACCTGATCTTCGGGTGCGGTCGCTACGAGGGCATCGACGAGCGTGTGTTCGAAGAGGCAGCGGAACTCGGCGAGGTGCGACTGATCAGCCTCGGCGACTACGTGCTGAACGGGGGAGAGGTCGCCGTCATGGCGATGGTCGAGGCGATCGGCCGGCTCATCCCCGGCGTCGTCGGCAACCCCGAGAGCCTCGTCGAGGAGTCGCACGAGGACGGGCTGCTCGAGTACCCGTCGTACACGAAGCCGTCGGTCTGGCGCGACCGCGAGGTTCCGCCGATCCTGCTGAGCGGCAACCACGGGGCGATCGCCGCCTGGCGCCGCGCGCAGCAGATCGAGCGCACCCGGCGTCGCCGTCCCGACCTGCTGCCCGACGACGAGGGCTGAGCCCGACTTCGTCCCGGGATGCGGGCGGCGGCCGGGGCCCGCGCCTCTCAGAGCAGCCGCTCGGCTCCTCGGGTGATCTCGAAGACGATGCCGTGCGGATGGCGCAGCGCGAGCGCGTCCGCATGGCCGAATCCTCGCATCGCCGCACGGATGAGGCGGCCGATCATCTCGTGCGTGACGATCAGCGGTGTGCCCTCGCCCGCCCAGGAGCACTCGTCCAGCGCGCGGAGCGCCCGTGGGCGTGCGGAGGCGTAGCTCTCGCCGCCGGGGAACGCCCAGCCGTAGCGGTTCTCCGATCTCAAGGCGCGAATGCCGGGGTCGGCCTCCTCGAGTTCGTCCCAGGTGCGTCCCGCGAAGGACCCGTGGTGCACCTCGGCGAGTTCGTCCACCGTGACGACCTCGACATCCAGGTGCGTCGCGACCATCTCGGCGGTCCGTCGTGCGCGTCCCAGCGGACTCGTGCAGACGAACCCGACGCCGGCTCCCTCGAGCCGTCGCGCGATCTCGTTCGCGTGCCCGACACCGGCCTCGGTCAGCGGGGAGTCGAGCTGCCCCTGCAGCCGGTGCTCGCGATTCCACACGGTCTGGCCGTGCCGGGCCAGGAACAGGCGCTCCGGCATCCGCAGGTCGTGTCGGGACATGCCCACAGAATGGCATACGGGTGTCGTGCGGCGCAGTCGCCGGCGCGATGTCGACGGCCGCCCCGGCGCAGCGGGTCAGTCGACGCCGAGGAACGAACGGTCGGTGAGGATGATGGGGCCGTCCTCGGTGATCGCGACGGTGTGCTCGGAGTGGGAGCCGCGGGATCCATCGGCGCTGCGCAGCGTCCAGCCGTCGGGATCCGTCACCAGCTCGTCGGTCGTCGCGAGGAACCAGGGCTCGAGCGCCATCACGAGGCCCGCGCGCAGGGGGAAGCCGCGTCCGGGGCGCCCGTCGTTGGGCACGTGCGGGTCGCCGTGCATGATGCGGCCGACGCCGTGGCCGCCGAAGTCGGTGTTGATCGAGTAGCCCTCGCTATGGGCGACGGCGGCGATCGAGGCGGAGATGTCACCGATGCGGTTGCCGACCACGGCGGCGGCGATGGCTGCATCCAGGGCGCGCTCGCTGGTGTCGATGAGGCGCAGGTCCTCGTCGCGGGGCGTGCCCACCACGAACGAGACGGCGGAGTCTGCGACCCACCCGTCGACCGAGACCGCGAAGTCCAGAGACACGAGATCGCCGTCGCGCAGCGTGTAGTCGTGCGGCAGGCCGTGCAGCACGGCGTCGTTCACCGACGTGCAGATGACCTTCCCGAAGGGGCTCGCACCGAACGAGGGGTGGTAGTCGATGTAGCAGGACTCCGCGCCGGCCTTGCGGATCATGTCATGCGCGCGACGATCGATCGAGAGCAGGTTCGTGCCCACCTTGGTCTCGGCGCGCAGCGTCGCCAGCGTCTCCGCCACGAAGCGTCCGGCCGCCCGCATCTCCTCGATCTCGGCGGGGGTGCGCAGTTCGATCATTCCCAGTCCTCTCGTCGCATCCATTCTCTCCTACCCCGCGCCAGGGGGACGCTCACAGCGAACGTGCGGATCCGGGCCTGCACCCGCGACGTAGCATCGCGGTATGTGGATCCGGCGCGCGTTCTTCTCCTGGCTGTTCCCGGCCGCTCTCGTGCTGCCGCTCTGGCTGTTCATCGGCTGGGGCGTGTTCCAGGCGGGCGGGTTCGCGTTCTTCTGGGTGCTGTTCGTGGCGTTGCCGTCCGTGCTGGTGGGCGAGGTGGGTCTCGCGCTTTTTGTCCGGGCGCGTCCCACCGTGCGCGAGGAACGCGCCGTCTCCTGGCGCGACGTCATCGGATTCACCGTGTGGCACGGCCTCACGATCGCGCTCGGCTTCTTCCCGAAGGACGCGTTCGGCTGGCTCCTTGCCGGCACGATCGTCGCCTTCCTCGGCCTGTTCTGGTCCACGCTCTGGCAGCTCTGGAAGGACGTGGCGGACCGCGGAAGGGCGGCATTCGTAATCGACCCCGACACGATGCGGGCGACGGTCGCCGGAGAGCAGAGCGAGCCCGTGCGGGAGCGAGCGAGCCGCAACGGGGACGTCATCGTCATCACCGAGACGGGGAACACCGGCGAGGATCGCTCGGGGCACTGAGTCCGCCCTTCGACGCATCGCTCCGCGTTTTGGCGCGGGTCCTGATTCATGGCAGAATGGTTCTTTGTGCCGTGAACCGGTTCTGCCTCAGGGGAACCCGCGGACGCCTCGTGCGCCGCTCGGCACAGACTTCCGTTTTCATTCCTTCCCACATGCATGCGACCTGAGGCGAGTGCAGAGAGAGACGATCATGCAGATCCTCGACGCCGTCGATGCGGCTTCGCTCCGCTCCGACATCCCCGAGTTCTTCCCCGGCGACACCGTCAAGGTGCACGTCAACATCATCGAGGGCAGCCGCTCCCGTATCCAGGTCTTCCAGGGCGTCGTCATCGGCCGCTCGGGCGACGGTGTGCGCGAGACCTTCGCGGTCCGCAAGATCAGCTTCCAGGTGGGCGTCGAGCGCACCTTCCCGGTGCACTCCCCGGTGATCGACCACATCGAGGTCGTCACCCGCGGTGACGTGCGTCGCGCGAAGCTGTACTACCTCCGCAACCTGCGCGGCAAGAAGGCGAAGATCAAGGAGAAGCGCGACGCGCGCTGATCCCATTCGGCTTTCGAACAAGCGCCCCGAGACACGGTTCTCGGGGCGCTTGTTCATTCCCCGGACATGAGAAGCTGGATGGCGCCGTCGACCGACGGCCGAGGTCTGTGAAGGATGGCGCATGACGGAAGAGATCGCGGCCGGATCCGCTGATGCGGTGCGGGTGCAGACGACGCCGCGACGACGCGGCTGGGTGATCTTCCTCCGTGACGTCGTGGTGATCCTCCTCATCGCGGTGCTGGTCTCCTTCCTCGTGAAGACCTTCGTGGTGCGCAGCTTCTACATCCCGTCCGGCTCGATGGAGAACACGCTTCTCGTCAAGGACCGGATCCTCGTCGACGAGATCACGCCGCACTGGAACGGCTATCACCGCGGCGATGTCGTCGTCTTCAAGGATCCGGGCGGCTGGTTGCCGCCGGCGCCGCCGCAGACGCCACGATCGCCGCTGCTCGAGGCAGGGGAGTGGTTCCTGACGCTGATCGGCGTCGCCGCCCCCGATTCGGACGACCATCTGGTCAAGCGGCTCATCGGGCTGCCGGGCGACCACGTCGTGTGCTGCAACTCGCTGGGGCAGATCACCGTCAACGGAGCCCCGATCGACGAGTCGTCCTATCTCAAGCCGGGCGTAGGCGACTCCCGTGCGTCCAGCGTCCCATTCGACGTCACGGTGCCGAAGGGCGCGGTGTGGGTGCTCGGTGACAACCGCACGCGCTCCGAGGACTCCCGGTATCACCAGGACCAGCCGGGAGGCGGGTTCGTGCCCAAGGAGAACATCGTCGGGCGCGCGTTCCTCACCACCTGGCCGTTCGACCGGTTCGGTCTCATCGACGGCCACTACGCCGTCTTCAACGGAGTGTCGAGCCAGAAGCCGCAGGGGCGCCGCCGTGGCGGTCGTCGAGCCTAGCCTGGTCCTCGAGCGGCGGCTGCTGCGCGAGCACTCCCATCTGATCGCCCTGGACGAGGTCGGACGGGGCGCCCTTGCCGGTCCCGTCGCCGTAGGCGCCACGGTCGTGGACGCGGCGGCGGCCCGGCGCCGCGTGCCGCAGGGGCTGCGGGATTCCAAGCTGGTGCCGGAGAAGCGCCGGCCCGAGGTCGCCGATCGCGCCGGAGCCTGGGCTCCCGCGAGCGCCGTCGGATGGGCAACGAGCGCCGAGATCGACGAGGTCGGCATCATGCGCGCGCTGGGCCTCGCCGCCTCCCGCGCCATCATCGCCGCGTGCGGAGAGGCGTGGGAGGCCTCATCGGCACTCGTGATCCTCGACGGCAATCACGACTACGTCTCCGCCGTGCACCCCGGACCCCTGACCGTGCGCTCGATCATCAAGGCGGACCGCGACTGCGCATCCGTGGCGGCGGCCTCCGTCCTGGCCAAGGTGGCGCGCGACGCGCTCATGGTCGAGCTCGCTCCCGAGTTCCCGGACTATCAGTGGGACCGCAACAAGGGTTACGCGAGCAGCGAGCACCGCGAGGCGATCCGGCTGCGGGGTCTCACGCGCCATCACCGCTCCTCCTGGGCGATCGCCGACGCGCCCACCCTGTTCTGAGCACCCGCGAGAATGCGGCTCTGCCGAGGCGGCTCTCGTAGGATGGGGGGATCATGGATGACGACGCCTTCGACGACTACGACCGTGAGCTCGAGCTCGCCCTGTACCGCGAGTACCGCGACGTGGTCCTTCAGTTCCAGTACGTGGTCGAGACCGAGCGTCGGTTCTACCTCGCGAACGAGGTCAACGTGGTGCGCCGCGACACGGAGCACGACTTCTACTTCGAAGTGTCCATGAACGACGTCTGGGTGTGGGACATCTACCGCGCCGACCGCTTCGTGAAGTCGGTGCGCGTGCTGACGTTCAAGGACGTGAACGTCGAGGAGCTGTCGCGCCGCGAGTTCGAACTGCCCCAGGAGCTCTCGCTCGACGGAGAGTGATCCCGGACCGGGGAGCGCAAAGCCCCGAGAGCTCTGGCTCGACGGGGGCACTCTCCAAGCATCGAGTCGTCCCCATCAGCGGACCCTATGGTGTGCGCTGATGGGGACGACTCGGTAATAGCTGGTGCCGTGGGGGCGGTCGTCCTCCCCAGGCGAGTGAATCTGCCGGTTCCGCACCGGTTGCGCGAACGGGGCTGCACGCGCGGCTGCCGGCACGCAGGCTGTCTGTCATGGCAGCCAAGGACGATCTCGGACGCGCGGGGGAGGACCGCGCCGCCGAGCACCTGACCCGACTCGGATACCGGATCCTCGACCGCAACTGGCGGTGCGATGAAGGCGAGCTCGACATCGTCGCGCAGCGCGACGGGGGGCTCGCGTTCGTCGAGGTGAAGACCAGGCGGACGCTCGACTACGGGCACCCCTTCGAAGCGATCGACAAGCGCAAGCGGCAGCGGCTGTGGCGTCTTGTGCACGTCTGGGTGCGCGCGCATCCGATGGCGAGCGCGGGGCGCGCCCTGCGGCTCGAGGCCATCGGGATCGTGGGCGCGGACCCGGCAGCCGGCAGCCTCGAGCACCTGCGGGATCTGCGATGACCGCGCGCACCTGGTCCGTCGCGCTGACCGGTCTGAACGGGCACATGGTCGACGTCGAGGCCGATCTCTCGCAGCAGACCCCGGGCTTCGACCTCATCGGGCTCGCGGATCGCGCGCTCGGCGAGGCCGTGCGCCGTGTGCACAACGCGTGCCGCAACAGCGGCCTCGACCTGCCCCGGCGCAAGCTCACGGTGAACCTCTCGCCGGCCAGCCTGCCCAAGCACGGGTCGGCGTTCGACCTGGCCATCGCGATCGCGGCGTTCGGCACGGCGGGATCCCTGGATCCGGCCTCGCTCGCGCGCACCGTGCACCTCGGCGAGCTCGGCCTGGACGGGCGGCTGCGACCCGTCCCCGGGGTGCTGCCCGCGCTGCACGCGGCGCGGGAGGCCGGATTCGGGCGTGCCGTCGTCCCGGTGGCGAACGAGGCGGAGGCGCGACTCGTGCCAGGGCTCGAGGTGCACGCGGCGGTGAGTCTCGCGCATGTGGCGCTGCTGCACGGAGCCGACCTCGCCGACCCCGGGGATCCGGAGCCGGTGCGGGCCGTCGCGACGCAGGCGTCGAGCGGCCCGCCGCCGGAACTCGCCGACGTGATCGGCCAGGACGAGGCGGTCTCCGCCCTGGTCGCCGCCGCGGCCGGCGGCCACCATCTGCTCCTCTCCGGGCCGCCGGGCGCGGGCAAGACCATGCTGGCGCGCAGGCTCGCGGGGATACTCCCCGACCTGGATGAGGAGGTCGCGCTCGAGACCGCATCGATCCGCTCCCTGATGGGGGAGAGCGTCACCCGGCTGGATCGTCGCCCGCCCTTCGTCGCCCCGCACCACAACGCGTCGATCGCGGCGCTGATCGGCGGCGGATCGCGCGCGGCTCGTCCGGGGGCGATCGCCCGCGCGCACGGCGGACTGCTCTTCCTCGACGAGGCGGCCGAGGCGCCCGGCGGCGTCCTGGAGGCGCTCCGGCAGCCCCTCGAAGCAGGCATGATCGAGATCCATCGGGCGGCGTTCACGACCCGCTTCCCTGCGCGGTTCCAGCTGGTCCTGGCGACGAATCCGTGTCCGTGCGGGGCATTCGGGGTGATCGGCGAGGAGTGCATCTGCCCGCCATCCGCGATCCGGCGCTACGCGGCGCGGCTGTCTGGGCCGATCAGGGACCGGCTCGACATCGAGGTGCGGGTCGCCCGCGTGTCCGCGGTCCAGGCCACAGCCGAGGAGCGGGGCTCGCTCTCGACGGCCGACGCGCGTGGGCAGGTCGAGGCCGCCCGCGACCGCGCGGCGCGGCGATGGCGAGGAACGCCGTGGCGTCTCAACGCGCACGTGCCAGGCACCTGGCTGCGCCAAGGCGAGTTCCGGCTCCCGGCCGAGGCGCGGGCGCCGCTGGACCGAGCGCTGCAGCGCGGCGCCCTCACGCTGCGCGGATACGACCGGGTGCTGCGGATGGCGTGGTCGGTGGCCGATCTGGCGGGCGCGGACGCCCCCGGGCTCGCGCACGTCGGACGTGCGCTCTTCCTGAAGAAGGGGATCATGACATGAACGACGCGGAACGCACGGCGGCGGGTCCGGACCTCGCCCCCACGGCTCGGCGTACCCCGAGCCCCGCGGAGATGAGAGCCGCGCTGCGAAACGTGCGCGAAGACGCCCGCTTCCTCGCGGCAGCCGTGGGGATCCGCCCCGACGCCGGCGAGCCCGGCGTCCGGGACGCTCTGATCTGGGGCCTCGTCGCCGAGCCCGGCGACGGCGTCGCGGGAGCCCTCGTCGCGGCCCTCGGGGCCACGGAGGCGCTGGACATGGTGGCAGGCGGATACGGCGGTTCCGGGATGCCGGCGGATGACGAACGCCCCGCGGCGGGGGCGGTTCGGGACGGGCGTCGTCGATGGGCGCCCCGGCTCGATCCGGAACCGCATCTGGCCGGCCTGCGAGCGGCGGCGCGCGTCGGTGCGAGGCTCCTGCTCCCGACGGATCCGGAATGGCCGCCGTCCGTGGCCGACCTCGGCGCGCACGCTCCGCTCGCGCTCTGGCTGCGGGGTGACCCTGCGGCGCTGGCCGGCTCCGGCGTGGCGCTCGTCGGCGCGCGGGCCTCCTCGAGCTACGGCGAGCACGTGGCGGGGGAGTTCGCGGGAGAGCTCGCCGCGGAGGGGCGCGTGATCGTCTCCGGAGGCGCGTACGGAATCGACGGCACCGCCCACCGGGCTGCGCTGCGCGCCGGCGGCATGACGGTGGCGGTGCTGGCCGGCGGCGTGGATCGGCCGTACCCGAGCGGGCATGCGCAGTTGTTCGAGCGGATCGCCGCGAGCGGCGCGCTCGTGAGCGAGGTCGCGTGCGGCGTCGCACCGACGAAGTGGAGGTTCCTGGCTCGCAACCGGCTGATCAGCGCGCTCTCCGCCGCGACGATCGTCGTCGAGGCAGGGCAGCGCAGCGGATCCCTGAACACCGCGGGGCATGCGGCCGCTCTCGGCAGGCCGCTCGGTGCCGTGCCGGGGCCGATCACCTCGACGGCGTCGGCGGGATGTCATCGGCTGCTGCGCGACTACGACGCGTGCTGTGTCACGTCGGTGGCGGACGTGCGGGAGTTGCTCGGAGGGGCGCCAGTCGCGGCGACGAGGCGTGCGGAGGATCCGGACATGGTGCGCCTGGCCGATGCCCTGAACGTGCGCGTGGCGCGCGGCAGCACGGAGCTGGCGCAGCGCAGCGGGCTGAGCATCGATCGCGTGGAGGCGCTTCTCGGCGTCCTCGAGCTGGACGGCGGCGCCGTCCGTTCCGAACGCGGGTGGCGCAGTGTCCTGCGGTGAGGGCATCCTGCACCGAGTCGATACCGCGCCCGCGCGTGCTCCTGCTGCTGCGGCGCAGAGGAGCGCATGCTGGAGCCATGCGCGTATCCGAGGCCGCCGCGGCGTTCACGACGCACCTCACCCAGGTGCGCCGGCTCTCCCTGGCGACGGTGCGGGCATACCGCTCGGATCTGGCAGACCTCGCCGCCTCCACGGCGGATGCGGAACTCGCCGATGTCGACCTGGAGGCGCTGCGGGACTGGCTGTGGCGCGCCACGCAGCGCGGCGATGCGCGCTCGACGCTGGCTCGTCGGACCGCGGCGGTGCGCTCGTTCTTCTCCTGGGCGGCCGAGACCGGCCTCGTCGGCATCGACCCCGCGCTGCGCCTCGTGACCCCCAAGCGCGGGCGCACGCTGCCGGCGGTCGCCTCGGCCGACGCGATGCGGGTGCTGCTGGACGAGGCGCGCGACGGGGCGCTCGACGGGGATCCGATCCGGCTGCGGGACAGCGCGATCCTCGAGCTCCTGTACGGATCCGGCATGCGCGTCTCCGAGCTGTGCGGGCTGGCCGTCGACGACCTCGACCTCGACCGCGGCACCGCGCGCGTGCTCGGCAAGGGAGACAAGGAGCGCGTCGTGCCGTTCGGCGCTCCGGCGCGCGACGCGGTGGCGAAGTATCTGCGCCGGGCGCGCCCCGTGCTCGTGGCGCGTGCCGAGCGGCCGGGCCCTGCGCTGTTCCGCGGATCCAGAGGGGGAGCGCTCGGACCGCGCACGGTGTACGAACTGGTCGCCCGCGTGCTCGCGCCCGTCATCGGCGCCGAGACCGTGGGCCCCCACGCCCTCCGCCACTCCGCGGCCACGCATCTGCTCGACGGCGGGGCCGACCTGCGCGCGGTGCAGGAGATCCTCGGTCACGCGAGTCTCGGGACCACGCAGATCTACACCCACGTCTCGGCGGAGCGGCTCACCGCGAGCTACCGGCTGGCGCATCCGCGCGCGTGACGACTCCGCGCCTGACGGCGCCGTCGGGGAGCGTCCTCGCGCCCGTGCGTGACGCGTTCAGCAGCCGCCGGCACCGCAGGGGAGCAGCACCGCACGCGGCACCCCGCCGAACAGCAGCATCGGATTGATGTAGGCGCCGTTCCACCGCACGCCGACGTGCAGCGCGCCCGCCGGGGTGTGTCCGCCGACGGACAGGGTCGCGATCGCATCTCCTCGCCGTACGACGACCCCGGCGCTCAGGTCGGACCGCACGGGCTCGAGCGTGGTGACGAGGCCGTCGCCGTGGTCGATGGTCAGGAGCGGCCGGTCGACGACCACGCCGCGGAAGGCGACGACCCCCGACGCCGGCGCCCGCACCGATCCCTGGGTCGCCGCGACGTCCATCCCGCGATGGCCCGGTCCGTAGTCGTGCGCGGGCGCGCGGAACGGGGCGATCACCGTGCGCGCGCCCTCGACCGGCCACAGCCAGTCGCCGGCGGGCAGGGGATCGGGATCGCCGACGGCTCGGCGCGCGCCCGGGGCGACCCCCGCGACGGCGGCTCCGCCCGGAGCGGCCACAGGCCTGGCGATCGCCGAGGGTCTGGCGATCGCCACGGGCGTCGCAGCCGGGAGGAGCACCGGGACGAGGCCGCCGAGCAGCCCGGTCGCGACGGCGACCGCGACAATCGAGGGGCGGCGAGCGGGGGCGGGTGCGACAGAGCAGGGAGAGGATCGGGGCATGCCCCGATCCTGCGCCGCTCGATCCGCGCGCGGAGGGGCGTCTGCGCAATCGGTGGAAAGCACGCGGCGCGGCGCGATTGTGCGGGCGGAACGCGCGCGATCCAAGGCCCCGACCCTGATATGCTTGCAGGGCATCCCGTATGTCGGGGTGACTACGCGTGCCCACAGCGTTCACCGTGGCGAACACTCCACAGGTCTCTCGAAAGAGAGCGGAGTGCGCGCCGGGCACCAGGATCGCCGATCGCTCGATCGGCAGCACAACCTCAACCAACAAGGAGTACGACCATGGCCGTCGTCACCATCCGCCAGCTGCTCGACAGCGGCGTTCACTTCGGACACCAGACCCGTCGGTGGAACCCGAAGGTGAAGCGCTTCATCCTCACGGAGCGCAGCGGGATCCACATCATCGACCTGCAGCAGTCGCTGGGCTACATCGACAAGGCCTACGACTTCGTCAAGGAGACCGTCGCGCACGGCGGCACCATCCTCTTCGTCGGCACCAAGAAGCAGGCGCAGGAGATCCTCGCCGAGCAGGCCACCCGCGTGGGCCAGCCCTTCGTGAACCAGCGCTGGCTCGGTGGCCTCCTCACCAACTTCTCCACCATCTCGAAGCGCCTCGCCCGGATGAAGGAGCTCGAGGAGCTCGACTACGAGACCCCGGCGAACAGCGGCTTCACCAAGAAGGAGCTGCTGCTCAAGAAGCGCGAGCTCGACAAGCTGCACAAGTCGCTGGGCGGCATCCGCAACCTGACCAAGACCCCGTCGGCCCTGTGGGTCGTCGACGCCAAGCGCGAGCACCTCGCCATCGACGAGGCCAAGAAGCTCGGCATCCCGGTGATCGGCATCCTCGACACCAACGCGGACCCGGATGACTTCCAGTACCCGATCCCCGGCAACGACGACGCGATCCGCTCCGTCTCGCTGCTGACCCGCATCATCGCCGACGCCGCGGCCGAGGGCCTGCAGCTCAAGCACAACCCCGAGGTCGGCGACGCCGAGCCGCTCGCCGAGTGGGAGCAGGAGCTGCTCGAGGGTGGCGAGGCGCAGACCGCTGCGACCGAGTCCGCCGCGGACGAGGCCGGTGCCGCCGCGCACGACGAGGCGATCGCCGCTGCCGCGGACGAGACGGTGACCGAGGTCGCCGCCGCCGAGTCGACCGAGGCTGAGGCGACGGACGCCGGCGCCGAGTCCGCCGACAAGTAATCGCGGTCCGTCGGCCGGCGCAAGCCGGCCGGCTCGCAACCACCACGCACACACACGAAGCAAGGAGCCACCACAACATGGCCAACTTCACCATCGCCGACATCAAGGCGCTGCGTGAGCAGCTCGGCACGGGAATGGTCGACACCAAGAAGGCGCTCGAGGAGGCTGACGGCAACGTCGAGAAGGCCGTCGAGATCCTCCGCCTGAAGGGTGCGAAGGGCAACGCCAAGCGCGCGGACCGTTCCACCAGCGAGGGCCTCGTCGTCGCCCGTGAGCAGGACGGCGCCGTGACGCTCGTCGAGCTCGCCTGCGAGACGGACTTCGTCGCGAAGAACGATCGCTTCATCGCGCTGGCCGACAAGGTCGCCGACGCCGTGGCCGCCATCAAGGCGGACTCCGTCGAGGCGGCCCTCGCGGCCGACGCCGGCGGCCAGACCGTCGAGCAGCTGATCTCGGACGAGGCGGCGATCATCGGCGAGAAGGTCGAACTGCGTCGCGTCGCGACCATCTCGGGCGACAAGACCGAGGTGTACCTGCACCGCACGAGCAAGGACCTCCCGCCGCAGATCGGTGTCGTCGTCGCCTACACGGGTGACGACGCGGAGACCGCTCGCAGCATCGCTCAGCACATCTCGTTCGCGAACCCCTCCTACCTCACCCGTGAGGACGTCCCCGCCGCGGACGTGGAGAAGGAGCGCGAGATCGTCACCGAGATCTCCCGCAACGAGGGCAAGCCCGAGGCCGCCCTGCCGAAGATCGTCGAGGGTCGCGTGACCGCGTTCTTCAAGCAGGTCGCCCTGCTCGAGCAGGACTACGCCAAGGACAACAAGCTGTCCGTGGGCCAGGTCGCGAAGGACGCCGGTCTGAACGTGACCGGCTTCGCCCGCTTCAAGGTCGGCGCGTAGCATCATCGAAGGGGTTCGGATCCACCAGGATCCGAACCCCTTCGTCATGCCCCGGGTTTCGATGCGTCGCACGGCGCATCTCCCGAGATCTTCCGTGCTCGCGCACGGTAGTTTGTTCCACGGATGAGAGGAAGCACTCCATGACCGAACGACAGGGTCGACGTCGCGTCGTCCTCAAGCTCTCCGGTGAGGCCTTCGGCGGCGGCCAGCTCGGGGTCAACCCCGACATCGTCAGCCAGATCGCCCGGGAGATCGCCGCAGCCACCGACCGCGTCGAGATCGCGGTCGTCGTCGGCGGCGGCAACTTCTTCCGCGGTGCGGAGCTGAGCCAGCGCGGTATGGACCGCTCCCGCGCCGACTACATGGGCATGCTGGGCACCGTCATGAACGCGCTCGCGCTGCAGGACTTCCTGGAGCAGGCGGGCGCCTCGCCGCGCGTGCAGTCCGCGATCGCGATGACCCAGGTCGCGGAGCCGTACCTGCCGCTCCGCGCGGAGCGGCACATGGAGAAGAGCCGCGTCGTGATCTTCGGCGCCGGTGCGGGGCTGCCGTACTTCTCCACCGACACGGTCGCCGCGCAGCGCGCGCTGGAGATCGGCGCCGACGAGGTCCTCGTGGCCAAGAACGGCGTCGACGCGATCTACACCGCCGACCCGAAGAAGGACGCGTCGGCGGAGCGGATCGAGGAGATCACCTTCCAAGATGCGCTCGTGCGCGGCCTCAAGGTCGTCGACTCCACAGCGTTCAGCCTGTGCATGGACAACGGCATGGACATGCGCGTGTTCGGCATGGAGCCCGCGGGGAACATCACCCGCGCGCTGCTGGGCGAGCCGATCGGAACCCGCGTCATCGCCTGAACGCATCGGATCCCCGGACCGCGCCGCAGGGCGTCTGGCCGGGGATCCGTGCATCCTCCCCGATAGACTGGGGACGCAACCCCCTGACGAATAGGAGCCACCGTGATCGCGGATGTCCTCGCCGACACCACCTCCCGCATGCAGCGCGCCGTCGAGGCCGCCAAGGAGGACTTCAGCACGGTGCGCACCGGCCGTGCCAACCCGCAGATGTTCCAGAAGGTCCTGGTGGACTACTACGGCACGCCGACTCCGCTCGCCCAGCTCGCGTCGCTGGCCAACCCCGAGGCGCGTTCGCTGATCATCACGCCGTACGACAAGTCGGCGCTCAAGGCCATCGAGCAGGCGGTCCGCGACATGCCGAACCTGGGCGCGAACCCGACGAACGACGGCAACATCGTGCGCGTCACGATGCCCGAGCTCACAGCCGACCGTCGCAAGGAGTACGTCAAGCTCGTGAAGAGCAAGGGCGAGGACGCGAAGGTGCACGTCCGTGGCATCCGTCGCAAGGCGAAGGATGAGCTGGACGGCCTGAAGAGCGATCTCGGCGAGGACGAGATCGCTCGCGGCGAGAAGGAGCTCGATGCCCTCACGCGCCAGCACGTCGACCTCATCGACGAGGCTGTCAAGCGCAAAGAGGCCGAGCTGCTCGAGGTCTGAGACCGTCCATGAGCACCCCGTCCGACGACGACGCGTCGAGGATCCCCCCGCGGCCGCCGCTTCCGCCGCGTACCGGCGAGAGCGCGCCCGCGCGCACCGGTGACAACCTGCAGGCGCAGTTCCGGGCGAAGAAGGCGGAGCTCGAGACGCACGTCTCGCATGCCCGTGACCAGCTGGATCAGGCGAACGAGCGCATCAAGGAGCGCACCGGCCGCGACCTCGTGGTCGCGATCGGTGTCGGCCTGCTGATCGGCGGCGTGATCCTCGCTTCGCTGCTGTTCGCGAAGTGGTCGTTCGTCGTGATCGGCCTCGCGATCATCCTGCTCGCCGTCTGGGAGCTGGTGCTCGCGCTGCGCAGCGGCGGGCGCAAGGTCGACCTGTGGCCGCAGCTCGTGCTCGGCGCCCTGCTGGCCGCCGGCGGCTACTTCGCCGATCCCTGGCTGACCTGGGTCATGCTCTTCGTCGCGGTGTTCGGCGTCGTCGTCTGGCGCCTCGTCTCGCAGATGATCGCGAAGGACGGACGCACCTACGGCGACGTCCTGACGGACGCGATGGCCGGCGGGTTCATCCAGGTGTACGTGCCGTTCCTCGGAGCCCTCGTCCTGATGCTCCTGCGTCAGCCGCGCGGGGAGTGGTGGGTGCTCTCGCTCATCGTCGTGGTGGTCGCGGCCGACACCTGCGCGTACGCCTCCGGCCTGCTGTTCGGACGCGGCGGACGCCATCCGATGGCGCCGCGGGTGAGCCCCAAGAAGACCTGGGAGGGTTTCGCGGGCGCCGTGCTCGGATCCCTCGTCGCAGGCGCACTCGTGGGCGTCTACCTGCTCGGCGTACCGTGGTGGGCGGGAGTCATCCTCGGCGCCGGCCTGGTCGCCTCCGCGACCATCGGCGACCTCGGGGAGTCGCTGCTCAAGCGCGATCTCGGTATCAAGGACATGAGCTCCTGGCTTCCCGGTCACGGCGGACTGCTGGACCGGCTGGACAGCATGCTCCCCTCCGCCGTCATCGCCCTCGCCCTGTATTTCCTCCTCACCCCTCTGGCGGCAGCATGACCGATTCCGCATCGTCCGACCGCGCCATGTCCGGCGCCGCAGTGAGCTTCCCCGTGGTCCCTCGGCGTGAGAAGGGCTATCAGCGCGCCGCTGTCGACACGTTCCTGGCGCGCGCACGCGGCGCGTTCGAGGACGACGCCGATGGGGTCGGATCCGCGGACATCCGCGCGGCCTCGTTCCCGCTGGTACGCGGCGGCTACGACATCGCCGCTGTGGACGCCGCGCTGGCCAGGGTCGAGGAGGCGTTCGCGCAGCGCGAGCGCGCTCTCGTCGTCTCCACCGATGGCGCCTCGGCGTGGGTCGGAAAGGCGCGCACGGACGCTCAGGTGATCCTGGATCACCTGAGCCGCCCTCAGGGACGGAAGTTCGCGCGGACCGGCCTCCTCACCTTCGGCTACCGGATCGACGAGGTGGATCACGTCGCCAAGCGGGTCGTGCGCTTCCTCCGGGACGGCGACGCGCTGACCGCGGAGCAGGTGCGCCAGACCGCGTTCCGGATGCAGCGTCGGGGCTACCGCGAGGAGCAGGTCGACGCACTGCTCGACGCGACGATCGACGTGCTGCTCGCGATCCGTTGAACGGGGCGGATCAGGGCGCGGAGCGCATCGCGGCGATTCTCATGGCGATTTCAGCTTCGGCTGGCTAAACTCGGACCCATTGTGACTCCCGATAACGATTCGATTGCGGCGCGCTCCCGAGGCGCCGCGCAGAACGACGCAGCCACAGCATCCCGCCCGAAGGCGAAATCGCACCCCGGACGGCGTGCGACCTCCGCCGTGCTGGCCGGGCTCGCGGTGGTGGGCTTCTCCGTCGCGATCGTGGCGCCCGCGGGGCTCGCGATGTCCGCCTCGGAGCCGGCGCAGGCCGCGGTGACCACGGCGTATTCGCTGGCGTCCCGCGATGCGCAGAACATCACCGTCTCCGTCCACGGCGCGACGCCGACGGCGCAGACGCGCGAGTCCTTCGACGTCTACGTCACGCCGAAGCCGACCCCGACCCCGACGCCGGAGCCGGTGGTCGCATCCAGCGATTCTTCTTCTTCTTCTTCTTCTTCTTCTTCTTCTTCTTCTTCGAGCGATGCCGGGCCGATGTACTACAGCGGCGGTGGTGCTCCGGCGGAGTGGATGGCCGCGGCCGGCATCGCCTCGAGCGACTGGGGCTACGTCGACTACATCGTCAGCCGCGAGAGCGGCTGGAACCCGAACGCCACCAACAGCGGATCCGGCGCGTGCGGCCTGGTGCAGGCGCTCCCGTGCAGCAAGGTGCCGGGCAACGGCTACGACCCCGTCGACAACCTGCGCTGGGGCAACGGCTATGCCGTGGGACGCTACGGCAGCTGGGGCGCTGCGGTGGCGTTCTGGTCCGCCAACAACTGGTGGTGAGCAGCGCTCACCCATGCCACGCCCGCATCGACGACGTCAAGAGCGCCCGCGCGAGGATGCGCTCGACCGGCTGATCGCCGGGTGGAAGCGCACCGAGGTGCGAGGCGGCGCCGAGTGGTACGTCCAGCCTCTGACGGCGGCGCAGGCGCAGAAGGAGTACATCTGTCCTGGGTGCCGCGGCGTGATCCCCGCGCACACCGCGCATCTGGTGGTCTGGCGTGCGGACGGTGTGCTGGGTGATGCGGCTGATCTGGCGGCGCGCCGCCATTGGCACAACGGCTGCTGGAAGAAGAACTGACGTGGAGATCCGCGGACCCCGTGCGCTGCCCGCACGGCGCGAGGACATCGAGCTGCGCACCCAGGACGGACTGTGCCTGGTCGGGGAGCTCGCCCTCCCCGAGGCCTCCGCCCCGGCGGCGACCCTCGTCACGCTGCATCCGCTGCCCACCGCGGGCGGCTTCATGGACTCGCACATCCTGCGCAAGGCGGCGGCGCGGCTGCCGGCGCTGGCCGATCTCGCCGTCCTGCGCTTCAACACGCGCGGCACCAGTTCGCCGCGGGGCTCGAGCGAAGGCGTCTTCGACGGCGGAGCGGCGGAACGGCATGACGTGGCCGCGGCGATGGCGTTCGTGCGCGAGCGCGGCCTGCCTCGGCCGTGGCTCGTGGGCTGGTCGTTCGGCACCGAGCTCGCGCTCAAGTACGGCCGGGAGCACGAGATCGAGGGCGTCATCCTGCTCTCGCCTCCGTTGCACCGCGCGACCGCGGACGAGGTCGCCGCCTGGGCTCATGACGACCGGCGCGTGGTGGTGCTCGTTCCCGAGCTCGACGACTATCTGCGACCGGCCGAGGCCGAGCAGCGCTTCGCCGCGATCCCTCACGCCGAGTTCATCGCGGTGGACGGCGGCAAGCACCTCTGGGTGGGGGAGAGTCAGACTCGTCGCGTGATGGATGAGATCGTCGCCGCCGTGAACCCTTCCGCGCTCCCTCTTGCGCGGGAGTGGCCGGCGGCCTGACGGGCTAGCGCTCGTTCATCCGCGGGATCAGCACCTGACGGTAGATGATCAGGATGCTGGCCGCGACGGGGATCGCGATGAGCGCGCCGAGCAGTCCCAGCAGCGCCCCTCCGGACAGAGCGGCGATCACGACCACGGCCCCCGGCACGGCGACTGCGCGGTTCATCACGCGCGGCGAGATGACGTAGGCCTCGATCTGCATGTACACGAGGTAGTAGGCCGCCGCGATGAGCCAGGCCCAGGGGGGAGATCCGAGTCCCGGGATCAGGCACAGCAGGACGATGAGCGTCGAGCCGGTCAGCGTGCCGACCAGAGGGATCAGGGAGAAGAAGAAGGCGATCACGGCGAGCACGATGGGGAAGGGCGCCCCGATGATCGACAGGAAGATGAAGCTCAGAACGCCGTTGATCACGCCCATCGCGACCTGGCCCATGACGTAGTGGCCCACCGAGGCGGTGATCTGCTCGGCGAGGTCGATGAACCGGTCGCGCTTGGAGGCGGGCACGACCTGGTACACGGCGCCCTTGAGCGAGGGGATCGCCGCGGTGAAGTAGATGGTCAGGATCAGCACGATGAATGTGCCGCTGATCCCGGCGAAGAGCGCGCCTCCGACGACGATCACCCCCTGGCCGATCGAGCTGCTGATGTCGCCGAGATTCTTGTTGAGCCAGTCGTTGATGTAGCCGAAGACGGTGTCGACGTCGAGATTGGGGAGAAGATCCTCCAGCCAGTGCTTGAAGTCGGCCATCGCCGTGCCGCTGTTCACGATCACGGTGATCTGCTGGACGAGCTGCGAGATCTGGTTCACCAGGATCGGGATCACCATCAGCACGATGCCCGCGAACACCCCGAGCACCACCACGATCGTGATCAGCACCGCCGCCCAGCGGGGAAGCCGACGCCGGGTCAGCCAGCTCACCATCGGATCCAGGCCGAGGCTCAGGAACAGGGCTGTGCCGACGTACAGCAGGATGGTGGACAGGGACTGCACGCTCTGGATGAGCATGATCCCCAGGCCCACGCCGAGGGTCGCCACCAGCGCGGTGCGGAACGGGTTGTGCAGCTTCATGAGATCCTCTGGCTCGGTCCCTCAGCCTAACCGGCAGAGCTCCCGGAGCCGTGGAGCGTCGCTGTGGCGCTCGTGGCTGAGCGGCCGGAGGGGCCTCTCGTGGCATCCATACAGGTCGTTTCGCTAGTCTGAAACGTCGAGCGGAGATCCCGGGCGCCTACCCGTGGATCGCGGAGGGGATTTTTCGTGCGTTTTGTATGGGCTGTTCTGGCCTTCGTGCTGGCGGCCGTCCTGATCGGGACGGGTATCGCTCAGCGGACCATCTTCCTCGGCCCCAAGGACGTCACGGCCGAGCTCTCGGTCAAGGCTCCGCAGGCGTTCACGGTGATCGATTCCGCCGTGCTCCGCGCCCACCCGGGCGAGCAGACGCTCGTCGCGCACGGCGACGGCACGATCTTCGTCGCTCAGGCCCGCACCGCGGATCTCGAAGCCTGGCTGAGCGACACGAGCTACAACCGGATCACGCTCGCCAAGGACGGCACTTCCACCACCGCGAAGGTGGTCGAGCCGACCGCGAAGAGCGAGGACGGCAAGGACGCCCAGCGGGATCCGGCGGGATCCGACCTGTGGCTGGACAGCTTCACGGACAAGAACTCCCTGGTCGACCGCATGCAGGTGCCGGAAGGGGTGAGCGTGCTGATCGCGTCCGACGGCAAGACCGCTGCGCCCTCCGACGTCGCGTTGAAGTGGCCGCTCGACACGGCGACGCCGTGGGCCGGTCCGCTCATGGTCGCCGGCGGGGCCTTCCTCCTGCTCGGCCTGGTGCTGTACATCCTCGCAATCCGGCACTCGCGTCGAGGTCGCGGCCCGCGCCGCAAGGCTCCGCCGCCCCTCCCGGTGACCGAGCCCATCGACGTCGCTGATCGCGCTGCGATCGATGCGGCGCGTGAGACCGCGGCGCCTGAGGACGCGGCGCCTGAGACCGCCGATCCCGAGGACGCCGCTCCTGAAGCCGCGCCGGAAGCCACGGGTTCGCGGACGCCGCCGGAGACGGATCCGGCCGCGAATCGGGACGGGGTCGTGCGGGAGCGTCGCGCCACGGGGCCGAAGCGCCGCCGCGCCCTGCTGCTGATCCCCGCCGTGGGCGTGACCGCCGCGCTGCTCAGCGGATGCACGCCCGACATCTGGCCGCAATCCGCGGCATCGCCCACTCCGACCCCGACCGAGACCCAGGCCGTCGAAGCGGGCCAGCAGGCCCCCGCGGTCACCGAGGCGCAGGCCGCCCGGATCCTGGAGAGCATCTCCGGCACCCTCGCCGACGCAGACAAGAACCTCGACGCCGCGAAGGCGGAGACCCGGCTGGAGGGTCCGGCCCTCGCGGTGCGCAAGACGGCGTACGCCGTCCACAAGAGCGTCGCGGACTTCGCGCTGCCCGCGACGATCCCGGCCGACAAGGTCAAGATCCTCGTGCCGCAGGCATACGACTCGTGGCCGCGCACCGTGCTGATGCTGGTGGAGCACGGCAGCGACGACAAGGTCGCTCCGCTGATCATGACCATGACGCAGTCCGACCCCTGGTCGAACTACAAGATCTCCCATGTCGCCGAGATGCAGGCGTCCGCGAAGCTGCCCAACATGGCCCCGGCATGGCTGGGCGCGAAGCTCACCCCGCCCGACTCCCCGTTCCTCGTGGTCCCGCCGGATGAACTGGCCTCGGAGTTCGCGAACGTGATCGATCAGGGCGACAAGAGCGAGTTCTACGACAAGTTCGACAAGTCGGCGCTCGCTTTCGCCAAGTCCGTGCAGGACAGCCGGGCGACGGTTGTTCAGGCGCTCAAGGAGGCCAACGCCGACACGACGTCGACCCTCGCCTTCGCGGCGACGGCCGGCACCGAGGTTCCGGTGTCGATGTCGAGCATCGACAGCGGCGCGATCGTCTCGGTGACGGTCGACGACTCGCAGACGATCAAGCCGACGTCGGCGGATGCCGTGATCAAGCTCGACAAGAACCCCTCTGCGAAGGCCCTGACCGGTGTCGATCAGTCGGCGACCGGCTTCGTGTCCGTGTACGGCGTGCAGCTCTTCTTCGCCGTGCCCGCGCAGGGATCCGATGCCAAGATCACGCTGCTGGCCGCGTCCCAGCAGCTCCAGAGTGTGACGGAGATCAAATGACCGAGCTGTCCGCCGCCGCGCTTCGCGGCGCCGTCGACCTTTCCTCGCTGCGCAACCGCCCTGCCGCGCCGGCGCCCGATGCTCCCGCGGAGGCACCCGCAGAGGGCGGCGCCTTCCCGCTGGTCGTGGATGTCACCGACGCGACGTTCGGGCAGGTGCTCGAGCTGTCGCAGAGCGTTCCGGTCGTCGTCGACCTGTGGGCGGAGTGGTGCGGGCCGTGCAAGCAGCTCAGCCCGGTGCTCGAGAAGGTCGTGACCGAGCTCGCGGGCCGCCTGGTGCTCGCGAAGGTCGATGTGGACGCCAATCCGCAGCTCGCCCAGGGCTTCCGTGCGCAGTCGATCCCGATGGTGGTCGCTCTCGTGGCCGGTCAGCCGGTTCCGCTGTTCACCGGTGCCGTGCCCGAGGAGCAGGTGCGTGAGGTGTTCGCTCAGCTGCTGCAGCTCGCGGCGCAGCACGGTGTGACCGGCACGATCCCGGTCGGCGAGAACGCGGAGCAGGGCGAGCCCGCCGAGCCGGTCGAGCAGCCGCTGCCGCCGCTGCACCAGGCCGCCTTCGATGCGATCGAGCGCGGCGATTTCGCCGCAGCCATCGAGGCGTACGAGAAGGCCCTCGCGGAGAATCCGCGTGACGAGGAGGCCCGCTCGGGTCTCGGACAGGTCCGGCTGCTGTTCCGCACGCAGGACCTCGATCTGAACGAGGCTCGCGCCGCGGCCGCGGCGGTGCCGACGGACATCGATGCCCAGTTCGCGGTTGCCGACCTCGATGTCGCGGGCGGCCATGTCGCCGATGCGTTCGACCGCCTGCTCGATCTGTTCACGGCGGTCCCCGCCGACGAGCAGCGTCGCGTGCGGGAGCGCCTCGTGGAGCTGTTCGGCCTGGTCGGCGATGCGGATGCGCGCGTCGTCACCGCCCGCAAGCGCCTCGCTGCTCTGCTGTTCTGAGCGTTCAGCCGTTCTGAACGGATCCTGCGCGCCCGCGCGTCAGGACGAACGAGGCAGCGTGCGCAGCCACCGTTCCGTCTCGCGGGGATGCCCGAACCGGACGACCGGCAGATACGGATGCTCCGAGGCGATCTCGGGCATGCGCTCACGCCACTTGTGCAGAGTCGTCGTCTGCCAGCGCAGGATGTTCTCCTCAGGTCCGTGGCGGAGCATCGCCCATAGCGGCTTCTCGCGATTGCCGTTCCAGAGCTCGCTGCGCAGGACGCTCCGCGAGA
Source organism: Microbacterium sp. NPDC056052 (assembly GCF_042266785.1). NCBI lineage: Bacteria > Bacillati > Actinomycetota > Actinomycetes > Micrococcales > Microbacteriaceae > Microbacterium > Microbacterium sp. NPDC056052. The sequence goes on from NZ_JBHJWV010000001.1 coordinate 407,843, forward strand.
TCGTCCGCCGCAGCAGCCGTGTCCGCACGACGCGATACGGGTAGTCGAGCCAGATCGCCAGGTCCGCGCGCGGCGCCAGGATCGGATCCGTGCCCTTGCTCGTGTACTGCCATTCGGTCACCCAGCGCTCCGTGGCGGCGAACGCGCGGACGTCGTCCAGGAACGAAGGACGAGGTGTCCAGCCGGGGCCGTGGAAGAGCGCGTCCAGCTCGACGTGGGGGAGACCCCGGATCGTGCTCAGCCGCCGCGCCAGGGTGGTCTTCCCGCTTCCCGTCACGCCGGCGATGAGGATCCGATGCGGCGCGGACGGCACAGGTGCTTGGTCGGCGGACATCGGATGAGGCTAGCATCCGGAATATCCCCGAAGAACATGCGGTTGAATCGACGTGTGAGTGAACCCATCTCGATCGACATCTGGTCCGACATCGCCTGCCCCTGGTGCTACATCGGCAAACGCAATCTCGAGGCGGGGCTCGCCGCCACAGCCGAGGACGACGACGCGCCGCAGGTGACGATCACCTTCCACTCCTTCGAACTCTCACCCGACACCCCGGTCGACTTCGAGGGGGACGAGGCAGACTTCCTCGCCGGCCACAAGGGCATGCCGCGCGCACAGGTGGAGCAGATGCTCGACCGCGTGACGGGCGTCGCGAAGGAGGCGGGACTCGAGTACCGCTTCGACCTCCTGCAGCACACGAACACGGTCAAGGCCCATGAGCTGCTGCACCACGCCAAGGCGCACGGTCGCCAGCACGACATGGAGGAGCGGCTCATGTCCGCGTACTTCATCGAGGGTCGTCACGTCGGTCGCGTCGAGGACCTGGCCGACCTCGCGGCCGAAGTCGGGCTCGACCGGGACGCCGCTCTCGAGGCGCTGCGTTCCGAGCGGCACCTCGCCGACGTGCGAGCGGACCAGGCGCAGGCCCAGGCCTACGGGATCCAGGGCGTGCCGTTCTTCGTGATCGACGGGCAGTACGGCGTCAGCGGCGCCCAGCCGCCCGAGGCCTTCGCCGGCGTCCTGCGCGACCTCTGGTCCAAGCGCGCCGACGCCGACGCCGACGCGGCCGGCGCCTCCGTCCTCGAGCCCTGACCCGCCCGACCCTTTTCACCCGCGAGACTCCATCTGGGCGACGAGACTGCAGCTGATCCGTGCAGTCTCGTCGCCCAGATGGAGTCTCGCGGGTGGGGGTCAGTCCAGGGCGTTCTCGATGGCGGCGACGATCTCGGGGTCGTCGGGGACCTGGCGGGGGCGGAACCGCCGCACGGATCCGTCCGGTGCGACGAGGAACTTCTCGAAGTTCCACTCCACGCGTCCTGCCTTGCCGTGACCGTCCTCGGCCTGCTTCAGGCTCTTGTAGAGGTCGGCGGCGCTTCGTCCGTTGACCTTGACCTTGTCGTTGATCGGGAACGAGATCCCGTAGGTCGTGGAGCAGAACTCGAGGATCTGGTCCACGGATCCGGGCTCCTGACCGAAGAACTGGTTGCAGGGGAAGCCGACCACGGTGAGGCCGCGTTCGCCGAATCGGCGCTGCAGTTCCTCGAGCTGCGCATACTGCGGCGTGAGCCCGCATTTCGATGCGACGTTGACCACGAGCACCGGACCTGAGCCGTAGTCGTCCAGCGTGCGGGTGCCGCCCTCGGCGTCGGTGAACGGGATCTGGCGCAGCGGAGTCTCAGGCATATCCCCCAGCCTATGAGCGACGGGGATCGGAGGCTCCGGATCTGGGACAATGGACAGGATATGACTCTCGCCCCTGCTTCCGTCCGGCCCCTGCAGATCGGCCCGCTGCGCATCGACGTCCCCGTCGTGCTCGCCCCGATGGCGGGCATCACCAACACGGCCTTCCGTCGCCTCTGCCGCGAGTACGGCGCCGGCCTGTACGTCAGTGAGATGATCACGTCGCGGGCGCTCGTGGAGCGCAACGCGATCACCATGCGTCTCATCCAGCACCATGAGAGCGAGACTCCGCGATCGATCCAGCTCTACGGGGTGGATCCGCAGACGATCGCCGAGGCGGTGCGGATCATCGTCGCGGAGGACCGCGCCGATCACATCGATCTCAATTTCGGCTGCCCGGTGCCCAAGGTGACCCGCAAGGGCGGCGGCGCCGCGCTGCCGTGGAAGATCGGACTGTTCGCCGACATCGTCGACCGCGCCGTCAAGGCCGCGGGCGATGTGCCGCTCACCGTGAAGATGCGCAAGGGCATCAGCAAGGATCACCTCACGTTCCTCGACGCGGGGCGTGCCGCGGAGGACGCCGGGGCCGCCGCGGTCGCGCTGCACGCGCGGACGGCGGGGGAGTACTACTCCGGGCATGCGGACTGGTCGGCGATCGGCGAGCTCAAGCAAGCGGTGACCTCGATCCCGGTTCTGGGCAACGGCGACATCTGGAGTGCCGACGACGCCGTGCGGATGATGGCGGAGACGGGCTGCGACGGCGTCGTGGTGGGCCGAGGCTGCCTCGGCCGGCCCTGGCTGTTCGGCGAGCTCGCCGGTGCGTTCGGCGACGAGAACGCGGTGCAGGTCGACGCGACCCTGGGCTTCGTGAAGGACGCCTTCCGGCGGCACGCGGAACTCCTCGTCGAGTTCTTCGAGGATGAGGACCGCGGCTGCAAGGACGTCCGCAAGCACGTGGCCTGGTATTTCAAGGGCTACCCCGTCGGCGGGGAGACCAGGGCGGCGCTCGCCCGCGTCTCGACGCTGCAGGAGATCGACGACATCCTCGCCACGCTGGGCGACGCCCCCTATCCCGGCGCGCCGGCCGAGGGGCAGCGTGGTCGCGCCGGGACGCCGAAGCGCACGGCGCTGCCGGACGGCTGGCTGGACTCCCGCGAGGTGGCCTCCGAGGTCACCGACATGATGCGCGGCGCCGAGGTCGAGAACAGTGGCGGCTGAGGACGTCGTGCGCGTCGACGGCTACGACGCGCACGACGCCGCCCGCTTCTTCGCCGAGACCCACCGCTCCGAACGGGACGACTTCGCCCGCGACCGCGCCCGCGTGCTGCATTCTGCGGGGCTGCGCCGTCTCGCGGCGAAGACGCAGGTGCTGAGCCCCGCGAGCACGGCGGACTTCGCCCGCAACCGTCTCACGCACTCGCTCGAGGTGGCGCAGGTCGGACGCGAGCTCGCGGTTGCGCTCGGGGTCTCCGCCGACGTCGTCGACACCGCGTGCCTCAGCCACGACCTGGGGCACCCGCCGTTCGGGCACAACGGGGAGCGCGCGCTCAACGACTGGGCCGAGGACATCGGGGGGTTCGAGGGCAATGCGCAGTCGCTGCGGATCCTCACCCGGCTCGAGGCGAAGGTGCTCGACGACCAGGATCGCTCGGTCGGGCTCAACCTGACCCGGGCCAGCCTGGACGCGACCTGCAAGTACCCCTGGACCGTGGACAGCCCGCTGCCCGATCCCGGCGGCAGGCTGAAGTTCGGCGTGTATCCGGATGATGAGGACGTCTTCCACTGGATGCGCGAGGGCGCGCCGGGCCGCCTGCGCTGCATCGAGGCCGAGATCATGGATCTCTCCGACGACATCGCCTACTCGGTGCACGACTTCGAGGATGCCATCGTCAACGGCTACCTCGACGTGGCGCAGCTGGCGGATCCGGCGGAGCACCATGCGCTGGTCGGACGGGTGCAGCAGTGGGTGGGTTACGACTTCACCCGCGAGGACCTCGCGGACGCGCTGTACCGACTGACCCGGCAGCCGATGTGGCTGTCCTCCTTCGACCGTTCCCGTCGCGATCTCGCCCGGCTGAAGAACCTCACGAGCGACATGATCGGCCGCTTCGCGCGCGCCGCCGTCTCCGCGACGCGTGAGGCCTACCCCGGCGCGAGCCTCGCCCGGTACAGCGCGCACGTGGTCGTGCCGAAGGTCATCGAGGCCGAGATCGCCGTGCTCAAGGGGATCATGGGCCAGGCGATCGTCACGATCGATGCCCGCCGCGGCGTGTACAAGGAGCAGCGACGGGTGCTCAAGCGCCTGGCCGACGCACTGTGGTCCACCGACGCGCTGTGGACGGCTGGTGCGGACGTGCTCGAGCCGGCGTTCGCCGCCGACTTCCACGCGGCCGGATCCGACGCCGAGCGCGCCAGGGTGGTCGTCGACCAGGTCGCGAGCCTCACGGACCAGACCGCGGTGGACTGGCACAACCGCCTGGTCGGCGACATCGACCCCGCCGAGGTCGGGATCTGGTCTCCCCGGCACGCCAGGCCCCGCCCGGCGCACACGCCTCGGGCCGCGCTCGTCGACGCCGAACACGGCGGGCGCTGATGCCGCGGATCCTGCAGGCGGATGTCGACGAGGTCAAGTCGCGCACCAACATCGCCGACATCGTGGGGGAGCGCGTCTCGCTGAAGTCCGCGGGCGTGGGGTCGATGAAGGGCCTGTGCCCTTTCCACGACGAGAAGAGCCCCAGCTTCCACGTGCGCCCGCAGGTCGGCTACTACCACTGCTTCGGATGCGGCGCGTCCGGCGACGTCTACTCGTTCCTGCGCGAGATGGACCACGTGAGCTTCACCGAGGCCGTCGAGCGCCTCGCCGCGCGCGTCGGCTACACGCTGCACTACGAGGATGGCGGGCCCGCGCCGGAGACGAGCGGCCGCAGCCGGCTCTACGCGGCGAACACCGCGGCCGCGGAGTTCTTCCGCGGCCAGCTGCTCAGCCCCGAGGCCGAGTCGGCGCGCGCGTTCCTCGGTCAGCGCGGGTTCGACGCGGGCGCCGCCGCGCACTTCGGGGTGGGCTACGCGCCGCGCGGCTGGGACGGCATGCTCAAGGCACTCAGCGCGCAGGGGTTCACCCGCGACGAGCTCACCGCCGCGGGGCTCGTGTCGGCCGGGCAGCGCGGTGTCTACGACCGGTTCCGCGGGCGCGTGGTCTGGCCGATCCGCGACGTGACGGGCCAGACCATCGGATTCGGGGCCCGCAAGCTCTACGACGACGATCAGGGTCCGAAGTACCTGAACACCCCCGAGACACCGATCTACAAGAAGGCGCAGGTGCTCTACGGACTGGATCTGGCCAAGCGGGACATCTCGCGCGGCGATCCCAAGCGCGTGGTCGTGGTCGAGGGCTACACCGACGTGATGGCCTGCCACCTGGCCGGCGTCACCACCGCCATCGCGACCTGCGGCACCGCATTCGGCGCGGAGCACATCAAGCTCCTGCGCCGGGTCATGGGTGACGACTCCGCCGCCGGTGAAGTGGTGTTCACGTTCGACGGCGACGAGGCGGGCCAGAAGGCGGCGCTGCGCGCGTTCACCGAGGACGACCGGTTCAACGCGCAGACCTTCGTCGCGGTCGCGCCCGATGGTCTGGACCCCTGTGATCTGCGTCTCCAGCGCGGTGACCAGGCTGTGCGCGGCCTCATGTCGGCCAAGGTGCCGATGTTCGAGTTCGTGATCGACCGCAAGATCGCATCCTTCGATCTGGGCACCGCGGAGGGGCGGGTCGGAGCGCTGCGCGCGGCGGCGCCGATCGTCGCCGAGATCCGTGACGTTCTGCTGCGCCCCGAGTACGAGCGGATCCTCGCCCGTCGTCTCGGCATGGACCCCACCGACGTGCACGCCGAGGTGCGCCGGCACGAGCGTCAGCGTCGCCAGGGCGGCTCCGGTGCGCACGAGCAGCGCTCGACCGCTCCGGCTGCCGGCGCGCGTCCGGGTGCGCCCGACGCGCCTGCCTCCGTTCCCGTGCCCGTGATGACGCTCGCCACGCTTCCGCGCACGGGGGATGCGCCGCTCGAGCGCGACGCGCTCATGGGGGCGCTGCAGTACGGGCATCAGCTCGATGCGGAGCTCCTGCAGCGCGCGATGACCATGCCGTTCGCGGTGCCCGCGCTCGACGCGGTGCGCGAGGCGATCGCACAGATCTCCGACCGGCAGCGGCCGGGATGGGCGCTGCAGGCCGTGGACGCCGTGCGGGAGCCTTACCGCGGGCTGGGCGGGGAACTTCTCATGGCCGCCTTCCCCGCGCGGGACGAACAGGGCGCCAGGGCGTCTGCGACGGACCTCTGCCGCCGGCTCATCGTGCGCGGTCTGGAGCGGGAGAAGCACGAGCTGCTGGGCGCGATCCAGCGGCTGCCCGCAGATTCCGACGGTGCTCGTTCGATCGCGCGACGCATCGTCGAGATCGACGCGGAGCGGCAGCGCTTCATCGAGAACTGAGGCCCGCCGCGAAGCACGGCCCGGCACCCCCGCGCATCGGGCAGGATGGGTGCATGGCACGTGCGACGGGGGATGCATCGACGGCGATCGTCTGCGAGGACATCGTGATCGACCGGATCGGGCATTCCGCGCCGACGAGGGCGATCGACGGCGTGACGTTCGCGTTGCCCGCGGGGGAGCTGATGTGCATCGCCGGTGCGACGGGGTCCGGAAAGTCGACGCTCGTCGGTGCTCTCGCGGGCGCTGCCGATCCGTCGATCCGTGTCGTCGGTGGTTCCGCCACGGTCTGCGGCGTGTCCGTGCGTCACCCCGGACGCCGGCTGCGGGAGCTGACCTACCGGGCCGGCTACTTGCCGCAGAACGCCGGGGCGCTGCTCACGCCCCAGCTCACCGTGCAGGAGACGATCGCGGAACCGATCCTGCAGCGCGAGCGGCGCGTGAACGTGAAGGCGCTGGCGATCCGGGTGGCGACCCTGCTGGACGAGCTGCATCTGCCACTGGGTCTCGCCTCATCCTTCCCCTATGAGCTCAGCGCGGGCATGCGCCAGCGCGTGGCGATCGCCCGCGCCCTGGTGCTGGATCCGACCGTGCTGATCGCGGACGAGCCGCTGGCGAACCTCGATCTGGAGGTGCGCCCCGTGGTCTTCGCCGCGATCACGCGCCGTCGCACCGAGCGCGGGATGGCCGCTCTGCTGGTGAGCAACGACGCGGCGTTCGCGCGCGAGCTCGGCGCGGAGACGCTCATGATCCGCGAGGGGCACGTGGTCGCACGTGGTGCGGGCGCGGATCTGCTCTGGACTCCGGGCACCGAGCACGCGCGCTGACTCGCCGACCGAGGCCGTAGGCCCGTCGTCGATGCGGTGTCGGTGTCGCAGGCGGGGACCTTAAATACGGCCGCGACCCCTGCACGGCGCGGTCCTCTCTGACTACTCTCGAAAGTGGGCGGAGATGAGAGGAACGTGTCATGAAGGAAATGATCGTTGTAGGAGTCTCGGACGCACCGGTCGCGACACGCGTCGTGGAGTGGGCGATCACACGTGCCGCGGAACGGTCGCAGCGGGTGGAGCTGGTGTCCGTCGTCGGGGGAGCGATCGGCACCCTCGGCGAAGGCGGCCCGCTGGCGGACGCGACCGCCGCGGCGCGCGCCTTCCTCGAGGAGTTCGTCCAGCGGCACGCCGAGCGAGGCGTGGATGTGAGCGTACGGGTAGAGGCCGGCAGCCCGGTCGAGCGACTCGTGGCCGCGTCGGAGGACGCCTCGCTGCTGGTCATCGGCAGCGACTATCAGGGGGGATCGTCGCCGTCTGTCCGCGGGTTCCACGGCGTCCGCATCACCGCCGCCGCGCACTGCCCCGTGGTCGTCGTCCCGGACTTCGACCTGGCCGATCGGAGGGGGATCGTCGTCGGGGTCGACGGATCCGAGATCTCCGAGAGCGCCCTTCGTTTCGCCGCCGCCGAAGCCGACCGTCGCGGTGAGCCGCTCACCGCGGTGTCGGTGTGGACACCGCTGACGGCACCCGGATACGGCCTCGTGGGCTACTCGCAGCCGTACATCGACAACATGCAGACGGCGACCGAGGAGATCCTCGCGATCGCCCTCGCCGGCCTGTCGACGGACTACCCCGATCTCACGATCGTTCCCGTCGTCGAGAGCGGCTTTCCCTCCCGTGTGCTCGACGAACTCGCCGCGGCGGCACGACTCTGCGTCGTGGGCTCCCGCGGGCGAGGGGCGATCCGGCGTCTTCTGCTCGGATCGATCAGCCAGGAGGTCATCGCTCATCCGGCCACCGTCACGGCCGTCGTTCGATAGGAGCGGGAGATGATCATCGAACTCAGCGAGCAGGAGTGCTACGACCTGCTCACTGCGACGACCGTCGGCCGGATCGGCTTCCTGCACGACGCCCGCGTGCTGATCCTTCCCGTCAACTTCGTGGTCTCAGGGCGGGATCTGCTCCTGCGCACGACCGCCGAGGGACTCCTGGGCACCCTCTCGGAGTCGCCGGCCGAGGTGGCGTTCGAAGTCGACAGCCATGTTCCGCTCTCCCGCACGGCCTGGAGCGTACTGATGCACGGCCGGCTTTCCCGCGTCGCGGAGGAAGACGCGGGGGCGGTCTTGCCCCGCGTCTCGCCGTGGGCCGGCACCGGCAGGGATCTGCCGTTGCGGTTCCGGATCGAACACATGACCGGGCGGACCGTGCACGGCGATCACGACTAGGGTTTCGGCCTTCTCCGGATCCACGTTCACGCCGTAGGGCTCACCCCGGCGGATCTTGAGGATCCCGCGGTGTCGTCGGATCCCAGAGACCGCCCGCCGTGCCCGCCTCCAGGTTCGAGCGATAGATGGCGGTCTTCGCGGATATCACGGCGAGAGACTCTTCCAGATCGCGGATCCTCGCACGGACGGTCGCCTCATGCGCCTCCAGCAGCGCCATCCGATCCGCCTCGTTCCCGGGACCGGCCTCGATGAGGGAGGCGAGTTCTTGGACCCGGGCGATCGGCATGCCGGTTCTTCGCAGCGTCGTGCACAACGTGATCCAGTAGACGATGTCGGCATCGAACACCCGTTGACCGCCGGGAGTCCGCTCCACCTTCATCGGGAAGAGCCCCTCCCGCTCGAACCAGCGGAGAGCATGAACCCCGACCCCCGTGATCCGGGAAACTTCGCCGATCGAATAACGTTGCGGTCCGGATGACGCGACCTCGTGGTCGCTCGCACTTGACATAGAGTTCACTCTAGGTCTTACGGTCGCATCATGACTTCGATCGAGACCCGCCTCGCACGCCAGCATCCGCTTCCCTCGCGTTTCACCCGCGACCACACCGCAGCCGATGTTCTCGGCGAAGTAGACCTCGCCGGCAAGCGGGTGCTCATCAGCGGGGGCTATTCCGGCATCGGGTTGGAGATGACGCGGGCTCTCTCCGAGGCGGGCGCCTCCGTCGTCGTCCTCGCGCGCCGCGTCGGGCTCGCCGCCGAAACGACCCGGAGAATCGAGCGCGTCACCGTGCTCGAGGCGGATCTGTCGGACCAGCGCGAGATCCACGCGCTCGTGCAGCATCTTCTCGAGGAGCGCGGGCGGTTCGACGGCGTCATCGCGAGTGCGGGAGTGATGGCTTCCCCGGAGAAGCGGACCCGTGAGGGATGGGAGTACCAGTTCGCGGTCAACCATCTGGGCCATTTCGCGCTCATCGGGGGGATCCTGCCGCTCCTCGGCGAGAACGGGGCGCGCGTCGTCATGATGTCGTCCGCCGGTCATTTCACCAGCGGAATCCGCTGGAACGACCTGCACTTCGCTTCAGAGCCCTATGATCCCTGGCTCGCCTACGGACAGTCCAAGAGCGCGAACGCGCTGTTCGCCGCCGAACTCGCGGAGCGCGGTCGAGAGATCGGCGTGCAGGCGTTCTCGGTGCATCCCGGCAACATCATGACCCCGCTGCAACGGCATCTTTCGACGGAGGACCAGATCGCGTTGGGGTGGGCCGACGCGTCCGGAGCGCCGAGTCCCGCGTTGCGGCTGAAGACCACGGAGCAGGGCGCGTCGACCGCCGTCTGGGCGTTGACCTCTCCCGAGCTCGCGGATCTGAGCGGCGTGTACACGCAGGACAACGACGTCGCGCTCCGGGCGCTCGACGCGGACATGGACATGGTCACCGGCGGAGTCAAGTCCTGGGCGCTGGATCCCGCGGACAGCGCGCGCCTCTGGGATTACTCGGTAATCGCGACCGGGACCGCGCCCCTCGTCTGAGCGTGCGGAGCCCGACCCCGGGAGCCATCAGCACGGCGCCGGGACCACATGCGCGTCCCGAGAGCGGATCGGCGCCGGCCCGCGATCGCACCAGCGTCACTCGTGTCGTTCCGTCGATGCGGGGGCGAGGTGCAGCGCGTCGCGATCCAGACGTGACTGTAGCCGGTGCAGCGTGACATCGCTGATGGTGCCGTGGTTGCGGAGGCGGATCACGATGTCCCGCGTGTGATCCACGAGAGCGAGACTCAGTGCGGCGTAGTCGCGATCCAGGTCGCGCCGGGTGCTGCGGTCCGGGTCGGGCGAGCCGTCGATCCTCTCGAGGCGTTCCCGGTACTCGTTCATGATCCGGTCGCGGACGTGGTCTGGGGCGTCGATCCCTTGTGCGAGGGCGGGCGTCGCATGGATCGCGGAGAGCAGGGCGGTCCGGTGCGCGCGGGTGAATTCGGCGGAGACCATCGAATCGGGTTCGAACCGCGCCCAGCGGATGGCCACCGGCAGGAGCAGGCCCTGGGCGAGGATCGTGAGGATGACGACGCCAGTGGCGACGAAGACGATCTCGGCGCGCCCTGCCATCCCGGCGGGCACGGCGAGTGCGACCGCCAGGGAGATCGCGCCGCGGAACCCGGCGACGGTCGAGACGACCCTGGCCCGATGCGTCATCCGTTTGCTGCGCTGCGCGGGGCTCCGATCCACGAGCCGGATCGTCCAGGTCGTGAACATCTGGAACACGAACCGGATGAGCAGGATGGCGATCCAGATCAGCACGCAGAGCGCGAGCAGCAGGGGGATGCTCTGCGGCGAGACGGATCGGATCGCGGACTGCGCTTCGATCCCGATCAGGACGAAGAGAGCGCCGTTGAGCGTCGTGGTCGCCAGGATCCAGAAGCCGTCCCGCTGCTGGCGGGACTGCGGTGTTCCGGAGCGCGGCCCTGTGCGGCTCAGGTACAGGCCTGCGGCGACGACGGCGATGACGCCGGACGCGTGGATCTGCTCCGCGGCGAGGAATGCGGCGAACGGCACCAGGACCAGCGCCGCGTTGTGCAGGAGGGGGTCGCTCAGGCGCCGGAGCACGGCGGTGCCGAGAAAGCCCGCGAGGAGCCCGACGATCCCGCCGCCGCCGTAGGCCAGTGCGACGAGCCACGTGACCTCTGCACCGGAGTAGTGGGTGCCGCTGCCGGCAAGTCCGATCACGATCGTGAAGATGACGAGCGCGGTGCCGTCGTTGATCAGGCTCTCGGTGCGCAGTTGGACGATGTTCCGGTGCGGGAGCGCGCGGGCGAGCGCTCCGACCGCCGTGGCGTCGGTGGGAGCCAGCGCGGCGCCGAGGACCAGCGCGGGCAGCCATCCCCAGCCGAGCGCGACGCCGATCCCCGCCGTGCCGAACGTCGTGGCGACCACCAGCAGCGTGCTCAACAGCAGGATGACTCTCAGATCCCGTCGAACTTCGCGCAAGGGCGTCATCAGCGCCTCCCAGAACAGCAGCGCAGGAAGGAACAGCACCAGCACGGCATCGGAGGGCAGGTGGATGCTCTGCACCGCGGGAATGAGCCCGACCAGCAGCCCGAGGATGAGCTGCAGCAGCGGGCCGGGCAGGTGAAGCCGTGGGGCGGCCCAGGACGCGCCCACCACGAGGGATCCGACCAGGACGAAGGTGGCGAGCGGATCCATGGGCTGTCCTTTCCGGCAGACGGGACGGTGCAGGGAACCGGGGATCCCGCCATCGCGACGCCGGTCCGCAAGACTCGGTCGAGAGGAGCATCTCAGTCCGGTGTTTCGACGCCGTTTCCGGCAGCGGCGGGGAGCGTTTCGGGCGCGGCGCCGCGGCGCTCGCGAGGTGCCCGAAGGCCCGAAAGCGTCTGGGAAAGGAGAGGCCCCAACCTCTTCACCCACAGGTGATCACACCGAAGATGCGCAACAGCAGGACCACAAGAGGGTCTGGTGCAGGAACAGGTGACATCGAGCATGGCTAGCCGGGAGGGCTGGACAGGAAGGATGTCATTGTGACCAGGCCACTTCCCAAGGGCACGACAAGCCTGTCGCGGCCCAACACCGCCCTCCGGGAAACCCGGGTCGATTCACTACGAGACGGGGGGCGAGCGTGGGGAACTCGTCAAGGGCATGCAGGTTCGCGTACACCTGTACGAGAACCTGGGCTGTCGCGCGATCGTCACCTCTGGACAGCGCATCGAAGATCTCGATGGAGGCTTCGTGGACCGTTCCACGGTTGTCGGTATCGAGCGCGAGGAGGTGCGCGCCCAGCGAGCGTGCGATGCTCTCAAGCGTGCTCCCGCGAGCGTCCCTTCGATCTCGTTCGATCGCGTAGAGGTTGCTGAACCGGCAACGCTCGATGACTGCGGTATTGACAACGCGTGCATCAGTACCTGTAGTCTGCACGCGGCTTCGATAGCTGCTGGGGTGGACGTAGGGGGATACGTGAGCGAGCGCGCGAGCGTGCCGGTTTCGGCGCGGCACCGGAGACTCTGGTGGACCATTGGGGTGGCAGGGGCAGCGGCAATAGCCGTGGCAGTGCTGGGCGTGACGCTGTCCAGCTCGATGCATCCTGCAACTGGTCGGGGCGAGCCTCTGCAGACTTTGCCGTCCTCGTTGCCACGACCTGTGCCGACGGATGCAGCTCTCGCGGCGGACAAGACGCAGGCTGCGACGGTCGATGACGTGTGGTCCTCCGCGCGCACCAGCGTTGAGGCGAAAGCGTTGACGCGGAGCGACTGCCTCGACTCTGCTGCGAAAGCGTACGCGACGGCTGCGGCGAAGAGGGGTGGCACGGGCGGAAGCCCGGAGAAGCCGTCGAGCAACTGCGACGGCGATGTGACCTTCGGGTACATGCTCGGTTTCGACAGCACGGGGGTCTCGCAGGCGACGGCGGCGCTGTCCGCGACGGGCAAGGGGAGTTCGCCGTTGGTTGCTGAGGGGGAGAAGAACGTGGGGTATGCGCTGGTGGAGTCTCGGGGGAGTACTGGCGACGTGAACGGGTATGTGCTGGCGTGGGCGGTGTCGAAGTGACCCGCCGGTGGCTGGCTGCGGTCGCAATCGCAGCGGTGGCGGCGACGACCTTGACGGCATCGCCGGCGTTTGCCGCAGCGAAGACGCCGACGGCGAAAGTGGTGCTTGACCCGGACAACGACTTCTCGCACGCGGTTTGGGATGGCGTCTCCTACAGCGAGTTGCCCATCACGGCACAAATCGCAAAGGACGTGAAGACGCAGCTGGAAGGGCTTCTGATCGCGCTCACTCTTCTTCCGTTCCTCGACATCGCGGCCGCAATTGCAGTGGACGGCGTCGCGATTGCTGGGTCGAGCAGGCCGGGAAACCCCGAGAGCCCGGTGGGTAAGGGGGGATACTATGAACGCACACCCACCGAAGTTCAGAAGCTTGCTGAGACGGGCAAGAGGTCGGCTCGTGGCGACGGATTCGTGACCAAGGCTGCGCAGGAACTCGACAAGCACGGAGGGGTGGGAGGATTTCCCAAGCCAACAGGCAACGCCCTAGTCAAGAACGAGCAGGCTCAAGCGATACTGGAAGAAATCCTTTACAACCCGGGAACACGTACGCAACCGATTGAGAATGGCCTTTTCGTTGGAGGCAAATACTATATCGCGCCGGATGGTTGGGGTGCTGCGTTCGATGTCAATGGCGTCTTCCAGTATTTTGGAAACTTTTGAGAATGAACTTCCCTATCCTGCGAAGCGCGCCTAAGCGGTCTCGTCTTGTCCGCGTGGTCTACGACTGGCTTGCCTCCGATGAGCTGGTGCAGTTCAGTGAAGTATTTGACTACAGTGCAATTGGTGTCAACTTCATCTTCAACAGTGGCGCGGCCTACACTATTCGGTGGTTCAACGGTAATCGGATTGAGTGCTTGACAAGTGAAGTATTCAATCCCCCGAGGACCGGTCCTGACTCCTTCAAGGTCGACCGAAGCGTCCGCTGGCATGAAGTCCTCGGTGCCACAGTTGTTGACCAATATCACTCCTACATTGAAACGGGCAGTGGGGAAATGGCGCCCTGGTGCACCAGGCTCGTCTTCGATAATGGGCATTCTATTGTTGTCTTCCTTGGTGACGTGGATTCCGAAGGGCGACCGATTGCCAGTGCTGATTCTCTTCTGGTGACGAGTGATGAAGATGCAGCGCGCGGGTATGAGCTGCATTCAGGGCAAAATGCGTGGCCAGAGGCCTAGTGCAGAATTTGGGCTATTTCTTCTGGTCGCGGCTAAATATTGGCTGCCTTTGGAGCAGTCCATGCGTTGTACGGTGCTCAGTCTGACGAGGGGAAAGTGGAAACAGTGAGTTTCGGAGACCTCCGACCATGAGGGGTGATCCTGGTCGTATGGAACCGATTCAGATCGCCCTCATCTTGGCGGCTATTGACAGCCTCGATCACTTTGACGGAGATCTGGCTCATCTGGCCGACATGCAGGCTCGGACAAGAGCCGCGCTGAACGCTCTTGAGATTGGCCATCAGACAGACAATTTGCGAGCCGCGCGTCGTGAATGGGGTCAGATCGAGATCATTTACGCGCTTGCGCTTGATCAGGAAAGATCAATACTTCTTGTCGACGATCGAGATGACATGTGGCAAGCCGTTCGGGTGTTTCGAGGGCTTTTTGATGGGCTATTGCCGCATGAGGGTGTGCGACGTGACGATTGAGAACTACTTGGCGATCGTGATCGGGGTCGCCGCGGTTGCGTGTGGACCTTTCATCATTCGTCGTCGTGTTCGGATCTTCCACGTCATTGTGGATGCCAACAGGGCCATGTGCGGGTCATCCGGGAAGGTTCTGGCGCGGCGGTCGAGTCCGTGATGGGTGGGGTTCTGTGGCGTGTGGTTGATGATCATCGGCGTCGGCGCGATTCTCGTCGGGATTTTCGGGCGAGAGTAATCGATTGGGAGCCTTCTCTGTGGTGTGTATCGTGGCAGGCGCGGTCGCGATCCTGGCAGGCATGTTGGCGCTGCTGTTCCGAGTTCGCGTGCTGCGTTTCGTGCAGGGACGATACGCGCGCGTTCATCGCGAGGATGGCTTGTCGGGGGAGGAGTCCTTCGAACGGATGCCGCGGATGTGGATGCTGCTGGCCATTGCGAGCGGCTACCTTGCATTCGGCATCTTGTCCAGCACCGTGGGCCTGATGACCGCGGGTGCGATTGCACAGGATGCTGACGCAAAGGGCAATCAGTGCATCACGTTGCGCTAGAGGGCGTTACATGACCGACGGCGCTGTGAGCGCTGCGATGCCCGCCGCCGGACGACGGTGGCTGCGTGTCCCGGCTGTGATCGTGGCCTGGGGTATGGCGCAGCTCGTCACCCCCGTACGTCACCCAGGCGACTGCGTGGTCTACGACGCTGCAGGTAACGTTCTAGACCATCTTTGGCGGTTCCGACCGGTCATTGGGGGCAGGAAGCTGAGATGACGCAGAGGCTTTGGCGAGGGGCATGCGGGATTCGAGTTCGCCCTGAGCCCAGTGGAGTGGCCGTGACCGTAGAGCTAGCGGCCTTGAAGAGCAGGCGAGCAACGTTACTCACGATCCTTGGGGGAATCAATGATCACTGAACCGAGCATTGGCGGCGTCGTCATGGACGATGCCGAGATCAAACGACATGTCGGCGACATCACGCGATTCGCGCTCAGCCGCCCGTCCGCGCTGGTGGTTCTCGTTCTCGGACCGCTCCTGTCGGTGTGGACCGGGCTGATGTTCTCGTCGGCCACCTGGCAGCCGCTGATCCTGGCTCTGGTCGGATCGATCCTGTTGATCGTCGTTTTCGTCGTGATCACGCGGAGGTCCGCTTCTCGCGTCGTGTGGGCGCAGTATCCGGTGGGCTCGCGCGTGGTGGCAGAGGTCGACGGCGACGTGCTGCGCACATGGACGGCGCTGAGCCGCGGCGAGACTTCCTTCGCGTTACTGGCCGGAGTGCTAATCGTGGGCGGCACTGTTGTTTTGAAGCGCAGAGGCGGCTCGTTCGTCGCGGTCCTTCCCGCGGCTGCGTTCTCCGCAACCGATCTCGGCGCGCTACAGGCGGCCTTCGCTGGGTAGGTCAGCCCTGCGGTGCGCGAAGAGGCGTGGGCCTACGGTCGATGATCTCTGTGGCGGAGTGGACGCAACCGACTCAGGTCAGTTGCAAATCCGATTCGGCAATGGGGTGACCCTTACGTGCTTTCCTTCAGAGGCATTTGAAGCCTGGTCGGTGACTTTGGCAAGCGGTGAGCTCTTCGTCTGCGAACCAGGGGGCGGGATTACTCATTGGGCCGGAGGCGTCGCGACGGTGAGGTGACGCAGGCTTGCCCAGTGGTGTCGCCCCATCATGGTCCGACGAGGTATCGCAGATGACGCTACGCAACTGCGTCTTAGCCATTGAGAGCGAGACGGTCGACCTTGCTGAGATGGTTGCGGTCCTTGGCAGCGCTCCAGACTCCGGATTCCAAAGGGGTGAACCCTCCGGGCTACGCGGCGCCGTTCGTCGGCGGTCCTCGTGGATGAAGGAGCTCAGGTGGGAAGGGGATGTTCATCCCGGCACCATGGGCCTTTCTTCGGCGATTGAGGCACTCGGCGACGAGCTTGCACAGAAGGTCAGGAAGCTCGTGAATGCCGGCTGTGCGGCGACGGTTGCCGTCGTCCAGGAACTGACGACGGATACCTGCTCGCACGGGCTAGCTTTGTCTGCTGCGGCGACTGCATGGATGGGTTCTGCTAAGGCGGGACTCACCGTTGACCAGTATGTGGACTCAATGTAACGCGACCGAGGGCGCCTCGGTACATGTCTGTCATGAGCATCTCTTCACCGGCAGCTGCGGCCCACGAATCGGCACGCACGGCAACAGGGCAGTTCGGCGAGCAGGAGCGCGCCGCTCCGGACGTTGCCCTCCCATCCGAGCCCTCTCTCGGCCGTGGCCTCATCGCGAGGCAGCTGTCCCGTTTCATCGAGAAGCTTCCCGCCGGTCACCCGTGGCGTTCCGATGCACCACGTCTGCTTGGGGTCGTGCGTAGTCTGCAGGACTCGCTGCCCCACGATGTCAACGCCACCGATGTCGCCGAGGTTGCCTGGCTGTGCGAGGAGCACGGCATCACGCCGAACATCCCCGGAGATGACAGCTGGCCTTCGTCGCTGAACGCTCTCGGCAAGGACGCGCCCGCCGTGCTGTGGTCCCAGGGCGACATGAGCCTGCTGGCCGACCGGGACCAGGTCACGCAGTTTGACGGCTCCCGGGCGTCCACCGCCTACGGCGAACATGCGGCCGCCGAACTCGCAGAAGGCCACAGCCGTCTCGGCGGCACCATTCTCACAACCGGCGGCTACGGCATCGCCGGTTCGGCAACCCGTCGCACCCTGGAATCGGGCGGGCATGCCGCTGTCCTCGTAGCGAGTGGGATGGACCGGCCATACCCGTCCGGGCATGCTTCGCTGCTTGCCACTACCAGCGATGCCGGCGTGGTGTGCTCCGAGTACCCGCCGGGCACACCGCCCACCAATCACCGCTTCCAGCGACGAAACCGAGTTGCCGCCGCCCTCTCCGGCCGACTGATTGTCGTCGAAGCAGGTGAACGCAGCGGTGCCGTCGCCGGCCGGCGCCGCGGAGCCAGTGCTGAGAGCCGGTGGCGTCTCGGTACCGTGCGCGCGCACGACAGGTTCCGTTGGCGTCCGAGGTCAGCACTATCTTTCCCAGCTGGCCCGGACGGCGGGCGGCGGGCATCAGCCTTTGAGTGCGTCGACGAACAATTGCACGCTGGTCTCCGGGTATCGCAGGACCCGGCCGACTTTGATGGGTTGCGGGCCGTACGCGGGTGTCTTCGTCCGCCAGTTGTAGATGGTCTGCTTGGGGACGCCGAGGTAGGCGGAGAGCTCGTCGATGCTCAGGAGGCGTTCGAGTCCGACGGGATCGGGGCGCGTGTTTGCGGTCATGCTGGGCATGTACCGCGGTCGCGAACGCTCGCGTCGGTAAGTAGTGGGAAACGACGGGGAACGTTGGTATGTCAATCTCGCCAGAGGGCTGTTTTTGGCGTATTCGCGCTACCATACGCGCCAACCGAGATGTCCGTACATGCAAGAACCCCTTGTGATTCCGCGGAATCACAAGGGGTTTCAGCTCCCCGGCTTGGACTCGAACCAAGAACCTGCCGGTTAACAGCCGGCTGCTCTGCCAATTGAGCTACCGAGGAATGCTTCCCGCCTCGCGGGCAACTCGTCAACTATAGCAAAGGATGCGCCCCGACTCCGACACGGGCCGGCGCCCGGGCGCGTCGCCCCGCGCGCCCCTCGGGGACGACGGAGGGGCCCGCCGTGGCGAGCCCCTCCGGAAGATGCAGGATCCTCGAGGATCAGCGTGCGGCGCCCTTGAGGGAGCCAGTGGTCTGACCGGCCGGGTCGCTCACGATGCACTGCACGAGACGGTCGTTCATCGAGTCCCAGGTGTCCTTCGTCGGCGTCATGTAGGAGACGTCGAGGGAGGAATCGTCGTAGGCGACGCCGATGAAGGTCGTGAACGCGTCTCCGGCGCACTTCTCGACCTCGGCGTCGATCGCGTCGGAGTCGTACTCGGCGCCTTCGAGCTTGAACTCGTAGAAGACCTCTTCGTCGTGCGGCTTGTCGCAGGGCACCACGTCGGTCTCGCTGATCGTCGTTCCGGTGTCGCTCATCTTGCAGTCGCCGAGCTTGAGGTTGAAGATGCCGATGTTCGAGCTCGCTGTGACCTGGGACTTGTCGTCGCGCGGCGCATCGCCGCCTCCGCTGCCGAGCAGGCTGTTGAGCATGCTGCAGCCGCTGAGCCCGGCGGCCAGGACCAGCGCGGAGCCGACGACGGCGACGCGACGGAGAAGAGCGCGGTCGTTCATGGGAATTCCCCCTCTAGAAGCTATGAATCCACGCAGAACGCGGGACAGCTAAGAACGTACCGGTGCAGAAGAGGAAATTTCAAACCTGCAAGAAAGTACGTCTGTCCAGGGGGATTTCTGTCCCGAGTTGAAATTTCGGGATCAGCCCTCGAGATCGTCCACGCCCGGCAGCCAGCTCACGCCGGGGCGCCCCCAGCCGCGTTTGCGGGCGATCTTCTGCACCGTCTTCCAGTCGCCGTCATCGAGGCGGTCGACGTAGAGGATGCCGTCGAGGTGATCGAACTCGTGCTGCATGATGCGGGCCCGCCAGCCGTCGACCTCGATGCGCACGTCGTCGCCGTTCAGATCCACGCCGGTCACCAGCACGCGCTCGGAGCGCCGCAGCGGGAACCGCTCACCGGGGAAGGAGAGGCAGCCCTCGGACTCGAGGTCGGGGTCGGGGGAGCCGGGCTCCAAGGGCGCCATCCAGAGCACGGGGTTGATGATCTCGCCGCGCCAAGGGTTCTCGTCGTCGTCCACATACGAGTAGACGTAGATCCGCAGGCCGATGCCTACCTGGGGCGCGGCGAGTCCGACGCCCGGGGCGACGTCCATGGTCTCGTGCATGTCCGCCACGAGGGTGCGGATCTCGTCGGTGATCTCGCCGACCGGGTCGGCGGGGGAATGCAGGACGGGGTCGCCCATGATGCGAATCGGAAGCACAGCCACGCGTCAACCCTAGTCGGCGCACGACGGCGGGTAGGCTCGAAGCGTGCTGGAGAACATGACGCGGACCACAGGGGCGGCCGACGTCGGCGAGCATCTCGCCGGGGTCTTCCAGAACCCCGGCCTGCTCATGGGCATTCCGCTCGCCCTCGCCGGCGCGGTGTTCATGTCGCTCGGCGCGCAGTACCAGCATCGCGGCGTGGAGAAGGTGGAGCGGCTCAGCGGCTCCGACGCGGCCACCGGCCTCAGCTGGGTGCAGGTGCGCGGGCTGCTCACGCGTCCGTCCTGGATCGTCGGCACCCTGATGCTGGCCCTGGCGATCATCTGCCAGCTCGCGGCGCTCACCAAGGCCCCGCTGATCGTGGTGCAGCCGCTGGGTGCGATCGCGCTGGTGATCACCACTCTGCTGAACGCCAGGGTGAGCGGCGTCGCGCCGACCAAGCGCTCCCTCGTGTCGATCTTCGCGTGCGTCGGCGGCATCTTCATATTCGTGCTGTTCGCGGCGCTGTTCGCGGTGGAGCGTGCGATCAGCGAGATCCAGCTGTTCACGATCCTGACGATCCTGCTGGTCGTGATCATCCTGCTCGGTACCTGCTGGCTGATCCTGCGGCACCGCATGCGCGCGCTCTTCTACGTGACCGGCGCCGGCATCCTGTACGGCTTCGTCGCGACCCTCGCCAAGGCCGTCATCAGCCGGATCCAGGCCGGGCAGTTCGACTGGCTCACGGCCGTGTGCGTGATCGCGCTGATCGCCGCGGGTGCCGCAGGCGCCTACTTCGTGCAGACCGCGTACGGATCCGGTCCTCCGGACCTGGTGATCGCGGGCCTCACGGTGGTCGACCCGATGGTCGCGGTGCTGATTGGTCTCCTCGTCCTCGAGGAGGGCGCAGCCGCCCCCGCGTGGGTGTTCGTCGCGTTCGGGATCTCCGGTGCGATCGCCGGCTGGGGCGTCGTGACGCTCGCCCGCTACCACCCTCAGGTCGTCAGCGAGAGCCAGGAGCTGCCGATCGCACGGGGCAGTTCCGGGGGCGCGACGCCGTCCGCCGCGCGCCCGGATCCTGGACCTTCGGTGACCGAGACGCCTTCGGGCGGATCCACCTCCCCGGGAGTTCCGCAGAGGGACGTTCCGGAATGGCCGTCCAACGTCGCGCCGATCCGGCGCGAGGATCCGCCCCGCACCGGCGGCGATGCCGACGAGCGCGGGAACGGATCCGCAGGCGTCTGAGCGGGTACCGGATCCGGTCCGGTCGGACGACCGTATCGATCAGTAGTCGACGTCGATGAGGTCGGGTGCGACCTCGGAGGCGGCCGCCTCGTCGACGAAGAACACCGTGCGCTTGCGCCCCTTGGCGCCCGCGGCCGGGACGTTCTCGTAGTTCGCGCCGGCCAGGGCGAGCCCGAGCGCGGAGGCCTTCTCCGCTCCGGTGAGCACGAGCCACACCCGCTGGGAGGCATTGATGACCGGCCGGGTCAGCGTGATCCGCTCCGGCGGGGGCTTGGGGGAGTCACGCACCGGCAGCACTGCGGCGTCGGTCACTGTGATCTCCGGGCGGTCGGGGAACAGCGACGCGATGTGGCCGTCCGGGCCGACGCCGAGGAAGCACACGGCGAAGGAGGGCCAGGCGCGCTCGGCGTCGCCGAAACGGGCGAGTTCCGCGGCGTAGGCCGCCGCGCCCTCGTCCAGGCTCAGTCCCGCATCGCTCGCCGCCATCTCATGGACGTTCTCGGGTGGGACCGGGATCCGGTCCAAGAGCGCCTCGCGCGCCTGTCCGGCGTTGCGCTCGGGGTCGTCCGCCGGCACGAAGCGCTCATCGCCCCACCAGAAGTGCACGAGCGACCAGTCCACCTCGGCCGCCCGCGCGTCCTCGGCGACGGCGCGCAGCACGGCGGAGCCCATGCTGCCGCCGGTGAGCGCGACGTGGGCGATTCGTCCATCCCTGATCCGCGCCTGGACGCGCACGAGGAAGCGGTCGGCGACGAGGCCGGCGAGGGACGCAGCGTCCGCGCCGATCACGACCCGCTTGGCGGGGGAGTCGGAGGCCATGTCAGGCCACCGGCTCCGGCGCGCTGAGCTGTGCGAAGCCCTCGGTGATCACGCGGCCATAGAGCGCGTCGGGGTCGAGCCGGCGCAACTCCTCCGCCAGGCACTCCCGCAGCGTCCGCCGCGGCAGGTGAAGCTCGTGGTCCGGCTGTCCGGGCTGGGTGAGCATCGCGGATCCCGGTACCGGGCGCTCCAGCAGGATGTCGCCGTTGGCACGGGTGAGCCGCACCGACTTGATGCCGTGCGCCCACTGCGCGATCGGCTCGTATGCCCAGCGGACCGGCACGTCCAGCGCGAGACCCAGCCAGGCGGCGAGCAGCGCGGTGGACGGGGAATCGGCGGCACCGCGCACCTCGACCGCGGTCACCTCGTCGAACGGCGGCTGATCGAGGACAGCGGCGAGCTGCTCCCGCCAGTGCGTGAGCCGGGTCCAGGCGAGGTCGGTGTCGCCGGGGACGTGCGTGCGGCCGAGTACCTCGAGCTGCGCCCGCACGTCGGTCGCGGTCGCCGCGTCGGTGATGCGGCGTTGCGCGATGCGTCCGAGCGGCGACTCGGCAGGGGCTTCCGGCGCCAGTGTTGGCCACCAGACGACGACGGGGGCGTCGGGCAGCAGGAGGCCGGTGACGAGGCTCTCCTCGTTGCTTGCTGCGGCGCCGTAGGCGTGCAGCACGACGACCTCGCTCGCGCCGGCGTCGCCGCCGACGCGGATCTGCGCGTCCAGACGTGCCTCGCCCTCGCTCGTAGTGAGCACGATGACGCGCATCGGGTGCTCGCGGGACGCGTCGTTCGCCGCGTCGACCGCTGCCTCGAGCGCGTCGTCCGGCGCCGCGATGATGAGCGTGAGCACGCGGCCGAGCGCGACCACGCCGCCCTCTTCGCGAGCCTTGACCAGGTTCTTCGCGACCTGGCTGGTGGTGGTGTCGGGCAGATCGATGATCACGGGCGCCTCCAGACACGTCCGTCGCGGGCGAGCAGGGCGTCGGCGGAGGCCGGGCCCCAGGATCCGGGAGCATACTGCTCCACGGGGCCGCCTTCCGTGGCCCAGTACTGCTCCACGGGATCGAGGATCTTCCAGCTGAGCTCGACCTCCTCATGGCGCGGGAACAGCGGCGGGTCGCCGAGCAGGACGTCCAGGATGAGCCGCTCGTACGCCTCCGGGCTGGCCTCGGTGAACGCGTGTCCGTAGCCGAAGTCCATGGTCACGTCGCGCACGTTGCTGCCGTTGCCCGGAACCTTGGAACCGAAGCGCAGCGTGACGCCCTCATCCGGCTGCACGCGGATGACGAGCGCGTTCTGCCCGAGCTCCGACGTCTGCCCGCTGCCGAACAGGTGCTCGGGTGCGCGCTTGAAGACGACCGCGATCTCGGTGACGCGGCGGCCGAGGCGCTTGCCGGTGCGCAGGTAGAACGGCACGTCGGCCCATCGGCGGGTGTTGATCTCGAGCTTGACCGCGGCGTAGGTCTCCGTGGTGGATTCCGGATCCATGCCGTCCTCGTCGAGGAAGCCGGTGACCTGCTCGCCGCCCTGCCAGCCGCCGGCGTACTGCCCGCGGGCGGTCGCGAGGGAGAGGTCGTCGGGCAGCGAGACCGCGGCGAGGACCTTCTCCTTCTCGGCCCGCAGATGCTCAGCGGAGAGGCTGATCGGCTCCTCCATCGCGGTGAGGGCCAGAAGCTGCAGCAGGTGGTTCTGGATCACGTCGCGGGCCGCGCCGATGCCGTCGTAGTAGCCGGCACGTCCTCCGACGCCGATGTCCTCGGCCATCGTGATCTGCACGTGGTCGACGTAGTTGCGGTTCCAGATCGGCTCGTACAGCTCGTTCGCGAAGCGCAGCGCGAGGATGTTCTGCACCGTCTCCTTGCCCAGGTAGTGGTCGATGCGGAAGATCGAGTCGGCGGGGAAGGTGCCTTCGAGCGCGTCGTTGAGCGCTCGCGCGGAGGCGAGGTCATGCCCGAACGGCTTCTCGATCACCACGCGGCGCCAGTGGTCCGCGTCCTCATGGGCCTCGACGAGCCCTGAGTCGCGCAGCTGCTGCGCGACGAGCGGGAACTGGTTGGGCGGGATCGACAGGTAGTAGGCGTGGTTGCCCATCGTGCCGCGTTCGACGTCGAGAAGCTCGACGGTCTCTCGCAGGCGGCGGAACGCGTCGGGGTCGCCGAACTCGCCCGACACGAAGCGGATGCCCTGGAGCAGCTGCGCCCACGTCTCCTCGCGGAACGGGGTGCGCGCGTGCTGCTTGACGGCGTCGTAGACGACCTGCGCGAAGTCCTGGTCCTCCCAGTCGCGGCGGGCGAATCCGACCAGGGCGAACCCGGGAGGCAGCAGGCCGCGGTTGGCGAGGTCGTAGACGGCGGGCATCAGCTTCTTGCGCGACAGATCGCCGGTGACGCCGAAGATCACGAGGGCGCTGGGCCCCGCGATCCGGTTCAGCCGGCGATCATCGGGGTCGCGGAGCGGGTTGCTGCCGCGGGAGACGGGAACAGTCATCAGCGGGGGATTCTCCTGAGTGCTCTCTGGGGGTGCTTACTGCGCGGCCTCGAAGAGGTCCAGCACATCGTCCTGGGGTTCGGTGATCGTGAGGGTCACCACGGGCCGGCCGTGCGCGGCGAGCACGCCCGCGTCGCCCGCGGCCTGCGCCTCGATGAGCTGCCCGAAGGTGAACGGGCGGTCGGGGATCTCCAGATCCACGTCCGTGCGCTCCAGGATCTGCAGGAACACGCCCTGCGCAGGGCCGCCCTTGTGGTACTGCCCGGTCGAGTGCAGGAATCGCGGACCCCAGCCGAACGTGGTCGGCCGCCCCGAGTCGGCGGCGACGAGTTCGCGGAGGCCCTGCAGCTGCGGCATCTCGAGCCGGTCCACATACGCCTGGATCGACACGTAGCCATCCGCCGGCAGCGTCTGCCACAGGGCGTCCAGGACACCCGCGATCGTGCCGGACACGAGCAGGGAGTCGTCCGAGGCGCGGACCTCGACCCCGTCCTGCACGAAAGCGGCGGGCGCCGCCTCGGGTCGGGCGTCCAGCAGACCGCGCGCGGCGATCTTGGCCGACTCCACGTCGGGCTGGTCGAACGGGTTGATCCCGAGCAGGTATCCCGCGATCGCGGTGGCGTACTCCCACACGATGAACTGCGCGCCGAGCGTCCCGCTGACGAGGATCTCGCCGGGGTGGCGCTCGCGCAGGTGGAACTCGTCGGCCTCGTCGACGAGGCGCACCAGCTGCAGGTCCGCCGGCCGGGCCTCGACCTCGGGGGAGACGGGGAGCAGGACGACGGGAAGGATCCCGGTGCCCTCCTTGCCGGTGGACTCGGCGACGAGCTGCTCGATCCAGTCGGGCAGGCCCACGATGTGGGTGCCGTCCGTGATCAGGCCCAGCTTGTCGCGCCTCGGACCGCCGGGGGTCTGCGCGCTGGCGGCGATCGCCGCGCCGAGCAGCAGCGCCGGGTTCTCAGCGGAGTCGATCGCGACCTGCAGCAGCGTGGCCTCGGCCTCGTCGAGCAGCTCGGCGATGTCGACGCCGGCCAGACCCGAGGGCACCAGTCCGAATGCCGTCAGCGCGGAGTACCGGCCGCCGACGTTCGGGTCGGCGTTGAACACGCGGTAGCCGGCGGCGCGCGCCGACTCGTCGAGAGGCGACCCGGGGTCGGTGACCACGACGATGCGCTCGACGGGGTCGATCCCGACATCGCGGAACGCCGCTTCGAAGGTGCGACGCTGCGAGTCCGTCTCGACCGTGGATCCGGACTTGGAGGAGACCACGAGCACGGCATCGGCGAGACCGGCGTCGATCGCCGCGAGGACCTGGCCGGGAGAGGTCGAGTCGAGGATGGTGACGTCGATGCCCGCGGTCTGCGAGATGACCTCGGGGGCGAGCGAGGATCCGCCCATCCCCGCCAGCACGACGCGCGTGACGCCCTTGCCCGCGAGGTCATCGCGCAGGGCGAGGATCTCGGGCACGAGCGGGCGCGACACGGAGACGGCGTCGACCCAGCCGAGGCGGATGCTCGCCTCGGACTCGGCGGCCTCACCCCACACGGTCGGGTCGCCTCCGGTGATCCGGGACGCGATCAGCTCGCCCACGAGACGCGGGACGACGTCGTCGATCGCGGCCTTCGGCGCCCCGGAGGTGTGGATCTCGAAACTCACCGCTGGGCTTCCAGTCCCTCGCGGACCTGGGTGAGCAGGCTGTGCCAGGAGTCGATGAACTTCTCGACGCCCTCGTCCTCGAGCACCTGGGTCACGTCGGCGAAGTCCACGCCGATCGCCGCGAGGCCCGCGAACACCTCACGCGACTCCTCGTACGCGCCGGTGACCGTGTCGCCGGTCACGACGCCGTGGTCGAAGGTCGCCTCGAGGGTCTTCTCCGGCATCGTGTTGACGACGTTCGGCGCGACGAGCTCGGTCACGTACAGGGTGTCCGGCAGAGCCGGGTCCTTGACGCCGGTGGACGCCCACAGCGGCCGCTGACGGTTGGCGCCCGCGGCGAGCAGCGCGGCGGCGCGGTCGCCCGCGAAGGTCTGCTCGTACAGCTCGTAGGCGAGACGGGCGTTCGCGAGGCCGGCCTTGCTCTTCAGTGCGGCGGCCTCCTCGGTGCCGATCGCGGTCAGGCGCTTGTCCGTCTCGGTGTCGACGCGCGACACGAAGAACGAGGCGACCGAGTGGATCGTGGACAGGTCGTGGCCGGCGGCCTTGGCCTGCTCGAGGCCCGTGAGGTAGGCGTCGATGACCTCGGCGTAGCGCTCGAGGCTGAAGATCAGCGTGACGTTGATGCTGATGCCCTCGGCGATCGCCGCGGTGATCGCCGGAAGCCCGGCCTTGGTCGCGGGGATCTTGACCAGCAGGTTGGGGCGGTCGACCTTGGCCCAGAGGTCCTTGGCCTGGGCGATCGTGCCGTCGGTGTCATGCGCGAGGTCGGGGGAGACCTCGATCGAGACACGTCCGTCGACGTGACCGGTCTGCTCCCAGACCGGACGGAAGACGTCGAGCGCATCGCGCACGTCCTGGGTGGTCGCCTCGAAGATCGCCTCCTCGGCGCTCGCGCCCGACGCCGCGAGCTGGGCGACCTGGCTGTCGTAGGAGGTGTCGTCGGGGTCGGTGATCGCGTTCGCGAAGATCGTCGGGTTCGTGGTCACGCCGACGATGTTGCGGGTGGCGATGAGGTCGGCGAGGTTGCCGGAGGCGATCCGGGTGCGGGACAGGTCGTCCAGCCAGATGGAGACTCCGGCGGCGGCGAGTGCGGCGGTGGGGGTGGTCATGCGTTCTCCTCGAATCCGTGCTTAGGCAGCCGCGTTCGCGGCGATGGTCTCGTGGGCCGCGGTGACGACGGCCTCGGCGGTGATGCCGAACTTCTGGAACAGCGTCTTGTAGTCGGCGGAGGCGCCGAAGTGGTCGATGCCGACGGAGCGCCCGGTCGAGCCCACGATGCCGTGCCAGGTCAGGGTGGATCCGGCCTCGACGGAGACGCGGGCCTTGACCGCGGATGGCAGCACCGACTCGCGGTAGGCCTCGTCCTGGTCGGCGAACCACTCGAGCGACGGCGCCGACACCACGCGGGCGTTGACGCCCTCCGCGGCGAGGGTCTCGCGGGCGGCGACCGCGAGCTGGACCTCGGAGCCGGTGGCGATGAGGATCACGTCGGGCGTGCCGCTCGGCGCCTCGGCCAGGATGTAGGCGCCCTTGACCGTGTTCGACGCCGCGGCGAACGTGTCGCCCGACGCGTCGCCCGTGCCTCGTGCGAAGTTCGGCACGTTCTGGCGGGTCAGGGCGATGCCCGTGGGGCCGCCGTGACGGCGCAGGATCTCCAGCCAGGCGGCGGCGGTCTCGTTGCCGTCCGCGGGGCGGACGATGGCGAGGTTGGGGATCGCGCGCAGCGAGGCCAGCTGCTCGATCGGCTGGTGCGTGGGGCCGTCCTCGCCGAGCGCGACGGAGTCGTGCGTCCACACGAAGACGCTCGGCACATTCATGAGGGCCGCGAGACGCACCGCGGGGCGCATGTAGTCGCTGAAGATCAGGAAGGTGCCGCCGAACGGCCGGGTCGGGCCGTGCAGGACGATGCCGTTCAAGATCGAGCCCATGGCGTGCTCGCGGATGCCGAAGTGCAGCACGCGGCCGTACGGGCTGCCGTCCCAGTCGTGCGTGGACCAGGTCGCGGGGATGAAGGACTTCGCGCCCGCGATCGTGGTGTTGTTGGATCCGGCGAGGTCGGCCGACCCGCCCCACAGTTCGGGGAGCTCGGGAGCGAGCGCGTTGATGACCTTTCCGGACGCGGCGCGGGTCGCGAGCTCCGTGCCGGCCTCGAACACGGGGAGCACGTCCTCGATGCCCTCGGGGAGCTCGTGGGCATCGAGGCGCTCGAGGAGCGCCTTGCGCTCCGGGTTGGCGGCGGCCCAGGCGTCGAAGTCCTGCTGCCATGCGGCGCGCTGCTCGGCCGACCGCGCGCCGAGTGCGCGGGTGTGCTCGATCACCGCGTCCTCCACGACGAAGGACTGCTCGGGGTCGAAGCCCAGGACGACCTTGGTCTCGGCGACCTCGTCCGCGCCCAGCGCGTTGCCGTGCACCGACTCGGTGCCCTTCTTATTGGGCGCCGGCCAGCCGATGACCGTGTTCAGGATGATCAGGGAGGGCTTGGAGGTCTCGGCCTTCGCCTGCTCGATCGCGTCGAAGAGCTCCTTCACGTCCTCGACGTAGGTGCCGGTGCGCACCCAGTCCACGTGCTGCACCTGCCAGCCGTAGGACTCGTAGCGCTCGCGCACCTCCTCGGTGAAGGACACGTTCGTGTCGCCCTCGATCGAGATGCGGTTCGAGTCGTAGATCGCGATGAGGTTGCCGAGCTGCTGGTGACCGGCGAGCGAGGACGCCTCACTGGTCACGCCCTCCTGCAGGTCTCCGTCGCCCGCGATCACGTAGACGTAGTGGTCGAAGGGGCTCGTGCCGGCGGCGGCGTCCGGGTCGAACAGGCCGCGCTCGTAGCGGGACGCGTAGGCGAAGCCCACCGCGGAGGCGAGGCCCTGGCCGAGCGGGCCCGTCGTGATCTCGACGCCCTTGGTGTGCCCGTACTCCGGGTGTCCCGGGGTGAGCGAGCCCCACGTGCGGAGGGCCTCGAGATCCGTCAGCTCGAGGCCGAAGCCGCCGAGGTACAGCTGGACGTACTGCGTGAGGGAGGAATGACCCACGGAGAGGATGAACCGGTCGCGGCCGATCCAGTGGGTGTCCGCCGGGTCGTGGCGCATGACGCGCTGGTAGAGCAGATAGGCCACCGGCGCCAGGCTCATGGCGGTTCCGGGATGGCCGTTCCCGACCTTCTGGACGGCATCCGCCGCCAGCACCCGGGCGGTGTCCACCGCGCGTCGATCGATCTCATCCCACAGCAGTTCCGACACTCCAGAGCCCTTTCCAAGACAGTGAGTGCGCCCGGCTGTGTTGCGCGCTACCGCGACTTCACGGAGGCGTGGCACGTTGACGGGCGCGCGAGTAATTTCAGCATAGTGCGGTCGCATGCCTGCGTGGCCGGTCGGGTCGCTGTGTTGCGCACGGTCGCCGGCGGCGGGGTCGGGCGCGGTCGACGAGGACGGGGCCGGGCTCCGTCGTGGCGTAGGATGGAGGCGTTCCCGTGTGCGCATGAAGGAGGCGGTCAGCATCGCGACCACCATCGAGTCCGTCGCCGCCGAGCGCTCTCTGAAGCGGACCGTCAAGGCCTATGTCGAGCTGACCAAGCCGCGTGTGCTCGAGCTCCTGCTCGTCTCCACCGTGCCGGTGATGTTCCTCGCGCAGCAGGGTCTGCCGAACCTCTGGCTGGTCGCCGCGACGGTGATCGGCGGCTCGATGAGCGCCGGATCCGCGGCGTCGTTCAACATGTACATCGATCGCGACATCGATGCGCACATGCACCGCACCGAGAAGCGTCCGCTCGTGACCGGCGAGGTCACGCCCCGAGGGGCGCTCATCTTCTCGTGGGTGCTCGCGGTGCTCTCGACCGTCTGGCTGTGGCTGACGACGAACTGGGTCGCCGCCGTGCTGTCGGCCGCCGCGATCTTCTTCTACGTGGTCATCTACACGCTCATCCTGAAGCGCCGCACCGAGCAGAACATCATCTGGGGCGGCATCGCCGGGTGCTTCCCGGTGCTGATCGGCTGGGCGGCCGTCACCGGGTCGCTGGACTGGCCGGCCTTCGTGCTGTTCGTCCTGGTCTTCCTCTGGACTCCTGCGCACTACTGGCCGCTGTCGATGAAGTACAAGGACGACTACGACGACGTCGACGTGCCCATGCTCGGCGTCACCCGGTCCGCGTCCCAGGTCGGGCTGCAGGTCATCCTGTACGCCTGGGCGACGCTGGCGTGCTCGCTGCTGCTGATCCCGGTCGCCGGCATGGGGCTGGTCTACACGGTCTCCGCGCTGGTCTTCGGCGGCTGGTTCGTGTACGAGTCGCACCGGCTGTACTCGCAGGCGGTGAAGGGCGCATCGGCCAAGCCGATGCGCGTCTTCCACGCCTCCATCACCTACTTGACGCTGATCTTCGTCGCCGTCGCGGTCGACCCGCTGCTTCCCTTCTGAGACTCCTCGGCCGGCTCGTCGCCGGTCTCCTCAGCCCGCTCCTGCTGCTCCTGCGCGATCTCGTGCGGTGCGGCGGGCGCGTCGAGGGCTCCCTCGGTGTCGTCGTCCTGGTCGATGTCGTCGAAGGCGAGCGGAGCGATATCGACAGGCTTCGCCGTGGCGGCGCCGAGCAGCGACGAGACGACCGCCAGGGCGAGCGTGAGCAGCACTCCGAGCGCTCCCGCTCCGAGCAGGGCAGCTCCGAGCACGATCCAGGACTGTCCGCCATAGACCTCGAGCCCTGTCGCACTGCCGTCCTTGAGGGTCGCGGTCATGGTCCCCAGATGATCGAGGACGGTGAGAAGGCCTGCGGCGACGAGGGCGATCGAGGCGGCGAGGAGGATCCAGAACGGGATGCTTCGGTTCAGTACGCGTGTCATGGATCCAGCCTCGCGGGCGAACTCGTGCGTCCGGTCTGCATCGCCTATGAGGCTGGTATGCGTCGGACGCGGGGAGAGGTCCCGGCGCTCAGGCGCCGGGACCGGTGTCCCCAGCACGCAGGTGCGGACCAGTCCCTGATCCGGAACACCTGCTAGCGTCCAATCCACATTCCAACTGACCTGATCAGGACGGCGCAAGGTCCGGTTCGTGCGCTGTCCGCAAGAGGACATGATGATGAGCGATGACGACCTGCTGGATCTGCTGCTGCGCGAGCGGCTCCTCGACGTGGACGCTGTCGTGGCGCGTTCCGGCCTCGCTCCGGATGCGGCGCGCGAGAGCCTGGAACGACTCGCGGACGAGGGCAGCCTGTCCCTGCGCGACGGGGTGGTCCTGCTGAATCCGCCGGTGCATGCGGCGGCGATCGCGATCGAGCGGCTGCTGCAGTCGGAACGCGCAGAGGCGCAGCGACGCAGCGACCGACTCGCCGCGGTCGTGGACGCGGTCGCACGCCGCACCTCGTCGTGGAACTTCGGCGAGGCCGTGGCGCAGGACCGGCTCTCGCTGCAGAGCGCGCACGGCCCGCACGCGGCGGAGGATCTGTGGTTCGCGGTGCAGGCATCTCGGGTGGGCTCGGGCGGCCGGGTGCGCGCCGTGCTCACCGACCTCGATCGGTACCGCGCGAGCAGTCCGGAGCGCAGCAGGTCGTTCGCCCGTGCGATGTCCACGTATACGTCGGTGCAGGCGATCATCCCCGCGATGCCGCTCGATGAGCAGTTGACGGCCATGGTGCGCGCCTTCGGGGACTCCGGAGTCGAGTTCCGCATGCTGGCGGATCCGCCGAGCTGGTTCTGGGTGGACGATCTGGATGTCACGGGCGTGCCGCTGGTGTGGGGGGAGAAGGCGCCGCAGAGCGTTCTCGCCGTCGCGAGTCCGGTGATCGCCGGGATCGCGAAGGCCTACTTCGCCGAACTGTGGCGGCAGGCCAGTCCGGTCGAGAAGGATCCGGGCGGCTACGGGCAGCTGCTGCATCGCATGCGTCGCGGGATGACCCTGGACGCGGCGTCCCGCTCGCTCGGCATCACCCCGCGCACCGGGCGCCGCAGGATCGCGGCCGCCATGGACCGCTACGGCGTCGCTACGCTGTTCGCGCTCGGGGTCGCCTGGGCGCAGGACGGCAGCCCAGGCGCCGAGCGGGCGGGCTGAGGGAGAGGTTCAGCCGCGCGCGGCCGATGCACCGGCGGCTCCCGCCTCCTCGGCGCGGACGGCCGAAGGCGAGGTCGGGGCCGGGCGCTTCAGCCGCAGCACGAGGGAGGTGCACGCCGCGACGAGGATCGCCGCCAGCACCATGTGCACACCCACTGCGAGCGGGGGCAGCGCGTTGCGTGCCTGGTAGAGGCCGACGGCGACCTGGACCAGCTCGATCGAGAGCAGCACGATCACCGCATTGCGGATCGCCGCGAGCGAGTTCGCCAGCGCGATCACGAGCAGCGTCAGCGTGAGTGCGAACAGCGCGTAGGCGGGCCAGGAGTGCACGTGCTCGAGGACCGTGGCGTCGAAACCGTTCCGCAGTGTCACCGCGGGGTCGCCCGAGTGGGGCCCCGCGCCTGTGGTGAGCACGCCGAAGAGCACGGTCAGGGCCAAGACGAAGGAGGTGACGTGCACCAGGATGGCGACGCCCCGGGGCACGGCGCGCTCTCGTGCGCCACGAGGCTGCCCCATCCGCACCACGAAGGCCGCCGACACCGCGACGAGCACGAGCGAGACCAGATAGTGGAAGGCGACCATGTTCGGGTGCAGCTGGAAGATCACCAGGATCCCGCCGACCACGGCCTGCACGAGCACGCCGGCGAAGATGATCCAGGACATGATCCAGAGGTCGCGGCGCTCGGCCCTGATGCGCGACACGAGAACGATCACCGCGATCGCGGCGAGGCCCACGAAGAAGCTGAGCCCGCGGTTCCCGAACTCGATGAGAGAGTGATAGCTCTGCGCCGCCGTGGGGAACAGCGAGTCCGGCGTGCACAGCGGCCACTCGCAGCCGAGGCCGGAATCGGTGAGGCGGACGGCGCCTCCGGTCCCGACGATCGCGATCTCGAGGACGAGCGACACCCAGGCCGCGATCCGCACGCGGAGATCCACGCGATCGGGGAGCCAATCATGGACTCGGCCCAGTAATCCGGAACGGGTGCGGGGGGCGGGCGGGGGTGCGGTCTCGGGCATGGCTCCTCCGGAACCCTTCCGGCGGGCGCACTGCGGCCCGGATGTCGGAGGGAACCTGTAGAATCTCAGGTGTTGGCGATGGTCGCAGAAGCGCGGGACGCGCGTGGCACTGCCATCGACAACACAGTTTAGGCGCGAATGCTTTGCGTCCATGATGAGGGCCCAGAAGCGGCACCCGTTCCCTGCAGACTCGACGGGATCCACGGTGTGCCGGGGCGGATGAACCGTTACGGCCCAAGAGGAGAGTGTGATGTCGGATGTGCTGATCGACCGCCCGGAGCTGGATGGTCTGGGGGTGTACGAGTTCGGCTGGCACGACACGGATGCCGCCGGCGCGACCGCACGACGCGGTCTTTCCGAAGACGTGGTGCGCGGCATCTCGGCGCTCAAGAGCGAACCGGAATGGATGCTGAAGACCCGTCTGAAGGGCCTGCAGCTCTTCGGCCGCAAGCCGATGCCGACCTGGGGCGCCGACCTCAGCGAGATCGACTTCGACAACATCAAGTACTTCGTGCGCTCCACCGAGAAGCAGGCGCAGAGCTGGGAGGACCTCCCGGAGGACATCCGCGAGACGTACGAGCGCCTCGGCATCCCCGAGGCCGAGCGTCAGCGTCTCGTCGCCGGCGTTGCCGCGCAGTACGAGTCCGAGGTCGTCTACCACCAGATCCGCGAGGACCTGGAGGCGCAGGGCGTCATCTTCATGGACACCGACACCGCGCTGCGCGAGCACCCGGAGTTCTTCGAGGAGTACTTCGGCACGGTGATCCCGGCCGGCGACAACAAGTTCGCCGCGCTGAACACCGCCGTGTGGTCGGGCGGCTCCTTCGTCTACGTCCCCAAGGGCGTGCACGTGGAGATCCCGCTGCAGGCCTACTTCCGGATCAACACCGAGAACATGGGCCAGTTCGAGCGCACGCTGATCATCGCCGACGAGGACAGCTACGTCCACTACATCGAGGGCTGCACCGCCCCGATCTACAAGAGCGACTCCCTGCACTCGGCCGTGGTCGAGATCATCGTCAAGAAGAACGCCCGCGTGCGCTACACGACGATCCAGAACTGGTCGAACAACGTCTACAACCTCGTCACCAAGCGCGCGGTCGCACACGAGGGCGCGACCATGGAGTGGGTCGACGGCAACATCGGCTCCAAGGTGACGATGAAGTACCCGTCGATCTACCTGATGGGCGAGCACGCGAAGGGCGAGACCCTCTCCGTGGCCTTCGCCGGCCCAGGGCAGCACCAGGACGCCGGCGCGAAGATGATCCACATGGCGCCCTACACGCAGTCGTCGATCGTCTCGAAGTCGATCGCCCGCGGCGGCGGCCGCGCCGGCTACCGCGGCGAGGTCAGGGTGGATGCGAACGCGCACCACTCCGCCAACACCGTGCGCTGCGACGCGCTGCTCGTGGACACCAAGTCCCGCAGCGACACCTACCCGGCGATCGACATCCGCGTCGACGACGTGCAGCTCGGCCACGAGGCGACGGTCTCGAAGGTCAGCGAGGAGCAGCTCTTCTACCTGCAGTCCCGTGGCATGCCCGAGGACGAGGCGATGGCGATGATCGTGCGCGGCTTCATCGAGCCGATCGCACGCGAGCTGCCCATGGAGTACGCGATGGAACTGAACAAGCTCATCGAGATGGGCATGGAAGGATCGGTCGGCTGAGATGACGGCCCCCACTGCCGCGCCCGCGGAGGCGCAGGACACGCACGCCCACATCGACCCCGCGGCCCAGCTCGTGGCTGCGGAGAAGACCGTTCCGGTGCAGACCCGTTCGGAGCGCCCGCACTCCTACGACCCGGCCGACTTCGGCGCACCGACGGGCCGCGAGGTCAACTGGAAGCACACGCCCGTCGCACAGCTCGCCGGTCTGATGACCGACGAGCCCGGCGATGACTTCGCCGTGTCGATCGACCTCGACGACGTCGAGGCCTTCCTGGTCCCCGACGAGGCCGACGCGTACGGCCAGTTCTTCCGCCCGGAGGATCTGCCCAGCGCGCTGGCGTGGAAGCACGCCCGCCGCGGCCTGCACGTGCGTATTCCGCAGGACGACGAGATCGACGCCCCGATCGTGCTCCGCATCGACGGCACCGACGCGGGCAAGCGCGCGTTCGGCCAGATCCTCATCGAGGCGATGCCCAACTCCCGCGCCACGGTCGTGCTCGATCACCACGGCGCCGCCCAGTACGCGCAGAACGTCGAGGTCATCGCCCGGGACGGCTCCCGCCTCACCGTGGTCAGCGTGCAGCGCTGGGCCGATGACGCGATCCACGCGTCATCGCACCAGGCCCGTGTCGACCGCGACGCCTCGCTCACGCACTTCGTCGTGAGCTTCGGCGGCGGCGTCGTGCGGGTGAACCCGAACGTCGAGCTCGCGGGAGCCGGATCCGAGGCGCGTCTGTACGGTCTGTCCTACGCGGATGCGGGTCAGCACCTGGAGAGCCAGGTCTACCTGCACCACAAGGGCCCGCACACCGTCGGCGACGTCCTGTACAAGGGCGCCCTGCAGGGACAGAACGCGCACAGCGTGTGGATCGGCGACGTGCTGATCGGCCCCGACGCGACCGGCACCGACTCGTACGAGGCGAACCGCAACCTCGTGCTCACCGAGGGCGCGCGCGCCGACTCGATCCCGAACCTCGAGATCGAGACGGGCGACATCCTCGGCGCGGGGCACGCGAGCGCCACCGGACGCTTCGACGACGAGCAGCTCTTCTACCTGCAGGCGCGGGGGATCTCCGAGGAGGAGGCTCGCCGCCTCGTCGTCCTCGGCTTCCTCAGCGACATCGTGCAGCGTCTCGGTGTGCCCTCCCTCGAGGCGGAGCTGCTCGCCGCGATCGAGCTCGAGCTGCAGGCGGTGAACGCGTGACCGCCCAGCGGGCCTGCGCCGTGAGCGACCTGCAGGAGGACACGCCGCTGCGCGTCGAGCTGGACGGTGTGCCGATCGCCGTCGTGCTCGACTCCGAGGGCGAGATCCACGCGATCGGCGACACCTGCACGCACGGCGACATCTCGCTGTCGGAAGGGTTCGTCGAGGGCACGACGCTGGAGTGCTGGGCGCACGGTTCTGCGTTCTCGCTGTGCTCGGGCAAGCCCCTGAACCTCCCGGCCTACGAGCCGGTCCCGGTGTACGTCACGGAGATCGTCGGAGACGACCTCATGATCGACCCCACCGTCACGAAGGACGTCAGCGGCCTCTGAGCCCGGCGTCCCCACACGAAGCTTCACGAATACGAAGGAACCATCCATGACTGTCCTGGAGATCAAGGACCTGCACGTCACCGTCGAGACCGAGGCGGGCACCACGCCGATCCTCAACGGCATCACCCTCACCATGCGCACGGGCGAGACCCACGCGATCATGGGCCCGAACGGGTCCGGCAAGTCGACTCTCGCCTACACGATCGCCGGTCACCCGAAGTACACCGTCACCGGCGGTTCGATCACCCTCGACGGCGAGGACGTCCTCGCGATGAGCGTCGACGAGCGCGCCCGCGCGGGCCTGTTCCTCGCGATGCAGTACCCGGTCGAGATCCCCGGCGTCACCGTCACCAATTTCCTGCGCACCGCGAAGACCGCGCTGGACGGCGAGGCACCCTCGATCCGCCAGTGGACCAAGGACGTGAAGGAGTCCATGGCGAACCTGCGCATGGACCCCAAGTTCGCGCAGCGCAACGTCAACGAGGGCTTCTCGGGCGGCGAGAAGAAGCGCCACGAGATCCTGCAGCTCGAGGTGCTCAAGCCGAAGATCGCCGTGCTCGACGAGACCGACTCCGGCCTCGACGTCGATGCGCTGAAGATCGTCTCCGAGGGCGTCAACCGCGCCAAGGAGCACACGAACCTCGGCGTGCTGCTGATCACGCACTACACGCGCATCCTGCGCTACATCCGCCCCGACTACGTGCACGTGGTCGTCGCGGGCAAGATCGTGGAAGAGGGCGGCGCGGAGCTCGCCGACCGTCTCGAGGACGAGGGCTACGACCGCTTCCTCGACCCCGCCGCTCCCATCGAAGCGTAGGCTGAAGGCATGACGGCAACGCTGACCGGAGAGAAGTACGACGAGGTCACCGAGGCGCTCAAGGACGTCGTGGACCCGGAACTCGGGATCAACGTCGTCGACCTCGGCCTCATCTACGACCTCTCCTGGGACGAGGAGAACGATGCCCTCGTCATCCACATGACGCTCACGAGCGCCGGGTGCCCGCTGACCGACGTGCTCGAAGAGCAGACCGGCCAGGCGCTGGACGATGTGGTCGACCGCTTCCGCATCAACTGGGTATGGATGCCGCCGTGGGGTCCCGAACGGATCACCGACGACGGCCGCGACCAGATGCGCGCCCTCGGCTTCGCGATTTGACACGCAACGGCTCAATGCTGCGAAGCAGCGTTGAGCCGTTGTCGTGTCAAGGTTGAGCGAGCACGCCGGAGGCGAGCGAGTCGAAACCTCACCTTCAGGGTCTGACGCCGTATGACGGCGTCAGACCCTTCGTCATCTGCGCCTCGATAGGCTCGAACGGTGACCATCGCCGCCCGCCCCGCAGCCCTCCAGGCGCTGCCGCTCGATCAGCTCCGCCGTCGTACCAGCACCAAATGGCGCTCGTATCCGGACGACGTGCTGCCGCTGTTCGTGGCGGAGACGGACTTCCCGCTGGCGGACGCGATCACCGAGCGCCTGCATGAGGCGGTCGAGCTCGGCGACACCGGGTACACCCCGCCGGACCCCGGGCTGCGGGACGCGTTCGTCGCCTACGCGCAGCGCCGGTTCGGCTGGAGCGTGCAGCCCGCGCGCATCAGGTCCACATGCGACGTGATGATGGGCGTCGTCGAGATCCTTCGTGCCGTCCTGTCTCCTGGGGATCGCGTGATCGTGGCGCCGCCGGTGTATCCGCCGTTCTTCGACTGCATCGAGGAGGCCGGGGGTGTGGTGGAGCGGGTGCCGCTCCTCGATGTGGACGGATCCTGGATCCTGGATCTCGACGGGATCGAGCGGGCACTCGCGGACGGGGCGCGCGCCGTGCTCCTGTGCAACCCGCACAACCCGACCGGCACCGTGCACAGCAGGGCGGCGCTCGCACGGCTCGCGGAGATCGCGGCGGCACACGGGGCGGTGGTCGTGAGCGACGAGATCCATGCGCCGCTCGTGCAGCCCGGCATCCCTTACACGCCGTTCCTCGCCGCATCGCCACTCGCTGCAGAGATCGGCTACACCGTCACCAGCGCGAGCAAGGCGTACAACCTCGCCGGGCTGAAGTGCGCGATCATGGTGACCGCGAGCGAGCAGACCGCCGCCGTGGTGCGCGGGCTTCCGCCGGAGGTGGAGTGGCGCACGGGCCTCTTCGGGGCGATGGCGGCCGTCGCTGCCTGGGATCCTGCGAGCGATGCGTGGCTGGATGGGCTTCTCGTGGCACTCGACGAGAACAGGCGCCTCCTCGGCCGTCTGCTCGCCGAGCACATCCCGGAGGCGCGCTACCGCGTGCCCGATGCCGGGTATCTCGCCTGGGTCGATCTGGGCGACCTCGGCTGGGGCGACGACCCCGCAGGGCGCATCCTGCGGGAGGCCAGAGTGGCGCTCAATCGCGGACCGACGTTCGGCGCGGAGGGCAAAGGGCACGTGCGCATCAACCTCGGCTGCGCGCCGGAGGTGCTGACGCAGGCCGTGCTGCGGATCGCGTCGCTGGTGCAGCGGTGAGCATCGGGGCGCCCGTCGCCACGATCTGGGACCGGCATCGCCTGGGCATCACGGTCGGATCCGTGGTGCTGATCTTCCTCGCCGCGATCGAGGCCCTGGCGGTGACGACGGTCATGCCGCTGGTCGCCGCAGACCTGCACGGCGAGTCGTTGTACGCCGTGGCCTTCGCCGGGACGCTGGCGACCGGGGTGATCGGCATGGTCGTCGCCGGGGCGTGGAGCGACAGGTCGGGTCCGAGAGCGCCGCTCTACACCGCGGTCGTGCTGTTCATCGCCGGGCTGCTGATCGCGGGTGCCGCCACCGACATGTACGTCGTGATCCTCGGCCGGCTCATCCAGGGGCTCGGCGCGGGCGGCCAGACCGTCGCGCTCTACGTCGTCGTCGCCCGCGTGTACCCGCCGCAGCTGCACGGCCGGATCTTCGCCGCCTTCGCCGCCGCCTGGGTGGTGCCGTCGATGATCGGCCCGTTCCTCGCGGGCGCCGTCGCGCAGTACCTGCACTGGCGCTGGACGTTCCTCGGGGTCGCCGTGCTCACGGTCATCGCGTTCATCCTCGTCGTCGTGCGGCTGCGTGCCGTGGACCTGAACACGCACCCGGACGGCTCCGCCGAGAAGGCGGATGCCGCAGCGGACGGCGGCCGGATCGGCCTGAGGATCCTCCTCGCCGTCGTCGTGGCGATCGCCGCGGTCGCCGTCGGTTTCGCGGCCGATGCCGCACCGGCGATCGGGTGGCCGATCGCCCTCGGCGCGATCGCGACCATCGCTTTCGCGATCAGGTCGTTGCTGCCCGCGGGATCGCTGCGTGCGGCGCCGCGGCTGCCGAGCGTCGTGCTCATGCGCGGCCTCGTCGCGGGGGCGTTCTTCGCCGCGGAGGCCTACGTGCCGAAGATGCTCATGGAGCGCTTCGACTTCAGCCCGACGATCGCCGGTCTCGCCCTCACCGCTGCGGCCCTCGCGTGGTCGGGCGCCTCCGCTGTGCAGGGCCGGTACGGCGAGCGGCTGGGGAGCCGCCGGATGGTCGTGATCAGCGCGGTGCTGCTCCTCGTCGCGTTCCTCGGCCTCGCCATCGTCGCGGCGTCTCACGCATTGCCCTGGGTCGTCGTCCTGCTGTGGGGGATCGCGGGCGGGGCGATGGGGCTGCTCTACCCGCGTCTCACGGTGCTCACGCTCGCGTACTCGACGCCGGCCGACGAGGGTTTCAACTCTTCGGCGCTCTCGATCTCGGACGCGTCGGGTTCGGCCGTCACGATCGCGGTCGCCGGGTTGCTCTTCGTGAGCCTTCCGATCGCCGGGTCGGGCTTCCCCGTCGTGTTCGCGCTGGCGGCCGCGGTGCTGCTGGTCGCCGCGATCCCCGGCCTGCGGATCGGAGACGGCCCGCGGGCGATCGAGGCGGACGCCGTCAACGCGGTGTCGGCATCAGACCCGCGCCGCGGCTGAGCAGCGCGATCCCCGCCTCGAACACGGCCGCGTCCTCGCCGTCGGCCGGTTCGCCGGTGGAGCTCGCTGCGCCGTGGCTCTCCCCGTGCATGCGCTGCTGCACGAGCGTGGTGTGGCCGAGGATGAACTGCAGCACCGCCGTCGCCGCGAGACCGGCGTCGGCGAGAGTCGGCGGCAACGCCGCCCGGAGCGCGGCGTCCGCGCGGGACCGGCCGGGACGGAGGGCCGCGGAGCTCAGGACGACTTCGGCGCCATCGCGGTACGAGAGCAGGGCGTCCCGCACCGCATGCGCCGCGCCGAGGAGGTCGATCCCGGGCTCCGCATCGGGGATGCGCGCGAGGATGCGGTCCGACACGGCGGCCAGCAGGTCCTGCTTGCTGTCGAAGTGCCAGTACAGGGCGCTGGGCTGCACCTCCAGCTCCGTCGCCAGGCGCCGCATGGTGAGGTCCGGCAGGCCGTAGCGGTCGAGCAGCTCGAGCGCGATGCCGATGATGTGTTCGCGGTCGTGACGTCCGGTGCGCGCAGGGGTCATGGGCATGAGTATACTGAACGCCGTTCAGGTGAACACTGTTCAGGAAGCGAGCGCCGGCGCCGGCGCTGACGCTCCACGCAGACCCGAAGGGGATCCCATGACCTCGACCTCTCGCCCGTGGGGCGCAGACGCCGCTCGCATCGCGGTCTTCGCGGCGCTCATCATCGCCCTGGGGCTCGTGATCGTCCCTCTGCCCGGGGGAGTGCCGATCACGGCGCAGACCCTCGGGGTGATGCTGGCGGGCCTCATCCTCGGTCCGCGTCTCGCGCCCCTGTCCGTGCTGGTCGTGCTCGCTCTCGCCGCGGTGGGACTCCCTGTGCTGGCGGGTGGGCGCGGCGGGCTGGGCGTCTTCGCCGGTCCGAGCGCGGGCTACCTCCTGGGATGGGTCGCGGGTGTCGTCGTGATCGGCCTGATCGCGGGGTCTCGCCGCGTCACCTGGTGGCGCGCCGGCCTCGCCGCGGTGCTCGGCGGCATCGGGGTCGTGTACCTGTTCGGAGTCCCCGTACAGGCGCTGATCACGGGAGTGCCCCTCGGCGCGACGGCTCTGTCGAGTCTCGCCTTCCTCCCCGGGGACCTTCTCAAGGCGACCGTCGCCACGGTGCTGTGCGTCGCGCTGCAGCGCGCCTATCCGCGGGCGTTCCGGCGGACGGCCGTGCGTGTCGCCTGACATCGAGCTGCGTGCCGTCTCGCTGCGCCTCGACGGCCGGACGGTCCTCGAGGACGTGTCGGTGCGGCTGACGGCGCGCCGGACGGCGGTGATCGGCGCGAACGGATCCGGGAAGTCGAGCCTGGTCAGGCTGCTGAACGGGTTGCACGTGGCGACGACCGGCACGGTGAGCGTGGACGGCCTCGATCCGGCCCGCGATGTGCGCGAGGTGCGGCGCAGGGTCGGGTTCGTGTTCGCGGATCCGGAGGCGCAGATCCTGATGCCGACGCCCGCCGAGGATCTGGCGCTATCGCTGCGCGGTCTTCCCGCGGGCGAGCGCGCGGCGCGCGTGGACGAGGCCCTGGCGCTGTGCGGCCTCGGCGCATTCCGGGACGCACCCGCCTCGGACCTCTCCGGAGGCCAGAAGCAGCTGCTCGCCCTGGCCTCCGTGCTGATCGGACGGCCGCGACTCGTGGTGGCCGATGAGCCGACCACACGCCTCGATCTGCGCAACAGCAGGCGCATCGGCGATGTGCTGCTCGACGAGCTCGAGGTGCCTCTCGTGCTGGTGACGCACGACCTCGAGCTCGCCCGCCGCTGCGACGAGGCCGTGCTCGTGGAGGAGGGGCGCGTCCTCGCCCAGGGCGCGCCGGACGACGTGATCGCGGCGTACCTGCAGACCTGCGTGTGAGGATCCGCGGATGATCTCGCTCTACCGTCCCGGATCCGGGTTCCTGCACCGGACACCCGCCGGAGTGAAGCTCGCACTGCTGGCCGTGATCGCGTTCGGGCTCTCCTTCGTCCCGCCGACGTCCGGCGCTGTCCTGTCGATCTCAGGGGCGGTCGTGGCGGTGAGCGCGCTGTTCCTGGTCGCCGGGTTCGACGTGCCTGCGCTCGGGCGGGCCTGGTGGCGGCTGCGCTGGCTCATCCTCCTGCTCGGAGCCGCGCTGGTGATCTTCGTGAGCGTGCCGGCGGCGATCGTGAACACGGGCCGGGTCGTGGTGCTCTTGTTGCTCGCTGAGCTGGTCACCCGCTCGACGTCGACGAGCGCTCTCATGGAGGCGATCGACCGGCTGCTGCGACCGCTCCGGCCGCTCGGCGTGGATCCGGAGGCCGTCGCGCTGATCCTGTCGCTGACGATCACGATGGTCCCGGTCGTCGGCGGCTTCGTGAGCGCTGTGCGCGAGGCGCAGGCGGCACGCGGCGTGCGCGTGGGGCCGCGCATGGCGGTGCCTCTGCTGGTGCGCACACTGCGCCATGCCGACGCCGTGGGGGAGGCCCTCGCAGCGCGCGGGCTGGGCTGAGGCGGTCGGGGCGGACGCCCTCGTCCGCCCCGACGCGCAGATCCGGTCCAGCAGCGCGTCCTATACTGGGAGGCTGGCCATCCGGCCGCCCACCCCCTTCTGAAGAACGGACGTCCGCTGTGCTCGCCGTGCACGACCTCGAGATCCGCGTGGGAGCGCGCCTCCTCATGGAGAACGTGTCCTTCCGCGTCGCCGACGGCGACAAGATCGGCCTCGTCGGCCGCAACGGCGCCGGCAAGACCACGCTGACGAAGGTGCTGGCCGGAGACCTGATCGCCGCCGACGGCAAGGTCGACCGCAGCGGGGAGCTGGGCTATCTGCCGCAGGATCCGCGCTCCGGCGACCCGGAGATGCTGGCCCGCACCCGGATCCTGGACGCGCGCGGACTCGGATCCCTCACTCTGCGGATCCGCGAGGCGTCGGAGCTCATGGGCTCCGAGGATCCGGCGGTCGCGGAGAAGGCCATGCGCCAGTTCGGCAACCTCACCGAGCGCTTCGAGGCGATGGGCGGGTACGCCGCGGAGGCGGAGGCGGCGTCGATCGCGCACAACCTGTCACTGCCCGACCGCATCCTGGAGCAGCCGCTCAAGACGCTCTCTGGCGGTCAGCGCCGTCGCATCGAGCTCGCGCGCATCCTCTTCTCCGACGCGGAGACGATGATCCTCGACGAGCCCACCAACCATCTCGACGCGGACAGCGTCGTCTGGCTGCGCGAGTTCCTCAAGGGGTACAAGGGCGGGCTGATCGTGATCAGCCACGATGTCGAGCTCGTCGGCGAGACCGTGAACCGGGTGTTCTACCTGGACGCGAACCGTCAGATGATCGACATCTACAACATGAACTGGAAGAACTACCTTCGTCAGCGCGTCGCGGACGAGGAGCGTCGCAAGAAGGAGCGCGCGAACGCCGAGAAGAAGGCGACGTCCCTGCAGCAGCAGGCCGCCCGATTCGGCGCGAAGGCCAGCAAGGCTGCCGCCGCGCACCAGATGGTGGCCCGCGCGGAGAAGCTGCTCTCGGGGCTCGATGAGGTGCGCCAGGTCGACCGGGTCGCCAAGCTGCGCTTCCCGAAGCCCGCGCCGTGCGGCAAGACGCCGCTCATGGCGTCAGGGCTCTCGAAGTCCTACGGTTCGCTGGAGATCTTCACCGACGTCGACCTCGCGATCGACCGCGGTTCCAAGGTCGTGGTGCTGGGGCTGAACGGTGCCGGCAAGACGACGCTGCTGCGGATCCTCGCGGGCGTCGACCAGCCCGACACGGGACAGCTCGAGCCGGGTCATGGGCTGAAGGTCGGGTATTACGCGCAGGAGCACGAGAACCTGGACGTGAAGCGC
Source organism: Microbacterium sp. NPDC056052 (assembly GCF_042266785.1). NCBI lineage: Bacteria > Bacillati > Actinomycetota > Actinomycetes > Micrococcales > Microbacteriaceae > Microbacterium > Microbacterium sp. NPDC056052. The sequence goes on from NZ_JBHJWV010000001.1 coordinate 451,453, forward strand.
TCGGTGCTGGAGAACATGATGTCGTCCGCCCCCGATCTCAACGAGACCGAGGCGCGCAAGGTCCTCGGATCCTTCCTGTTCACGGGGGAGGACGTGCACAAGCCGGCCGGAGTGCTCTCCGGCGGCGAGAAGACGCGTCTCTCGCTCGCGACCCTCGTGGTCTCTGCGGCGAACATGCTGCTCCTCGACGAGCCCACGAACAACCTCGACCCGGCGTCGCGCGAGGAGATCCTCGGCGCGCTCGCGCACTATGAGGGGGCAGTCGTCCTCGTCTCGCACGACCCCGGCGCGGTGCAATCGCTCAACCCGGAGCGCGTGCTGATCCTGCCCGACGGCGTCGAGGACATCTGGTCGCAGGAGTACCAGGACCTCATCGAACTGGCCTGACCCACCCGCCGGATCCGCGAGACTCCATCTGGGCGACGAGACTGCACTCCAGAACCGCAGTCTCGTCGCCCAGATGGAGTCTCGCGGTAAGCGTGGGGGCGGCGGGGTCAGGGTTGGACGGCGTCGAGCAGGGCGTCCTCGTCCGTCATGTCGCGGTCGCGACGGCGACGGGACTCACGCGGCGCGCGTCCGGCGGCCTCGTCGCGGTGCTTGATGATCTCGGTGCGGATCACGTAGCCGATGAAGATGAAGCCCATGATCGCGAACAGGATCCACTGGATCGCGTAGGACAGGAACGGTCCCGGATCATCGGAGGGGGCCTCGAACGCGTGCGGGCGCGTGGCGGGGGCGGGGGATTCGCTGACCAGCTCGCCATAGGCTCCGGTGTCGACCGCGGTGCCATCGCCGATCTTGTCCGCGACCAGCGCGAGGTTGATGCTGGGCACCTGGCCCTCGGGGGCACCCCGGCCGGACGGCGGCAGAGGCTCGGCCGGACGGAGACGCGCGACGACCGTGGCCTCGCCCGTGGGAGGCGCCGGGATCGAGGTGGGCACATCGGATCCGTCTCCGGCGATGACCCAGCCCCGATTGACGATGAACACGCGCCCGTCGTCCGTGCGGAACGGCACGAGCACCTCGAACGCGCTGGTTCCGCCGTGGGGGCGGTTGCGCACGAGGAGCTGCCCGGACGGTTCGTATTGCCCGCGCAGCTCGACGGGGTGCCACTGCGACTTCTCCGGGAGCGCCTCACCCGGGGAGAGCAGCTGACCGAGCGGAACAGGCTTCGCGTCGTAGTTCTGCTGCACCAGCTCGAGCTGGGTCTGGCGGCCGTCGTTGCGGGAGAACTGCCAGTTGGAGAGATAGGCGCACACGACCGCGAACACGATTGCGACGGCGAGGTAGGCGCTCCAGCGGAGCAGGCGCTGACGCATCATTCGGGTTCGCCCTCGCCTTCGCCCACGGCGTCGTCGATGCGGGCCGGGAACTCCCGGGTGCGCAGGTAGTCGTACAGGAAGCGCAGGTGCTCGTCGCACGCGAGCCAGATCTTCTCCCGCTCAGGACCGTGGATGCGCGGGTTGCGCCACACGATGCGGTGCGTCGCCGCAGACCGGCAGCCGGCCCGCGAGCACTTCAGAACCGGTTCTCGAGCGGTCACGAGCGCGGCTCGGCGGGATGCGCGGCCGTCTCGGAGATCGTGATCACCGGGGGAGCGCTCGGCGCGGGCGGAGGCGCGTCATCGCCCGCTTCGATCTGGACGCGGGGCGACTCGACGCCCGTGGGGACCGAGTCGTCTCCGGCGTTCGCAAAGACGACCGCGATGTACGGCAGCACCGCGGCGGCGATGCCGAACACCCAGGTCCACCAGCCCATCGGCTGGACCGCGAACATCAGGACGAAGCAGACCATGCGGATCGACATCGTGATGACGTAATGGCGCACACGGTCCCTCGCCTCGTCGCGCGGTGCGCGCGGCAGGGAGGTCACGGCGGCGTCTGGAGTCCTTCTCACGATGACTCCAGCCTACGCCGCCGCGACCTCGCCGGCGCTCAGTAGCCGTAGCCGTTGCTCGACGCGACGGCGACGATGATCGCGATGATCAGGAAGGCGCCGATGATGACGGCGAGGGCGATTCCGATGTAGCCGGTGATGAGGCCGGTGATCGCAAGCGGCTTGCCGCCGAGCGCCGCATCGTTCTTGATCTTCTTGAGCGAGATGTGCCCCATGATGACCGCCGCGAGGCCGAGGGCCAGCGGCAGGATGAGGTACACCCAGCAGAGCATCACGCTCGCGATGCCGCAGATCATCGAGGCGATCGCGAGACCGTTCGACTTCAGCGGTGCGGCGTACGGCTGGCCGTAGGGCTGCGCGTACGCCCCGGTCGGATATCCGGGGGCCGCGGGAGCGGCGCCAGGATAGGTAGGCTGCTGCGCGGCTGGGGCGGGGTAGCCAGGCTGCTGCGGTGCCGTGGGCTGCTGCGCGGCCGGAGCGGGGTAGCCAGGCTGCTGCGGGGCCGCACCGGGGTAGGCGGGAGCCGGCGGAACCGGAGCCTGCGGCGCGGGTGCGGCGGACGGGTAAGCGGGCTGCTGCGGGGGCACCGGGGCGCCAGGGTATGCGGGGGGCTGCTGCCCCTGGGGCGGGATGCCGTCGTTGTCGTTGCTCATGACTGTTCCTCCTGGGTCAACACAAAGATTCCGTGCTCTCGGGGCCCTGTCAATTCCTGCCGCCACATCCGCTCGATAGGCTTGCGAGCCGTACACCTCGATTTCTTGGGAGCCCTGCATGAGCACTGATCGCGTCGTCCTCGTCACCGGCGGAAACCGCGGCATCGGTCGCGCGATCGCCGAGCGCTTCGTGCGTGACGGCTACCGCGTCGCCGTCACCGCGCGCAGCGGCGAAGGCCCCGAGGGCACGCTGACCGTGCGCGCCGACGTCACGGACGCGGCCGCGGTGGACGCCGCGTTCACGGAGGTCGAGCAGAAGCTCGGTCCCGTGGAGATCGTCGTCGCGAACGCCGGCATCACGAAGGACACGCTGCTGCTGCGGATGAGCGAGGACGACTTCGACAGCGTGGTGTCGACGAACCTGGGCGGCTCCTTCCGCGTCGTCAAGCGCGCGTCGAAGGGGATGCTCAAGGCGCGGTTCGGCCGCGTGATCCTCATCTCCAGCGTGGTCGGCCTCTACGGCTCCGCCGGGCAGATCAACTACGCCGCGTCCAAGAGCGCCCTCGTCGGCTTCGCCCGATCGCTCACCCGCGAGCTCGGCGCCCGCGGGATCACCGCGAACGTCGTCGCGCCCGGCTTCATCGAGACCGACATGACCGCCGAGCTGCCCGAGGACACCCAGAAGCAGTACAAGGCGAGCATCCCGGCGGGACGCTTCGCCTCCGCGGACGAGGTCGCCGGCGTGGTCACGTGGATCGCCTCCGACGACGCCGCGTACATCTCGGGCGCCGTGATCCCGGTCGACGGCGGTCTCGGCATGGGGCACTGAGCCGCTTCGGACCCGCGGCATGCGCCGAGTGCGCCGCCGTGTATGCGCGACCCGGTGCGTACACGGCGCCCATCAGCGCACGGCGGCGACCAGCAGCTCCGCGAGCCGTTCCGGGGCCGAGTACAGCGGCCAGTGACCGGATCCGATCCGCACGACCTCGGCGTCGCGGATGCTGCGGTACTCGTCGCCGTAGGAGCCCCACTGCTCGAGGTATCCCTCCAGCTCGGGCTGCGTGAGCGAGCCCATGAGCAGGGTCGCGGCCACGTCGTAGCGACGCGGATCCGTCAGGGCGATCGGATCCGTCGGCACCTGCGCGGGAACGCTCCGCGCGGTGCGGGCGGCCGCCGCCCGAGTCGATGCGTCGAGGTCCTCCACGTCGGCGGCGTCGAAGAAGTCCCAGCCGGGGAACGGGATGACCCCGTCGACCACCGGGAACTCGCTGATCCCGGTGCCGTTGGGCGGGGGCACCGTGTCGACGAACACCGCACGGCGCACGCGATCGGGGCGCGCGTCCACCGCGCCCCAGACGACATTGCCGCCGCCGGAGTGGCCGACGAGCACGACCTCGCCCCCGGCATCGTCGATCGCGGCCACGACCGCCTCGATCCAGTCGTCCAGGCGAAGCCCGGCGGAACCGGAGGAGGGGACCCCGACGCCGGGCAGGGTCAGCGGACGCGGGGCATGGCCGGCGGCGCGCAGGGGCTCCAGCACGGGTGCCCACGAGCGGGCGTCAAGCCACAGGCCGGGAACGAGGATGATGTCCATGTCCCCACGCTAGACAGGGCCACCGACAGCGCGCCAGGCCTGGCGCCGGCGAAGGAGCCAGGGATGCGCGATCAGGGAAGCAGCGGGATGACCTGGGACAGGTCGACCGGGCCCACCACGAGCGAGGCCGCCGCGCGCACGGCGGGCTTCGCGTTGAACGCGAGGCCGAGTCCGGCCGCCGCCATCATCTGCAGGTCGTTCGCGCCGTCGCCGATCGCGATCGTGGCATGGGGTGCGACGCCGAGTTCCTGCGCCCACTCCCGCAGCGACGCGGCCTTGGCCGCGGCGTCGACGATGGCGCCGTCGACCGCTCCGGTCAGTGCAGCGTCCGCGATCTCGAGACGGTTCGCGCGCCACCGATCCACGCCGAGCGCGGGCGCGACGGCATCGAGGATCTCGTGGAAGCCGCCGGAGACCACGCCGACCACGCCGCCGCGCTCGTGCACGGCCGCGATGAGCTCGCGCACGCCAGGGGTGGGTTCGATGCGGCCGCGCACGCGCTCGAAAGCAGCCGTGGGGACGCCCGCGAGCGCAGCGACCCGGGAGCGCAGACTCGTCGCGAAGTCGACCTCCCCGCGCATGGCCGCCTCGGTCGCCGCCTGCACCTCGGCCCTGCGGCCGGCTTCCTCGGCGAGGAGCTCGATCACCTCGTTGCGGATGAGCGTGGAATCGGCATCGAGGACGACGAGGAAGCGCGCGGAGGTCACCCGACGAGCGTAGCCGCCGAACCGGCGCGTCCCCACCGCTGTGACGACCGGGACGGGGCGCGCTCAGCGCTCGATGCGCACGCCCTTGCCGACCACGGTGAGTCCGGTCTCGGTGATCGTGAAGCCGCGGTCGAGGTCGCGTTCGCGATCCACGCCGACGGTCGCGCCGTCCAGCAGCACCACGTTCTTGTCCAGGATCGCCCTGTGCACGCGCGCGCCCTGGCCCACCCTCACGCCGTCGAACAGCACCGAGTCGGTGATGGTCGAGCCGCCGGCGGCGAGGGTCCACGGCCCGACCACGCTGCGTTCGAGATGGGTGCCGGAGAGCACCGATCCGAGCGACACGATCGAGTCGATGGCGTTCCCGATCCGGCCGACCGAGTCGCGCACGAACTTCGCCGGCGGCGAGTTCACCGCCTGCGAGTGGATCGGCCACTCCATGTTGTAGAGGTTGAAGATCGGCAGGGTCGAGATCAGATCCATGTGCGCGTCGAAGAACGACTCGATCGTGCCCACATCGCGCCAGTACGAGCGGTCGCGCGGGGACGACCCGGGAACGTCGTTCTGCTTCATGTCGTAGAAACCGGCCTCGCCGCGACCGACGAAATAGGGGACGATGTCGCCGCCCATGTCGTGGTTGGACCCGGCCAGCTCGCCGTCGGCCTCGACGGCCTCGATGAGCGCATCGGCATCGAACACGTAGTTGCCCATCGAGGCGAGCACCTCGTGGGGCGAGTCAGGGAGGCCCGTCGGGTCCGAAGGCTTCTCCAGGAACTGGCTGATCCGCCCGGAGTCGCCATCCGCGATGTCGATCACGCCGAACTGCGAGGCAAGAGCGAGTGGCTGACGGATGCCGGCGACGGTCGCGCGCGCCCCCGAGGCGATGTGCGCCTCGATCATCTGCGTGAAGTCCATGCGGTAGACGTGGTCGGCGCCGATGACGACGACGATGTCCGGCTTCTCATCGAGGATCAGGTTCAGGCTCTGCAGGATCGCGTCCGCGGATCCGGAGAACCAGCGCTTGCCGAGTCGTTGCTGAGCCGGCACCGAGGTCACGTAGGAATCGAGCAGGGCGGACATCCGCCAGGTCTGCGAGATATGCCGGTCGAGGCTGTGCGACTTGTACTGCGTGAGCACCACGATCTGTCTCAGACCCGAGTTGATCAGGTTGGAGATCGCAAAATCGATCAATCGGTACTGGCCGCCGAAAGGCACGGCGGGCTTGGCTCGATCCGCCGTCAGAGGCATGAGCCGCTTGCCTTCGCCTCCGGCGAGGATGATCCCGAAAACCTTCTTTGGTGCCGACATGGGTCCACCATAGAGCCACGTCGATGCATGTACTAGCGTTCACGACATGCGCGTCGACATCGTCACCAAGGAGTACCCGCCGGAGATCTACGGAGGGGCCGGCGTCCATGTCGCCGAGCTGGTGAAAGCCCTGCGGGAGAGCATCGACGTGCGGGTTCGGGCCTTCGGCGCGGACCGGGATGAACACGATGTGACGGCTTACCGAACTCCCGCGGAACTGGCCTCGGCGAACGCGGCGCTGCAGACGCTGGGCACAGATCTGGTCATCGTGCCGGACATCGCGGGCGCCGACGTCGTGCACAGTCATACCTGGTACGCGAACTTCGCCGGGCACATCGCATCCCAGCTGCACGGCATCCCGCACGTGCTCACCGCGCACAGCCTGGAGCCGCTGCGGCCCTGGAAGGCGGAGCAGCTCGGTGGCGGCTATGCCGTCTCGAGCGGTGTGGAGCGGCTCGCGTACGAGAACGCGGCGGCCATCATCGCGGTGAGCGCCGGAATGCGCGCCGACATCCTGCGCAGCTATCCGCAGGTGGATCCGGCGAAGGTGCGGGTCATACACAACGGCATCGACGTGGAGGCCTGGCACCCGGTCGAGGATGCGGAGTTCGTGCGCGCCCAGGGCATCGATCCCGATCGCCCGTCCGTGGTCTTCGTGGGGCGGATCACACGCCAGAAAGGCCTGCCCTATCTGCTGCGGGCTGCGGCGCTGCTGCCGCCCGAGGTGCAGCTCGTGCTGTGCGCGGGAGCGCCGGACACGCCGGAGATCATGGCCGAGGTGCAGGAGCTCGTGCGGGGACTGCAGACGACGCGGCAGGGCGTGGTGTGGATCGAGCGGATGCTCCCGCGCCACGAGCTGTCCGCGATCCTCACCGCCGCGACGACGTTCGTGTGCCCCTCGGTGTACGAGCCGCTGGGCATCGTGAACCTCGAGGCGATGGCGTGCGGCGCTGCTGTCGTCGGCACGGCGACGGGCGGGATCCCCGAGGTCGTGGACGACGGGGTGACCGGCCGGCTGGTGCCGATCGAGCAGGTGCAGGACGGCACAGGGACGCCCGTGGAGCCGGACCGCTACGTCTCGGATCTCGCCGCCGTGCTCACCGAGGTCGTCTCGGATCCCGCGCGGGCGCGGGCATACGGCGAGGCGGGTCGACGGCGCGCGGCGGACGAGTTCAGCTGGGGTGCGATCGCCGACACGACAAGGGCGCTCTACGAGGAGCTCACGGCCTGACCGATAGGCTGAAGGCATGTCTGCCGTCCTCGAATTCTCGGATGTCGTGGTGCGCCGCGATGGCCGCAACATCGTCGATCACCTCTCCTGGACCGTCGAGGACGACCAGCGCTGGGTCGTGCTCGGCCCCAACGGCGCGGGCAAGACAACGCTGCTGCAGCTCGCCGACACCCTGATGCACCCGACCCAGGGACGGGTCGACATCCTGGGGGAGACCCTCGGCCGCACCGACGTGTTCGAGATTCGCCCCCGGATCGGATTCGCCTCCTCGGCGATGGCGCGTCGGATCCCCGCCGATGAGACCGTGCTGAACACCGTCATGACCGCGGCGTACTCGGTCATGGGGCGCTGGAACGAGTCGTACGAGTCGATCGACGAGCGTCGCGCCATGCGGGTGCTCGAGCAGTGGCATCTGGAGCATCTCGCCGAGCGTCACTTCGGCACGCTCAGCGACGGCGAGCAGAAGCGCGTGCAGATCGCGCGGGCCGTGATGACCGATCCCGAGCTGCTGCTGCTGGACGAGCCGAGCGCGAGCCTCGACCTCGGCGCGCGCGAGGAGCTGCTGGCGCTGCTCGGCGGATTCGCGCAGTCGCCCACGACGCCGGCGATGGTCATGGTGACCCATCACGTCGAGGAGATCCCCGTCGGGTTCACGCACGTCCTGCTGCTGCGCGACGGTGCGATCGTCGCCGGGGGGCCGATCGAGCAGACGCTCACGGCCGAGGCGCTGAGCGACGCGTTCGGCATGCCGATCTCGCTGGACCGGGCCGACGGCCGCTACGCGGCGCGCGCTGCGTGATCTGTTAGAATCGATCCTCGGTGCATTCTGCGCCACAGACTTCCCTCGCCCCTGGCACAATCCAGGGCACCACCTAAGGAATCCCATGAAGACTGACATCCACCCCCAGTACCAGGCCGTCGTGTTCCGCGACCTCGGTTCGGGCGACACGTTCCTCACCCGTTCGACGGTCACGAGCGACAAGACGATCGAGCTGGACGGTGTGGAGTACCCCGTCATCGACGTCGAGATCTCCTCGGCCTCGCACCCGTTCTACACGGGCAAGCAGCGCATCATGGACTCGGCCGGCCGCGTCGAGAAGTTCAACCAGCGCTTCAAGAACTTCGGCGGTTCCTCCAAGTAATCGCCTTCGCGAAAGCCCCCGTCCTCGATCGAGGCGGGGGCTTTCTGCCGTCTAGGCGGAGAGGCGTCCCTCGGTCTCGGACGGCGATGACCGGATCGTCTCGAGGGCGAATCGGATGCCGTCGATCTTGCCCTCGGCATGGCGGATCACCCGCCGGAAGCGGTTCTTGCGCTTCGGCTCGTGAGCGAAGGTCACCTGCAGGAAGTCGATGACGGTCTGCATCCTCTCGATCTCGCGTTCGAGGACGTCGATGCGCTCCGTGTCGGTCGTCATGGCGATCGGGTCTCCCTCCATCGGGTAACCGTCCAGTTTACCGCGCGCCCGACTGACGGTGCAGAGCCTGCCGCTCAGAGGTCGATCCGGATCCTGTCCCCGTCGATTCCCCAGGGCGGGTCGCCGGGCGATGGCGCAGGAGCGGTGCGCCGGGTCTGGCGGTCGCGTTCGGCCTCGGCCTCCAGCGAGGAGGGGGCGAACACGCTGTCGAACGCGCCGCCGATTCCACCGCCGCGTCCGGCGTAGCGCTTCTCGAGCGGCCGGCGATGAGAGAGCGTCCAGAAGGCATAGCCCAGGACATAGAGCCCGAGCGCGACCGGCAGGGCGATCGTGCCCCAGCCCAGCACGGCGTTCAGGGTCTCTCTCATCCCTGCAGGCTACGCCGTCCGGTCCGTATCCTGATCCGTCGTCAGAAGGATCCGAGAGGGGCGTTCTGCCGGGCGGGATCGCCGTCGCGGACCGGCCAGCGGCCGTCCACGCGCTCGGTCGGATCGATCCGACCGATGCGCACGAAGTAGTCGGTGAGGCTCGCGGCCTGCGCCCGAGCCCAGCCGATCTGGCGGGTGTGCAGCTCTCCGGCGCTCGCGGGTAGCGGGAAGCGCTGGGCGAGGGCCTGAGCGACCCGGCCCGCCGCGACGGCGTCGGCCGAGGCGTCGTGCGCGCCGGTCAGATCGACTCCGTAGTGCGCGGCCACGATCTCCAGCGTCCTCTTGCCGGGGCGGTACCGGTCGTAGGTCTTGTCGATGATCAGCGGATCGATGACCGGTGAGGGGTTCTCCAGGGGCGCGATCCTGTGCCGTCGTGCCTCGTGCGCGAGCAGGGAGAAGTCGAACGCCGCGTTGTACGCCACGACCGGCACACCCTGGTCGAGGAGGGAGCGGAGTGCCGCCACGACGCCCGCGATGACCTGAGCGGCAGGGGTGCCGTCACGATACGCGCGTTCGGAGGTGATGCCATGGATCGCGGTGGCTCCCGCGGGGATGGGGATTCCAGGATCGGCCAGCCACGTGCGTGCCGCGATCTCGGCGCCGTGATGGTCCAGCACTCCGACGTGCGCGGTCACGATGCGGTCTCGCGTGACGTCGATCCCGGTGGTCTCGAGGTCGAAGACGCCGACGCGGGTCAACCACGGCGGCAACGGCGTCGAATCGGTCATGACGCCACCGTAGGGCGAGGCCCCGACATCCTCGTTCCGGCACGCGGCAGTGCGCTCAGGCCGCGTCGGTCGCGCCCGTAGACTCGAAGCATGCCCGCTCCCTCGCCCTACGCCGCACGTCTGGATCGCATCCCGGTGCGACGGCAGGAGGCGGAGATCCTCGGCGGCCGCACGGCGTACTGGGTCTACGGCCCCGAGGACGCGGAGCTCACCGTGCTCGCGGTGCACGGCTTCCGGGGCGAGCACCACGGGCTCGAGCCCGTGGTCGCGCATCTGCCGGGGGTGCGCGTGATCATGCCCGACCTCCCGGGGTTCGGTGAGACGCCACCACTTCCGGGGCGTGTCCACGACATCGAGGCCTACGCGCGGTGGCTCGCGGAGTTCGCCGCGGAGGTCGCCCCGGGGGCGGTCGTCCTAGGGCACTCGTTCGGTTCGATCGTGGTGTCGGCCGCGGTGGCCGGCGGGCTGGAGACATCACGGATGATCCTCGTCAACCCGATCGGCGCGCCGGCGCTGGAGGGCCCCAAGGCCGTGATGACCCGCCTCGCGATGCTCTACTACGCGCTCGGCGCGCGGCTTCCCGAAGCCCTCGGCACGGAGCTCCTGCGGAACAGGGTCATCGTGCGCGCGATGAGCATCGCGATGGCGAAGACGCGGGATCCGGAACTGCGCCGGTTCGTGCACGATCAGCACGACACCTACTTCTCACGGTTCTCCGACCGCGACGTGCTCAGCCAGGCGTTCCGCACGAGCGTCTCGCACGACGTCCGCGAGTTCGCCCCGCGCATCGCGGTTCCGACCCTTTTGGTGGCCGCGCAGCGCGACGACATCACCCCGATCGAGGCGGAACGGGCGCTCGCGCCGCTGTTCCCCGACGCCGAGCTCGTCGAGATCGCGCACGTCGGCCACCTGATCCATTACGAGACCCCGGCCGAGGCGGCGGGGGCGATCAGGCGGTTCCTCCGGCCTCTCGTCGTGCCAGCCCCATAAGGCCCCCGACGCGGAACGGGATGACCTCGCCCATCGCGAGCGAGGTCTCGGTCCGCTCGACGCCGTCGATCGAGAGAATACGGGCGTCGGTGTCGAAGAGGTGGCGCGCATCACGGCAGGCGACGAGCGCGAGCAGATCGATCGACCCGCTCAGGCCGTGCGCCTGTACGACTTCCGGCACTCGCGCGAGCTCCGCGATGATCCGGGGCAGCTCGGTCTGACGGACGCCGATGCTCACGAACGCCTGCAGCGGATAGCCGAGCACGGCGGGGGAGAAGGCGCGTTCATAGGGCAGGAACACGCCGGTCTGGTCCAGCCGGGCCAGGCGCGCCTGAATCGTGTTGCGGGAGAGCCGGAGCTTCTCGGCCATCGCGACCACCGTCGTGCGCGGGTCGGCGGAGAGCATCTCGAGGATGTCGAGATCGGTGCGATCAAGGGTTGCCATGTTGCCAAAGGCTAGCAGCCCACAGAGGGGCGTTAGTTGGCAACATGCTCAGGCTCCCGCTGAATGCTTGAGCGACGTGTGAAGCGGTCGTACGCTCAAGGCAAGCGAAGACGCACCGGATCCTCCCCACGAGGGCGGATCCACTGAGGAGGACGAAGATGTCAACCCACCTTGATCCGATCACCGTCACCGGCATCGGGCTCGACGAGCCCGCCGGCCTCATCGACGCCCACGGCCGGCGCCGCAACGACACGCGTCTCGCCCCCTACATCGCCGACGTCACGTCCGACCAGCTGCTCTCGCTGCTGCGCGACATGGTGGTCCTGCGCCGGCTCGACAACGAGGGCGTCGCGCTGCAGCGCCAGGGCCAGCTCGGCCTCTGGGCCCCGTGCCAGGGGCAGGAGGCAGCCCAGATCGGCTCCGGCCGTGCGCTGAGGAGCGATGACGTGGTCTTCCCGAGCTACCGCGAGACCGGTGTGATGCTGACGCGCGGCGCGCAGCCCGGCGACTACGTCCGGATGTGGCGCGGCGAGGAGGGGGCGGCCTATGACCCCGCCGTGATGCACATGGCGCCGCTGCAGATCATCATCGGCGCGCAGACGCTGCACGCGGTCGGCTACGCGCTCGGCATCCTGCACGACGGCTCCGACCAGGTCGCGGTCACCTACTTCGGTGACGGGGCCACGAGCCAGGGCGACGTGAACGAGGCCATGATCTTCGCCTCCTCGTACCGCGCCCCGGTCGTCTTCATCTGCCAGAACAACCACTGGGCGATCTCCGAGCCCGTGGCCGTGCAGTCCCAGCACCCGATCGCGGGGCGCGCCCCCGGCTTCGGGATCCCCAGCATGCGCGTGGACGGCAACGACGTGCTCGCGGTGTTCGCGGCGACGCGCTGGGCGCTCGAGCAGGCGCGTGGGGGATCTCCCGCCTTCCTCGAGCTGGTCACGTACCGGATGGGCCCGCACACCACCGCCGACGACCCCACGCGCTACCGGGATCCTGCCGAGCTGGAGTACTGGCGCGGCAAGGATCCGCTCGCGCGGGTCGAGGCTCTGCTGCGTGCCGAGGGCGTGCTCACGGACGAGATCGCTGCCGGCTTCGCCGCGGAGGCGGATGAGGCCGCCATGCAGATGCGCGCGGCCTGCCTCAGCCTCACGACGCGCGGACCGCTCGCGGTGTTCGACGGGGTGTACGCCGAGCCGCACACCGGCATCGAGGAGGAGCGCGCCGACTACGCCCGCTACCTCGCGACCCTCGCGGAGGCGTGACATGGCCCAGATGACGATGGGTAAGGCGCTCGGCGCCGCGCTCACGCAGTCCCTGGCGGACGACCCGAAGGTCGTCCTGCTCGGCGAGGACATCGGCAAGCTCGGCGGCGTGTTCCGCATCACCGACGGGCTCCTGGACGAGTTCGGCGCGGAGCGGGTCATCGACACCCCGCTCGCGGAGTCGGGGATCGTCGGCACGGCGGTGGGCCTCGCCATGCGCGGCTACCGGCCGGTGGTCGAGATCCAGTTCGACGGATTCGTGTACCCCGCGTTCGACCAGATCGTCTCCCAGGTCGCGAAGCTGCACTACCGCACGCAGGGCACCGTCCCCATGCCGATCACGATCCGGATCCCCTGGGGCGGCGGCATCGGTGCGGCCGAGCACCACTCCGAATCGCCCGAGGCGTACTTCGTGCACACCGCGGGGCTTCGCGTGATCGCGGTGTCGAACCCGCAGGACGCGTACACGTGCCTGCGCCAGGCCATCGCGAGCGATGACCCCGTGATCTTCTTCGAGCCCAAGCGGCTGTACCACGCCAAGGGCGAGGTCGATCTGGAGACCCCGCTCGCGGACGCGCCGCCGATGGGCCTCGCCCGTGTGGTGCGCGAGGGCACGGACGCCACGATCGTGACGTACGGCGCCATGGTGCGCACCGCGCTCGAGGCCGCCGAGGCCGCGGAGGCGGAGGGCAGGTCGCTCGAGGTGATCGATCTGCGCTCGCTGTCGCCCGTCGACTACGGGACCGTCTGCGCCTCGGTGCGCCGGACCGGACGGGTGGTCGTCGCGCACGAGGCGGCGCGCGAGGCCGGGGTCGCGGCCGAGGTCATCGCGAGCATCACGGAGAAGTGCTTCACCTGGCTCGAGGCGGCGCCCCTGCGCGTCACGGGCCACGACATCCCGTATCCGCCGGCGAAGCTGGAGAAGTTCCACCTGCCGGACCTGGATCGGATCCTCGACGCGGTCGACCGCGTCTGCGATGACGAGCAGCTGCTGGAGGGGGTCGACCGATGAAGCAGGAGTTCCTCCTCCCCGACCTCGGGGAGGGCCTCACCGAGGCGGAGATCGTGCAGTGGCTGGTCGCCGAGGGCGACACCGTCACCCTCAACCAGACGCTCGCCGAGGTGGAGACCGCCAAGGCGATCGTCGAGCTGCCCTCGCCGCATGCGGGCGTGATCACCTCGCTGCACGCCGCCGCCGGCGACGTCGTCCTCGTCGGGGCGCCGCTCGTGGGCTTCGAGATCGAGGGGCAGGACGCACCGGCGCCCGAAGCCCCCGTGGCGGTCGAAGAGGGGTCCGGACCGAACCTCGTCGGCTACGGCGCGGCGCCGTCGAGCGGACGGCCGCAGCGTCGTGCACGCCGCGCCACCGCGGGATCCGTCGCGGCGACGAGCACGGTCGCGGCGGACGTCGATGTGCGCGTCGCCGCGCCCCATGACGACATCGCCGTAGTGCCCGCTCCGCCTGTGCGCGGAGAACGCCCTCGCTCCACGCCGCCCGTTCGCGCCTACGCGAAGGGCCTGGGCGTGGACCTGGTGCTCGTCGCAGCCGAGCTCGGCGACCGGGTGATCACCCGCGCCGACGTCGACGCCTACCGGGAACGCCTCGTTCACCGCGGTGAGGGCCTGACCGCCGGGAGCGCCGCAACGCCGGCTGCGGCCCCCGCACCTGCGCGCGCGGCGGCGGGGGAGCGGGCGACCACCCGAATCCCCGTCCGCGGGGTGCGCAAGCACACGGCCGAGGCGATGGTGCAGAGCGCATTCACCGCACCGCACGTGACCACGTTCTACACGGTGGACGTGACCGCGACGAGCGAGCTCATCGCCTCGCTGCGCGCGACCGCCAAGCCGGAGACCCCGCGCATCGGCGTGCTGACGGTGGTCGCGAAGGCGGTGTGCCTGGCGCTCGCCTCGTTCCCCGGGCTGAACTCCCGGTGGGACGGCGATGCCGGCGAGATCGTGCAGCAGCACTTCGTCGATCTCGGCATCGCCGCGGCCACGGAGCGCGGACTGATCGTGCCGATCATCCGCGACGCCGAGCGGATGCCGCTCGGCGAACTCGCTGCCGCCGTCGCCGAGCTCACGCGCACGGCGCGAAGCGGCAAGACCCCGCCCTCGGACCTGACCGGCGGCACGTTCTCGCTCACGAACATCGGCGTGTTCGGCATCGACGCGGGCACTCCGATCCTGCCTCCCGGGCAGACCGGGATCCTCGCCCTCGGCGCCGTGCGCCGTCTGCCCTGGGAGTACAGGGGCGAGATCGCGCTGCGCGACATCATGACGCTCAGCCTGTCGTTCGACCACCGGATCGTGGACGGCGCAGAAGGGGCGCAGTTCCTGAAGGCCGTGGCCGACGTCCTGCAGGAGCCCGGCCGCGCGATGCTGCTGGGCTGACCCGTACTGATCGCGCCGTCTGCGGACGGCGCGATCAGTGGTTCCCGGGGCGCCGCTCCAGGCCCAGCACCCGTCGGGTCAGACGCCGCTCGCGCACGATGAACGCCGTGCCGATCACCCACAGCGGCACCTGCGTGACGAACGCCCAGCGGAACGCGTCGAGCGTGTAGGTGACCGGCGTGCCGGCGCCCTGCAGATCGAGCGCGAGGCCGATCAGGAAGATCGCGATCAGCGCGGCCAGGAATCCGCCGCCGTTGACAACGCCGGTCGCCGTGCTGAGCCGGTGCTGCGGGTTGTGCGTGCGGGCGTGGTCGAAGGCGACCATCGAGGCGGGACCGCCCGTGGCGAGCGCGATCGCGAGCAGGATCAGCAGCCAGAGCGGCGCCTGACCGGGCCAGAGGATGACGGCGAGCCAGACGATCAGCTGCAGGAGGATCGTGGGCAGGACGAGCATGAGCGAGCGGCTGGTCGGATGACGGGCGGAGAGCGTTCCCAGCACCGGACCGAACAGGATCCCGAACAGCACGTACACCGTGGTCACGAGCGACGCCGCGCCGACCGAGAGACCCTCTCCGTTCGTGAGGAACGGAATGCCCCAGAGCATCATGAAGGCCGTGCCGGCGAACGGCGTGGTGAAGTGCGTCCAGAAGCCGAGGCGCGTGCCGGGATGGGCGAGCGCCTCGCGCAGGGTGACGCGCAGATCGGCCTGGGAGGTGACGACCCGGATCGCCCCGGTGTCGGTGTTCACCGAGACGTCCTCGGTGAGCTCGGGCGGGCGGTTGCGGATCAGCGCGAAGACGAGCACCGTGAACAGCACGCCCAGCCCGGCGAGGCTTCCGAACGTGACGGACCACGACGTCGAGTGCAGCAGCACCGGGAGGGGGAGGAGCGCGACCAGCTGCCCGAGCTGGCCGACGATGCCGGTCAGCTGAGCCATCAGGGGCCCGCGCTGCGCGGGGAACCAGATCGCGACGAGGCGCAGCACGCCGGGGAAGATCGCCGCGTCACCGGCGCCGAGGATCATGCGGGCGACGATCGCGACGCCCACGTTCGGCGCGAAGGCCATGACGAGCTGGCCGACGGCCATCAGGAGCATCCCCGCGACCATGATCGGCCGGGATCCGTAACGGTCCAGCAGAAGGCCCACGGGGATCTGCATCAGCCCGTACACGGCGAGCTGCAGCACCGCGAAGAGGGACAGCGTCGACGCGTCGGCCTGGAAGAGGTGCGCGGCGTCCACACCGACCGCCGACAAAGACGTCCGGTTCGTGATCGACAGCACGTAGGCGGACACGCCCACGATCCAGATCAGCCACATCCGCCAGGTCGGTGCAGGGGCGGAATTCACGGCTCTCCTCGGGATCGGCGGCGTCTTCGATCCTACGCCCGGCCGCATCACGGGCCCGGGTGCCGCACCGGCGCGCGGGTCTCAGACGGCGGATGCGTCGAGGAGGCGCAGGCCTCCGCGGTCCATCGCGAAGCGGTGCAGGGACCCGTTCCCGAGTCGCTCTCCCGGCGCCGGCAGCGTGCCGCCCGACGCGTGCTCGAGCAGTGCGCGGATGACGCCGCCGTGGGTGCAGACCAGAACCGACTCCACCCGGGGCGCGGAACGGCGCCGGGCCGCGAGGTCGATCCGCGCGAGCGAGGCGAGGGCGCGGTCGGTCAGCTGCTGCACGGTCTCGGCGCCGGGCACGTCGTCGCTGCGCGCTCCGAACCGATCCCGGTACTCGTCCCAGAGCAGTCCCTCCGCCTCACCGAACTCGTGCTCGCGCATCCCGACGGTGACCAGCGGCGCGGGCAGTCCCCGTTCGTGGGCGATGATCTCCGCGGTCTCCCTCGCGCGGCCGAGCGGGCTCGCGTAGACGTGGTCGAAGGCGACGCCCGCGAGCTGCGCCGCGGCACGGCGCGCCTGTGCGCGGCCGGTGTCGTTGAGCGGGATGTCGGTGGAGCCCTGGATGCGGCCCTCCAGGTTCCAGTCGGTCTGACCGTGGCGGATGAGGGTGATGAGAGTCACGTGAGCAGCTCCAGAAGGGCGGGGAGGACGAGGCTGGTGGAGGCGGCGATCGTCGCGGAGGCCCAGGCGTCGGCGCGCGTGGGCTCCAGATTGACGATGACGATGGGGAGGCTGCGGCGGCGCGCGCGTTCGATGATCCGGATGCCGGAGTTCACGACGAGGGAGGATCCCGCGACGATCAGCGCGTCTCCCGAGCGCAGCAGCGCCTCCGCCGTGGCGAAGCGCTCGGCGGGGATGAACTCGCCGAAGAACACGACATCGGGCTTGAGAGGCCCCGCGCACACCGTACAGACCGGCAGGACGAAGCCTTCGGTGGTCTCCGGGCGCACGTCGCCGTCCGGCCCGAGCAGGACCTCGTCCGGAACGTCGAGCCAGGCGTTGCGCTCCTCGATCTGCGCGGCGACGGCATCGCGGGAGAAGCTCTGCCCGCAGCGCAGGCACAGCACGGCGCGCATGGTGCCGTGCAGCTCGACCACGCGGGCAGATCCTGCGGCGAGGTGCAGGCCGTCGACGTTCTGCGTGATCGTGCCGACTGCGCGTCCGGCCCGCTCGAGTTCCGCGATGGCCCGGTGGCCGGCATTCGCCGCCGCGGTGCCGAACGACCGCCAGCCGAGGTGACTGCCCAGCCAGTACCGGCGCTGCGCGTCCTCCGAGCCGAGGAAGGTCTGCACCGTCATCGGTGTGCGACGTGGCGTCGATCCGGCCCCGCGATAGGCGGGGATCCCCGAGTCCGTGGAGAGCCCGGCGCCGGTCAGGAAGGCGATGCGGCGGTCGGAGAGAAGCTCCGCGACGGGTTCGAGCTGGGCATGCAACGACAGGGTGCTGGTGTTCATCCGACCTCCCTGATCGAGTCTACGGGCGCGATCCTGCAGGATCTCCGGGCGGGCGACGCGCGGCCTGGCGACCTGCCAGAGTGGATCCGTGCACGAGATCCGCATCGACGACCCCGCTGATCCTCGGCTCGACGACTACCGCGGGCTGACGGACACCGCATTGCGCGTGCGCAGCGACGTCGACGGCGGGCTCTACATCGCCGAGTCGCTCAAGGTCATAGAGAGAGCCGTCCTGGCCGGACACCGCCCGCGCTCCGTACTGACGCAGGAGCGCTGGCTGGACGGCCTGCGCACCCTGTTCGGCGACGCCGATGTCGAGGTCTACGTGTGCCCCGACGCGGTGGTCGAGGCCGCCGCGGGATTCCCCGTGCACCGCGGCGCCTTGGCCGCCATGCACCGCCCTGCGCTCCCGCCGCTCGCGGACGTCATCCGAGGATCCCGCACGATCCTCGTGCTGGAGGATCTCGTGGAGCATCAGAACGTCGGATCCGCCTTCCGCGCGGCGGCCGCTCTCGGCGCCGATGCGGTGCTCGTCTCGGCGCGCTGCGCGGATCCGCTGTACCGCCGCAGTGTCAAGGTCAGCACCGGCACCGTGTTCCAGGTGCCGTGGACGCGCTTCGACGGCTGGGACGAGCTGGCGCCGGCCCTCCGCACCGAGGGGATCGCTCTCGCCGCTCTCGCGCTGGACGACGACGCCGAGACGCTCGAGTCCTATGCCGCGCGCCGGCCTGAGCGGATCGCGCTCGCGTTCGGATCAGAAGGTCCCGGTCTGACGGCCCAGGCGCTGGCGGCCGCCGACGCCGTGGTGACGATCCCGATGGCAGGGGGCGTGGATTCGCTCAACGTCGCGTCGACCGCCGCCGTCGCGCTCTGGGCGCTGCAGCATCCGCCGGCGAGTCGTCCCTGACGGCGAAGTGCGGAACGCGCGGAAGCGGTTCTACTCGTCGTGCGGCAGCACCACGGGCAGAGGTTCGGGGCGCTTGGCCTCGATGGTGTCGCCCGAGGACTGGTGGCGCAGGCGTCGCAGCACCCACGGCACCAGGTGCGTGCGCGCCCAGACCAGGTCCTCGGTGCGCGCCTCGCGCCAGGTGCGCACCGGGAACGGGTCGGCGACCATCTCCCGCAGGTCGTTCGGCACGTTCAGGGCGCGCAGCACCATGCGTGCCACCTCGTGGTGGCCGAGCGGGTTCATGTGCAGCCGGTCGTCGGCGAAGAAGCGCGGATCCTGGATGGTCTTCAGACCCCACTGATCCGCCACGATGCAGTCGTGCCGTTCGGCGATCGCCCGCACGTTCTCGTTGTAGATCGCGACCTTGCCGCGGAACGGGCGGAACACCGGGGTGAAGTTGGTGTCGATGCCGGTGATCAGCACGATCGCGGCGCCGGTGCGCGACAGGCGCGTGACCATGTCGTCGAGCAGCACGGCGATCTCGTCCGGATCCGTGCCGGGGCGGATGACGTCGTTGCCGCCGGCGCACAGCGTGATCAGGTCGGGGTTGAGCGTGATGGCCGGGGCGACCTGCTCGTCGCTGATCTGCCCGATGAGCTTGCCCCGCACCGCGAGGTTGGCATAGGCGAAGTCCTCGCTCTGGGCGCCGAGCACCTCCGCCACCCGATCCGCCCAGCCGCGGTGGCCGCCTGGTGCGCTCGGTTCGGGGTCGCCGATGCCCTCCGTGAAGGAGTCGCCGATCGCGACGTAGCGATGCCACGGGTGCGGCGTCTCGTTGGGGACGTACGGGGTGCGCGGTTCGTGACCGGACATGATCCTCTCCTCCTCGCGGGCGCCTGTTCGGCGGGGCACAGCATTCGAGACTACTCGCGCGGGCCGGGACGAGGGGCGCGGTTCTGCGGTGGTCCGGAATGTCGGCCGCCTCGTCTATCGTGGAATCCCATGCTCTCCCCGTCCTTCCCTCAGCGCGCCCCCTGGGGTACCGCCGACAGGCTGAGAGCGTGGCAGCGCGAAGCGCTGGAGGAGTACTTCCGGATCCCCGACCGTAGGGACTTCCTGGTCGCGGCGACGCCGGGCGCCGGCAAGACGACGTTCGCGCTCACGCTCGCGGTCGAACTGCTGCACACGAACGAGATCGACCGCGTCATCGTGGTCGCCCCGACCGAGCACCTCAAGTCCCAGTGGGCCGATGCCGCGGCGCGCGTGCACATCCGGCTGGATCCGCGCTTCCGTAACAGCCACTGGGCGCCGTCGC
This sequence comes from Microbacterium sp. NPDC056052, assembly GCF_042266785.1. Classification (NCBI taxonomy): domain Bacteria; kingdom Bacillati; phylum Actinomycetota; class Actinomycetes; order Micrococcales; family Microbacteriaceae; genus Microbacterium; species Microbacterium sp. NPDC056052. The sequence continues at coordinate 471,558 of NZ_JBHJWV010000001.1, forward strand.
GGCAGTACCACGGCGTCGCCGTGACGTACGCGCAGGTCGCCGCGAAGTCCTCGGTGCACAAGCACCTCACCGAGGGCGGGCGCACGCTCGTGATCCTCGACGAGGTGCACCATGGCGGCGACGCGCTGAGCTGGGGCGATGCGATCCGCGATGCCTACGGGTCGGCCAAGCGCAGGCTGCTGCTCAGCGGCACCCCGTTCCGCAGCGACACCGCGCCGATCCCGTTCGTCGAGTACCTGCCCGACGAATCCGGTGCGCGGATCTCCCGCAGCGACTACGCGTACGGCTACGGGCGGGCGCTGCAGGACGGCGTCGTCCGGCCAGTGCTCTTCCACATGTACGCGGGCAAGATGCGCTGGCGCACGAGCGCGGGCGACGAGCTCGAGGCGCATCTCGGTCAGGACAACACGAAGGACGTCACCTCCCAGGCCTGGCGCACTGCGCTGGATCCGGAGGGGGAGTGGATGCCCGCCGTGCTGTCCGCGGCCGACCGCCGGCTCACCGAGATCCGCCAGCACGTGCCGGACGCGGGCGGGCTCGTGCTCGCGACCGATCAGACCGTGGCCCGCGCGTATGCGAAGATCTTGCACTCGCTGACCGGGCAGCGCGCCACCGTCGTGCTGTCCGACGATGCGGCGGCGTCGGAGCGCATCGAGAAGTTCAGCGCCTCGAACGACCGCTGGATGGTCGCGGTGCGGATGGTGTCCGAGGGTGTGGACGTGCCGCGTCTGGCCGTCGGCGTGTACGCCACGTCGTCGTCGACCCCGCTGTTCTTCGCTCAGGCCATCGGCCGTTTCGTGCGCGCGCGTCGTCGCGGCGAAGCGGCGAGCGTGTTCCTGCCGAACGTCCCGGTGCTGATGAAGCTCGCGAACGAGCTCGAGAAGCAGCGGGACCACGCGCTGGACCGGCAGTCCAAGGACGATGACGGTCTCGAGGATTCGCTGCTGGAGAGCGCGAACCGCGAGGACGAGGCGTCCGACGCGCTCACTCAGGAGTTCAGCTACCAGGCGATCTCCTCGCTCGCGCACTTCGATCGCGTGGTGTTCGACGGACAGGAGTTCGGCCAGCTGGCGGAGCCCGGCACGCCGGAGGAGGAGGAGTTCATCGGCATACCGGGACTCCTCGAGCCCGAGCACGTGCACGAGCTGCTCATGCAGCGGCAGTCCCGGCAGTCCCGGCTGCGGGAGGCGCGCGAGGCCGCCGCTCCGGCGCAGACGACCACGCTGCCCGAGCCGCTGCACCGCACCCTGCGCGAACAGCGACAGCTGCTCAACAGCCTCGTCGGCGTCTACGCCCGCCAGACCGGAGAGCCGCACGGTGCGGTGCACGCGGAGCTGCGCAGGCTCTGCGGCGGTCCGGCCGTCGCGCAAGCCACCGTGACCCAGCTGCAGTCGCGGATCGACCTGCTCCGGCGGCGCGTGCGGGCCTGAGCGCCCTTGCCCCGCCGATGCCGCGGGGGACGCGCCCGGCAGCGCCCGGTTCGGATCCCCGAAATGCTGTCAATCCCCGTTCTGGCGCGGATTCCGGCGCTTCGCATGGATAGCGTGGAGCGGTTGCCTCGATCCATGAAGGACGTCATGAACACGCCTGACACCGCCCATTCCGAACCCACCGCGGCCGACCGGCGCCGCTGGGCGCGCTACCTCGTGGAGGAGCGCGCCGAGGCCCATGTCTACCAGCAGCTCGCCCAGCGCCGGGAGGGGGAGGAGCGCGAGATCCTGCGCGAGCTCGCCGCCGCCGAGGGGCGTCATGAGGCGCACTGGCTCGCACTCCTCGGCGGAGAGCCCGCCCGGCTTCCGCGACCGGGCCTGCGCACGCGGACCCTGGGGTGGATGGCCGGACGCTTCGGATCCATCTTCGTGCTCGCGCTGGCCCAGAGCGCGGAAGCGCGGTCCCCGTACGACTCCGAGGTGTATGCCACGCCGGCCATGCGCGCCGACGAGAAGGTGCACTTCGAGGTCGTTCGCGGCCTTGCCGCCCGTGGTCGGCGCCAGCTGTCCGGCTCCTTCCGAGCGGCGGTGTTCGGCGCGAACGACGGCCTTGTGAGCAACCTGGCCCTCGTGCTGGGCATCGGGGCGACGGGTGCGAGCAGCAGCCTCGTCCTGTTCAGCGGCTTCGCCGGCCTGCTCGCCGGTGCCCTCTCGATGGGCGCGGGCGAGTTCGTGTCCGTCCGCTCCCAGCGCGAGCTGCTGAAGGCGACCGAGGAGAACGGGCACGGCGACGCCACGGCGGGCGACCTGGACCTGGACGAGAACGAACTCGCGCTCGTCTACCGCGCCAGAGGCATGGATGCAGATGAGTCTCTGCAGCGGGCCCGCCGCGTCGTGAGCGCTGCGAAGGCGGGTCTGGCGCAGCGTGCTACCGGGCCGTTGCGCGTGCCCGCCGACAGCGGCGATGAGCACGAGATCGTCGGGAACGCGTGGCCCGCGGCCATCTCGAGCTTCCTGCTGTTCGCATCGGGCGCGATCGTGCCCGTGCTGCCCTGGATCTTCGGCCTGCAGGGCACGCCCGCGGTGCTCGTGGCTCTCGCGCTCGTCGGCGTCGCGCTGCTCGGCACCGGAGCGACGGTCGGCGTGCTCTCGGGCGGTCCGCCGCTGCGCCGCGGCCTGCGCCAGCTCGCGATCGGCTTCGGCGCCGCTGCGGTCACCTATCTGCTGGGTCTGCTGTTCGGCGTCACCGCGGGCTGACTCCCTGAGCGTGAGCGATCTCGGACCAGAGCAGATCCAGGGAGAGCCCGAGGGCATCGGCGATGGCCGCGATCGTGGGGAAGGCAGGCGTCGCCACACGTCCGGATTCGATCTTTCGCAGTGTCTCCTGTGACACTCCCGCTTCGAGTGCGACGTCGAGCAGGGAGCGGGAACCGCGTGCACGACGCAACAGGGCGCCGAGCCGCTCACCGCGTTCGATGTCCTCAGGGGTGAGCGGCAGTCTGACCATGACTCCCACACTATCCGGGTATAGTTTTACCGGGATAGTTATTGGATTCTTGGAAGGTGCCGCATGATCGAGATCCTGACCTCCGCCGAACTCGACCGCGCGCGGATCACCGGCCGTCTCGTCGGCGACATCCTCCACGCTCTCAAAGCGCGGTGCCGCATCGGAACGAATCTGCTCGACATCGATCGATGGGCGCAGCAGATGATCATCGAGGCCGGAGCGGTGTCCTGCTATGTCGACTACGCGCCCTCGTTCGGGAGTGGTCCCTTCGGTCACTACATCTGCACCGCCGTCAACGACGCCGTTCTGCACGGCATGCCGCATGACTACCGGCTCGCGGACGGCGACCTCCTCACGCTGGACCTCGCCGTCATCAAGGATGGCATCGCCGCTGACGCGGCGATCAGCTTCATCGTCGGCACCCCGCGCGCGGCCGAGGACATTCGGATGATCGCGACGACCGAGCAGGCACTGGCGGCCGCGATCGGCATCGCGGGCCCCGGCGTGCGCCTCGGCGATCTGTCCTCCGTCATCGGCGACGTGCTCTCCGGGGCGGGCTATCGCGTCAACATGGAGTTCGGCGGCCACGGCATCGGATCGACGATGCATCAGGATCCGCATGTCGCGAACGACGGTCGGCCCGGTCGCGGCTACAGGCTCCGCGCTGGTCTGCTGCTGGCGCTCGAGCCATGGGTGATGGCGGACACCGACCGTCTCGTGACCGACCCTGCGGATGGCTGGACTCTGCGCAGTGCGACCGGGTGTCGCGCTGCGCACGCCGAGCACACCATCGCGATCACCGATGCCGGTGCCGGTGCCGAGATCCTGACTCTTCCGGGGACATAGCAGGGGGCGGCGGGCTCGGTTCCTCCCGATGCGCTCGCCCGGTCGTGGCCCGTCGTCACTCCGCGGCGCCCTCGAACAAGAGGAGGGGGTTATAGGCCAGAGCAGGGGGCGTCATCCGGTGGGCAGGTATGAGAAAGGCCCCGGATCCTTTCGGACCGGGGCCTTTCTCATACCGTGCGCGAGGGGGGACTTGAACCCCCACGCCCTATTCGGGCACTAGCACCTCAAGCTAGCGCGTCTACCTATTCCGCCACCCGCGCTGGTGTTTTCGGCTGTTCCCAACCGAAGAATGACACTATCACGTTCCGCGGAGGCCCTCGAACCGCGGTGCACGTCGGGCGCGTCGCGGATGTCAGCCGGAGGAGCCGCGCTCTGGATCGGCCTCGGCCGTTCGGTAGCCTGGACGCATGCCCCAGCCGGATGCCGAACTTCCCGAGGTCGCGCGGATCGCCGCCGAGCTCATCCGATTCGACACCTCCAACTTCGGCGGTGGTGACGCGAAGGGCGAACGCGAGGCCGCGGAGTATGTCGGCGCGTACCTGGAGGCGCTCGGCCTTCAGCCGGAATACTACGAACCGATCCCGCGGCGCACGAATGTCATGGCGCGCGTGGCCGGCAGGAACAGCGACAAACCGGCGCTCGTCGTGCACGGCCATCTCGATGTCGTGCCCGCGATGGCGGACGACTGGCGCGTGGACCCGTTCGCGGGCGTCGTGCAGGACGGCATGCTCTGGGGCCGCGGCGCGGTCGACATGAAGAACATGAACGCCATGATCCTCACCTCGGTGGCGGAGATCCTGCGCGCGGGGGAGCGGCCAGAACGCGACCTGATCCTGGCGTTCTTCGCCGATGAGGAGAACGGCGGCGTCGAGGGCTCGGCTCTGGTCGTGCAGAACCGCCCCGAGTGGTTCGCCGGCGCGACCGAGGCGATCAGCGAGGTCGGCGGCTACTCGATCCCGGTCGGAGACCAGCGTGCCTACCTCCTCCAGGTGGGGGAGAAGGCGCTGATGTGGATTCGCCTCATCGCGAAGGGGAGGGCCGGCCACGGCAGCCGCTTCCACCCCGAGAACGCCGTCACGAGGCTCGCCGAGGCCGTGACCGCGATCGGTCGCACATCGTGGCCGATCCAGCTGACCGACACCACCCGCGAGTTCCTCGACCGGATGAGCGCTCTGACGGGACTTCCGGTGGACGACCCCGACGCCCTCGCCGCGACCGCCGGCCCCGCGGAGGCGTTCCTGCGCTCCACGCTGCGCACGACGACCAATCCGACCGTGCTGCAGGCCGGATACAAGCACAATGTGATCCCGGAGCGCGCCGAGGCGCTCATCGACGTGCGCGTGATCCCGGGCCAGGAGGACGACGTGCTCGCGCAGCTGCGCGCACTCGTCGGCGACGACATCGAGATCGAGATGGTCGTCCAGGACATCGGCATGGAGACGCCGTTCGCGGGCCCCCTCGTCGATGCCATGGTCGCGGCGCTCGAACGGCACGATCCGGGCGTCCCGGTCATCCCGTACCTGCTCGGCGCAGGCACCGACAACAAAGCGCTCGCGTACCTCGGCATCACCGGGTACGGCTTCGCACCGCTGAAGCTTCCCGCCGATCTCGACTTCACCGGGATGTTCCACGGCGTGGACGAGCGGGTGCCGATCGAGTCCCTGGTGTTCGGGCAGCGCGTGCTCACCGACCTGCTGCGGAACTACTGAGCGTCCGCGCCGGATCACCTGACCGCCCACCGACCGACCGAACCGCGCGAGCCTGCGCACGACGCGAAAGCGATCCATGCACCTTCTCGAAGCCATCTTCCTGGGAATCGTCCAGGGACTCACCGAGTTCCTGCCCATCTCCTCCAGCGCGCACCTCCGGATCGTCGGCGCCTTCCTGCCGAGCGCTCAGGACCCGGGCGCCGCGTTCACCGCGATCACCCAGATCGGCACCGAGGCCGCCGTGGTGGTGTTCTTCTGGCGCGACATCGTGCGGATCATCGGGAGCTGGTGGGCGGCCCTGATCGGCCGGATCCCGCGCAACGACCCCGACGCCCGGATGGGGTGGCTGATCATCATCGGCAGCATTCCGATCGTGGTGCTGGGCCTCGTCTTCAAGGACCAGATCGAGACCGTCTTCCGTTCACTCTGGCTCGTCGCGATCATGCTGATCGTGTTCGGTGTGCTGCTGGGCATCGCGGACGCGATCGGGGCTCGGCATCGCAAGCTCAAGGACCTCACCCTCGGCCACGGCATCGTGTACGGCCTCGCCCAGTCCCTCGCGCTGATCCCGGGCGTCTCCCGCTCTGGCGGCACCATCACGGCCGGCCTGCTGCTCGGGTACGAGCGCGAAGCGGCCGCCCGCTATGCCTTCCTGCTCGCGATCCCTGCGGTCTTCGGATCCGGCGTCTATCAAGCGGTCAAGAGCATCGGCGAGCCGAGCGTCTTCTCCGCGGGGGAGACCCTCGCAGCCACGGGCATCGCCTTCGTCGTGGGGCTCGGCGTGATCGCGTTCTTCATGCGCTGGATCTCGCAGCGCAGCTTCCTGCCGTTCGTGGTCTACCGGATCCTGCTCGGCATCGCGCTGATCGTCATGCTCGCGCTGGGCGTGATCAAGCCCTGAGGACGCATCGGACGGCGACGCCGATCGACTCCCGGGCCCTTAGACAGGCTCAGGAACCTGCGGCTCAGCGCTTGTGCTCGCCCGGGCCCTCGCCGTTGCGGCGGAAGAACCGCTCGAAGGCCTGAGCGATGGCCTCACCCGAAGCGTCGGGCGAATCCCAGGTGTCGCGCTTCGTCTCGAGCTGCGCGATGTAGGCGGCCATCTCCTCGTCCTCCGCGGCGGCCGCGTCGATCGTGGCCTCCCACATGGCGGCCTCGGTGGCGAGCTGCCCGCGCGGGACGTCGACACCGGTCACCTCGTGTAGCCGGTCGAGCAGCGCGAGCGTCGCCTTGGGCGAGGATCCGCCGGTCTGCACGTAGTGCGGCACGTTGGCCCAGAGCGAGAGCGCGGGGATCCCCGCCTGCTCCGCCGCGTGCTCGAGCGCCGAGAGGATTCCGATCGGCCCTTCGTAGGTCGAGCGCTCGATCCCGAGCGCCTCACGGACCTCCGCGTTCTCGCTCGACGCGAAGATCGAGATCGGCCTGGTGTGCGGCACGTCCGAGAGCATCGCGCCGAGAGTGACGAATCCCGTGATGTCCTCGCTCAGGGCGGCGTCGATGAACTCGGCGCTGAACGCCTGCCAGGCGCGCGCGGGCTCAGTGCCGGTGAGCAGCCACAGCCGCGGCTCTGCGCCGTCGGAGGCGGCGGTCGGGCGCAGCATCCGCGCCGAGGGCCAGCGCAGGCTGCGGTTGCCCTCGTCGTCGCGCTCGAGGGTCGGCCTGGCCCACTGGTAGTCGAAGTACAGCTCCGGATCCGCGGCGTGCACGACGTCGAAGCTGCCGTCGTCGATCTGCTCCGCAGCGGCGGACGCGGCCTCACCGGCGTCGTTCCACCCGTCGAAGGCGGCGACGATGATCCGGGTTCCGAGTACCTGCACAGTGTTCCTTCCTGCGGCGACCTGCGCCGTGTGTTCCGTCCAGGCTAGTCCCCGCCACCGGCGGGGGCGCGGGCCGCCGGTACGATGGGGGAGTGAATCAGCACCCTCGCGCGGTCCTCTGGGACATGGACGGAACCCTTGTCGACACCGAACCGTACTGGATGGACGCCGAGACCGATCTCGTCGAGTCGTTCGGTGGCGCGTGGACGCATGAGCAGGCGCTGCAGCTGGTCGGCAGCGGCCTGATCGACAGCGCCGTCATCCTGCAGGGCGCCGGAGTGAAGATGGGCGCCCAGGAGATCGTCGACGAGCTCACCGAGCGCGTGCGGGTGCGTCTGCAGCAGGACGGGGTGCCGTTCCGGCCGGGTGCGCGCGAGCTGCTCCGCGAACTGCGCGAGACGGGCATCCGCACCGCGCTGGTCACCATGTCGCTGCGGCGCATGGCCGAGGACATCGCCTCGCTGGTCGGCTTCGACGCGTTCGACGTGATCGTCGGCGGCGACGACGTCGAGCGGCCCAAGCCTTTCCCCGACCCGTATCTGCAGGCGGCTGACGCCCTCGGCGTGGACATCGCCGACACGGTGGCCCTCGAGGACTCGCCCACGGGACTGCAGGCCGCCGTGTCCGCCCGTGCGGTCGCGATCGGGGTGCCGCACATCGTCGCTCTCGAAGGCCTCGACGCGGATGTCCTCTGGGACTCGCTCGCCGGACGGGGGGTCGACGACCTCTCCGCCGAGTTCACCCGCGTCCGCGCCGCCAGGGCGGAGGCCGCGCTGTGAGCGCCCAGCGACCCAGCGGTCCGTTCCGCGAGGGCGACCGTGTGCAGCTGACCGGTCCGAAGGGCCGGATGCACACCGTCACGCTGCGCGAGGACGGCGAGCTCCACACGCATCATGGCGTGCTGCGCCATCGCGATCTGATCGGCCTTCCGGACGGATCCGTGGTCGCGAACAGCTCCGGGAACGAGTACCTGGCACTGCGCCCGCTGCTGCGCGACTTCGTGATGTCGATGCCCCGCGGTGCGGCGATCGTCTACCCGAAGGATGCGGCGCAGATCCTCACCCAGGCCGACATCTTCCCCGGGGCGACGGTCGTCGAGGCCGGCGTCGGATCCGGCGCGCTGTCGCTGTCGCTGCTGCGGGCGATCGGACCCGCCGGGCGCCTGGTCTCGTTCGAGCGCCGGGACGACTTCGCCGAGGTCGCGAGCGCCAACGTGGAGACGTTCCTCGGAGAGCTGCCCGAGACATGGAAGATCGTGGTGGGCGATCTCCAGGAGCAGCTCTCCACCGAGTTCGCCGCCGGCGCCGTCGACCGCGTGGTGCTGGACATGCTCGCGCCCTGGGAGTGCATCGACGCCGTGGCAGAGGCCCTCGCGCCCGGCGGCGTGGTGCTCTGCTACATCGCGACCGCCACCCAGCTGTCCCGCGTCGCGGAGTACCTGCGCGCCACGGGCCTTTTCACCGAGCCGGAGGCGTCCGAGACGATGGTCCGCGGCTGGCACGTCGAGGGCCTGGCCGTGCGTCCGGATCACCGCATGGTCGCGCATACGGGCTTCCTCGTCACGGCGCGCCGGCTCGCGCCGGGCGCCATCCCGCCCGATGTGAAGCGCCGCGCCGCCAAGAAGCCGAGCTACGGCGACGAGGACGTGGAGCTGTGGACCCCCGGCGCGGTGGGCGATCGCGAGATCACCGACAAGAACCTGCGCAAGCGCGTCCGCGAGGCGCAGCGGGCAGCGGGCGGCGCGCGGCTGGCCGCTGCGGGCGACGCGGACGAGGATGGGGCGAGGACCGCGGATCCGTCCGCATAGACTGGAGCGCGTGCGTAAGACTGCCGCTGCTCTGATCACCCTCGGCCTCGCCGCCCTCGCGCTGGCCGGCTGCTCCGCTGGTCCGTCCTTCGCGGGACAGGCCTGCTCCGAGATGCCGACCTCCTCCGCGCTCACGAACTCCGTGACGGTGAAGGGCGACTTCGGCAAGGAGCCGTCGGTCACCCTGTCATTGCCCACGAAGGTGCAGAAGGCGAGCGTCGACGACCTCATCCACGGCACAGGCGCCGCGATCACCGCGAAGAACCAGCCCTTCGTCGCCGACATCGCGCTCTACGACGCGCAGACGGGGCAGCGGATCGGCGCGACCGGCTTCGACGGCACGACCGCGGTGGCCGATGTGAACACCCTGGCCGCGCAGGCCAAGGTGCTCGGAGACGCGCTGGAGTGCGCGACGGCCGGTTCCCGCCTGCTCATCGGCTTCCCCGCGGGTACGGCCGCGAAGGGCGACGCGGTCGGCGTCGTCGACGTGCGCACGGTGTTCCTTCCGCACGCCGAGGGATCCCTGGAGTACAACGACGCGCTCGGCCTTCCGACCGTGGTGCGCGCTCCTGACGGCCGCCCCGGCATCATCATCCCCGACGCCAAGAAGCCCACCAAGCAGGTCGTGCAGACGCTCGTCCACGGCGACGGCGCCAAGGTCAAGAAGACCGACGGCGTCCGCGTGCAGTTCACGAGCGTGGACTGGGACACCCGCAAGGTCGTCAACAGCACGTGGGACTCGCAGTCCGCCGTGATCTCCGGCGCGGCCGGCATCGAGGGCCAGACCGTCGGATCCCAGGTCCTCCTGGTCGTGCCCCCGGCCGCCGCCGGCCAGAGCACCGGTTCGGACGGCAACGGCACCCAGGCGATCGTCGTCGACATCCTCGGGATCGACAACTCCTCCGCGACGGGGCAGTAGATGGCGGAACGGATCCCCGCGGAGGAGCGCCTGACGAACCTCGTCGTGGCGCTCATGGCCACGGAGATCGGCCTCACCAAGCAGCAGATCCTCGCCTCCGTCTCCGGCTACCGCCAGCGCGCGGAGGGCCGCGCGGACGCGCTCGACAAGATGTTCGAGCGCGACAAGGACGAGCTGCGGGCGCTCGGCATCCCGATCGAGACACTGGGCGACCACGCCGACCCGAATGACCTTCGCGAGGCCCGTTACCGTATTCCGAAGGCGGAATACGACCTGCCGGTCGACATCGAGTTCACGCCGGCGGAGCTCGCGGTCCTGCGTCTCGCCGGAAGCGTCTGGAGCGAGGAATCGCTGTCCGCCGACGCCCAGGCCGGCGTGCGCAAGATCCGCGCTCTGGGCATCGACGTGGACGAGCCGATCATCGGCTTCGCGCCGCGGATCACGGCCCGTGACGCCGCGTTCGCCCCGCTGCAGGGTGCGATCGAGCGCAGCGTCGTCGTGGTGTTCGACTACCTGAAGCCGGGGGAGCAGGCGCCTCGCCGCCGGCGCGTGCAGCCGCTCGCGCTCGTCGAGTACGAGGCGCGGTGGCACGTGTTCGGGCGCGACGTGGACGCCGAGGGCGACCGCATGTTCCTGCTCACGCGCATCGTCGGCGACGTGAAGGTCACGAACGACGCCTTTCCCGCTGAACTGCGCGAAGGCGCGGGGGAGCGGGCGCTCGCGAGCCTGGAGGCCGTCGCCGCCGCGCACTCCGCGCTGCTCGAGATCACGCCGGGCACCGAGGCGGCGCTGCGCCTGGGCCGGCGCGCGGAGCCGGCGCTGCAGGGCATCCGCGTGCCGTACGTGGATCTGCACATCCTCGCGGACGAGCTGGCCTCGTACGGGCCTGAGGTGCGCGTCGTGGAACCCGCTGTGCTGCGGGACGCCGTGATCGTGCGCCTGCGCGCCGCGGTCGCCGCGCACACCGATGCGAAGGGCGGCGCATGATGGCGCAGCGCAGACCTCTGCTGAGCTCGGACCGCGTCCGCGCGTACCTCACGCTCGTGCCGTACCTGCTCGAGCGCGGCGAGGTGTCGCTGGCCGAGGCCGCGGCGGAATTCGACATGACCGAGGCCCAGATGCGGGCCATGGTCGAGAAGCTCACCGTGATCGGGCTGCCCGGCGACGAGGGCTACTGGCAGGCGCCGCAGGAGCTGTTCGACATCAACTGGGACCTGCTCGACGAGCAGGGCATCATCGAGATCACCAACGATGTGGGACTGCGACGCGTGCCCAAGTTCACGGCGCGCGAGGCGGCGGCACTGGTCGCCGGCCTGCAGCTGGCTTCGGCCGTGCCGGGCGTCGCCGACTCGGGGGTGGTGCAGGGGCTCATCGCGAAGCTGTCCCGCGGTGCCGCCGGACTGCCCGCAGACGTCATCGTCGCGCCGGGTCCCGTCGACGAGGTCCGCACGGTCGTCGCGACCGCTCTGCAGGAGCACGTCGCGGTGTCGTTCACCTATCGTGCGCCCGATGCGGCGCCCACGACGCGCACCGTCGACCCGGTGACGGTGCTGATCACGAACGGGCAGTGGTATCTGCAGGGCTGGTGCCACCTGCGCCGTGCGATGCGCACCTTCCATCTCGACCGCGTCAGCGAACCGCGCCTCACCGGGATCCCGATCACGCACGGCGACGAGCCCGTCCCGGAGCTCTTCGCCGGGAACGAGGAGCGCGATGAGGCGGTGATCCGTTTCCCGGAGCGCCTCGCCCCGCTGTTGCGCGACTATCTGCGCCGCGCCGAGGCCGACGTGGAGAACGGTTCCATGACCGCTACGCTGCATGTGGGGGATCCGCTCAGCCTGAAGCGGCTGGCCGCTCGCTTCGGCGGTGCGGTGGAGATCCTCGAGCCCGCATCGGCCCGATCCGCCGCTCGCGAATGGGCGATCGCGGCACTCGCGCTGTACTCCGAACAAACCACCCCGCAGTCACGGTAGACTGTGGCCCAACACCCGATCCATCAAGGGAGATCATCATGTTCGCCGGACTCAACGGATGGCATCTGGTCATCATCCTCGCCGTCATCCTGCTGTTGTTCGGCGCGGCCAAGCTTCCCGCGCTCGCGAAGAGCATGGGGCAGTCGGCCCGCGTCTTCAAGGGTGAGATGAAGGCCATGAAGGACGACGACGCCGCAACCTCGGCGACGGATGCCGCCACGACCGCATCGACGCAGGCGCCTGCCACGACCGCTCTGCCGACCGCCGCGCCGAACGTCGCCGACACCACCGCTGTCAACCCGCCGCACGACGCCGGTACCCAGCGCTGACGGGCGTGACCGACGCGTCACCGGCGACGAAGGGGCGGAAGCCGCGTCGCGACAGCACCATGCCCCTCGCGGGGCACCTCATCGAGTTGCGCAAGCGCCTCGTCATTGCCGCAGGCGCGCTCGTGCTCGGCATGGTGATCGCCTTCTTCATCACGGATCCGATCCTCGATTTCGTCACCGGCCCCATCCGGCAGGTGGCGGAGGAGCGCGGCAAGGACCTCGTCGGCTTCACCTTCTCATCGGTGACGGCGCCCTTCGATCTGCGCATGCGCATGGCCTTCTCGATCGGCATCTTCCTTTCCGCGCCGGTCTGGCTCTGGCAGATCTGGGCGTTCATCATGCCCGGCCTCACGAAGAAGGAGATCCGGTACACGGTGGGCTTCGTCGCCTCCGCGGTGCCGCTCTTCTTCGCCGGCTGCTACGTGGGCGTGCTGGTGATGCCGCACATCATCGAGCTCATGGCGGGCTTCACGCCTGAGGGCGCGCAGAACCTGTACAACGCACAGGACTACTACGACTTCGTCTTCAAGCTGATGATCGTGATCGGCGTCTCGTTCATCATCCCGGTGTTCCTCGTCGCGCTGAACTTCGCGGGCATCATGTCGGGCCGGGCGATCCTGAAGGCGTGGCGGATCGCGATCCTCATCGCCTGCCTGTTCGCCGCCCTGGCGACCCCCGCTGCCGATGTGGTGAGCATGCTGATGCTCGCCGGCATCCTCATCGTGCTGTACTTCGCGGCGGCCGGTCTGTCGCTGCTCTTCGACAGGCGCAAGCACAAGCGCCAGCAGGAGCTCCTCGAGGAGCCCACGGCATGACCTCACCGGCGGATCGTTACGCCGCCGCCCGCGCCGCTCAGGACCACCCCGCTACGACGTCTTTCGCCGCGATGCAGCGTTTCCAGCTGGATCCGTTCCAGGTCGAGGGCTGCCACGCCCTGGAACGCGGCAGCAGCGTGCTCGTCGCGGCGCCCACAGGTGCGGGCAAGACGATCATCGGCGAGTTCGCGATCCATCAGGCGATGTCGACCCCGTCGGACAAGGCGTTCTACACGACGCCGATGAAGGCGTTGTCGAACCAGAAGTTCCGTGAGCTGGTCGACGTCTACGGAGCGGACCAGGTGGGGCTGCTCACGGGTGATGTCAACATCAACGGCTCTGCGCGGATCGTGGTGATGACCACCGAGGTGCTGCGCAACATGATCTACGCGGACTCCCGAGCCCTCGACGACCTCCGCTACGTGATCATGGACGAGGTGCACTACCTCGCCGACCGGTTCCGCGGGGCCGTGTGGGAAGAGGTCATCATCCACCTCCCGCAGAGCGTGCGGCTCGTCGCACTCAGCGCAACGGTGTCGAACGCGGAGGAGTTCGGCGACTGGCTGGACACCGTCCGCGGAGGCACCGAGGTCATCGTCTCCGAGACGCGCCCGGTGCCGCTGGAACAGCACGTGCTCGTGCGGGACGACCTGCTGCCGCTGTTCGACGACCGGGCAGGCATCGCGACCGCGCAGGTCAACCAGGAGCTGCTGCGGATTCGCTCGTTCGGCGGCGCCAACTACGAGCGCAACCGCGACGCGCAGCAGTACCGCAGCGCACGTCACGCGGGAGCACAGGGACGGCGTCCGCAGCGAGGCGGCAAGCGCCCGGTGCGCTCGGCCAACGTCCGCCGCATCGAGCGGCTGGATCGCCCGCAGGTCGTGGACCTGCTCGACCGTGCGAACCTGCTGCCGGCGATCTTCTTCATCTTCAGCCGGGTGGGATGCGACTCCGCGGTGCAGCAGGTGCGCCGCTCAGGGCTGCGGTTGACCACGGCGGAAGAAAGGCGCGAGATCCGCGCGATCGTCGAGGACCGCGTGCGCACGCTGCGCGACGAGGACTTGGCCGTGCTCGGCTACTGGGACTGGCTGGACAACCTGGAGCGTGGCATCGCGGCGCACCACGCGGGCCTCCTGCCCGCCTTCAAGGAGATCGTCGAGGAGCTCTTCCAGCAGCGCCTGCTCAAGGTCGTGTTCGCGACCGAGACGCTCGCGCTGGGCATCAACATGCCGGCGCGCACCGTGGTGCTCGAGCGCATGGAGAAGTTCAACGGCGAAGCGCGGGTCGCGATCACCTCGGGGGAGTACACGCAGCTCACCGGACGCGCTGGTCGCCGCGGGATCGACGTCGAGGGGCACGCCGTCGTGCAGTGGACCGAGGGCATGGATCCCCAGGCTGTCGCAGCCCTGGCCTCGCGGCGCACCTACCCGCTGAATTCCAGCTTCCGGCCCACGTACAACATGGCGGTGAACCTGCTGGACCGCTTCGGGCGCAATCGCTCCCGCGAAGTGCTGGAGTCGTCCTTCGCGCAGTTCCAGGCGGATCGGGCCGTCGTGGGTCTGGCTCGCACGGTGCGCGAGGCCGAGACGTCGCTCGAGGGCTACCTCGGGTCGATGACGTGCGACCGCGGCGACTTCACGGAGTACTCGGCGATCCGGCGCGAGCTCAGCGACCTGGAGAAGAAGAACCGCGCCGACCAGCAGGCGCCGAGAGGCGTGCGCGAGAAGCGGCTCCATCAGATCGAGTCGCTCCGCCGCGCGATGCAGCGCCATGCCTGCCACCGGTGCCCCGATCGCGAGCAGCACGCGCGCTGGGCCGAGCGGTACTGGAAGCTCAAGCGCGAGACGGATCGCACTCGGCGCCAGATCGAGAACCGCACCGGCACGGTCGCCCGCGTGTTCGACCGTGTGCTCGACGTGCTCACGGAGGTCGGCTACGTGCAGGGAAGCGGCGACGCGCTGACGCTCACCGATGCGGGTCGCACCATGCAGCGCATCTACGGGGAGCGCGACCTGCTCGTGGCGGAGTCGCTCCGGCGCGGCCTGTGGGACGGCCTGGACGCGCCGTCCCTGGCGGCGATGGCCTGTGCGCTCGTCTACGAGCCGCGCCGTGATGACGGCTCCATCGACCCTCGGGATCTGCCGCGAGGCCGGTTCAGGATCGCCTGGGAGCGCACGCAGGAGCTCTGGGCCGAACTCGACGACCTCGAGCACGACAACCGGCTTCCCGGATCCGACCGCCCCTCTGCGGGACTCGCCGGTGCGATGCACGCCTGGGCGCGCGGAAGCGCGCTCGACGCCGTGCTGGAAGACGCCGACATGGCCGCAGGGGACTTCGTGCGCTGGGCCAAGCAGACGATCGATCTGCTGGATCAGCTCTCGATCGTCGCTCCGAACGCGGAGACGGCTCGTACCGCCCGCACCGCTCTCGACGGCGTCCGCCGCGGCATCGTCGCCTATTCGTCGATGTGACCGTGACCACCCGCCTCACCTCGCCCGTTGACGCCGGCAGCGTCCCGACCGCCGCCGCCCGTGCGGTGCTGCCGTTGTGGGCGGCCCTGCTCGCCGCGGCGGCCGCGGGTGGCCTGCTGAACCTGGCGTTCCCGGCGCTCTCGCTTTGGATCGTGGCGTTCCCCGCCGTGGCCCTGCTTCTGCTCTCCCTGATCGGCCGCCGCACCTGGTCAGCGCTGCTGGTGGGCTTCGTGTACGGCGCGGTGTTCTTCCTGGTCCTCGTCTCGTGGACGGCGCGCTATCTCGGGCCGATCCCGTGGCTCGCGCTCGGGCTGCTCGAAGGCGCCCTGACCGCGATCGCGCTGATCCCGGTGACGCTCGCGTACCGGTGGATCCCCCGGATCATGCGCCCTGGACCGGCTCGGTCGCTCGTGCTCTCGGTCATCGTCGCCGCGCTGTGGGTCGGCAGGGAGCTCTTCCTGGGGAACTGGCCGTACGGCGGATTCCCGTGGGCGCGCATCGCGTACACGCTGTCCGACACGTCTGCGGCGCGCGTGACGAGCTGGATCGGGATCAGCGGGCTGGGATTCCTGATGGTCCTCCTCGCCGCGTTCCTCGTCGAGCTCGTGCGCAGGCGACGTCGCCCGCGCGCCGTGGCGCTCGTGCTCCCCGTGGCGCTCGTCGCACTGCTCGCGTTCCTGCCGTCATTTCCGACGACCGCGAACGGCTCCATGCGCATCGGAGCCGTCCAGGGCAACGGTCCGACCGGCTACTTCGACCAGCGCGAACCGCTGTCCGTCCTGACCTCACAGGCGGCGGCCACCGAACCCCTGTACGGCAAGCGCATGGATCTCCTGGTCTGGCCGGAGGGCGGTTTGGACGACGATCCGTTCCGGTACCCCGTGCTGGCCGACGCGCTCGATGAGATCTCCGCTCGGGTGAACGCCCCGATCCTCGCGAATGCGGCCACGCAGAAGGGCGAGCTGTTCTACAACACCTCGTTCCTGTGGCCCGCCGGCAATCAGCGTCTCCTGGCCCGGGATGACGTACAGACGCACGCCAAGCGCCACCCGGTGCCGTTCGGCGAGTACGTCCCGGATCGCGCGTTCTACAACGCGATCGTGCCCGATCTCATCGGCCTGATCGGACGGGAATACACCCCGGGCACGGATGCCCCGGTCGTCCGCGTCGGAGACACCCCGGTGGGGCTCGCGATCTGCTTCGACGTGATCTATGACGACCTCATCGCGGAGGGCATCGGATCCGGTGCCCAGGTGCTGGTCTTCCAGACCAACAATGCCGACTTCCGCGGCACCGAGGAGAACCTGCAGCAGCTCGGGATCGCACGCATGCGCGCGGTGGAGACTGGACGCGCGGTCGTCAACATCTCGACCGTCGGCACCAGTCAGGTGATCCGGGCCGACGGGTCCACGCAGGCGTCTCTGAACGAGGATCGCCCCGGTGCGCTGCTCGAGGATGTCGAGCTGCACACCGGGGCGACCGCGGGGGTTCTCATCGGGCCCTGGTTGGAGCAGATCCTGCTGTGGGGCGGGCTGCTCGTCGTCGCGTTCGCGGGGATATCCGCGCGGGTGCGACGAGGCCGGTCAGGGGCTTAGGCGCCGATCCGCTCGCGCGTCGGATCCTCACCGGCACCGCGACGGGCGCGGATGAAGGCGAGACGCTCCTCCAGGAGCTCCTCGAGCTCCGCGCGGGTCCGGCGCTCCAGAAGCATGTCCCAGTGCGTGCGTCCGGCCTTGTCGCCGTCCTCCGCGATCTCGACGGGCTTGCCGTCGATCTGCAGGCGGGCGTCGGCGCCGCACGCGCGGCACTCCCACGTGGTCGGCGGCTCGGCATCGGCCGAGAACATCAGGGTGGTCACGTGGCCGCAGGAGTCGCAGGTGTATGCGCTCTGCTGGCGTTCCATGAAGACGACGCCCTCTTCGCTCTGAAGGCTCTGGGCGCCGAGTCGGATTCCTCTAAGGCTGCGATCTGCCATTGTGTGGTCCTCTCGTCGCCCTCAGGTATAGCGGCCTGGCCTGTGCAGAAGATGCGAAGGGGGCAAACCATGAAGGCTTTCACAGTCGATACCCAGCCCGAAGCCGCTTCCCGGGTCGATCGGGACTGGGTCTTCTTTCTGGTGAGACTGGATCTCAGTGCGGTGCCAGCGCCCGAAGGGCGACGTCCGCCCGGTCCGTGACGATGCCGTCCGCGCCGGCGGCGACAAGGGCCCGCATGCGCTCCGGGTCGTTCACCGTCCACACGTGCACCTCGACCCCGGAGTCGTGCGCGGCCCGGACGAGGGAGGGGGTGAAGACGCGCAGGGGACCGAATCGCTCGGGGATCTGCACGGCGTCGAGCCCCTGCAGGATCCTCCGCGCCCAGCCCCGCAGACGGAGCCCGGAGGCCAGCCGCAACGTCGCGATCGCGTTCCTCCCACCGGACGAGGCGGGCAGCACTTCCGCGTCGGCCCGCACGGCGGCTGCCAGCGCGGCATGCCGGTTGCGGTCGTCGAAGCTGGTGAGGAGCACC
The DNA here is from genome assembly GCF_042266785.1 of Microbacterium sp. NPDC056052. Lineage (NCBI taxonomy): Bacteria > Bacillati > Actinomycetota > Actinomycetes > Micrococcales > Microbacteriaceae > Microbacterium > Microbacterium sp. NPDC056052. The sequence continues at coordinate 489,689 of NZ_JBHJWV010000001.1, forward strand.
CGATGCCCGTGCGCGGCGACAGCGCGCCCCACGTCCTCCGCGGCCGCGCGCGCCTTCACGTCGACGTTGAACCGCAGCCTCGGAAACGAGTCGAGCGCCTCCGCGAGCGTAAGCAGTCCGCCGTGGGCGGCGAACAGCCTGGAAAGCTCGGACGTCGTCACTTCGGCGACGGGTCGGGGATCGCCCAGCAGCCGCTGCAGGGTCTCATCGTGGAAGAGCACGGCATCGCCGTCGGCGGTCGCCCGGCAATCGGTCTCCACGTACTCCGCACCCGCCGCGTCCGCGGCCGCGAGGGAGAGAGCGGAGTTGTCGAACACAGACGAGTCCTCGCCCACCAGACCGCGGTGAGCGAGGACTCGCGGCGCCGAAGCGCCCTGGAAATACGGGTGCGTCACGCGACGCCGTCGGACGCAGGGGGAACTGCAGCGGCCGATGCGGCAGCGCGCGTTGTCGGAGCCGGCGTCGTGGGCGCCTTCGGGGTGAACGGCGTGGATCCGCCGGATCCCGGGGAGAACGCGCCGCCGAAGTTCTTCAGGGCCTCCGTGAACTCGCTCGGGATGATCCAGAGCTTGCTGGATGCGCTCTCGCTGATCTTCGGCAGCATCTGCAGGTACTGATAGGCGAGCAGCTTGTCGTCGGGCTGGCCCTGGTGGATGGCGTTGAAGACGTTCTGGATCGCCTCCGCCTCACCCTGGGCGCGGAGCACCGCGGCCTGCTTCTCACCCTCGGCGCGGAGGATGTCCGCCTGCCGCTGACCCTCCGCCTCGAGGATCTGCGACTGCTTCGTGCCCTCGGCCGTCAGGATCGCCGCGCGACGGTCACGCTCGGCACGCATCTGCTTCTCCATCGAGTCCTGGATGGAGACGGGCGGGTCGATGGCCTTGAGCTCCACGCGTCCGACGCGGATGCCCCACTTGCCGGTCGCCTCGTCCAGCACGACGCGCAGCTGCCCGTTGATGTTGTCGCGGCTGGTCAGCGCCTCCTCGAGGTTCAGGCCGCCGACGACGTTGCGGAGCGTGGTCGTGGTGAGCTGCTCGACGGCGCCGAGGTAGTTCGCGATCTCATAGGTCGCGGCCCTGGCGTCGGTCACCTGGAAGTAGACGACGGTGTCGATCGAGACCACCAGGTTGTCCTCGGTGATCACGGGCTGCGGCGGGAACGAGACGACCTGCTCGCGCATGTCGATGAGCGGACGCAGACGGTCGATGAACGGCACGAGCAGGTTCAGACCCGGCATCAGGGTCTTGTGGTACCTGCCGAGCCGCTCGACCACACCGGCGGTCGCCTGCGGGATGATCCTGACCGATCGCGCGATCGTCACCAGCACGAAGATGATGACGGCGATCGCCAGGATCCACCCGATAGCGGTGGGGATGAAGGATGCGCTGTCCATGACGGGCTGCTCCTGTTTCTCCTAGACGTGGGCGGAACGGACGTAAGCGGTGGCGCCTTCGATGCGCGACACCGTCACGGGGGCGCCGGGGGAGAGGGGCGCGATGACGGGCGCGTCGGACGCGAGGCGGGCGGTCCAGGTCTCACCGTTGCTGAGCTTGACCTGGCCGGTGAGCGCGGTGACCTCGAGCAGCACGGTGCCGTGCAGACCGAGCAGGGCGTCGACGTTCGATCGCGTCTGGTCCTCGCCGCGGTGAAGGCGCCGCAGCAGCGGTGGTCGCAGCACGAAGATGAGCAGCACGGCGGCGAGTGCGGCGATGATCACCTGCACCCAGACGGGCCATCCCGTGAGCGTGGAGAGGAGACCGACCGCAGAACCGAGGCCGAGCATCAGGAACGTCATGTCGAGCGTGAAGATCTCGATGACGAAGAACAGGACCATGAGGACCAGCCAGCCGATCCACGCCCAGTCCTGGAACATCTGCAGGATCGTATCCATACCGCCCCCTCTTTTTGCCAACCTATCACGCGGCCTGTGCGCCGCCTCCGCGTCACGCGCCGCGGAATCACGCGGATTGGTAGGGTGATCTGGTCCCACCCGCGCGCCGCGTGCGCACCCTCTCGAGGAGTCTCCGTGTCTCAGATCCTTCCCGCCGAATCACTGACCGGCAAGGTCGCCCTCGTCACCGGATCCTCCCGCGGGATCGGAGCCGACACGATCCGGTACTTCGCCGAGGCCGGCGCCGATGTCGTCATCAACTTCCGCAACAAGGCCCCCCGCGCCGAGAAGCTCGCGAACGAGGTGCGGGCGCTCGGTCGCCGTGCGCTCGTTGTCGGCGCCGATCTGACGGACCCGGCGTCGGTGGCCGAGATGTTCGACGCGGTGAAGGCGGAGTTCGGCGGCCTGGACGTCCTGGTGCTCAACGCCTCCGGCGGCATGGAGTCGAACATGGGCGAGGATTACGCGCTGCGCCTCAACCGCGACGCCCAGGTCAGCGTGCTCCAGACCGCGCTTCCGCTGCTGCGCAAGGGTGGCCGTATCGTGTTCGTCACGAGCCACCAGGCTCACTTCATCCGCACCACGCCGACCATGCCCGAGTACGAGCCTGTTGCGCTCTCCAAGCGTGCCGGCGAGGACGCCCTGCGCGAACTGATCCCTTCGATCGAGGAGCAGGGCGTCGAGTTCGTCGTCGTCTCCGGCGACATGATCGAGGGAACCATCACCGCCACGCTGCTGGAGCGGGCCAACCCCGGCGCGATCTCGCAGCGCCGCGAGTCGGCCGGACGCCTGTACAACGTCGCGGAGTTCGCCGCCGAGGTGGCGCAGGCCGCTGTCGAGCCGGTTCCGGCCGACCACACCCGCCTGATCGGCGACGTCAGCGGATTCGTCGCGGAGTAACGTCCCGCAGTCACAGGAAAGCGGCCCGGAGCTCATGAGCTCCGGGCCGCTTCCGTCTGGGACGCGCGCTCGGGTCAGAGTCCGGCGGCCGCGGCTGCGGCCTTCGCGTCCTTGCCGATCGTGATCGCGCGGATGATCTGAGCGATCCCGAGCACGACGAGGGAGATCGCGAGGAACAGCCAGAAGAACGGCACGGCCGCGAGACCCAGGCTGATCACGGCGATGCCGGCGATGATGCTGAGCAGTGCGTACAGCAGCGTCCAGGTCTTCGATCCGTCGCTGCCCATGAGGGTGAGCGAGACGACGCCGTCGAAGATCCAGCTCACGCCGATGAAGATCACGGTCACGAGGGCGAACGCGATCGCGGCGGACTGGATGTTCGTGAAGGCGATGACGCCGGCGACGATGTAGAGCACGCCGAGCAGGATGTGCCCCAGTCGGGCCCATCCGGACTTCCCGGCGCTGAAGATGCCGAGTCCGATGTACACGACACCGGCGACGATCAGGTAGGCGGCGATGATGCCGGTGAGGACGAAGGCGGTCTTGACCGGCCACACCAGCATGACGATGCCCGCGATGAGGGCGATGACACCCGAGACGGCGAGGAACACTCGAAGCGACTTCACGAGGCTCTTCGCTCCGGCAACTGCTTCGGACATGAGGATGACCCTTTCTGAGTAATCCCTGGGAATTGGGGATGCCCACACTGTACAGCGGCCGCTGCGACCGAGCCCGCAACGGCGAGCATCCGTGTCCCGTCCGTCGTGCGAAGATCGGGGGATGAGCTCGGCCGCCGATGACGATCGCCTGCGCGATCTCGCGGCCCTCCGGAACGTGCGGGACCGCATCGACCGGGAGTACGCGCAGCCGCTCGACGTCGAGGCATTGGCCGCGGGCGTCCACATGTCCGCCGGGCACCTCAGCAGGCAGTTCAAGCTCGTGTACGGCGAGCCTCCCTACTCCTATCTGATGACGCGCCGGATCGAGCGCGCGATGGCTCTGCTACGCCGGGGGGACGTCTCCGTGACGGAGGCGTGCTTCGCCGTGGGCTTCCAGTCGCTGGGAACCTTCAGCACGCGCTTCTCCGAACTCGTGGGGGTCTCGCCGAGCCGATACCGCGCCGACCCGGGGCTGGGTCCCGGCATCCCGTCGTGGATCGAGAAGCAGGCGACGAGACCGATCAGGAATCGAGAAGCCCCGCGGGATCCTCCGGCGTAGCGTGAGCGGCATGGACATCATGATCAACGCCAGCTTCCTTCCGCACACCGACGCGGAGGAGTCGCTCCGCTTCTATCGCGATGTGCTGGGATGGGAGCTCCGCAAGGATGTCGGATACCAGCAGATGCGCTGGCTCACGGTCGGGCCGGCGAACCAGCCCGACACCTCCATCGTGCTCACGCCGCCCGCGGTGGATCCCGGCATCAACGACGATGAGCGGCGCACGATCCTGGAGCTCATGGCGAAGGGGAGCTTCGGCGGCGTCGTACTGGCCACCGAGAACGTGGATGCCGCGTTCGCCGAGATCGAGGCGCGCGGCGCGGATGTCGTGCAGGAGCCGATCGACCAGCCGTACGGGATCCGCGACTGCGCGTTCCGCGATCCGGCGGGCAACATGATCCGCCTCCAGCAGGTCGCCTGACCCCTCCGCGGTGCCCGCCGGTGCGTCGGCGAGCACCGCTATCCTTTTGTCCCGCCCCCTTCCGCCCGCACGATACGGAGCAGCATGCCGATCACCGAGTCGCACATCGCCGACACCCACGACGCGATCCGGGTGCAGGGCGCCCGGGAGAACAACCTCAAGGACGTCTCGATCGAGTTGCCCAAGCGCCGGCTGACGGTGTTCACCGGCGTCTCCGGATCCGGGAAGAGCTCGCTCGTCTTCGACACCATCGCGGCAGAATCGCGACGCATGATCGACGAGACCTACAGCGCGTTCGTCCAGGGCTTCATGCCGTCGGTTCCGCGTCCCGACGTCGACGTGCTCGAGGGGCTGACCACCGCGATCCTCGTCGATCAGGAGCGCCTGGGGGCGAACCCGCGCTCGACGGTCGGCACCGTGACCGATGCCAACGCGATGCTGCGGATCCTGTTCTCCAAGCTCGGCACCCCTTATATCGGAGGGCCGACCGCGTTCTCCTTCAACATCCCCACGCAGAAGGCCAGTGGCGTGATGACGGGACCCGGCGGCGAGAAGAAGATCGTCAAGGACGCCATCTACCTCGGCGGCATGTGCCCGCGATGCGAGGGCAGGGGAGCGGTGTCGGATCTGGATCTCACCCAGATGGTCGATGAGACGAAGTCCCTGAACGAGGGCGCGATCATGGTGCCCGGATACACCGCGGACGGCTGGATGGTGCGCCAGTTCGCCGAGTCGGGGTTCTATCCCGCCGACAAGCCGATCTCGGCGTTCACGGAGAAGCAGCGTCAGCTCTTCCTGTACGGCGAGGTCACCAAGGTCAAGATCAACGGGATCAACATCACCTACGAGGGGCTGATCCCGAAGATCACGAAGTCCATGCTGTCCAAGGACGTCGAGGCCCTGCAGCCGCACATCCGCGCCTTCGTCGAGCGTGTCGCGACCTTCGCGGTCTGCCCCGAGTGCGACGGCACGCGACTCACGGAGGGTGCGCGCTCCTCGAAGATCGAGGGCGTGAGCATCGCGGACGCCTGCCGCATGCAGGTGACAGACCTCGCGGCCTGGGTGCGCGGCCTCGACCTGCCCGGCGCGGGCCCGTTGCTCGAGGCGCTGCGGGCCAACCTTGAGGCGTTCGTCACGCTGGGGCTCGGCTATCTGTCGCTCGAGCGGCCGAGCGGCACGCTGAGCGGCGGAGAGGCGCAGCGGATCAAGATGCTCCGGCACCTCGGATCCTCGCTGACCGACGTCACGTACGTGTTCGACGAGCCCACGATCGGGTTGCACCCGCACGACATCCAGCGCATGAACGGCCTGCTCGAACAGCTGCGTGACAAGGGCAACACCGTGCTGGTCGTCGAGCACAAGCCGGAGACCATCGCGATCGCGGACCACGTCGTCGACCTCGGGCCCGGAGCGGGCAGCGCCGGCGGCGAGATCTGCTACGAGGGCACGGTCGAGGGACTCCGCGCCAGCGGAACGCTCACCGGTCGGCACCTGGACGATCGTGCCGCCCTCAAGCCCGAGGTGCGCGAGCGCAGCGGGGCGATCGAGGTGCGCGGAGCCACGACCAACAACCTGCAGGCGGTCGACGTCGACGTGCCGCTCGGCGTCTTGACCGTGGTCACCGGTGTCGCCGGATCCGGAAAGAGCTCCCTGATCCATGGTTCCGTCGCCAAGGGCGAGGGCGTCGTCTCGATCGACCAGACCGCGATCAAGGGGTCTCGGCGCAGCAACCCGGCCACCTACACCGGACTGCTCGAGCCGATCCGCAAGGCGTTCGCGAAGGCGAACGGAGTGAAGCCGGCGCTGTTCAGCGCCAATTCCGAGGGCGCATGCCCGACCTGCAAGGGTGCGGGCGTCATCGTCACCGAGCTCGGTTTCATGGACACGGTCGAGAGTCCCTGCGAGGATTGCGGCGGAAAGCGCTTTCAGGCTGCGGTGCTCGAGTACAAGCTCGCGGGGAAGGACATCACCGAGGTGCTCGACATGCCCGTCGCGCAGGCGCACGAGTTCTTCCGCGGGGGAGAGGCGAAGATCCCCGCCGCGGTCGCGATCCTGAGCCGGCTCGAAGACGTCGGACTCGGGTACCTGTCGCTCGGTCAGCCGCTGTCCACGCTGTCCGGCGGAGAGCGCCAGCGCATCAAGCTCGCCACCCAGATGGCTGACGGTGCAGCGACCTACGTGCTGGATGAGCCGACCACGGGACTGCACCTCGCCGACGTGCAGAACCTGCTGGGACTGCTCGACAGGCTCGTCGATGCCGGCAGGTCGGTGATCGTGATCGAGCACCATCAGGCGGTTATGGCGCACGCCGACTGGATCATCGACGTCGGGCCCGGCGCCGGCCACGACGGCGGGCGCATCGTCTACGAGGGCACGCCGGCCGATCTGGTCGCCGCGAAGTCCACGGTCACGGGGGAGCACCTCGCTGCCTACGTGGGGGCGTGAAGGGGAGACAATGGCAGACCTTCGGATCTCCACGCGCAACTCGCGGTTCCAGCTGCTCGAGGCGCTGACCCGCAATCGCAACCATCGGCTGCGCGAGCATCGCTTCGTCGTGCAGGGTGTGCGTCCGATCTCTCAGGCGATCGAGCACGGGTGGACCATCCTCACCGCGATCCACGATGCGGAGCGCTCCCTGTCGCCCTGGGCTCGTGAGGTGCTCCAGCAGGCGCCGGAGACGATCGCGATGAGCCCTGCGCTGCTCGCTGAGCTCGCGGACAAGGATGAGGGCGCCACCGAGATCATCGCCGTGGTGGCGATGCCCGACGATGAGCTGTCGCGGATCCCGGTGCCGCAGCACTTCCTGGGGATGGTCTTCGACCGCCCGACTCAGCCCGGCAATATCGGATCGATCCTGCGCTCGATGGATGCCCTCGGCGGACACGGGCTGATCGTCTCCGGGCATGCCGCGGATCCGTACGATCCGAAGTCGGTCCGCGCCTCGACCGGCTCGCTGTTCGCCACACCCGTCGTACGCACGGCCTCGGGAGGCCCGGTGTTCGACTGGGTGCACGAGGTGCGCGCACAAGGGACACCGCTCACGCTGGTCGCGACGGACGAGCACGGCGACGTGGACGTGTGGGACTACGACTTCACTCAGCCGTCGCTGGTGCTGATCGGCAACGAGACCACCGGGCTCGCGCGCGGTTGGCGTGACGCCGCGGACGTGATCGTGCGGGTGCCGATGAGCGGATCGGCGAGCTCCCTGAACGCCTCGAACGCCGCAACGCTCATGCTGTACGAGGCGGCGAGGCAGCGCGCGGCTTCGGCATGACCGACCGCATATGATAACAAAACCGATTGCGTTATGTCAGTTCACCCTGATTGAGGGTCCGCGCAGAGCGCGCCGCAGAGAAGTGGTCTGTTCGGACGAGGACCGGGCGTACCGGCGTGGATCTGCGAGATGTGCGCCCTGGTGCCTCTGAGGCGGCACTCGACCAGCTGCGCCTCGTCTCGCGTCGCGCTATGCGACGGCGCATTGGGCACGGCGCCGTGTTCTTGCAGCAGCACGAGCACGTCGTCCTCGTACGCGCGCAGAGCGGAACGATTTCCTGGAGGCAACCACGACAGGCGGCATAGCGCGATCGTCATGAGCTGACGCCGCCAAGGAACCCCATCCGGAATCACTGATAATCAACATTATGTCAGTCCACATGAGGGGCTCCTGCGTAAATTGCAGAAGCCCCTTCCCTGATGGCGGTGGCTGGACTGGCGCCGGTGGAAGGCTCAGAAACTCGCGAGCGACGTCAAGATGCCGACCGTGCGTCGGCGCAGCGTCGCGGTGCGGCGTATGGCCGGCCTCGTTATCTCAGTGGCTCCTGGTGACGCTGATGAGTTCTTCGCGCATCTGCGGCGCCTGATCGTCCCCGACGGATTTCAGCGAATGGGGTGTTTTGCGGGTCCGGATGGGCAAAGCGATGAAGGGGTCTCCCTCGACGCAGCGCACGGCCTTGACCGTGTTCGACTGGTCGGTCGACATATTCGATCATTGGGCGCGCGCAGGGCCCCGATTCGGCATCGAGCATGCCGCTCCCCTGTTCCCGACGGAGACCGGCGGTCGGAAGCCTGCGCACGTTCACGCTTCGTGACTGGCGCTGCTCCCTCGCGTAACGCCGGCTATCCGTCGAGCATTGCGCGCATCGCGGGATGCTCGGTCGGCGCGAACCCGGCGCGTTCGTAGATCCGACGTCCGTCAGACGTGGCCATCAGCTCGGCCCTCGTGACGCCGTCCTCTCGCGCCCAGGCGATAACCGCGTCGAAGACCGCGCGTCCGTTTCCTCTCCCTCGCCAGCCGGACCGCGTGACGACGTTGCTGACCGCGACATCGCGTCCATCGACGACGGCCGGCGACGGGAGCCCTGCGCGGATGACGCCGAGAGCGCATGCGACCACGACTCCGTCGACGTCGGCGACGAACACACCGACCGCGCGGTCAGAAAGATGAGTCTCGAACCAGCTCCGGGCCGCTTCTCTCCATGCTGCGCCCTCGTTCGCGACGCCCATCGCCTCAAACATCTCTGCGCGCAGCTCGACGAGCGCCATGACGTCACCAGACTCCGCGCGTCGCACGATCACCGCGTCCGACCCATCATGTCAGCGATGCTAGGCGGTGTCGGTGGCGGATGAAAGCTGAGCGTCCCTCCCTACTTCGCGCAGAAAGTCCGGTCGGCACCGTTTCCCACCCGAGCTGTTGGAAAACGGAGACACCGGATCACCAGCAGAACATGACCTATTCCCTGTAGATGCGAATACGACACCCGGCGCGACTCCCCTCGCCTGGTTTGGACGACGCGATCGCGCGCATGGCCGAGCAAGCCGTCACCACTCAGCAGTGTTCCCTCATGATTCGACGTGTTGAACACAGCTGGCGACTTCAGGAGCTCATGGCCGCCCTCGGAACGACCACCATCTCTGACCTGATCCCCCACCTTGCCGACCGCCGCATTACCCTCTCCGATTCCCAGCTCTACCGGCTCCCCAGCGGAACGCCCGAGAGGATCAACCTCATGCTGCTCGGAGCGATCCTCGACACTCTGGACTGCGCGTTCGAGGAGCAGGTCCCCGTCACGGTCACCGCCACGGCGTCCCGCATCTGCGCAACGGGAGCGACAGACGCGACGGCTCTGTCCCGCACTGCGCACGCTGCAGCCGGACCTGCGTTCGATTTGCACCACCAGGCCGGAGGGCCGTGTCTGTCGGCGCTGCTACCGTCAAAGCTAACGCCTCGCACCGGCGACCGCGCGATGCTGACAGTGAGGCTCCGGCAACGGGCACTACCCATCAGAAGTCGTCCGGTCGCCTTGCCATAGGCTCGCGGTATGGCAGACGAGATCGATGTTGCGATTGCTGAGACTCTCACGGACGACGACCTTCGAGAGCTAGACATCCTCCTCGCTCAGCTGTCGTCGACGGCCACCTTCGACGCCGCCCGCGTGCAGGCAATGGTTGACGCGCCGAACGTCGATCTCTTCGTTGCGCGCGACGCGGGGCGCCTGGTTGGAATGGCGACTCTGGTGACGTTCCCGCTCGTGACCGGCTGGCGCGGCATCGTTGAAGACGTCGTTGTCGGCCACCAGGCACGCGGACGCGGCATCGCGCGACTTCTGCTCGAAGCGATCACTGAGGAATCGGCTCGCCGGCGTCTTCGCACGCTCGATCTGACTTCCCGCCCCTCGCGAAAGTCGGCACTGAGGCTATACGATTCCGTGGGCTTCGAGCGCCGAGAGACGAACGTGATGCGGTACGTGCCGGCACCCGCATGAGTGCAGGCGTCGGCGTCCGGAGGTTCGACTAGCGAACTTGTGGGCAACGGGGCTACCCATCAGCAAGGGGCGCTCAATTGGCCGGCCGGGGCGCGTCAGGAGACCGCGACGAACCTGCGCGTGCCGCCCGTGATTACGATGCGGCCGAATCTCATCCCTGGCAGGTGCGCGGCGGCCAGCAGCGCACCGGTCTCAGCGGCGTCGTCCGCAAAGCGGTTGCGCACCTGGGACGCCGCATCCGGATCGACATCCCAGACCACGGTCCAGTCCCGTTCCCCGAACTGCACGGTGGAATGCACCACGTCACCGAGCAGCACCGCCCGCTCGGCCCCGGATGACAGCACGAAGACCGTGGTGCCCGGAGTGTGGCCAGGCACCCAGCGCGCGTCGATGCCCGGCGCGATCACGTGATCGCGGTCGAAGAGCTCGAGCTGAGCTCCGAGCGGAGCCAACTTCTCCGCGGCGGGGCTGGTGGCGTCCTCCCCCGCGACGAAATGCTGCCAATCGGCGGCGTGGGCGCGGTGGGTCGCATTCGGGAAGGTCACGCGACCGTCGACCGAAGCCCAGCCCACATGGTCGAAGTGCAGGTGCGTGAAGAGGACGTCGGTGACGTCGGCAGGGCCCAGCCCGTGCCCGGCGAGCTGACGCAGCAGCTCGCCGCCCCGGTAGCCGTCTTCGTCCAGGGGACCCACGCCCGCGTCGACCAGCACCACGCGGTCACCAGTGCGGACGAGGAACCCTCCGACAGGGAACTCCCAGTGCCCGTCCTCGCCGAACACCTCCGGATGGCAGCGCCACGCATCGGGAACGCCGAACCTCGAGATGATCTCGCCCGCGACCTCCTGCCCCGTGCCGTCGAACAGTGGCTGGATGTCGATGTCGCCGATACGCACCCGACTACGGTATCTGCTGCTCGCCAGCCTGGCTCCAGGACGTCACCAGTACACGGGATCACCGCATCCTCGCATGCTGACAGGATATAGGCGTGACCTCTGTCGGCAACGAATCCACTCGTCTCGTGATCCTTCGAGGAAGTTCCGCCTCTGGAAAGACGACGACCACTGCGGACGAACTCGGATCTACCAGTTCGACATCGGGCTCGACGAGACGATACGGCGCCACGCCGGTCGACCACTGTCGAATGAGTTCGGCGAGGACAAGATTCGCGACTGGTACGACGGATGGCAACCACTCCCCTGGCACAACGAGATACGCGTGAGTAGCGACGTATCGACGAAGGATCTGGTGGCGTCGATCCTGAAGGACATCGGTCTTCGACGGCTGCCATGACGGGCGATCGAGAGCGAATAGTCTCGAAGCGATAAGCCGGCTATCCATCGGTATCCCGCCGCCGACCACATCTGCAGCATGGCGAGCTGGTCAGCGGCTGACGCCGTCAGGATCGGTCGATGTCTCGTCGTCGTTGCGGTAGACGCGTGCGAGCGCGGCCCACATCGCTCGTGCGGACGAGAACCCCATCTCGCGAGCGATGGCCTCAGCCTCGCTTGAACCGGTCGTCGATTGCTCTGAGAGAACCGACCTCGCGTTGCGGGCGCGGATCTCGCGGAGATACCGGCTCGGGGTTGTGCCGGAGGCAGCGAAGGCACGATGGAGGTGTGACTTCGAGGTGCTGAGCCGAGTGACCAGCGATCCCACCGTCAGCGCTGTGCTATGTGATTCGGCGTGGATTATTCGGGTGGCTTGACTGAACAGATGCCTCTCGGCAGTCGTCCCCGCTGGAGTCCTGCCGGTCGCGGACGACAAGGCCGCGGTGAATGCGAGTTCAACGGAACGTCGGGCGTGCGGAAACGCGACATCGGTACGACGAACCGATGGATCAAAAAGAGCCATATGGGACGTAAGGAAGAAGTTCCCGAACGAGGACCGTCCGATCCAGGCGGCGTCCGGGGCGGCGGGCAACCCCCCTGTCGAGATCCGGCGTCGCGTTGTGACCAATTGAGCTGCGGCAAAAGGGGTCTGGAACTCGAGGTTCGAGCTCGTTCCCGATTCGAGGACGACTATCGCTCCTGGGATGATCTCCTTGTCGTCGGCCGTCCCACGCCCTTCGACCAGATAGGTGATCAAGACCATGCCGTCGACGACCGGTCCACTCCAGTTGAAGGACCTCGCATTTGACCAGAACCGTCGAGCTGAGAACGCGCCCATGCGGATCTCGTTGACCACGACCATGTTCGTGTTGGACAGCTTCCGAGCGTGCATTGACCGCTCCTGGAACCACTCTGCGGCGGCGGCACCTGAGAACTGCGCGTCGCGCATGTCCCGCCCCCAATCCCCAGTTCCCGCGCACAACAATGTGTAGATATGCAGCCAGGCTCGGGAAGGCCGGGTGCGATCGTGCGTGCTCGACGATATGCGGGTGCTTTTCACAGATCACCCCGCGTGAAATGTGAAAGCCGAGGCGAACAACATGTGCCGCGTCGACCGAGGCGCGAATTCGCATCGGCCGAGGCCTGACCTCCGTCGCCCCTGGCTCAGGCGTGGCTTTGCACCAAGGCGCGAGCCCTGCGGACCGTCGATGTACCAGTGGACGCCCGCGCCGAGAGGGAGGGCCGGTGATCTGGGACACCAGCCCTCCCCAGCGAATGCCGGTGATCTGGGACACCGGCAGGTCCAAACCTGCCCTTGAGTTCTTGGGGCCGACAAGATCACAAGGGCAGGCTGGCACCTATTGGGCAGAAGAGCGGGACTTACCGAGCTCCCCGTGTGCTTCTTCTCGTGGTTACTGGCAAGCGCCGGGGGCCAAGATCTGGTTGCCGATACTGGCGATGTTGTTCCCCGGGTTGGCGTCCGTCCACGCGCCCGATGCGGTCAGCGTCAGATCAGGCGTGAACGTTCCTGCCGCCGAGCTGATCGCCGCGCCGAACAGCGGGATGCTGGTGAGCGGCCCGAGGAAGTCCGACGGGCTCGGCGTGACGACGCCGCCGAGGTACCCCCAACCGGTCTGCGAGCAGGACGGCATGCCGTTCACGGTGAGCTGGCGAGAGAACGAGAAGGTCACGTTCACACGCAGCACCTGGCTGAAGCCGCTGCCGACCTTCTGCGGCGTCACGGAGAAGCCCAGGAACTGGCCGATGCTCGTGGGCTTCACCCAGTTCTGGGCGCTCAGGTAGGGGCCGTAGCCGGCGAGCTGGGACGGAATGATCAGGGCGGCGACCAGCGCGGCCGCGTAAGCGAAGGCCCATGCTTCGAAGGGCGCGGCGAGGGCGATTCCGCCGAGAGGCGCAACGGTCCAAGCGGCGTAGAGCAAGCCGCCGATGTCCGGGATGTCGATGTGCCACACGCCCTGGGCGGTCTCGGTGATGGTCAGCGGTGAGTCCGGCGCCACGTTCAGGCAGCAGCCGTTCGCGTCCTTCGTGCCGGCGGACGTCACCGTGAAGCCGGGCAGAGCCTGTCCCGCGCCCCAGAAGTCGATCTGGCACCCGCCGGTGATCGCGACATCCCAGGGGAGCGTCGGCGTGGGACACTGCGTGCTCGCCGCAAAAGCGGGACTCGCCGCGCTTGCTGCAATCACCGGAATCGACCAGGCCGCTCCCTTGACGATGGTCCGGCGATCGATCCGACGAGATCCGGTCGGCTGTGTCTTGACGCCTGAGTTGTCCACTCGTGCTCCCCATTTCGATGCTGCGAGTCGGCTGTCCGGCGCAACCCGCAGATTCCCCATGCCGCAAGTTCCTGCGACCGAATCGACACTGGCAATCGCACAACGCCCGCTCAAGCTCAGACCGACGATCCGGGAGAAATCGGCGATGAAACAGGGAACGTCGTACGCGCCGAGCACACTCGGACAGTTCGAAAGGCTGGGTGCCAGACGGTCCGATGCGGGTTCGCGAAAGAAGCCCTGTCCGGAACGAGGCCGGACAGGGCGTGAACGCGTGTGAAACTGAGGTTCTGAAACTGAGGTTCGCTCGGTCAACGAACGCCAATGATCAGACGGTGGCGGTTCCGGTGAAATTGATCGTGCCGGCGCCAAGGAAGACGAGACCCGTTGCGAGTCCGTGCAGATCCCATACGAGAGTCATGGGGCACTGGAGAGACAAGCCGATGCCGTACTGCAACGTCGTTGTGACCTGAACGGTCAACGCGGTCGGAACGACCGGGTACGGCGGAATTCCGGCAACCGAACCGCCGTTGGGCAGCGAGACGTTCGTGAACACAAACGCACCCGGCATCGCGCCAACGGTGGAGATGTTGCCGGCGCCCGCGCCAAGACCCACAGCTGAGTTGTAGGTCTTCCCATCTGACATCGTGAGCGTTGCCTGCGTCACGACATACGTGAAGGCGGGCTGGAAGAAGTTCGTCCAGCTGATGCCACACTGCGTCGCATCGAGACCGAAGATCGCGGGGAACGCGATCGCGCCCTTGTTGCCCAACACGACGGCCTGCGACGTCCACGCACCCGAGGCGATACCGCCCACAAGTGGGAACCCGGCTTTGATACATGTCGGACATGCAGGCACAGATGCGGCCGCCAAAGGCATCGCGGCGGCGGTGGCAACGACCGGGATACTCCAGGCCGCACTCTTGACGATGGTACGTCGCTGGATGGTGCGCGGCCCTGCATCCTGCTTGTGCTTCTCAGACATTCGATATCTCCTCGGGTAATCGGCACCCGAAGGCGCCCAGGTGATCTGATGCTGGGCGCCGCGCGAGAGATACCCAAGATGAGCTTTCGGAGATGGGAGCAATCCGTTTCAATTCCGGGACTCTGGCGTGCCACGAGTCGCGCACCTGCATGTGCAGAGCATGGTCACGGGCGCACTTCTGCCCCACCTGCGAGCGTGTGCGCCGCGCTTCGAGGCGCGAGACGTCATCGATGTCCTGGGACGGGCATCCACCGAACGACGAACCTGTCGGGGAGAGACTTACGTTTCGTAGCCCCAGTGCAAAGACAGCAGGACAGGGGCGAAGTCACTTCTCTCAGCATGGACGGCATTGCCATCGACCTGCCGTGCGAGGCGTGTGGTCACACCGTCCACGATCTGCGACTCCTCGATCCACGTAGGGAGTGCTTCAGGTGGGAACCGCACCCAGAGCACGATCTCACGGGTCTTGCGCGCCGTGAGATGCTCACACGCCGAGATCGTTGGATAGCCGGAAGGAAAGTCCATCTGGAATTCGATCATCGTCGTGCGCCGCAATGGCACCGTTCGATCCAGCGCGAAGAGCGCGGCGAATCCTTCGCCGCCCGGTTCGGACTGCGTGCGTGCGAGTCGACACCCCGCGAGCGCGGTGAACACCGGAGGAACATCGCTCGGCTGTGTGGGTACCTCTGCCCATACGAACTCGGTGATCGGCGTCGTCGCCGCCTGGATGCGGCAGCGAATCGTCTGTCGGATGACTCGCCCGTCGGCCCCGACCTCCGCTGTGATGTGTGTAGAGATCTCGCGACCGGAGTAGAAGAGGTCAGTCAACAGGCTCTTCGCCATTTCGTCGATCTTCTCGGCGATTGGCTCCACCCCGTCGGTATAGGCGGGCCGGGGCACACTCCCGCCACGCGAACTCTTCGCGATCAGTGACGAGAGCGCGCCGTCTTCCAGCCCCAGAATGTTCTCGATGTCAGCAACCGCCGACATCGACTTCGCTCCCGCCGGCTTCCGGCTCCCGCTGGACCAATAGCTCAAGGTCGAAACGGATACGGGGTTGCCGTGCTCGGCGAGTCGGTCGCGCAGCCTGGACAAGCTCATCTGCCGGGCAGAGAGCGCCTGACTGAACCGGAACGAGAAACCTGCTGTCTCTGCCAAAGACCTCTCCACCCTCTTGCGAGCGCTACGCGTACTGGTTGACGGTCGATCCATCGGTGGCGCCGGATCCGGCCTCGACCGCGATGATCATGACGATGGCACTGATCGCGACGAAGAAGACACCCAAAGCCCCGGCACGACGTTTACGACGAAGATGATAGCGACAGGCTGAACGCCACCATACGGAGATTCTTGTGCCGGCCAGCCGCGGTCGGGGCGGATTCGCGGGTCTTCTGCCCGGATCGGTGAGCGCGACGTGCGCGGCACAACGTGCGGACAATGGGGCATCGGGACGGGAACCTCACCCGCGGCCGGCGTTGTCGCAGCAGCGGGGGTGAGCGTTCCCATCAACCAGGGCCGTGTACCAGGGCGCACCCCGATAACCCAGTTCGACCCTTGGTCGGAGGCTACACCCGCATCAAAGGCGGCATAACCCTCCCCACCCAGGCGGCCGATGCGGCGGACGACAACGTGGCGCCGCTCACAGGCGGACGGCGCCGCCTTCTTCGACCCAGTCATCGATTCGCTCGGCGTCATCAGACACGGCCACGGAGCGACGGGTGAATGCCACCGAGCCAGCCAGGGCGGCAACGCGCGCAGCACGTTCCTGCTCCCGGTCGGAGGCGTCTTGGAAACGATGGGCGGCCACTTCTCGATCTGCCATGAGGGTCACGCTGATCTCCGCGAGTCGATCCGCGATCACCGCAGCAAGACCATCGCGAAGCTCCTCAAGATTGGTGTTCGCGATCTCCAGACGACGATCAGAGACGTGCAGCTCGACGGTCGAGAACCCCCGATCGGACAAGTAGTCCCGCGTCTGGCTGCTCTGGATCGCAGCGACCTCGTCACGGCCTGTCTTTCGCGTGAACACCGCTTCCACGGTGTAACGGTCAGGAGCATCATCCGTCATCAGGGTCGCGGGAAGCGAGCCGACAAGAATCGAATCCAGACCCAGCAATTCGGGGCTCTGCCCCGCGATCTTCAATTGTGCATTCATGAACTGACGTTACGCCCCCAATCTGTACGAGCTCACAGGCCACGTCTCGCGACTCGTCGCGCGGGGCGGCGCGCAGCGGCGAATCGGCTGCTCCGAAGGCGGTGTCGTTCGGTTCACACGTGGTCGTGGTCGTGGTCGTGCTCCTTGATCTCACCGGTGAGCACTCCCACGGGGACGGCACAAGCGTCGCCTCGCCAGGCCTCGACGCCCTCCTTCACGGCGAAGCCGGCGATCACGAGGGCGGCGACGGAGTCGGCCCACCCCCATCCGAGCAGTGTGTTCGCGATCAGGCCGAGCAGTACGGCGCCGGACAGGTAGGCGCAGATCAACGTCTGCTTGGAGTCCGCGACGGCGGATGCGGAGCCGAGCTCTCGTCCTGTGCGTCGTTCCACCCAGCTTAGAAAAGGCATCACCAGGAGACTCAGGGCCGCCATCAGGATGCCGATCGTGCTGGGCTGAGGGTCCCGCGCTCCGGTCAGCGACAGCAGCGCGTCGACCGTCACGTACGCGGCGAGCGCGAAGAACGCGATCGCGATGACCCGCAACGCCGTCTTCTCCCGCGCTTCGGGATCGCGGGCCGAGAACTGCCAGGCCACGGCGGCCGCGGACAGCACCTCGACGAACGAATCCAACCCGAACCCGATCAGCGCCGCGGACGACGCCACCCCGCCCGCGATCAGCGCGACGATCCCCTCAATCACATTCCATGTGATCGTGAGCGTCACGATCCATCGGATCCGGCGGCGCAGCACGCCGAGGCGAGCTCGATCGACTCCGAGCGCCGTCACAGCTCCTCCCCCGGCTTGCAGCACACGCAACCTTGATCCACGCAGGGCGAGCCCTCGTCGACGGCGACAACCGCGTCCATCAGCGCTGTGATCCCGACGACCAGATGCGGGTCCGCGATCTCGTACAGAGTCCGGCGTCCATCCGGCACCGCGAGGACAAGGCCACAGCCACGCAGACATGACAGATGGTTGGAGACGTTCGTTCGCGTCAACTCAAGATCCTGCGCGAGTTGCGCCGGATACCCCGGGCCATCGAGGAGGGCCAGCAGAATCCGGGACCGCGACGGATCCGCCATCGCACGGCCCAATCTGTTCAGGACGTCCACTCGCGAAGCAATGGTCAGCATCTGCTGACTATACAGCGGTTGCTGTCCTATCCGAGCGAGCCTTGTCCCGGGGCCGCGAGCGATCCGCGTCAACATCCGTTCACAGCGTCCGCGCCTCGTTTCGGATCACACGGCCTCTGCCGCGCCTTCACCCCGCAGTGGCGGCATAGTCTCTAAGACGATGCCACCCCGAGAAGAAGAAGGGCGTTGAACCGAATGGTGCATGCAGAGGTGATAGCTCAGCCGGGCCGGTCCAGACTGCTCGTCACGGTGGGCCTGCTGTGGGTCCTCGGACCAGCGTGGTACATCCTCTGCGAAGCCATCGCAGCGGCTGCGTTTCAGGGTTACAACTATGCGACGTTCTACATCAGCGACCTCGGCGTACCGAGTTTCGGCGACTTCGAAGGGCGTGCGCTCGCATCTCAGCTCCCCCAGGTGATGAATGCGGGCTTCATCGGATCGGGCCTCCTGTTCCTCCTGGGCGTGGTCCTGCTTTTCCCTTTCCTGCGGCCCGGTGCGTCCGGAGTCCTTCTGCTGGGTTTCGGTGTCCTGCACGCGGCGGGCATCACGTTCGTCGGCCTGGTGCCCGGATCCCCCGAGAACGCGGAGAACGGGCTCATGCTCGTCCATGTCCTCGGCGCGTTCGGCGCGATCGCGGGCGGCAACCTCGCCGCCATCAGCTCGGCACGGGGCCTTCGAGGAATCGTGATGCCACGAGTCTCACGGCGACTCGGGATCATCCTCGGTGTGCTCGGGCTGGTCAGCGCGCTGCTGCTCACGCTGCACTGGCTGCTGCCCGACGGCGTGTGGGAACGCGGATCCGTCTACACCTTCATGCTCTGGCAGTTCGCGAGCGGCATCGCGCTCCTCCGAACGTCGACCTCCCGTGCGCCGCATCCGCCGGTCGGCGACCGCGTGGTCCCCGCTCTGATGGCAGACCAGGACCGCTGATGCGACGCACGCTGCCGGATCTGCTCTCCCCCACGGCCGACGATCAGCAGCGAGTGCGCCCCGTGCGTAAACGCCGGCGCAGCACGCGCGGTCCTCGTGATCGGGGCAGGAAGGGCCGATCCGGGTTCATGGGAGCTCGTCAGTACGAACGCGCGACGATCGCGACGAGATCCTGCTCGGGGTCCAGCGGGTCGGGCATCTGTCCGTCGCGCGTCTGCAGGCAGCGCACGGTGAGGGCATCCCTGTTGAGCTCCTTCTCGCCGGCCTCGCCGAGCACGGCCCAATCGATCACCGCGAACCCGGTCTTGGCGGCTTCGCGCGCCTCATCGATCGTCGAGACGTGCGTCGTGCGCGCGGCGAGGCGCTTGCGGGCGTTCGCGAGCATATCGTCCTGCATCTGATCCAGAAGCGCCGGGATCGTCGATGCGAGGTCCGCCAGCGACAACGTGGACTTGCCCTCCGCGTCGCGGCGCGCGTACGTGACCTGTGCCGCGTCCAGATCGCGGGGACCGACCTCGACGCGAAGGGGCACGCCCTTGAGCTCCCACTCGGTGGCTCGTCGACCGAAGCCAGGAGTGATGCGCGCGTCGAGCCTCGCGCGTACCCCGGCCGTCGCGAGGTCGGCGACGATCCGCTTCGCCGCGTCGAGCGTGCGATCATCGTCCTTCACGGCGATCACGACCACCTGATGCGGGGCGATACGCGGCGGGATGCGCAGCCCGGAATCATCGCCGTGCGACATGAAGAGGCCGCCCATCATGCGCGTCGACGAGCCCCACGAGGTGGTCCACGTGGTCTGCACGGTGCCGCTGGAGTCGGTGTAGGTGATGTCGAAGGCGGTGGAGAAGTTCTGGCCGAGCTCGTGGCTCGTCGCCATCTGCAGAGCCTTGCCATCACCCATCATCGCCTCGCACGTCATCGTGTTGATCGCACCCGCGAATCGTTCGGACGGGCTCTTGAACCCCGGCAGCACCGGGATCGCGAGCACGTTCTCCAGGAAGTCCTTGTAGACGTCGAGGTGAATGCGCGTGGCGTACGCGGCGGCATCCTCGCGTGTGGCGTGAGCGGTATGCCCTTCCTGCCACAGGAACTCACTGGTGCGCAGGAACAGCCGCGGACGCATCTCCCACCGCACCACGTTCGCCCACTGGTTCAGCAGCATCGGCAGGTCGCGGTGCGACTGGATCCACTTCGCCATCAGCTCGCCGAAGACGGTCTCGGACGTCGGACGCACCACCACGGGCTCGGTGAGCTCCTTGCCGCCGGCATGCGTGACCACGGCGAGTTCGGGACTGAAGCCCTCGACGTGATCGGCCTCCCGCTCGAGGTACGACTGCGGGATGAACAGCGGCAAGTACACGTTCTCGGCGCCGGTCGCCTTGATGCGGGCATCCACCTCGGACTGCATCCGCTCCCACATCGCGTACGCATACGGTCGGATGACCATCGTGCCGCGCACGGGGCCGTTGTCCGCGAGCTCGGCCTTCTCGAGCACGTCCTGGTACCACCGGGGGAAGTCGGTATCGACCGATGCGAGGACCTTCTGTCGTTCTGCCACGAGGCCAGGGTATTGCTCCCGGCGCCACATCGCGGGACCCGCGTCGCGTACGCTGAGGGCAGTCTCGGCACCTGGGCCGCGACGGTCGGTCGCGACGCAAGGAGGAGCACGATGGGCGTCGTATTCCCGGACGGGTCCGTCTCGGTCACGACCGCGGACGGTGACATCGTCATCCTGCGGATCTGCGATCTGTGCGGTGCGGCCGTCGTCGAAGCAGAGGGCACCGATCTCGCCTTCCACAAGCGCTGGCACCGGGTCACCGGTTCCGGCAACTGGGTCGACCCCGCGACCGGCCTCCTCCACGGACCCGGGAATCCGCTTGTCCCGGGCGGGTCGTCCGTCTGACCCCTCCTCCCCGCGCCCCTGCTGACGCGCGGGCGTCCTGATGCTGAGGCGAGAGGGACGAGGTTGACGCTGCCAGCAAGCCACCTCCGATGCCGCGCAGCCTGGAGAGCCGCTGCCACCCGCCGCGCAAGGCGTCTGCGGGATATCGGTCGCCGCAGATGCCACGTTCGACGAACTCACGCGGGCGGCGGCGGTGTTGGGATCGCGACGCTCGGGTCACCGAGGCCTGTGCCAGGTGAGGGCATACCGCCACAGGGCGAGTCGCTTCCACTGAACACCGGGCAGTTCCTCGGTCGCGGCGGCGCGGACCTCGGAATACGAGTGCGGCGGCGGCCACACGGTAGGGGCCGAGTGCTCCCAATATGTCCGCGTCCGCGAGAACCACTGGTGCTGGACGACGCCGAACGCGTCGTGCGCGTGATCCCCGACGCTCGTGGAGCGTGCGAGCCCCACGACGACGAGGACGCCACCGGGCGAGGTGAGAGCACCCAGCCTTCGCAGCGCCCCACGCATGTCTCCGAGATGATGGAGCGTCGCGATCGAGGCGACGACATCGAACCTCCGACCGAAGTCGCGAGTCATCACGTCGTCATGAATCCAGACGATGCCAGGGTGCTCGGCCTCCGCGCGGGCCAGCACGCCCTGGTCGACATCGATGCCGGTGACGTCTGACACCAACGCCCGCAGCTCCCCTGCCAACATGCCATCGCCGGTGCCGACATCGAGTGCCGATGTCGCACCCGTGGGGACCGCGTCCGTGACGAGACGATGGAAGTGGATGTTGTGGTTCCACCGCTGTTCGCGATCGCGGCTCAACCGAACACGCTCAGATCCCGGACGCTCACGGCGCACCGTTGTGATGACGAGGCGCGGCGTCCCCTGTCCACGGCGGTGCGCCCTCGATGGTGCCGCGGCCCTCTCTCCGCGCAGCGAGCACCGAAGAGAAGCCCACCAGGGCGATGACGGCTGCGCCGGACACGACACCGATCCAGACGTTCTGGATCAGCAGCCCGAGCGCGACCCCCGCGACGGCTCCGATCACGACCGCCGTGGCCCAGATGGCTACGACGTATCGCCGGGTGGGCCGAGGGATCGGAGTCTCGCTCATGACTGAAGGATACGGACTCGCCCGCCAAAGCACCCGCGCGGACAGCATTCTTCGCCGGGAGTACCGGACGGGATCCAGATCGTGGCCACGCCCTGACGGATCAGCGCAGACGGACACCGACTTCCGAGGCGACGGTGGTGACCATCGCGATGAGCTTCGCCGTGCGTCCCGGCATCGTCTGACGATAGTTCTCGATCGTGAGCAGACCGGGACCGACGAACGCCCATGCACGGGCTCTGGCCCAGGTGGCATCATCGGCTGCGGCAGCCACGCGCAGCAGATCGCGCGAGGGGCCGTCGAACAGGCTCCACGCGTAGAGCAGGTCGACGGAGCGATCACCCACCCCCAGGCCGCCCCAGTCGATCACCCCGGCCAAGCTCCCGTCGGACCGGGCAAGCAGGTTCTCGGCGGACAGGTCGGTATGGATCCAGCAGGGCGGTGTGCTCGCGGGCGGGACGTCGCGAAGGAGCCGCCAGGCTCGACGGACCGCTTCAGGATCGAACAGGTCGGAGAGCTGCGTCGCCGCGTAGTCCGCCCACTCGTCGATCGCGTCCGTGACGGGCTCGCCGGCACGGTATCCCCAGCGCTCTGAGCCGGCCGGGATCCCTGAAGCGTCCACGTCATGCAGACTCTGCAGGAAATGACCGAGCGCCGATGCCAGTTCGGCCTGCTGGCCGCTGTCGAGGTCGGCCGGCGGATCTCCCGGCAACCATGAGACCACCGTCCACGGTCGGGGGAACGCCTCCGAGGCGTCACCGACGAACTCCACTTGAGGAACCGGAACGGGCACCGCGGGCGCGAGTCGCGGGAGCCAACGCACCTCTTTGAGAAGGTCATCGGCATAGCCCTCGGAACGGGGCAGCCGAACAGCCTGCTCGTCGCCGAGGCGGAACACCCAGTTGCTGCTCCCGGACGCCGCGCTGGGGCGGAGCGTCTGGCCGGCGAGATGCGGCGCCTGTTCCCGGAGAAGCCGGGCGACCAGCGCCGAGTCCGGGGAGTCTTCCCGCGCGTCGGCGGATTCCTGAGTCACCGTCCCCATGATAGGTCTGCCGAGCAGCTCGTCACCCGGGCGGGCGCCGCACGGAACGACGCTCCGCGCAACGAAAAGCGGACGTCCCGGCATGTGCATGCCGTGACGCCCGCTTTCGTGAGAACTCAGATGACCTGGATGTTCGCAGCCTGCATGCCCTTGGGGCCGCGCTCGGAGTCGAACGAGACCTTCTGGTTCTCCTCGAGGTTGCGGTAACCGTCACCCGTGATCGCGCTGAAGTGCGCGAAGACGTCGGCGGTGCCGTCGTCGGGCGCGATGAATCCGAAGCCCTTTTCGGTGTTGAACCATTTGACGATGCCAGTGGCCATGTCGTCATTCCTTCTTGTCTGGGACCCGTTGAACGGTCCGCGAATCCGCGACGATGCCGTCGGGAAGAATGGGGTCGCGCCCTGCAGGCGCTCGGTCTGGCCGTCGATCCGACGTGCGGAGAGGGGTCCACATGATCCCCGAGGCCGACACGGGCCGCGGGAGAGATACGGGAACAGCAGGAGAGATCAGAAAACCAACCGGTGAGGAGCGCATCATGATGGCTGACGCAACCAGAGTCACTGAACTGAATACCCGCTCGGCCGATGACCGAGCCCAGAAGCTGGTCCGGAGCAGGACTCCGGCAGAAACCACAACTTCAACAACCTGAGGTCGAGCATATCCTCTTCTCACCTGAGTGAAGGCCCAGAGACCCGAATCAGGCCGGCCCGTCCGGATGCGCCAGGTCGTAGGCGCGGGACAGCTTCTGCGGGACGACCATGCGCCACGCGTCCACGACGAACTCCCGCGCCTCCCCCGGATCCAGGGCCGCGAGGTCGCAGCGCACCCAGTGGAAGCGCATGTCGGACGGCGACGGCAGCTGGAACTTCTCGGGCTGCCCTCCGACGAGTCCTTCGCGCAGCTCCTTCGGGAAACCGAACTCCATGATGCGCTCATCAGCCGAGAACGCCACGTACACGATCTGCCCCACGCGGAACTTCAGACGGCCTCGGACGTAGACCTCATAGGAGCGTTCGAGCGAGGATCCGAGGGCCCTCACGTCGTCGATCGTCGCCATGCTCAGTCCCTGGGTTCCCGCACGGTGAGCAGAGAGCGCCCGTATGCGCTCTCCTTGACGACCGTCCCGGTGTCCACGAAGCCGAGCTTCTCCAGCGCGCGCCGTGACGCCAGGTTCCAGTCCCACACACTCGCCCACAACCGCGGGAATCCTGCTTCCCGCGCCCACGCGATGACGGCATGGCCGGCTTCGGTCGCGTAGCCACGATTGTGCACAGCACTCAGCAGTTCGAACGCCAGCTCGGGCCGTTCGCCGCCGCCGTCGCCGTCGCCGTCGAAGACCAGCCCGCAGTATCCGATCACCGCTTCGCTCTCGCGGAGCACGACCGTGAGCAGTCCGGGAGGGGTACGAGAGCTCTCCCGGCGGATGCCGTCGGCGATCTCCGCCACCGTCGGATGCCCCTCTGCGTCGATCCGACGGTGCGGAGGCACGCGCGCGTCACGTTCGGTCCACAGGCGTCGGAACACCCCCGCATCCTGCACCCGCTGCGGCCTCAGAAGCAGGCGCTCGGTCGTGAGCGTCGCGCGCGATTCCTCGGGCATGACCTCATCATCCCACTGCGGCTCGGTCGGATGCCGGCGTGCGGGTCCATGTCAGGATCGAAGGCATGACGGACCGATCACGGACTCAGGACGGCAGCGCCGGCGATGCCGACTACGGCGTCATCGGCACGACCTACAGTGACTTCCGCAAGCCGGATCCGAGGATCGCATCCATCGTGCGGAAAGCGCTCGGCGACGCCCGCACGGTGCTCAACGTCGGCGCGGGCGCGGGCAGCTACGAGCCGGTCGATCGGGACGTGACGGCCGTCGAACCCTCGGCGAGCATGCGCGGGCAGCGGCCGTCGCATCTCGTCCCGGCGATCGACGCCGTGGCGGAATCGCTGCCGTTCCCCGATGCGACGTTCGACGCCGCAATGACGACGTTCTCCGTGCATCAGTGGAGCGACCTCACCGCCGGACTCGCGGAAGTCCGCCGTGTCACGCGCGGGCCCGTCGCGATTCTGACGTGCGACCCGGATCTGCTGGACCGGTTCTGGCTCGCCGAGTACGCCCCGGACGTGATCGAGACCGAGCGCCGCCGCTATCCGGCGATCGCCCGGCTCGCTTCCGCCGTCGGCGGCACCGTCACCGTCGAGTCGGTCCCGATCCCCCTCGATTGCGTCGACGGCTTCAACGAGGCCTACTACGGCAGGCCCGAGGCGCTGCTCGACGCGGGAGCGCGCGCCGCCTGCTCGGCCTGGAGCTTCGTGGATCCGGAGCAGGCGACGGAGTACGCCGATCGGCTGCGGAACGCGCTCGATTCCGGCGAATGGGATCACCGGCATGGCGCCCTCCGCCATCAGGCGACGTTCGAGGGCTCGCTCGTGCTGGTGCGCGCTCTGCCCTGACTTTCCCGCGGAGACGGTGCGGCCGGGACCATGCCACCGATGGCATGCGCTTCGTGCCACGATGACGATATGCGCAGGTCGAGGACGACCCGGATCGTCGGGATGCTGCTGGCTGGTGCGTGCGGATCGCTGCTGACGGGCTGCGCCGCGTGGTCGCCACATTCGGATGCCGAGCGCAGCGCCCGGCAGGGACTCGTTCAGTTGATCGAGGAGTCCCAAGACCACATCTGGCCGTTCCGGGTGGCGTTGTCTCACGATCCGGAAGCAGCATTGCCGAACATCTACGGGCTCACAGATATCCGTCGCACGAGCGCAGAGGGCTCCTGGTGGCTCACAGACCTCCGCCAGGACGCTGCCGGCACAGCCATGACCCTGACGACGTCCGCAGGCGGAGAGTCCGGTGGCGGATTGTTCTACGCACAGGTCTCGCTGCGCACGTGCTGGACGCTCGTGGTCGACCCGAACGGCTCCCGGATCGACACCATCTCCGCGGACTGCGACGAGCGCCCCGCCACGGGCCTGCTGCCCGAAGCCCCGGCCGCGGCGACGGTCGTGCCGCTCGATGATCTGACGGTGCGGCGCCACGTCGACGCGACCGACTATCCTGCTGTCCCCTGCCAGTGCTCGAGCGGTGAACTCTGCGAGTGTCCGGGCGGCTGAGCGCTCCCGCGGAGAGCGTCCTCAGCGTCGGGGCGTCCAGCCCGTCGGCAGCGGACCGGCGAGCAGCGCTCGCTCCTCGTCGGCGGCGAGCGACCATCCCTGCGCGGCGTCGGCGCGGTCGAAACCACCGCGTGCGACGCGGAAACCGAGATCGTCCTGCGCCGTACGGGGGTCTCCTCCGCGGCGTACGGACGCACGGACGCTCCACGCGTCATCCGCGAACCCGCCGCCGCGGAACACGCGATACTCGCCGTAGCGCGCCGGATCCAGCAGATCCCAACACCACTCCCAGACGTTGCCGAGCGTGTCGAACAGCCCGTTCAGATTGGGCATCCTCTCTCCCACGCGCTGCGGATGGCGCAGACCGTCCGCCACCGTCCACGCGACGTCCTGAAGAGGTCCGTAGTGCGGCGTGGTCGATCCGGCACGGCACGCGTACTCCCACTCGGCCTCGGTCGGAAGACGAAAGCCGTCTGCGGAGACGTCCCAGCGGACCTCCGCGCCTTCGAACCGATATACCGGATCCAGCCCCTCCCATTCGGAGGCGGCGTTGCAGAAGCGGATCGCCCGCTGCCAGGACACGTCGACGGCAGGGCGGTCCGGGTGCTCGGCGGCGATCCCGAGCAGTTCGGAGACCTGCTCCTCGGTCACGGCGAACACACCGATCTCGAACGGCTCCAGGTCCACGCGCCAACGGCGCTTGCTCCGCGCGTCATGCAGGGCGACGGAACCGGCCGGGAGGGCGCGCATCTCGATGTCACTCATCTCAGGGCAGTCTAAAAGCAGGCGAACCTACGATCGCGTCTATGTCGGCCGCCGCCTCCCACCGCACCCTGGACCGGGTGTTCGCCGTGAGCATCGTGCTCAAGGGCCTGGACGGCGTGGCCGAGCTGATCGGCGGACTCGCCCTGCTCCTCCTCTCCCCTGCGGCGCTGCGCGAAGCCCTCGGCGACATCATGTCCTTCGTGCTCGTGGGCCACGAGCACTCCCCGGTCTTCCACTGGGCGATGCACCTCGGCGATTCCTGGGGCACCAGGACGACGCTCTTCGCAGCCGCCTACCTGCTGCTGCACGGGATCATCAAGGTGGTGCTCGCCTGGGCGCTGCTGCGACAGCAGCTCTGGGCGTATCCGTGGATGCTCGCCGCACTGGGGGTCTTCATCGTCCTGCAGTGCTACGAGCTGCTCGTCCACTTCAGCTGGTGGATGCTCGCGCTCACCCTCTTCGACGTGTTCATCGTCTTCCTCACGACACGGGAGTGGCAGCTGCATCGGCGGCGCCGGGAGGCCGCTGCCGATGTCGGAGCCCTCGGATAACGTCGCCGGCATGACGCGCGCCATCTTCTACACCGCCTCCACCCTCAACGGCTTCCTCGCCGATGACGCCGACTCGCTGTCCTGGTTGCTCTCGATCCCTCAGGATGCCGCGACCGCCGACATCGCCGCGTTCACGGAGAAGATCGGCGTCCTCGTCGAGGGCTCGACGACCTATGAGTGGGTCTTGCGGGAGGAGGGATTGCTCGACCATCCGGAGCGCTGGCAGCAGTTCTACGGCGACCGAGCGACCTACGTCTTCACCTCGCGAGAGCTCCCCCGGGTTCCCGGCGCCGACATCCGGTTCGTGCGCGGCCCCGTCCGCGATCACTGGGACGAGATCGCCGCCGCGGCCGGTGCCCGCGATGTGTGGATCGTCGGAGGCGGAGATCTCGCCGGGCAGTTTGCCGACGAAGGGCTGTTGGACGAGATCGTCGTGACCTTCGCCCCTGCCACGCTCCGCTCGGGCAGGCCGCTGCTGCCGCGCGACCTCGACCATTCCCGGCTCGAGCTCACCGGAGTGCGCCAGGCGGGGCCCTTTGCCGAGCTCACCTATCGCCTGATGCGCCCTGCCGCAGACGCGTGACGGCGCGACGTCGCACGGCGGAGAGCCCGACAGCGGAACGTCTACGCTGATCAGGTGCCCGACGCCCTCCTGATCGCCGAACGACTCGTGCGCCGGTTCGCCCGTGACACCAACCTGTTGGTGGCCGGCCGCACCATCGACGTCATCGGGACGGACGACGTGGCCGACGAGCTGCGCGCGCTCCTCCCCCGGTTGGGAGCCCGGATCGGCGAGGGCGCTGTCG
Source organism: Microbacterium sp. NPDC056052 (assembly GCF_042266785.1). Taxonomy (NCBI): domain Bacteria; kingdom Bacillati; phylum Actinomycetota; class Actinomycetes; order Micrococcales; family Microbacteriaceae; genus Microbacterium; species Microbacterium sp. NPDC056052. Next base: position 517,984 of record NZ_JBHJWV010000001.1, read on the forward strand.
TGTTCGCGCCGGGGGCCGCGGCGGAGATCCTGCTCGACGGCGCTCCGCTGCCACAGCGCGTGAGTGCCGACCAACGCATCGACTTCGCGGGGTCGCACATGCCCGTCTCCCGAGGGATCGCCGAGTCGTTGCACGTCGCGGGCACGGTGCGCGGGATCCGGATCGGCATCGCGATGGTGCTCGAGCCGAAGACCGCGCAGCTCGCTCTCCAGTTGCGTGACGCCGGTGCGGACGTCGCGGTGTACGCCCACCCCGATGAGATCGATCCCGAGGTGGCCGCCGCGTTGCGCGCCAGAGGGATCCCGGTCGACGGGGACCCCGCGCTGTCGGGCTCGGCCGAACGCGAGGCCGCGATCGGCTTCCTGCGTCGTGGTCATGACCTGCTGCTGGACGACGGTGCGCACCTGATCCGACTCGCCCATGAGGAGGGTCTTCTCGCCGGCCTCAGAGGGGCCGCGGAGGAGACCACGAGCGGCCTCACCCCCCTGCGGCGGATGGCGGCGGAGGGCGTGCTGCGGATCCCCGTGATCGCCGTGAACGACGCCCCGATGAAGACCGCTTTCGACAACCGCTACGGGACCGGCCAGTCCTGCGTCTTCGCCGTCGCGGACGTGCTCGACGCGGCGGGACTGTCCCTGCGCGACCAGCCGGCGGTGGTCGTCGGATACGGCCCCGTCGGCGAAGGGCTCGCCGCGCACCTGCGCGCCCTCGGCGCGACGGTCAGCGTCACGGAGACCGATCCGGTACGAGCGCTCCGCGCGGCGCATGACGGCTACGAGACCGGACGCCTGCGCACCCTGGCGCCCGGTGCTCTGGTCGTCTCGGCCACGGGCGCCCCGCACACCATCGATGCCGAGACCCTGCGCGCGGCGCGGGTCGTGGCGGTCGCCGGTGGCGTGCCAGGAGAAGTCGACATCGACATCGCCGGGCTGCACCCCGTCGAGCTCTCCGGCGCCGCGCTCCCTCACCTCGAACGCGCGGGCGACGGCGCGCTCCTGATGGCACGGGGCGGGTGCGTCAATCTCGCGGCGGCGGAAGGCAATCCGATCGAGATCATGGACCTCTCCTTCGCGGTGCAACTGTCCGCCGTGGCGCAGCTGCTCGGCACGCCCCTGCCGGCGGGCGTGCACCCCTTCCCCGCGGAGGCTGACGAGGCGGTGGCGCGGGCCGCGCTGGTCGCACGCGACGAGTCTCTCGACGTCCGCAGCGACGCGCAGCTCCGTGCGCAGGACGACTGGCGCTCGCCCCGGTACCGGGAGGCGACGGCATGAGCGGCGTGACCCTGTATTCCGCGGGACAGGTCTTCCCCATCACCGCCCCGCCGATCACGGACGGTGCCGTCGCCGTGCAGAACGGCAGGATCCTGCACGTGGGCGAGCGCGCCTGGGTGCAGCGCTCCCTGGCCGACCGCGGCATCGCACCCGTCGAAGTGCGCTGGCCCGGCGTGCTGATCCCCGGACTCGTCAACGCGCACACCCATCTGCAGTACACCGGCATGGCGGAGGTCGGACGAGGCCGCTATCAGGGGTTCGAGGACTGGGTGACGGCGTTCGACCCCGTGTACGAGGGCGGGCGGGACTGGGCCGCGGATGCGGCGGACGGCGCCGCAGCCTTGATCCGCACCGGGACCACCGCCGCCGCCGATGTCGTGACCGACAGGTCTGCCGCGTCCGCTCTGCACGACGCCCGCCTGCACGGCATCACCTACTGGGAGGTGATGAGCTGGACCAACGCGGACTGGGCCCGCACCGGTCGCCGCCAGGTCGAGGACTCCCTGGATGCGCTTCCGACGCCGCCGGGCACCGGCTTGTCGCCGCACGCGCCGTACTCGCTCGACATCGAACCCCTCCTCGAGATCCCCGACATCGTCCGCGAGCGCGGCAGCCGGATCCACATCCACCTCGGCGAGGCGGCGTTCGAGAGCGAGTTCGCGCACGACCAGGCCCACGCCTGGCACACGGCCGGGCTCGCGAGCTTCCAGGAGCTGCGCGACGCCGGCTTCGGCACCAGCGCGACCGAGTTCGTGGACCAGCTCGGCGTGCTCGGCCCCGACTGCCACATCGCACACGGCGTCTACATGAGCGCCCGCGACCGCGCGATCCTGCGCGAGCGCCACACGAGCGTCGCGCTGTGCCCGCGTTCGAACGCGGTGATCGGACTGGAGGAACCGCCGATCGCCGCCTATCTGCGCGAGGGCAACCCGATCGCCGTCGGCACCGACTCGCTCTCGTCGAGCCCCTCGCTCGACCTGCTCGCCGATGTCGCGGAGCTCGCCCGCATCGCCCGCTCCCAGGGGTATACCGATCGCGACCTGCACGCACGGCTCCTGAATGCCGCGACCATCGGCGGTGCGCACGCCATGGGGATCGACGTCGGTGCGGATCGCACCGGCTACCTCGCCGTCGGAGCGCTCGCGGATCTCGCGTTCTTCGACGTTCCGCCCGGCGCGGATGCGGTCGTGGAACTCGTGGAAGCCGGAGCAGGGCGATCCGCCGCGACGGTGATCGCCGGCGAGGTCCGTCACGCGACCACGGCCTTCGAGACCCCCTGACCACCTGCACCGGAGGCACCTCATGACCGCACCTGTCCCCTCGACTGCCATCCGCCTCGCTCTCGAGCCGCACCCTGAGGGCGGCTGGTTCCGCCGCACCTGGACGAGCGCGACTCCGGTCGAGACCGCAGGCGGCACGCGTCCCGCCGCCACCTGCATCCACTACCTCCTCACCCCGGAGGAGTCCAGCGCCTGGCACGTCGTCTCCAGCGATGAGCTCTGGCTCTGGCACGGCCCCGGCCGCCTCGAACTCAGCCTCGGCGGATCCGACGCCGCGCCGGGAGACGTCGAGACGATCGTGCTCGGCCCGGACGACGCCGCACAGGCGCTCGTCCCCGCCGGGGTGTGGCAGGCCGCTCGTCCGCTGGATGACCGGGAGGTGCTGGTCTCCTGTTTCGTTTCGCCCGGTTTCGACTTCGCCGACTGGCGACTCGCCGATTCCTCTACGGTATGAACGGGGCACCTGCGCCTGCAGTCACACCCGTCCGCCCCCGCACCCGCATCTCAGGAGTCTCCGTGTCCCTCGCACCCGCTCTGCGCCGTGTCGCGCTCGTCTCGACGATCGCCGCCGCCGCGCTCTCCCTCGCCGCGTGCAGCGGCTCCGCCGCGTCCGCCCCGTCCGCCGACGCCGACGCCACCGGCGCGGCCCTGCAGACCGTCACCGCGGGCAAGCTGACGATCGCGACCGGCGACCCCGACTACGAGCCGTGGTTCGTGGACAACGACCCGTCGAACGGCAAGGGCTTCGAGGGCGCCGTGGCTCACGCCGTCGCCGCCGAGCTGGGCTTCTCGGACACGCAGATCGTGTGGACGCGCACCGGCTTCGACGCCGCGATCGCCCCTGGCCCCAAGGACTGGGATCTCAACATCCAGCAGTTCTCGATCTCCGAGGACCGCAAGAAGGCCGTTGATTTCTCTTCCTCGTACTACACGACCACGCAGGCGGTCGTCGCCGCGAAGGGCACTCCTGCCGCCTCTGCCACGAGCATCGCCGACCTCAAGAAGGCCAAGGTCGGCGTCGCGACCGGAACGACGAGCTACACCGTCGCGAAGGCGCAGCTCGGCACCGGCGATCTCAGCGTCTTCAACTCCGTCGACGACGTGGTCCAGGCGCTCAAGGGCGGTCAGATCGATGCGATGATCACCGACCTGCCCGGTGCGTTCTACGTGACCGCGGCGCAGCTCGAGAACGCATCCGTGGTCGGGCAGTTCGCCGATGACAAGGGCGGCGACCAGTTCGCCTTCGTGCTCCCGAAGAACTCCTCGCTCACCCCCGCCGTCACGAAGGCCGTCGACGCGCTGCAGAAGGACGGCACCATCGCCGAGCTGCAGAAGAAGTGGCTGAGCGAGGCCGTGAACGTCCCCGTCCTGAAGTGACCGCTCCGCTGGTCGACGCGGCGTGGCAGCCGAGCGCGCTCGAGCTGTCCCGCCGCGCACTCCGTCGCCGGGCGACGGTGTGGTCCGTTCTGCTCGCGCTGCTGAGCAGCCTGATCGTCGCCGCGGTGCTCGTCATCGTGATCGCCAACACCCCAGGGTGGAAGGTCGTCCGCGAGACGTTCTTCGACCCCGAGGTGGCCCTCGCGAGCGTCGGCCCGATCTTCCAGGGTCTGCTGCTCAACATCGTCGTACTCCTGATCTCTGCGGTCTGCGTGGCGCTGCTGGGCACGTTGCTCGCCGTCCTGCGCTCGCTGCGGGGGCCCGTGTTCTTCCCACTGCGGCTGCTCGCGGCGGCGTACACCGACTTCTTTCGCGGCGTGCCGCTGCTGATCGTGCTCTACCTCGTGGGCTTCGGGATCCCGGCCCTCATGATCTTTCCCCGCATGCCCGCGATGTTCTGGGGAACGATCGCCCTCGTCATCAGCTACTCGGCCTACGTCGCCGAGGTGCTCCGCGCCGGCATGGAGGCCGTGCACCCCTCGCAGCGGGTCGCCGCGCGTTCGCTCGGTCTGACGCACGGGCAGACGCTGCGGATCGTCGTCATCCCGCAGGGCGTGCGCAAGGTCGTCCCCGCGCTTATGAACGACTTCGTCTCGATGCAGAAGGACGTGGGGCTCATCTCCGTCCTCGGTGCGATCGACGCCGTCCGCGCGGCGCAGCTGCAGGTCGCCGAGACGTTCAACTTCACCCCGTACGTCGTCGCCGGCTTGTTCTTCGTGGTCCTGAGCTGGCCGATGATCCGGCTCACCGACGTCGTCACGGCGCGTCTCAACAAGCGCGAGCAGGCCGGAGGGATCGTATGACCGCACCCGTGATCGAAGCGGTCGGAGTTCGCAAGCGCTTCGGCGACCACGATGTGCTGCGCGGCATCGACCTCGCGGTCGACGCGCACGAGGTCGTCGTGCTCATCGGCGCGTCGGGTTCCGGCAAGTCCACGCTGCTGCGCACGATGAACCTCATCGAGCGGGTCGACGACGGGCAGATCCTGCTCTCGGGGACGGACATCACGGATCCCCGGATCGATGCGGATGCGATCCGCGCGCGGATCGGGGTCGTGTTCCAGCACTTCAACCTGTTCCCGCACCTGACCGTGCTCGACAACATCACGCTCGCGGCTCGCCGTGTGCATCGGCTGCCGAAGGCGGAAGCCACCCGCCGCGGCCTCGAGCTGCTGACCACGCTCGGCCTCGGGGACAAGGCCGGCGCCTACCCGGACCGCCTCTCCGGCGGCCAGCAGCAGCGCGTCGCGATCGTGCGCGCGATCCTCACCGACCCGGAGCTGCTGCTCCTGGATGAGATCACCAGCGCGCTCGACCCGCAGCTCGTCGGCGAGGTCCTCGATCTGGTCCGCGAGCTCAAGGGTCGCGGTACGACGATCCTCATGGCCACGCACGAGATGTCCTTCGCGCGCGAGGTCGCCGACCGGGTCGTCTTCCTCAAGGACGGGGTTCTCGTCGAGCAGGGACCGCCTCAGCAGATCTTCGACGCGCCGCAGCATCCCGCGACGGCAGAGTTCCTCGCCCGCGTGCCGCACTGAAAGCCCAGGCACGGGCTGAGCAGCCCGTCGATCGGCCTGCTCAGTCCGCGGACGACGGGCGGATCTCGGTCCACTCCGCGAACTTCGGCAGGCGCCCGTCGCCCGATGAGCGTCGCGTCACCCGGCGCTTGATCCAGGGCCCGACGTGACGGCGGTAGTACGCGGCCGTGCTGAGCGGCTCCTCCCCCGGCACCTCGCGGGCATGCCACCATTCCTTCGGAGCTCCGGCGCCGACGGCATCGAGCACCCGCGCGGCGACGCGGTGGTGGCCGTTCGCGTTCATGTGCAGGCGATCCTCCGCCCAGTACTCGGGACGGCTGAGCTCACGATCGGGCCAGTTCAGCGCCTGCAGCACGTCGGCCCGATGCTGGATCCTGCGCAGCACGGCCGCGGACAGCTCGTCGCCGCGGCGCTGGATCAGCGAGGTCAGCGGCAGCTGCGCGGACGGATTGGCCCCGGAGAGCACGATGAGCGTGGCGCCGGCCTCGTCGCACCGTCGCAGCACACGCGTGAACGCGTCGGCGATGTGCTCGATGTCGGCCTTCGGGCGCAGCATGTCGTTGCCGCCCGCGTTGAAGGACAGATGCGTCGGATTCAAGGCCAGGGCGGGTTCGAGCTGCTCCTCGACCACCGGCCAGGCGAGCCGACCGCGGATCGCGAGGTTCGCGTACGCGATCGGCTCCCCGATCGCCTCGGCCCACCCCATCGCTGCAAGGTCCGCCCAACCTCGGACGGTGCCGTCGGGGAGTTCATCACCGACGCCCTCGCTGAAGGAGTCTCCGATGGCGACGAAACGGACAGCGCTCATCCCTCCAGCCTACGACCGCGGCGCCGGGCAGACGCCCGTCCGTCCGGCGCCGACAGTGACAGGCATCAGTCGTCTGCGAGCAGCTCCCGCACCCGCGGGATCACCTCGGTGCCGTAGAGCTCGATGCTGCGCATGAGCGCCTCATGCGAGGTCGTGCCGGTCGCGTACTTGAGGTCGAAACGACCGAGGCCGAGGGCGCGCACCGTGTCGGCGATCTTGGCAGCAACCCGCTCCGGAGAGCCGGCGTACACGGCGCCTTCCGGGCCCACCTCGTTCTGGAACTGCGCACGGCTGTATCCCGTGCCCCAGCCCCGCTCGGCGCCGATCGTGTTGCGCATGGTCTCGAAGCCCGGGTAGGCGGTGGACCAGGCCTCGTCGTCGGTGTCGGCGATATGTCCTGGTGAGTGCACGGCGATGGGGAGGGCCGGGTTGCCGAACGCGTCAACCGAGCGGTGATAGAGGTCGACGAACGGGCGGAAACGCGCCGCGGGTCCCCCGATGATCGCGAGCATGAGCCCGAGGCCGTGGCGCGCGACCCGCACGACCGACTCCGGGGACCCGCCGACGCCCACCCACGTGCGCATGCCCTTGGCGGTCTTCGGGAAGACGTCCGCGTTCTCGAGCGGCGGACGGACGGTTCCCTGCCAGTTCACGGGTTCCTCCTTGAGCAGCTCGACGAACAGCTCGATCTTCTCCTCGAAGAGACGGTCGTAGTCGCGCAGATCGAACCCGAACAGGGGGAACGACTCCGTGAAGGATCCGCGACCCAGCACGACCTCGGCGCGACCGTCGGAGAGCGCGTCCAGCGTCGCGAACCGCTCGTACACGCGCACGGGGTCGTCGGAGCTCAGCACGGTCACAGCGGTTCCCAGGCGCAGCCGCTCGGTGCGCGACGCGATCGCCGCCAGGACCATCTCCGGGCTCGACACGGCGAAGTCCCGACGGTGATGCTCCCCCACCCCGAAGAAGTCGACGCCCACCTCATCGGCGAGAGCCGCCTGCTCCACGATGTTGCGAATCGTCTGCGCCCCGGTGAGGGGGTTCCCCTCCGCGTCGACCGTGATGTCGCCGAACGTGTCCAGTCCGAACTCGATCTCCATGCTGAGCCCCTTTCTATTCACTTGAATAAAGGAGGAAGGGGCCGCGGACATTCCCGCGACCCCTTCCCCGTTCCGTGCGCTGTTCAACCCACCTGGAAGACGGACCTCAGGGTATCGAGTCCGACGCCGCCCATGTCGAGGGCGCGCTTGTGGAACGACTTGATGTCGAAGGCGTCGCCCTCGCGCTCCTTGACGGCGTCGCGGACCTGCTCCCAGATGCGCTGACCCACCTTGTACGACGGCGCCTGCCCCGGCCAGCCGAGGTAGCGGTTGACCTCAAACTGCCGGAACTCGTCGGACATGTTCACGTTGCGGCGCATCATGTCGAGGGCGTAGTCGTGGTCCCACACGCCCTCGCCGTCCAGGCGCGGCTTGCCGAGGTGCACGCCGATGTCGAGGACCACGCGCAGTGCGCGCATGCGCTGCCCATCCAGCATGCCGAGGCGGTCGGCGGGATCGTCCAGGTAGCCGAGCTGCTCCATGAGGCGCTCCGCGTAGAGGGCCCAGCCCTCGGCGTGGCCGGAGGTGCCGGCGAGCACCCGCCGCCAGGTGTTCAGCTCCGCACGGTTGTATGTCGCCTGCGCGATCTGCAGGTGATGCCCCGGAACGCCCTCGTGGTACACGGTCGTGAGTTCGCGCCAGGTATCGAACTCGGTCACGCCCTCCGGCACGGACCACCACATGCGGCCGGGGCGGGAGAAGTCGTCGGTCGGGCCCGTGTAGTAGATCCCGCCTTCCTGGGTCGGCGCGATCATGCACTCGAGCTCGCGGATCTGCTCCGGGATGTCGAAGTGCGAGGCGCCGAGCTCGGCGATCGCCCGGTCGCTGGTCTCCTGCATCCAGCGCTGCAGGGCGTCCGTGCCCACGAGCTTGCGTGCAGGATCCGCCTCCAGATGGGCGACGGCCTCCTCGACCGTGGATCCGGGGAGGATCTCGTTCGCGATGGCGGTCTGCTCCGCCACCATGCGGGCGAGCTCTTCGCGGCCCCATTCGTATGTCTCGTCGATGTCGATCGTCGCGCCGAGGAACCGGCGCGACGCCAGCGCGTACAGCTCGCGTCCCACGGCGTCCTGCTCGCCCGCGACCGGGGCGAGCTCCGCGCTGAGGAACGAGCGCAGCCCGTCGTAGGCGACGCGGGCGGCGGCGGAGCGGTCGGCGAGGTCTCGAGCGAGGCTCGCAGGCAGCTGCCCCTCGTCGGTCGCAGCGTCGGCGACGAACGCGGCGAAGAAGCCGTCGTCCGCCGTGTAGCGGGCGATCTGCGTCGCGACCTCGACGACCTGGCGCCGCGCGGGCACGACGCCCTTCGCGATGCCCTCCCGGAGCGTCTCGACATACCCGTCCAATGCGGCCGGGACGGCGCCGAGGCGTGCGGCGATGACGCTCCAGTCGTCGGCCGTCGCCGTCGGCATGAGGTCGAAGGCCTGGCGCACGTCCTGCGCGGCGGAGGCGATGACGTTCAGATCACGCAGGTGCCACTGTGCGTCATGCTGCTCGAGCGAGAGCCTGAGCTCGGCGGAGAGGTCCGTCTTGGTCACGCGGTCGATCTCGTCGACGGGCTCCTGGGCGTCGAGCTCTGCGAGCACGCGGCGGGTCTCTGCGATCGCGTGCTCATGGCCGGCCGGGCTGAAATCGTCGAGACGTCCGTTGACGTCGTTGCGACCGATGTAGGTGCCGAGAATCGGCGAGAGCTCGGTGAGGGTGTCGACCCAGCTCTCCGCGATCTGATCGATGGTGGACGGCGTGCGCGTCGTGGGCTGCTCTGCGGTCATCCCTTGAGCCTATCCATGGAACGTGCCCCGCTCCATGGAACAACGCATCCCCGAGGGCGGGTCGTGGAGCGGGACCCGTCGCATCTCACCGGCTCAGTGCGCGGCGTCGTTCCAATCCGCGCCGCGTCCCACCTGGACGTCCAGCGGGACCGTCAGATCCGCGGCGCCGCTCATGCGCTCGCGCACGATGCGTTCGGTCTCGTCCCACTCCCCCGGGGCGACTTCTACGACGAGCTCGTCATGGATCTGCAGCAGGACGCGCGAGGAGAGGCCCTGCTCGACCAGGTCGGCGTGGATCCGGAACAGCGCGATCTTCATGATGTCCGCGGCGCTGCCCTGGATCGGGGCGTTGAGAGCCGCACGCTCGGCGTTCTCCCGCAGGACGCGGTTCGGGCTGACGAGGTCCGGGAACGGCCGACGGCGTCCGAAGATCGTCTCCGTGTAGCCGACCTCCTTCGCCGCGAGCACCGAGGCGCGCAGGTAGTCGCGCACGGCGCCGAAGCGCGCGAAGTACTCCATCATCAGCTGCTTCGCCTCGGATTGCTCGATGCGCAGCTGCTTGGAGAGGCCGAAGGCGCTGAGACCGTAGACCAGGCCGTACGACATGGCCTTGACCTTGGTGCGCATGGCAGAGCTGACCTCCTCCGGCTCGACGCCGAAGACGCGCGCGCCGACGAAGCGGTGCAGATCCTCGCCCGAGTTGAAGGCCTCGATGAGCCCCTCGTCTCCGGACAGGTGCGCCATGATGCGCATCTCGATCTGCGAGTAGTCCGCGGTGAGGAGGGTTTCATAGCCCTCACCGACCTGGAAGGCGCTGCGGATCCGCCGCGACTCCTCGGTGCGCACCGGGATGTTCTGGAGGTTCGGGTCGGTGCTGCTCAGCCGGCCGGTCTGGCTACCGGTCTGCACGTAGGTCGTATGGATGCGGTGATCCGCGCGGATCGCGGTATCGAGCGACTCGATGATCTGCCGGAGCTTGGTGGCCTCGCGGTGCTGGAGCAGCAGATCGAGGAACGGATGCGGGTTGCTCTCCTGCAGATCGGCGAGCACAGCCGCATCGGTCGAGTACCCGGTCTTGGTCTTGCGCGTCTTCGGCAGCTCGAGCTGCTCGAACAGCACCTCCTGCAGCTGCTTGGGCGAGCCGAGGTTCACCTCGCGCTCGATGATCGCGAAGGACTCCTCGGCGATGCGACTCGCGCGCTCCCCCAGCTCCTGCGAGAAGCCGGAGAGGATCTCGTGCGAGACCGCGACGCCCGCGAGCTCCATGTCGGCGAGCGTGATCAGGGTCGGCAGCTCGATCTCGCGGAGCACCCGGTCGACGCTTTCCGGCACGTCCGTACGGAGGGCCGTGGCGACGCGCGCCGCGAACCAGGCCAGCTGCGCGGGCGAGGCGCCCTCGGTCTCCGGCACGAGCTGGCTCGGATCCGCCTCCGGCAGCTTCTCGCCCAGGTAGCGGTCCACGAGGTCCGCGAGCGTCTTGTCGGGGTAGCTCGGCCGGAGCAACCAGCCGGCGAGGTTGGTGTCGTAGGCCAGACCGCCGACGCGCACGCCCGCGGTGCGCAGCGCCTTCACCTGCGGCTTGGCGTCGTGGAAGATCTTCGGCGCATCCGACGCGAGCCAGTCCGCCAGGGCGGCCTGCACCTGCGGGGACCACGAGAGCTCGACCAGGTCGTCGCCATGCGCGAGTCCCACCCGCTGCGGAAGCCCCCCGGCGGTGGTCACCTCGACGGCCACATCACCAGTGGCGGCCTTCAGCCAGGTCGCGACGCCCTCCGCGGAGAGCTCGGTGGCGGCGGGCACGGCGACCGAGGCCGCGTGCTCCTCTTCGGGAGCGTCCTCCCCGACGGCCTCGAACACGCGCGGCAGCAGCGTGCGGAACTCCAGGCGGGCGAAGATGTCGCGCACGGCCTGCGCATCGATCGGACGCGTCTCGAGGTCGGCGGGGCCGACCGGGAGCTCCACGTCCTGCAGGAGGCGGTTGAGCTTGCGGTTCCGGCGCACGTCCTCGATGTGCTCGCGCAGGTTTCCGCCCACGACGCCCTTGATCTCGCCCGAGCGCTCGAGCAGCTCGTCGAGCGACCCGAACTGGGTGAGCCACTTCACCGCGGTCTTCTCTCCGACCTTCGGCACGCCGGGCAGGTTGTCGCTCGTCTCGCCCACGAGGGCGGCGATGTCGGGGTACTGCTCCGGACGCACGCCGTATCGCTCCTGCACGGCGATCGGGTCGTACCGCTTGAGCTGCGACACCCCCTGCACATTCGGGTAGAGCAGCGTGACCTGGTCGTTCACGAGCTGGATGGTGTCGCGGTCGCCGGAGACGACGAGGACGTCGAAGCCCTGCTCCGACCCCTGGGCGGCGAGCGTCGCGAGGATATCGTCGGCCTCGACGCCCTCCTTCGTGAGCACCGGGATCGACATCGCCGCGAGGCAGTCCTGCAGCAGCGGGATCTGCCCGCGGAACTCCGAGGGCGTCTCCGATCGCGTGGCCTTGTACTCGGGGTACTCGTCAGTGCGGAACGAGTGCCGCGAGGTGTCGAAGGCGATCGCCATATGGGTCGGCCGCTCCGCCTTGATGAGGTTCACCAGCATCGACAGGAAGCCGTAGATGGCGTTCGTGTGCTGGTTGTCCTTCGTGGTGAAGTTCTCCACCGGCAGGGCGAAGAAGGCCCGGTATGCGAGCGAATGGCCGTCGACGACCATGAGGGTAGGCTTTGCGGAGTCCGTCACGATGCCAGCCTAACGACCCCGGCGGACATCGAATCGAGGAGGACCCCGCGTGAGCGATCAGGTCGACGCGAGCACCGCACGGACGAGCCCCGGGCTGGAGTGGGCGACCGAGCGCGGCATGGGCGCCCTGGCCGAGAAGATGGGCCTGAGCTGGGTCGAGTTCTCGGTGGACCGCTGCGTCGCCACGATGCCCGTCGAGGGCAACACGCAGCCAGTCGGACTCATGCACGGCGGCGCCTACGTGGTGCTCGGCGAGTCCCTGGGGTCGATGGCGGCGAACCTGCACGCCGGGCCGGGCCGGCTCGCGGTGGGCGTCGACATCAACGCCACGCACACGCGCTCGGCGACGAGCGGCGTCGTGACCGGCGTGTGCACGCCGATCCATCTCGGTCGCAGCGTCACCGTTCACGAGATCGCCGTCACCGACGATCAGGGCCGGCGCTGCTCGACGATCCGCATCACGAACATGATCAAGGATCTGCCCGGCGCCTGAGCTGTCAGGCGGTGCTCGCTGCAGCATCCTCCAGTATTCGCTGGAACAGCACGTGGTCCTGCCACTCCCCTGCGATGCGCAGATAGCGCGGCGCCCGCCCGATCTCGGTGAAGCCGGTCGCCCGGAGCACGCGCTGCGAGGCCTCGTTGTGCACGAGCGTCGCCGCCTGTACGCGATGGAGCCCGAGGTCGTCGCGCGCGAGTGCGCAGACCGTGTCCACGGCGCTGCGCATGAGACCCCGGCCCGCGAGCCGGCCGTCGACCCAGTAGCCGAGGTGCGCGCTCCAGAATGCGCCCCGGACGATGTCGCTGAGGTTCGCCCGTCCGACGATGCGGTGCTCGCCGTCTTCGAGCACGTAAGCGGCGCTGCGACCGTCGGCGACGGCCCGCAGGGTCTCCGCGGTCAGCCGGTGCTGACGTGCCGCGGTGAAGAACTCCTCGGAGCGCAGCGGCTCCCAGGGCGCGAGGTGCGCACGGTTGCGGCTGTACGCCGCCGCGAGTTCTTCGCCGTCGCCCGCCAGGAGCGGACGGAACCGGATCCCGCCGCCGAGATCCCCGAAGGGTTCCGTCTCGCGGTGCTCGCTCACGCCGATTCGGGCCGCATCAACGTCGCGATGCGACACTGATCCGATCCCGGCTCACTTCTTCGGTGCCAGCTGCTCGATGATCGCCTTCGCGACATCCTGCATCGTGAGACGGCGGTCCATCGACGCCTTCTGGATCCAGCGGAACGCTTCGGGCTCCGAGAGACCCATCTTCTCGTTCAGCAGCCCCTTGGCGCGGTCGACCAGCTTGCGGGTCTCGAAGCGCTCGACCATGTCGGCGACCTCGGCCTCGAGCGTGATGATCTGCTCGTGACGCGCGAGGGCGATCTCGATCGCCGGCAGGAGATCGTTCGGGGTGAAGGGCTTCACGACGTAGGCCAGCGCGCCGGCCTCGCTCGCGCGCTCGACGAGCTCCTTCTGACTGAAGGCGGTGAGCAGCACGACGGGGGCGATGTTGCCCTTGTGCAGCTTCTCCGCAGCGCTGATGCCGTCCAGCTGGGGCATCTTCACGTCCATGATGACGAGGTCGGGGCGCAGTTCGGTCGCCAGCTGCACCGCGGTCTCTCCGTCCCCGGCCTCGCCGACCACGTCGAATCCGTTGTCGCGGAGGATCTCGACGATGTCGAGGCGGATCAGCGACTCGTCCTCGGCGACGACGACGCGTCGCGGAGCGGACGAGGCGGGCTGCTCAGGCTGCTGCTCTTCAGTCACGGATCCATCCTACTGGACAGCCTCCGGAGGTCAGTCGCCCCGCTCATCGACGCGATCCGGGCTCAGGCGCACCCGCTCCGCCGCGGATTCGCCCTTGTATGAGCCAACTTGATCGTTTAACCTGCGGGAGATGGGGACGTCGTCATCGGCGCTCGGTGAGGTGCGCCGCACGCAGTTGGTTCAGCAACTGGCCCGGCGCGGTGTGAGCCGAGCATCGACGCTCGCGGCCGAACTCGGCGTCTCTGTGGCGACGATGCGCCGGGATCTGACGCAACTCGCCGATGAAGGGGTGGTGATGCGCGTCCACGGCGGCGCGATGCTCTGCGCTGACAGAGCGCCCGCTGACGCCTATCTTCATCGAAGCGATGCTGATCCGGTCACGGGTGTGATCGCCGTGCTCGTACCGTCGACCGACTACTACTGGCCCGGCGTCCTCGGCGGTATCCAAGCCGGCGCGCGCAGCTACGCGCTGAGCACGCTGCTGCGGCGCGGCTCGTATACCTCCATCGATGAACGCGCGGCCGTCGAAGCGCTGCTGAAGACGGAGAGACTCGCGGGGGTGGTGATCGCGCCGAACACCAGAGCGCCGTTCGCGGGCGAGGTCCTCCAGATGCTCTCCGAGGCGACCGTGCCGGTCGTCCTCGTCGAACGGACTGGAATCGCAGGCGAGTACCGCATGCCCCTGGAAGCGGTCGTCACCGACCACGGCCTTGGCGTCGCGCTGGCGGCTCGCCATCTGCACGCTCTCGGACATCGCAGGGTGGGGCTGGTCACCGTCCGGGAGTCCCAGACATCACGGCGCCTCCTGTCCAGCTGGCCGGCCGCTTGCAGGGAGCTCGGGTTGCAGTCGCACGAGCACTTCGCTCAGCCAGCCGGGCCCGAGGATCAGGACAGTCAAGAGCTGGCCATCTCTGAGGCGATCGACACTGCCTTGGCGAACGACGTCACCGGACTGGTCGTCCATTCCGATCCGGAAGCCATGAGCCTCGTGGAAGGCGCCAAGGCCCAGGGGCTGAGAGTCCCGCAGGATCTCTCCGTCATCGCCTATGACGACCAGGTCGCCGCGCTGTTCTCACCGGCCCTCACCGCCATCAGCCCGCCGCGACACGCAATCGGTTCCGCGGCTGTGGAACTGATCGTCGAGCGTATCGCTGACCCCGTCCGGCCGCTTCGCCGCGTCATCCTCAGTCCAGACCTCATCGTCCGGGAGTCGACCGGCCCCGCGCGGGTCTGATCCGACGATCCGCTCAAGATCGCTCAGGGCACGACTTCCGGCCTTGAGCCGGGTGCCATACTTTCGGCCACCGCGTGCACTCGACCCGAAGAGTCCGCCCGCATCCAGGCGGCCCGGCACGCACGGACAAGGAGGTCCGATGCTCCCCCTCAGAAGACTCATCACGGCCGCGTCACTGGCCGTCGTCACGATCTCGGTCGCCGCCGGCTTCGCTGCGCCGACCGAGCTCTCCGGTCGCGTCCTCTATGTCTCGCCTGATGGCGACGACGAGGCCACCGGGCTCACGTCGCAGGCCGGCCTGCGCACGATCAGCGCATGCGCCGCGATGGCGGGGGCCGGTGACACCTGCGTCGTCGCCGACGGCGTCTACCGCGAGTCGGTGTTCCCGAACGATGGGACGACGTTCACCGCGGCACCTGGCGCGAAACCAGTCATCACGGGAGCCGACGTCATCGAGCAGTGGCAGCCCGATGTAGAGCTGAGCTCGGCGCAGGGAGTGCCGATCTTCGCCGCCCCGGCGGTGCTCCGCCGCGGCTACGACGCGACAATCGATCCCGGCAACGACAACATCGCCGCCAATCAGGTGTTCTCCGAGGGGGCGATGCTGCCCGAGGCCCAGTATCCCGAGCCGGAGGATGTCACCCTGCCCACGCGGGTCGAGGCGAGCATCCTCCCCGGCTCTCAGCGTGCGGGAAGTCTGACCGAAGCGGGGCTGCCGGTCTTCCGCAGCACCGACGAGATGATCATCGTGTTCAGCGGGGGCTGGACGACCGTGACCGGGGTCGTCACCGGTCAGGAGGAGACCGGTGAGCTCAGCTACGACCTGATCGGCAGCGACGCGGCGAACATCAACCCGCCGCAGACCGGAAACCGGTACTTCCGCCTCCACGGCAGCCCCGAGCTGCTCACACAGCCCGGCGAGTGGTTCTACGACGCCGACGGTCAGCGCCTGCTGGTCGCCACAGACGGCTCAGCTCCGACCGCGATCGAGGCCAAGACGCGGAACTACGCCTTCGACCTTCGCGGGCACAAGGATGTCACCATCAGCGGTTTCGCGATCCGCGCATCCACGATCATGACGGACGAGGCCAGTTCGAGCATCACGATCGAGCGCATCGACGGACAGTACCTGTCTCACTATCAGACTCAGCAGCTACGCCCGAGCGAGCTGAAGTCGATCTACTCCTCGCACAAGACGGATACCGGCATCGTGTTGCGCGGCACCGGGAACACCCTTCGGGACAGCACGATCCGGTACAGCGCCGGCAACGGCGTCTTCGTCTCCGGCACCCAGCAGACCGTGCGCAACAACCTGATCGAGGATGTCGCCTACAGCGGTTCGTACACCAGCGGGATCTCGATCTCGCCCGGCGCTTCCGACATCCTCATCGAACGCAACACCATCGCCCGCGTCGCTCGCGACGGCATCAACATGAACTACATCGTCGGCGCTCCGCGCACCCTGAAGAACATCCGGATCACGGGTAACGACATCAGCGCGTACGGTCAGCTCCAGCATGACCTCGGCGCCGTCTATGTGTGCTGCGACATCGACATGAGCGGCAGCCGGGTGGACCACAATGTCATCCACGATGCGACGAGGAGGGCCGGATCCGAGCTGTACGTCGCGCTCTACTTCGACAACGGCACCTTCAACGTCCTCGCCGATCACAATCTGACGTACAACAACGGATACGGCGTGGGGACCAATCCGTACCTCACCGCACGCCCCACGCGGGGCGAGGGTCTCCGCTTCTACAACAACACGTTCTACGAGCCGGGCGGGATGTCGTTCTTCCGAACACACGGACCCGGCTCGGCGTTCCAGAACAACCTGGCTCTGCGGGGCCGCGCACCCGGGGGACCCGACGTGTCTCACAATCTGATCGACCTCACGGACGTTCGGTTCACCTGGCGAGAAGCGGGCGATTACACGCTCGCACCAGGCTCAGCGGCGCTCGACACGGGAATCGCCGTCCCGGGAGTGACGGAGAGCTCGGACAGCCCCGACCTCGGCGCATTCGAGAGCGGCGCCCCATGGCGCGCCGGCTGCGAGCTGCCGGGATGCCCGGCACCGGGAACGCTGGACACCATCGGGATCACGTCGGACTCGGACACCCGACAGGGTCAACTGGGCAATCCGGGATGGAGCCTCTCGGCCGAGGCGCTGGCGGCTGCCGGCTATTCACCGGGCGGTGAGATCAGCACCTCCCTCGGAGCACTCTCTGCGCCCTGGTTCACGGCCGGCGGATCGAGCGCGGCCACGGCGCAGGGCCAGCTGCTGCGGGTCAGCGGCAAGGGAAGCAGCCTGCTGCTCCTGCACGCCGCCGCCTTCGGAACCCAGACGGGCACCGGGCAACTGATCTATGCGGACGGCTCAAGAGTCCCGTTCGATCTCACGTCCTACGCCTTCGACCGAGAGCCCCCCGCCGATGCCACCGTCGCGCTGACAGCCGATCACGGCAACGCCAGGAACGGCCAGCTGCACCGGCCTGCATCCCTGTTCATCAGCTCGATCCCCCTCACTGCGGGCAAGAGTCTGGCCGGTGTGATCCTCCCCGCTTTCGGCCCCGGGCACGGCGCGAGGACGACCAGCGTGCTCGTCTTCGCCGCGGACATCGTGAACTGAGGAGGCTTTCATGAGCAGCATGCTCCGTGCCTCGTCGATGGCACACGGCCTGGATCTCCCGGAATGGCGGCGCGCGGACTGGACGGCCTTCGCTGATCGCCTGATCCGGGGTGCCCTTGGTCATTCGTCGTCGAGCCGTGCGCAGATCCTGCTGCCCGGTCGACCCGGGGGCTTCGGTCCCCGGGTGGACGGGCTGGAAGGATTCGCCCGCACCTTCCTGATCGCCGGCGCCCGCATCGCCGGCGAGCGAGGAGACGGCGTCGGCTCCTCGCTCGAGCACTTCAGGGAAGGCGTCAGCGCAGGCGTCGACCCGGACAACCCGGAACGATGGATACGGACGACCGAGCATCCCCAGGCCAAGGTCGAGGCGGCATCGATCGCGCTGATGCTGGATCTGACCCGACCATGGCTGTGGGACACGCTCGACCCGACGACGCAGGCCCGGGTGATCGACTACCTCTCCCCCGTCGTCGGCGATGGGGACTATCCCCTCAACAACTGGCGATGGTTCCGAGTCGTCGTGCAGACCTTTCTCCGGTCAGTGGGAGGACCCTGGTCGGCAGAAGAGATCCGTGCGGACGTCGCAATGATGGATGACTGCTATCGTGGCGCCGGCTGGTACGCCGACGGCCCCGGTCGCAATTTCGATCACTACGTCGGCTGGGCGATGCACCTCTACCCGACGATGTGGGTGCGGATGCACGGCGCCGAGGATCTTGCGCAAGGACGAGCGGCACGGGACGTGGCACGCCTGGACCGCTTCCTCGACGATGCCCTGGCGATGATCGGGGGCGACGGCGCCCCGCTGTTCCAGGGCCGAAGCCTCACCTACCGGTTCGCCGCGGCGGCGCCGTTCTGGGCTGGAGCGATCGCCGGCGTCCCCTCGCACCCGCTCGGACAGCTGCGCACCGCGGCCGAGCAGATCGTCCGCTACTTCGATGAGCGAGGTGCGACGTCCGACGATGTGCTGAGCATCGGATGGCACGGCCCGTGGCGCCCGTTGGCGCAGACGTACTCCGGCCCGGGCTCACCGTACTGGGCCGGCAAGGGACTCCTCGGACTCCTGCTCCCCGCGGAGCACCCGGTCTGGCATGATCCCGCGACGGCCCTGCCGATCCACACCGGGGACAGCATAAGGGTCATCGAATCAGCGGGATGGGTCGTGTCGGCCACCTCCGCCGACGGCATCGTCCGAGTCTCGAATCACGGCACCGATCATGCCGACATCGCGGAGTCGCGCACAGAATCCCCTTTGTATGCCCGCCTCGGCTACTCGACCGCGACCACTCCGCTGCTCGACGGCACCGCGTGGCTGGACCCCGAGGATCAGAGCGTCGTGCTGCTGACCCCGGGGGGAACTACGCACCGCACAGGGATGACACCGATCACCCCTGTGCTGATCTCCCCCCTGCACGACATCGCCTGCGGCGGTGCCACTTGGAGAGCACGCACGATCGTGCCGAATGATGAGGACACCGGATACGGGCAAGGGCGCGCGGGCGTCGCCACAGACCACGCGGACATCGACGTGCTCTCGGTGCTCCGAAGCGGCTGGGAAGCCCGGCTGGTCCGCGTCCGTAACGACCGCGGACGGCGATCGACGCTGCGCATCGGCGGGTGGGCACTATCGGGACAGCACGTTCGAGCGTCCCTGATCGGAGGTTCGGCAACCGCGTACGGTGCAGAGGTCACGAGCACGGTGCATCCGGCCGAGCCCGATCTGGCGAGGCTGATCGTGACGGAGCATCGTGACGCCAGTCCCCTGGGGGCGATCAGCCGTGTGCCGACGGCGCTCGTCCTGGCGCACCAGGCCCGCCGGTGGTGCGGGTTCGCCGTCGGCCTGGGTGTCGATCTTTCCGCCCCTCCCGCCATCCTGTTCGACCGCGACTCCGAACGGGTCGCCATCCGGTGGTCCGACGGCGTCGAGACGGTCCTGGATCTCAACGAATGGATCGCACCCGTCTCGCCAGACCGACCGACCGACCGGGGCCCCGCTGGGGAGCCCCTCACCCGAAGGAGCAGTCAACCATGAAACGAGCAGCACCCCTGATCACGCTGATCACCGCGGCCCTCACGTTGTCGGCGTGCAGCAGCACCGAGGTCACGCCCGCGGGCAGAAGCGGTGATTCTCCCGTCACCCTGACCTACTCGGCATGGGCACTGGCCACGACCCCGGAGTTCCAGGCGCTCGTCGACGGGTTCGAAGCCAGTCACGAGAACATCGACATCCAGATCAAGGAGTACGACCCCGCGCAGTACGACACCCTGATCACCGCCGATCTCGCCGCCGGCACCGCACCTGACATCATCACCCAGAAGGGCCCGAAGGCCATGCCGGCGTTGGTCGAAGGAGGCCAGCTCCTTGACGTGTCCGACATCAAGTTCCCCGACGAGGTCGCCGGTGCAGCGTCGTATCAGATCGACGGCGTCCAGTACGCGGTACCGTACCGCCAGGACGCCTGGGTGCTCTACTACAACAAGTCACTGTTCGACGCAGCCGGCGTCGACGACCCCGACGGGTCGTGGACATGGGACGACTACGAGGCCGCGGCGGAGAAGCTCGGCACAGGACTCAAGGCGGCAGGCAGCGACGCGAAGCCCGCCTACCTGCACCGCTGGCAGAGCGCAGTGCAGGCCATCGCCACCGCCCAGTCCGGGGCCGACATCCTCAAGGGCGAGTTCGACCAGTTCAAGGATGGCTACCGGCGTGCGCTGGCGATGCAGGGGGCGGGGCTCCAGGTCGACTTCAACACAAGTACGGCGAACAACCTGACCTATCAGGGCGAGTTCGGTCAACAGCGCGCGGCGATGATGCCGATGGGCACCTGGTACGTGGCCGCCCTGCTCGCCCAGGTCAAGACGGGCGACGCACAGGAATTCCCGTGGGGGTTCGCTCCGCTGCCTCAAGCGGATGCCTCGACCACGGGGAGGGACAACGTGCCGGTCACGTTCAGTGATCCGACCGGCGCGGGCCTGAACGCCGCGATCGACGAGGCGAAGATCTCCGCGGCCAAGGAGTTCCTGGCCTACATCGCCGGCGCCGACGCCGCGGTGGCGCTGGCGAAGATCGGGATCACTCCCGCCTATATCGACGACGACGTCGTCACGGCCTTCTTCTCCACCGCGGGCATGCCGAACGATGACCTCTCCCAGTTCGCGTTCGGAACGCGTGACGTCTCGGCCGAGAATCCGACCGTGTCGCAGACCGCGGCCATACAGACGATCCTCGGCGATCTGCACACCGCAGTGATGTCGGGCTCCCGTTCGTACGCCGACGCGATCGCCGACGCGAAGAAGCGGTTCGACACCGAGATCAGATAGCCGCAGCGCGGGCGTGCTCACAGACGAGCACGCCCGCACTCGCACAGCCCCTTCTACGGATGAAAGCACGAGGTCGCATCATCGCCGCTCCGCTTCCCGCACCGGCTGCCCGCCGGCGTTCCCGGATGAGACTGCGCAACACCCTGATCGGATGGAGCTTCATCGCCCCGAACTTCCTCGGGTTCGCCGTGTTCACGCTCGTGCCCGTGCTCATCCTGCTTTATGTGTCGTTCACGAGCTGGAACATCTTCGGCAAGGCGCCCTGGGTGGGAGTCGAGAACTTCACGCAGCTCCTGGCGACGGCAGCTTTCACGTGGCGCTTCTCAACACGCTGTACTACTCCGCCCTTCACATTCCGCTGACGATCGCCGTCTCACTCGGACTGGCATTGCTTCTCAACACGAAGCTCAGAGGCGTCGCGTTCTTCCGGGTTGCCGCCTTCTTCCCCTACATCACGTCGATCGTCGCCATAGCGATGGTGTGGAACCTGCTGCTCAGCCCCGACTTCGGTCCTGTCAACCAGCTCCTGCGGGCGATCGGGATCTCCTCCCCTCCGGGCTGGCTCACGTCGACCGACTGGGCGATGCCGGGAGTCGTCCTGGTCAGCACCTGGCGCGACATGGGCTATTACATGGTGCTGTTCCTGGCCGGCCTGCAGACCGTGCCCAGGGAGCTTCATGAATCGGCCCGCGTCGACGGCGCCAATGCGTACCAGCGTTTCACTCACGTGACTCTCCCCTGCCTGCGGCCGACGACGTTCTTCGTCTCCGTGATCCTGACGATCAACTCCTTCAAGGTCTTCGACCTGATCCTGGTCATGACGGACGGCGGTCCCGGGCAGGCGACGCTCGTGCTTTCCCAGTTCATATACCGGAAGGCCTTCGAGGAGAGCCGGTTCGGATACGCGTCCGCCGCATCGGTCGTGCTCTTCCTCCTCTGCATCACCGTGACGATCGTCCAGTTCTTGTGGAACAAGCGGAGGCAGGCATGACGACCGCACCTTCCCACGGACCCTCGATTGCCCATCGTCTCGGGCGGGCGATGCTGTACCTGTTCCTGGTCATCGCCGGTGCAGCGCTCCTCGTTCCGTTCTTCTGGATGGTGATGAGCTCGCTCAAACAGCCCAGTGCGGTCTTCTCCGTTCCGGTCCGCTGGATCCCCGAAGTCTTCGACTGGTCGAACTATCAGGAGCTGTGGTCGGCCACGGGCATCCTCACGTGGATCCGCAACTCGCTTTTCCTCGCGGTGACCGTCACACTGCTGCAGACGTTGACCGCTTCCTTCGCCGCCTACGGATTCGCGCGCATCCGGTTCCCCGGACGCGATGTGCTGTTCCTCGCCTACATCGGCACGATCGCTGTGCCATGGCAGTCGTACATGATCCCGCAGTTCATCATCCTTTCGAATCTGAAGCTGTCCAACACCTTCTGGTCGGTGATCGTGCTTCAGGCCTTCACCGCTTTCGGAGTGTTCCTCATGAAGCAGTACTACGAGACGATCCCGGAGGAGCTCTCCGAGGCGGCGCGATTGGACGGGCTCAGTGAATACGGCATCTGGCGCCGGATCATGCTCCCGCTGGCCGTTCCCGCGATCGCGAGCCTGGTGCTGCTCACCTTCGTGCAGACCTGGAACGACTACCTCGGGCCTCTGCTGTACCTCCGGAATCCAGATCTGTGGACGCTCCCGCTCGGTTTGCAGGGCATGGCGTCCAATCTCTTCGACACCAACTATTCGCTGCTCTTCGCAGGACTGACCATCTCCGTGCTCCCGATCGCGATCGTCTTCCTTCTGGGACAGAAGTACTTCGTCGAGGGCATGGCGACGAGCGGGATGAAGGGATGACCACCGTACGCGTGACGCACGCGCGATGGTCTGCCCTGATAGCGGCGGCGTACACGACGATGGGGCTGAACCTCATGCTCGCGCTGGCGATGTCCCCGCTGCTGGCGATGCTGATCCTCACGGACCCGGTCTCGACCTGGCCGGTCCTCGCGATCCTGGCTCCGTTCTGCGCCCCCGCTGTCACCGCGGTGTTCAGCGTCTTCCAGATGCAGCGCGACGGCGAGTCCGCCGTCGTCCGGCCGTTCCTCCGGGCATGGCGGCGAGCGTGGCGGCGCGCCACCATGCTCGGCGCGCTGTCGACGACGGTCACCGTCGTGCTGCTGACAGATCTCGCGATGCTGTCCATGACGACATACGCGCCTCTGGTCGTCCCGGTCCTCTGGACGCTGCTGGCCGTTTCGGCGGCAATGTCCCTGACCGCTGCCGTTGCGGTTGTGAACAGCAGGCGGCCGGAGGTGCCGATCCGTCGCATCCTCATGCCATCCTTGATCCTGAGCGTCCGGCGCTGGCCCGCATCGATCCTGTCGCTCATCGTGATCGTGGTTCAGCTCGTCACCTTCGCCAATGCGCCGGCGCTGGCGATCGGGATCACCGCCGCACCGGTTCTGTACCTGATCTGGACGCACGCTCAGGAGCGCGCATAAGGCAGAGTCCGAACCGGATCCGGGGCGCCGCTCAGCGAACGTTCGCTGTCGACCACACCAAAGCCTCCAGGATCATCGAAACGAATGTTTCGATGATCCTGGACGGGATTTCGGATCTTGCGGACCACGGATGCCGGCGGTGGGACTCGAGTCCCACCGGGCCTTCTCCGCACGTCGCATGCGCGACGCACGGAGCCTCTGGCCGGCGGGGCCCTGGGGATCGAGGTGCCCCACACCGAACCGGAAGAGCGTTGCGGAACGGCCTGACGGCCGCTCCGCAACGCTCACGGTGCCGGCGGTGGGACTCGAACCCACACGTCCTTTCGGACAAAGCATTTTGAGTGCTCCGCGTCTGCCATTCCGCCACGCCGGCCCGGATCGACTGTAGCGCACCCGGGGATGCGACGAGGGCCGGTCCCCGTGGGAACCGGCCCTCGTGCGCGCGTCCTACTTGGCCTGATAGGCCGGAGCGGCACCGTGAACGGTGTCGCCGACCCGGTGGATGCGCAGGTCGTTCGTGGATCCGACGATCCCGGGAGGGGATCCGGAGATGACCACGACCTTGTCGCCCACCTCCGCGAGGCCGGATCCGAGCAGGTGCTCGTCGACCTGGTGGAACATCATGTCGGTGTGCGGCACGAAGTTCACCAAACTCGTGCGGACGCCCCAGGTGACGGCCAGACGGCGGCGGATGCCCGGGTCGGGCGTGTACGCCAGCATCGGGATGCGCGAGCGCAACCGCGAGAGGCGTCGCGCCGAGTCGCCGGACTGCGTGAACACGCAGAGGAACTTCGCCTCGACGAACTCCGCGACCTCGAGAGCCGCGAGGGTGATCGCACCGCCCTGCGTGCGCGGCTTGGTGGTCAACGGCTGGATGCGCTCGAGCCCGTGGTCCTCGGTGGATTCGATGATCCGCGCCATGGTCTCCACGACGATGACGGGGTAGTCCCCCACGCTGGTCTCGCCGGAGAGCATGACCGCGTCGGCGCCGTCGAGGACGGCGTTGGCGACGTCGGAGGTCTCGGCGCGCGTGGGCACCGGGCTGGAGATCATCGACTCGAGCATCTGGGTCGCCACGATCACCGGCTTCGCCATGCGGCGCGCGAGCTCGACCGCGCGCTTCTGCACGATCGGCACCGCCTCCAGGGGCAGCTCGACGCCGAGGTCGCCGCGAGCGACCATGATGCCGTCGAACGCGTCGACGATGTCCTCGAGGTTGTCGACGGCCTGCGGCTTCTCGATCTTGGCGATCACCGGGACGCGAACGCCTTCCTCGGCCATGATCTCGTGCACGCGGGTGACGTCGGACGCATCGCGGACGAATGACAGTGCGATGAGGTCGGCTCCGATGCGCAGACCCCAGCGCAGATCGTCCTCGTCCTTCTCGCTCAGCGCGGGAACGCTGACGGCGACGCCCGGCAGGTTGATGCCCTTGTTGTTGGACACCGCACCGGCCACGACCACGCGGGTGGTGACGACGGTGCCGTCGGTCTCCACGACCTCGACGCGGACCTTGCCGTCGTCGATCAGCAGGAAGTCGCCCGGCTTGACGTCCTGCGGGAGACCCTTGAAGGTCGTCCCGCAGATCTCCTTGTTGCCGACGATGTCCTCGGTCGTGATCTTGAAGATGTCGCCGACGGCGAGTTCGTAGGGGCCCGCCTCGAACTTGCCGAGGCGGATCTTCGGACCCTGCAGGTCGACGAGGACGGCGACAGCGCGGCCGGAGTCCTCCGCAGCGCGGCGGACGTTGGCGTAGTTGTTCTCGTGCACGGAGTAGTCCCCGTGGCTGAGGTTGAGCCGGGCGACGTCGACGCCCGCATCGATGAGGGCCCGCACCGTCTCATACGTCGAGGTTGCGGGGCCGAGTGTGGCCACGATCTTGGCACGTCTCAATGCGTTCTCCGATAAGTGTCAGGGGGATGGAATAAAGGGCCACGCTGCCGGGCCCAGCCTACGCGGGCTAGACCCCGATCGCGACATCCGACGGGCGGACCGGAGCGGGCAGCACGGTCTGCCCCATGAGATGCCGGTCGACGGCGGCAGCCGCGGCCCGACCCTCGGCGATGGCCCACACGATGAGGGACTGACCGCGTCCGGCATCGCCGGCCACGAACACTCCGGGGATCGTCGAGGCGTAGTCCTCGTCGCGGCGGAATGCGCCGCGGTCGGTCCGCTGCGGCCCGTCCTCGCCGTACGCCTCGTACTCGGGCCCGGTGAAGCCCATCGCGATGAGCACCAGGTCCGCCGGGATCTCCCGCTCGGTGCCGCTCTTGGGCACGCGGCGTCCGTCCACGAACTCGGTCTCGGCGACGCGCAGAGCACGCACCTCGCCCGCCTCGTTGCCGAGGAACTCGACGGTGGAGGCGAGGTACTGACGCTCTCCGCCCTCCTCGTGCGCCGAGGAGACCTCGAACACCGTCGGCATCATCGGCCAGGGCTGGTGCTCCGGACGATGGTCGGACGGCTGACGGCCGATCGCGAGGTTCGTCACGCTGAGCGCGCCCTGGCGGTGCGCGGTGCCGATGCAGTCGGCGCCGGTGTCGCCGCCGCCGATCACGATGACGTGCTTGCCCTCGGCGGTGATCTGGTTCGACACCGGATCACCGGCGACCGCCTTGTTCGACTCGACCAGGTACTCCATCGCGAAGTGCACGCCGTCGAGGTCGCGTCCGGGGATCGCGAGCTCGCGCGGCAGGGTCGCCCCGGTCGCGATCACGACGGCGTCGTAGCGCGCACGCAGATCGGCCCAGCTGATGTCGGTGCCGATGTTCACGCCCGCGCGGAAACGAGTGCCCTCCTCGGACATCTGCCGCAGGCGGGCGTCGAGGTGCGACTTCTCCATCTTGAAGTCGGGGATGCCGTACCGCAGCAGGCCGCCGATGCGGTCGTCGCGCTCGAACACGGCCACCGTGTGCCCGGCGCGCGTGAGCTGCTGGGCGGCGGCGAGGCCGGCGGGCCCGGATCCGACGACGGCGACGGTCTTGCCGGTGAGGCGGGCCGGCGGCTGCGCCTCGACCCAGCCCGATGCGAACGCCTCGTCGATGATCGAGACCTCGATCTGCTTGATCGTGACGGCCGGCTGGTTGATGCCGAGCACGCACGCGCTCTCGCACGGAGCCGGGCACAGACGTCCGGTGAACTCCGGGAAGTTGTTCGTCGCGTGCAGGCGGTCGATCGCGGCGCGGCCCTCGCCGCGCCAGGTGAGGTCGTTCCACTCCGGGATGAGGTTGCCCAGAGGGCAGCCCTGGTGGCAGAACGGCACGCCGCAGTCCATGCATCGGCCGGCCTGACGGCGGAGCACGGCCGAATCTCCCGGCTCGTACACCTCCTTCCAGTCCATGATGCGGACCGGGACGGGCCGACGTGCGGGGAGCTCTCGCTCCGTGACGGTCAGGAAGCCCTTGGGATCAGCCACCGGTCACCTCCAGGATGCGGGTCCAGACGATGGAGCCGTCGGGGTCGATCCCCTCGGCCTCTGCCTCTGCACGGGTGCGCAGCACGGCGGCGTAGTCCCGCGGCAGGATCTTCGTGAAGGCGGCGGCGAAATCGTCGTCCGCGAGGATCGACGCGGCGAGCGGCGATCCTGTGCGCTCCACGTGCTGTGCGAGCAGCTCGCGGAGTTCCTGCGCGTCCACCTCGTCGAGCGGGAGGAGCTCCAGCTCGCCCGAGCTCAGCGACAGCGGATTGACGCGCTCCGCGTGCAGATCGTGCACGTAGGCGATGCCGCCGGACATGCCGGCGCCGAGGTTGCGGCCGGTGCTCCCGAGGATCACCGCGACACCACCGGTCATGTACTCCAGGGCGTGGTCGCCCACGCCCTCGGCGACCGCGATCGCCCCGGAGTTCCGGACCAGGAAGCGCTCGCCGACGACGCCCGAGATGTGGATCGTGCCGCTCGTCGCTCCGTAGCCGATCACGTTTCCGGCGATCACGTTGCGGTGCGGCTCGAACGTCGCACGGCGGTGCGGCCGGATCGCGATCTCTCCGCCGGAGAGGCCCTTGCCGACATAGTCGTTGGCGTCGCCCTCCAGCGAGATCGAGATGCCGCGAGGCAGGAACGCCCCCAGCGACTGGCCGGCGGTGCCGTGCAGCGAGATGCCGATCGTGCCCGCGGGCAGGCCCTCTCCGCCGTGCTGGACCGTGACCTCATGGCCGAGCATCGTGCCGACGGCACGCTCGGTGTTGCGGATCGGCAGGTCGAAGGAGACCGGCTCGGACCGCGCGATCGCCCCGCGTGCGGCCTCGAGCAGCGGAGCGTCGAAGTGCTTCTCCAGCTCGTGGTCCTGGGTGCGGGCGCTGCGACGCGGTTCGCCGGCGGGGAACGCCGGGCCCTCGAGCACCGGGGCGAGGTCGAGTCCGTCCGCCTTCCAGTGCTTGATCGCGGCGTCGGTGCGCAGCAGATCCGCCCGTCCCACGATCTCCTCGAGGCTGCGGAAGCCGAGCGCGGCCAGGTGCTCGCGCACCTCCTCCGCGATGAACTCCATGAAGTTCACGACGAACTCCGGCTTGCCGGTGAACCGCTCGCGCAGCACCGGGTTCTGCGTGGCGACGCCGACCGGGCAGGTGTCCAGGTGGCACACGCGCATCATGATGCAGCCGCTCACCACGAGCGGCGCCGTGGCGAAGCCGAACTCCTCGGCGCCCAGCAGAGCGCCGATGATCACGTCACGGCCGGTCTTGAGCTGACCGTCGACCTGAACCACGACGCGGTCGCGCATGCCGTTGAGCATGAGCGTCTGCTGCGTCTCGGCCAGGCCGAGCTCCCATGGGGTGCCCGCGTGCTTGAGCGAGTTCAGCGGGCTCGCACCCGTGCCGCCGTCGTGTCCGGAGACCAGGATCACGTCGCTCAGCGCCTTGGCCACGCCCGCCGCGACTGCACCGATCCCGGACTGGCTCACCAGCTTGGTGTGGATCCGGGCGTCGGGGTTGGCGCGCTTGAGGTCGAAGATCAGCTGCTTGAGGTCCTCGATCGAGTAGATGTCGTGGTGCGGCGGCGGCGAGATGAGCCCCACGCCGGGCGTCGCGTGCCTCGTGCGCGCGATCCACGGATAGACCTTCTGCGGCGGCAGCTGGCCGCCCTCGCCGGGCTTGGCGCCCTGCGCGAGCTTGATCTGGATGTCGTCCGCCTCGGTGAGGTACTGGCTGGTGACGCCGAACCGGCCGGAGGCGACCTGCTTGATCGCGCTGCGGCGCTCCGGGTCGACGAGACGGTCCGGATCCTCACCGCCCTCACCCGTGTTCGACTTCGCGCCGAGGCTGTTCATCGCGATCGCGAGCGTCTCGTGGGCCTCCTGCGAGATGGAGCCGTAGCTCATCGCGCCGGTCGAGAACCGCTTCACGATCGACGACACGGGCTCGACCTCGTCGATCGGGACCGGAGGCCGCTCCCCCGTGCGCAGCTCGAAGAGGCCGCGCAGCGTCTTCAGTTCCTTGGCCTGGTCGTCGACGAGCTGGGTGTATTCCCGGAAGACGTCGTACCGACGGGTGCGGGTCGAGTGCTGCAGACGGAACACGGTCTGCGGGTTGAACAGGTGCGGGGAGCCGTCTCGGCGCCACTGGTACTCGCCGCCCGTCCAGAGGCGCTCGTGCGCACGCGCCGCCGCGTCCTCGGGGTACGCGAAGTCGTGGCGCGCCTGGTTCTCGGCGAACAGATCCTCGATGTCGATGCCGCCGAGCTTCGTCTCGGTGCCGGTGAAGTAGGCGTCGACGAGATCCTGGCTGAGGCCGACGGCCTCGAACACCTGCGCGCCGGCGTAGGAGCCGACCGTGGAGATGCCCATCTTCGACATGATCTTCAGCACGCCCTTGCCGAGCGCGTAGATGAGGTTGCGGACGGCCTTCTCCGGCGTGATGCCGGTGATGTAGCCGGTGCGCACGAGGTGCTCGACCGTCTCCATCGCGAGGTAGGGGTTCACGGCGGACGCCCCGTAGCCGATGAGCGTCGCGACGTGGTGCACCTCGCGGACGTCTCCCGCCTCGACGATCAGACCGACCTTCATCCGGTCCTCGCGACGGATGAGGTGATGATGCACGGCGGACAGCATCAGCAGCGACGGGATCGGGACGAGGTCCTTGTTGGAGTCCCGGTCGCTGAGGATGATCAGCTCGGCGCCGTCCTCGATCGCCGCGTCGACCTCGGCGCACATCTCGTCGAGGCGCTGGGCGAGCGCGTGCGGGCCCACGTCGAAGTGGTAGAGACCCTTGATCGTGGCGCTGGAGCGCTCGGGCCTGGCGCGGTCGATGTGGCGGAGCTTGGCGAGCTCGTCGTTGTCGATGACCGGGAAGTCCAGCACGATCGTGCGCGCGTGGTCCGGCCCCCAGTCCAGCAGGTTGCGCTCGGGCCCGAGGCCGAGCGAGAGGTTCGTGACGACCTCTTCGCGGATCGCGTCGAGCGGCGGGTTGGTCACCTGCGCGAACTGCTGCACGAAGTAGTCGAAGAGCAGGCGCGGTCGCTCCGAGAGCACTGCGATCGGGGTGTCGCTGCCCATGGCACCGAGAGGCTCGGCACCGGTCTGCCCCATCGGGGTCAGCAGGATGCGCACCTCCTCCTCGGTGTAGCCGAAGGTGCGCTGGCGACGCGTGATCGAGGCGACCGGGTGCACGATGTGCTCGCGCTCCGGGAGGTCGGCGAGGCGCACGCGCCCCTCGTCGAGCCACTCCTGCCACGGATGCAGCTTCGCGAGATCGCGCTTGACCTCCTCGTCCTCGACGATCCGGCGCTGCGCGGTGTCGACGACGAACATCGTGCCTGGCTGCAGCCGGCCGCGGCGCTTGATGCGCTCCGGCTCGAACTCCAGGACGCCGGTCTCACTGCCGATCACGACGAGGCCGTCGGTCGTCTCGGTCCAGCGTCCGGGACGCAGACCGTTGCGGTCGAGCGTGGCACCGACCACGGTGCCGTCCGTGAAGATGAGGGCGGCGGGGCCGTCCCACGGCTCCATCTGGTTCGCGTGGTACTCGTAGAAGGAGCGCAGATCGGGATCCAGATCCGTCTGGCGCTCCCACGCCGCGGGCACCATCATCATGACGGCGTGCGGCAGGCTCCTGCCGGTGAGCGTGAGCAGCTCGAGCACCTCATCGAACGAGGCCGAGTCGCTCGCCCCGTCGGTGCAGATCGGCAGCAGCGGGCGGATGTCGCCGAGCAGCTCCGACTCGAGCTGGGACTGCCGCGCCCGCATCCAGTTGCGGTTGCCGCCGACCGTGTTGATCTCGCCGTTGTGGGCCAGCATGCGCAGCGGCTGCGCGAGCGGCCACGATGGGAACGTGTTGGTCGAGTACCGGGAGTGCACCACCGCGAGCTCCGAGGCGAAGCGCTCGTCCTGAAGGTCGGGGTAGAACGGCTCCAGCTGCAGGGTCGTGACCATGCCCTTGTACCCGAGGGTGCGCGCGGAGAGCGAGACGAAGTAGGCGCCGAGCTCATGGCCCGCGCGCTTGCGCAGCCGGTACGCGACGCGGTCCAGAGCGATGCCGGAGAGCGCCGCGGCGCCGCGGGTAGCGGGGCGCGAGACGAACAGCTGCTCGAACGCCGGGCGGGCCTCGTCGGCCAGCTTCCCGAGATGCTGGTTCGCCGTGGGGACCTCGCGCCAGCCGAGGACGGTGAGTCCCTCCGCACGGGCGATCTTCTCGATCCCGGCCTTCTGCTCGCGACGGCTGCGCGAGTCGAGCGGGAGCAAGGCGAGTCCGGCGGCGTACTCGCCGACCGGGGGAAGCGCGAAGGAGGTGACCTCCCGCAGGAACGCGTCCGGCATCTGGGTCAGGATCCCGGCGCCGTCGCCGGTTCCCGCGTCGGACCCGATCGCGCCGCGGTGCTCCAGGTTGCGCAGCGCCTCCAGGGCGAGCGCGATGATGTCGTGGCCCGGCTCCCCGCGGAGCGTCGCGACCATGGCCAGGCCGCAGGCGTCCTTCTCGAACGCGGGGTTGTACATGCCCTGCTTCGGGGGGTAGGCGCCCGAAGCGCCGTAGGGAGGCTGGAAGTACACCAGTCACCGTCCTCAGATTTCTGATGAACCCGGGGACATCATCGGCCCGCTCGTTCAGTGCGTGATTCCCGGTGGACGTGCGTCCACCGCAGCGAGGCTCCTGTCGGCGCCGTTCTCAGGGGCGGGAGACGGCGCTCGTGGCGTCCGCCTCCGCGCGATTCTCGCCGGACTGAGGTGCGCTCAGGTCGACGAAATCATCGGGGTTTTGCGATTCTACCCCAGCGTCGCTCGGCTCCCGACCCGGCTGGTACGGCGAGGGCTCGTACCCCGGGTGACGGCGGGCCTGGACGAAGAGGATCACGATGCCGAGCACCACGCCGAACAGCGCCGCCCACACGTTCGTGCGCAGACCGAAGTAGATCTCGCTGGGGTCGATGCGAATCGACTCCCAGACGATGCGGCCCGCGCCGTACCAGATCAGGTAGACGGCGAACAGCCTGCCCCACTGCAGGCGCAGCTTGTGGCCGAGCCAGAGCAGGAAGAGGCAGCCGAGGGTGTTCCAGATGACTTCGTACAGGAACGTCGGATGGAACAGCGTCCCCGGGGCGAGGCCGGCCGGGAATGCCGCGTTCGTGGGCTCGATCTCGAGACCCCACGGAAGGTCGGTGGGGAGGCCGAACAGCTCGTGGTTGAACCAGTTGCCGAAGCGGCCGAAGGCCTGCGCCAGGATGAGGCCGGGGGCGAGCGCGTCGGCGAAGGCGGAGAAGCGCACTCCGGTCCATTTGCAGCCGAGCCAGGCTCCGATCGCGCCTCCGATGAGGGCGCCGAAGATGGCGATGCCGCCCTCCCAGATCGCCCAGACCGAGCCGGGCTCGAAGGGGTTCCAGGTGTTCTTCCCCGGTCCGAAGTAGAAGCCGGGGTGCGTGAGCACGTGGAAGATGCGCGCTCCGATGATCGCCAGCGGAACGGCAATGATGCAGATGTCCACGACGACCCAGCGCTCCGCACCGCGCTTGCTGAGGCGGTGGTTGGTGAGCAGCGTGGCCGCGATGATGCCGGCGATGATGCACAGCGCGTAGAAGTGGATCTGCAGCGTCCACCCGAAGATGTTCAGCGTGAAGAAGCTGACCGGCGGGCTCGGGATGCTGGCGTGCACGCCGATGAGGGCGTTCTGGAGCGCGAAGGGCATGGTCACGAGTCTACGTCGTCAGGACGCCGTCACCGTGCGAGCGCGGTGCCCGTGGCGAGTTCGCGGGTCACCTCGGCGAGCCGCTCCACTCCCCCGTCCCTGAGCGCGCGCACGAGAGCCGTGCCGACGATCGCACCGTCGGCGTACTCCAGCACGCCCGCGATCTGATCGGCCGTGGAGATGCCGATGCCGACGCAGGCGCGGCCGGCGCCGTGCTCGCGGAGCCGGGCGACGAGCGTGCGGGCCGCTTTGTCCAGTTCGGCACGCTCTCCCGTGATGCCCATGGTCGAGACCGTGTACACGAAGCCGGTCGAGCTCGATGCGACCAGGTCGAGTCGAGCGTCGGTCGAGGTGGGCGCGGCCAGGAAGACGCGGTCCAGCCCCGTGCGCCGGCTCGCGTCGATCCACTCGGGCGCCGCCTCCGGCGTGATGTCCGGGGTGATGAGTCCTGCGCCGCCCGCGGCGAGCAGGTCGTCGGCATAGCGGTCGACGCCGTACTGCAGCACGGGGTTCCAGTAGGTCATGACGACGACGGGAGCGTCCACCGCGTCCGTGATGGCTTTGACCGCGGTGAAGAGGTCGCGCATCCGGAAGCCGTTCGCGAGCGCGGTCTGCGTGGCCTCCTGGATGATCGCACCGTCCATGACGGGGTCGCTGTAGGGCGGGCCGAGCTCGATGATGTCGACGCCGTTGCGCGCGAGCGCGATCGCCGCATCGATGCTGGTCTGCAGATCCGGGTAGCCGACCGGGAGGTAGCCGATGAAGGCGCCGCGTCCCGCGTCGTGCGCGCGCTGGATGGCCTCTTCGACGCGACTCATGCGCCGGCTCCGTTCTCTGCGGCACCGTCGTCGTACAGCCCGAAGTAGCGGGCGGCGGTGTCCATGTCCTTGTCGCCGCGTCCGGAGAGGCAGACCGCGAGGATCGCGTCGGGGCCGAACTCCTTGCCGATCCGGATGGCGCCGGCGAGGGCGTGCGCGGACTCGATCGCGGGGATGATGCCCTCCGTGCGGCTCAGCAGGCGCAGGGCCTGCATGGCTTCGTCGTCGGTCGCCGGGATGTACTCGGCGCGGCCGATCGCGGCGAGCCAGGAGTGCTCCGGGCCCACACCGGGATAGTCGAGCCCGGCCGAGATCGAGTGCGACTCGATCGTCTGCCCGTCCTCGTCCTGCAGCACGTAGGTGCGGGCGCCGTGGAGCACGCCGGGACGGCCGCGTTCGATCGACGCGGCGTGCTTGGGCGTGTCGACGCCGTCGCCGGCCGCCTCCACGCCGTACAGGCGCACGGCCTCGTCGTCGAGGAACGCGTCGAACATGCCGATCGCGTTGGATCCGCCGCCGACGCACGCGAGCACCGCGTCCGGCAGGCGGCCTGCCTCGTCGAGCAGCTGCTGGCGCGCCTCCTCGCTGATGATCTTCTGGAAGTCGCGCACCATGGCGGGGAACGGGTGCGGACCCGCCGCCGTGCCGAAGATGTAGTTGGTGGTCTCGACCGACGCGACCCAGTCTCGGTAGGCGTCGTTGATCGCGTCCTTGAGGGTGCGCGAGCCCGTGGTGACGGGCACGACCTCCGCGCCGAGCAGGCGCATGCGGGCGACGTTGAGCGCCTGGCGCTCGGTGTCGACCTCGCCCATGTAGATCGTGCAGTCCAGGCCGAACAGCGCCGCCGCTGTCGCCGTCGCGACGCCGTGCTGACCGGCTCCGGTCTCGGCGATCACGCGGGTCTTGCCCAGCCGCTTGGTCAGCAGCGCCTGGCCCAGCACGTTGTTGATCTTGTGCGAGCCGGTGTGGTTGAGGTCCTCGCGCTTGAGGAAGATCCGCGCGCCGCCGGCGTGCTCGGCGAAGCGCGGCACCTCTGTGATCGGCGACGGGCGGCCCGCGTAGGAGTGCAGCAGCGTCGCGAGCTCGGACTGGAACGCCGGGTCGGCGATCGCCTCGTGGTACGCCTCGGTCAGCTCGTCGATCGCCGCGATGAGCGATTCGGGCATGAAACGTCCGCCGAAATCGCCGAAGAACGGCCCCGGCTGATCGCGCAGACTCTGGGTCACTTCGTCTCCTTCGGGTCGCTCGATGCGCCGTACGATCCGGCCTCCAGGAAGGAATGCAGGGTGGCGACAGGGTCGCCGGTGACGAGGGCCTCACCGATGAGCACGGCGTCGGCGCCGGCCGCGCGGTAGTGCGCGACATCGGCGGGTGTGAGCACGGCGGACTCCGCGATCTTCACGGACGTCGGGGGGATCCGCTCCGCCAGCCGGCCGAACAGGTCCCTGTCCAGCTCGAGCGTCGTCAGATCACGGGCGTTCACGCCGATGAGGTGCGCACCCAGGTCGATCGCGACCTCGAGCTCCTCGGCGGAGTGCGTCTCGACGAGCGGGGTCATGCCCAGCTCGAGGATGAGGGCGTACAGCCGCTCCAGGTTCGCGCGGTCCAGGCCCGCCACGATGAGCAGCGCGAGGGATGCACCCGCGGCGCGTGCCTCGAACACCTGGTAGGGCGTGGCGATGAAGTCCTTGCGGAGCACGGGCACCTGCACGGCGGCGGTGACGGCCTCGAGGTCGGCCAGGGTGCCGCCGAAGCGGCGCTCCTCCGTGAGGACGCTGATCGCCGATGCTCCCCCCTGCTGATACAGGGACGCCTGCAGCGCCGGATCCGGGATCTCGGCGAGGGCGCCGCGCGACGGGCTGGCCCGCTTCACCTCGGCGATGATCCTCACGCGGT
This sequence comes from Microbacterium sp. NPDC056052, assembly GCF_042266785.1. Taxonomy (NCBI): domain Bacteria; kingdom Bacillati; phylum Actinomycetota; class Actinomycetes; order Micrococcales; family Microbacteriaceae; genus Microbacterium; species Microbacterium sp. NPDC056052. Next base: position 553,153 of record NZ_JBHJWV010000001.1, read on the forward strand.
CGGCCGGCGCCAGCGCGGCGCGTGCATCGAGTGCGGGGGCGCGATCCAGGGCGGCGCGCTCCACGATCGTGAGCGGACGCTCCCGCTCACGACGGGCCGCGTCCTCGACTGCGCCGGCCGTGAGGTCGGCGAGCACCATTAGTGCGCCTTCGGCTGGTACTTCGGGCCCTTCGCGCCGTAGCCGGCCTTGGAGAGCACCCAGCCGGAGATCGCGCCGATGACGATCAGCGCGACGCCCACCCACACCACGACCGGGACATCGAGGAAGAACGCGGTCGTGCCGACCGTGAAGCCGAGCAGCATGATCACCACGGCGGTCCAAGCCGCAGGCGAGTGTCCGTGGCCGGGATCTGCGATGGGGTTGCTCATGTTCTCCTCCGAGCGTCGGGTGGTGGGTTCAAGTCTATCGGGATCGCGCCTGGCGGCGAGGACGCCGGACGGCACGGGGCGCCTTCGGGGCGGGCGTCAGCGCGTGGGGTCCGTGCCGCGACTGAGGTCGTCCCAGCTCTCCACGGCGTCGACCGGTCCCTCGTGCGGCACGGGCTCGGTGCGGTAGCGCCGCCCGCCGCTGCGCCATCGGCCCGCGGTGATCAGCGCGAGCGCCCCGCCGAGCACGAGCAGGATCCAGCCGACGAGCGCCGCCCAGGGCCAGGCAGTCACGGCGATGCCATCGATGATGGCGGACAGCGCAGTGTCCCCGGCGAGACCGGTGGCCTTGGTCAGCGCCGGGCTCACCGCGTCGAGGGGGTGCTGCAGGAGGATCCGCGCCGTCAGCACGAGCATGAGGGCGCCGACCACGACGGCGATCGCGGCGAAAACGCGCCGCATCACCGGCCCGACCAGCGCGATCGCCGCGCAGAGCGCCAGTGCGGTCAGGCTCAGCGGGGCGAGCACGGGCAGGGCCGCGTTGCCGGCGACCTCGAGCGCCTCTCCCCCGTCCGCGCGCCCGACCGTGAGCCAGGTCTGCGTCGAGGAGAGGATGCCGATCCCGCCCGCGAGCAGGATCAGCAGGAGGCTCGTCGACTTCGCACGACGCGTGAGCATCACTGAGTCGCCTGACCGGCATCGTCCGCGGCGGAACCGCCCTGCGCCGCGGTGACGACGGGATCGAGATCCGTCCCGTCGAAGCAGGTGCGCGTGCCGGTGTGGCAGGCCACGCCGATCTGGTCGACGAGCAGGAGCACGGTGTCTCCGTCGCAGTCGAGGCGTGCGCCGCGGACGTGCTGCACGTGGCCCGATGTGTCGCCCTTGCGCCAGTACTGCTGCCGGGAGCGGGACCAGTAGGTGGCGCGGCCCGTGGTCAGGGTGCGGCGCAGCGCCTCCTCATCGGCCCAGGCCATCATGAGCACCTCGAGGGTGTCCCACTGCTGCACGACGACGGGGACCAGGCCCTGCTCGTTCCAGGTGACGAGGCGCAGTTCGGCCTCGATGCGGTCGTCGGTCATTCGGTGTCGCTCCGCTCGCTCAGCGCACTGTGCCGCACGGTCACTCCTGCGGCGCTCAGGGCCGCCTTGACGTCGCCGACCGTGAGCTGGCCGGAATGGAACACGCTCGCGGCGAGCACGGCGTCCGCGCCGGCGGCGATGGCCGGGGCGAAGTCCTCCGCCTTCCCCGCACCGCCCGAGGCGATCACGGGCACGCTGGAGACCTCGCGCATCAGGCGCACGAGTTCCAGGTCGAAGCCGTCCTTGGTGCCGTCGGCGTCGATCGAGTTCACCAGCAGCTCGCCCGCGCCGCGCTCGATGGCCTCGCGGGCCCAGTCCAGGGCGTCGAGGTCGGTCTCGGTGCGACCGCCGTGAGTGGTCACAGCGAACCCGGAGGCGGTGCGCGCGCTGCGCTTGATGTCGAGCGAGAGCACGAGCACCTGGGCGCCGAAGCGGTCGGCGATCTCCCCGATGAGGTCGGGCCGCGCGATCGCCGCGGAGTTCACGCCGACCTTGTCGGCGCCGACGCCCTGCAGACGGGCGACGTCGTCGACCGAGCGCACCCCTCCGCCGACCGTGAGCGGCACGAAGACCTCCTCGGCGGTGCGGCGCACCACGTCGTAGGTCGTGGCACGCTCGTCCACCGTCGCGGTCACGTCCAGGAAGGTGATCTCGTCGGCGCCCTGCGCGGCGTAATGCCGCGCGAGCTCGACCGGGTCGCCCATGTCGCGCAGGTTCTCGAAGTTCACTCCCTTGACGACCCGGCCGGCGGCCACGTCGAGACAAGGGATGACGCGCGCGGTGAGCGACATCAGAGCCTCGCGGCGTGGATCGCGGTCACGAGGATCGCCCGCGCCCCGAGCGCGTAGAGCTGGTCCATGACCTGGTTCATGCCGCGGCGCGGGATCATCACCCGGACGGCGACCCAGGCCGGATCCCGCAGCGGGGAGACGGTCGGGGACTCGCGTCCCGGGGCGATCGCGGCCGCCTGCTCGACGAGGTCGGCGGGCAGGTCGTAGTCCAGGAGCACGAAGCGATGCGCGACCATGACTCCGCGCAGCCGTCGCAGCAGCTTCTCGGTGCCGTCGGCGTCGCCGGGACGGCTGATCAGCACGGCCTCTGACTCGATGATGACCGGTCCGAAGATCTCCAGACCGGCCTGACGGAGCGTCGTGCCGGTCTCCACGACGTCGGCGATCGCGTCGGCCACGCCCAGGCGCACCGCGGACTCGACCGCGCCGTCCAACGGCACGAGCTCCGCCTCGACACCGTGCTCGCGCAGGTAGTCGTCGACGAGACCGGGGTAGGCGGATGCCACCCGCACCCCGTTGAGGTCTTCGAGGGTCTTGAACCGCCCGGGAGGGGCGGCGAAGCGGAATGTCGAGCGCGCGAAGCCGAGCTGCTCGATCTCGCGCGCGTCCGGGCGCCGCACGTCGCGCAGCAGGTCGCGACCCGTGATGCCGACGTCCAGCGCGCCGGAGGCGACGTAGGTGGCGATGTCACGGGGGCGGAGGAAGAAGAACTCGACGTCGTTGTCCGCGTCGATCACGTGCAGGGTCTTGGTGTCGCGGCGGCCGGCGTAACCGGCTTCGGCGAGCATCTCGGCGGCGGTCTCGGACAGCGATCCCTTGTTCGGGACGGCAATGCGCAGCATGGGAAGGTCTTTCGTTCGAAGCGATCCTGGTCGGGGGCGCTTCACAGATGTCGGTAGACGTTCTCCAGGGTCAGTCCCTTGGCCAGCATCAGCACCTGGAGGTGGTACAGCAGCTGGGAGATCTCCTCGGCCGCGGCCTCGTCGCTCTCGTACTCGGCGGCCATCCACACCTCGGCCGCCTCCTCCACGATCTTCTTGCCGATCGTGTGCACTCCCGCGTCGAGCTCGCGCACCGTCCCGGATCCCTCCGGGCGCTCGGCCGCTTTGCGGCTCAGCTCGGCGAACAGTTCGTCGAAGGTCTTCACCCTCCCAGGCTACCGGCTCGCGCGAGGCCCCGGAGCCGCGTGACGGCCGCTTCGATGTCCTGGGAGCCGTAGACGGCCGATCCGGCGACGAACGTGTCGGCGCCCGCGGCGGCCGCCTGGGCGATCGTGGCATCGGAGATCCCGCCGTCGACCTGCAGCCATACGTCGGATCCGCGGCGCTTCGCCTCGTCCGCGAGTGCGCGGAGCTTCGGCATCGTCTCGGGCATGAAGCCCTGTCCGCCGAAGCCGGGCTCGACCGTCATCACCAGGATCTGATCGAACTCGCCGATGATGTCGTAGAGCGGCTCCGCCGCCGTGCCGGGCTTGATCGCGACGCCGGCCCTGGCGCCGATGCTGCGGAGGCGGCGCGCAAGGGCGACCGGATCGGTCGCCGCCTCGAGGTGGAAGGTGACGCTCGCCGCGCCCAGTTCGGCGTATCCGGGCGCCCAGCGGTCCGGATCCGTGATCATGAGGTGCACGTCGAGCGGGATCGGGCTCGTCGCCTGGATGCGCTCGACCATCTGCGGCCCGAATGTGAGGTTGGGCACGAAGTGGTTGTCCATCACGTCGACGTGCGCGAAGTCGGCGGTCGCGATGCGGGCGAGATCCGCCTGCATGTTCACGAAGTCGGCGGCGAGGATCGAGGGGTTGATCCGGGGGGCTGCGGGCAGTTCGGCACGGGATGCGGGCATGCGCCCATTATCCCGGCACCGACGCCCCGGTCTCCCCTTCGCTACTTCCGGGTCGTCCCCGTCAGCGCACGCCATAGGCTCCGCTGACGGGGACGACTCGAAAGCAGGGAGGGCAGAGTCGCCTGGCTTCTTATGGGTGCTTGCGGAGCAGCGAGAGGAACATCGCGTCGGTGCCGTGGCGGTGCGGCCAGAGCTGGGCGTGACCGGATCCGCTCGACGGCTCCGGCAGGTCGATGGGATGCTGCGACACGGCGCGGACGACCTCGCGGGCGTCGAGCTCCTGCACGTCGTCCCTGCCGCGGAGGACGGTCTGCACCACCGCCGCGGTCTCGGCGAGGTGCGGCGAGCACGTGACGTACGCGAGGACGCCTCCGGGCTTGAGCGCGCCGAGCGCTGCCGACAGCAGGTCCTCCTGAAGCGCAGCGAGTTCCGGGACGTCGGCCGCGGTCTTGCGCCAGCGCGCCTCTGGACGGCGCCGGAGCGCACCGAGTCCGGTGCAGGGCGCGTCGAGCAGGATCCGGTCGTACGCCTCGGGCCGGTCGACGGCGAGCACACGGCCGTCCTCCTCGGCGACGTCCACGTGCAACGGCACCGAGGCGACGGCCTTGCGGACGAGCCCCGCCCTGGCCGGCACCACCTCGTTCGCGTCGAGTGCCGCTCCGCTGCGCAGGGCCTCCGCGGCGAGCAGAGCCGTCTTGCCACCGGGGCCGGCGCAGAGATCCAGCCAGCGCTCCCCCGCCGCGACCGGCTGCGCCCCGACGAGCGCGAGCGCAACGAGCTGCGAACCCTCGTCCTGCACGCGCACGCGGCCCTTGTGCGCGGCGACGACCGCTCCGGGGTCTCCCCCTTCGGATCCGAACGCCGTCGGTGCATACGGCCGCCGGGGCTCCTGCGGCTCGGCGAGCCCCGGAAGGGCGACGAGCGTGACCTCCGGAGCGACGTTGTCGGCGGCGAGCAGCTCCTCGAGCTCCTGCTCCCGCCCCTCGGCCGCAAGGGCGCGACGCAGAGCGCGGATGATCCACACCGGGTGCGCGAAACGGAGACCGAGGCGCTCGTCGTCCGAACGCGCCGCGGCGGCGACGGCGTCGAGCCACTCCTCCTCCGTCCGCGCGGCGACCTTGCGGAGCACCGCGTTCGCGAAACCGGAGGCGCCGCGGCCCGCATGCAGCGCGACGAGGTTGACCGACTCGTTGACCGCGGCGTGCGTCGCCACCCGGGTCGCGAGGATCTGATGCGTGCCGAGACGGAGGGCGTCCCGCACCGGCGGATCGATGTCGGCGATGTCCCGGTCGGCCGCCTGCGCGATGATCGCGTCGTAGGTGCCGAGACGGCGCAGCGTCCCGTAGGCGAGCTCGGTGGCGAGGGCCGCGTCCGCACCGGTGAGCCCCGCCTCCCTGATGGCGCCGGGGAGCAGCAGGTTCGCGTAGGCGTCGGAGGTGCCGACGGCGCGGATCACGTCGTAGGCGACGCGGCGCGCCGGCTGCACGTCACGGGGACGCGCATCCCGCGACGGCGGGCGGTGCCCCGTTCCTCCGGCGCTCTGCCCGCGCGGTCTGCCCTGGCCGTCCGAGCGCCGCTGAGGACCCCGGCGATCGTCACGGCTCTGCCGTCCCTCCAGGCTCATCGTGCCTCGTTCCTCTCGCTCGACGACGCCGCGGCGTCGAGCCGCACGGTCGCGCCGTCGGCGACCCGCAGGCCGCGGAACCAATCGGCGGCCGCCATCGCGGGCTTCCCCGCCGGCTGCACCCGCACGAGGAGCAGCGGCACGGTGCCGGTGCCCACGAGCACGCCGCCCTTGATACCGCGCAGCACGCCCGGCGGAAGCGGATCCGCGTCCTCGGCGCGCGCGAGCTCGCGCACCTTGAGCGCCGCGCCGTCGATCGCGGTGTGCGCGCCCGGCTCGCTCGTGACTCCGCGATAGCGGGCGAACACGGCATCCGCGGACGCGGTCCAATCCAACCGCCCGTCGTCGAGGCCGAGCTTCGCCGCGTGCGTCGCGTCGCCCTGCTGGGGTACCGGCCTGGCCGTGCCATCCGCGATCGCGGCGACAGCCTCCGCCGTGAGCTGAGCACCGTCGACGGCGAGCGAGGCGAGCGCGTCGTCGGCAGTCGCGTCTTCCGCGACCGGATACACCCGCATCCCGTGCACGTCCCCCGCGTCGAGCGCGGGCACGAGCTGGAACACGGTGGCGCCCAGCTCCGCATCGCCCGCGATGAGCGCCCGCTGCACCGGGGCCGCGCCCCGCCAGGCGGGCAGCAGCGAGAAGTGCAGGTTGATCCAGCCGTGCTCCGGCGCGCTCAGCAGCGGTTCGCGCACGAGACCGCCGTAGGCGACGATCACGCCGAGCTCGGGGCGCAGCGCCGTGATCCGCCCCGTGGCCTCCTCGTCCAGTCGCGCGGCCTTGATCACCGGGATCCCGAGCGCCTCGGCCTCCTGGGCGACCGGTGACGGCGTGAGGATCCGCTTGCGCCCGAGCGGCGCGTCGGGGCGCGTCACGACGGCGACGATCTCGTGCTCGCCGGCGAGGCGACGGAGGGTGGGCACGGCGGCCGCCGGGGTTCCGGCGAAGACGAGACGCATGAAGGTCCTTCGAAGGTGCTGCGGAATGTTCGTGACGAACAGGGTGATTCAAGGTGGTTCGAGATGGCTCTGGGGGGTTCAGAGGTCGGGTTCTGTGACGTCGAGCCTCACCGAGAGCGTAGTCCGTGGGGTTTTGCCGCGCACCCGACGGCGTCCCATGGCCTCGGCCACCACGGCGGCGCGGAGCGTCGCGGCCACGCGCGCGCCGTCCGCGTACAGGAACCGCACGAGTGCGCGTTCCCGGCCGTCGTCGTCGCCCTCGATCGGCACGGGTCCGAGCACGGCGTCCGGCGGAAGCTGGAGTGCGGCGATGTCGTCGAGGGCGCGGCGGACTCCTGTCCCCGTGCCCTCGAGCTGCGCGACCCGCACGGACGGCGGCATGCGCAGCGGCGCGCGTTCGGCGAGCTCCGCACGGGCGTACGACGCCTGGGACCAGGTGGCCAGGGCGCGGGCGACGGCACCGTCGACGCCGACGAGATGCACCGGCGCTCCGGGGGCGGCCAGGGCCGCGGCGTTCGACCACCAGCGCAGGCAGGACTCGCCGATCCGCAGCTCGGGCGCCTGCAGCATGCGGGAGCCGTCGAGCAGCACGACCGCGCGATAGCCGCCCTCGGCCAGCGGTTCGGCCCCTCGCGTCGCGACGACCAGCGCCGGCTTCGCGTCGATGCGCTCGATCGGATGGTTGCCGTCGGCGACGATCACCCTGATGCCGGGGAACGCTCGCCCCAGCTCCTCCGCCGTCCGCTCGCTGCCCGAGGCGGCCAGGCGCACGGTCTCCCCGCCGCAGGAGCCGCACGCCCACAGCCGGGCGCCGCGCCCGCACCAGGCGCACACCGGCGTCGCCCCGCGGTGCGCGGCGCCGAGCGGTCCTCCGCAGGACGTGCAGCGCGCGGGGGCGCGGCAGGACGCGCACACCAGGGTCGGCGAGAAGCCCGGCCGAGCCACCTGCAGCAGCACGGGGCCGGTCGCCGCGGCCTCCCGCGCCGTCAGGAAGGCCCGGGACGGAAGGCGCTGACCGCGGCGGTCCAGATCCTCTGTGGTGTCCAGCACGACCCGCGGCAGCCGGCGTCGGGCGGCCGTGATCGCGCGGATCCATCCGGTCTCGACCAGGCGCTCGACATCCGTCGTGCGGGTGTGACCGGCGAACAGCAGCGCCGATCCTTCCTGCTCCTGCCGCAGCAGGGCCACGTCGCGCGCATGCACGCCGGGCGCGAGTGGCTCGGCGAGCAGGCTGTCGCCGTCGTCCCAGAGCGCCACCAGCCCCGCCCGCACGGGAGCGTACGCGGCGGAGCGGTTGCCGACGACGATGCAGGGCGCGTCCTCGAGAGTGCGGAGGTACGCGCGGTAGCGGTCGGGGTTGCTCTGGCGGGTGTCCAGCCGTGCGATCGGGGCTTCCGGCGCGAGCATCTCGAGCGCGGCGAGGAGCAGGTCGAGGTCGCGGTAGTCCGGCACGACCAGGATCGCCGAAGCGCCGTCGGCGATCGTGCGCGCGGCCGCGGCCGCCAGCAGCCGGGTCCACTCCGGCAGGCCGTCCTGGTGCAGTCGCGGGATCGCCTCCACGGCCGCCCGCGCGGAATCCGCGAGCGCCTCGGCGAGGCCCTCGTACTGGGCGATCGTCTCCGAGACGGCCGGGAGCACCACGTCGGCCGGGAGCACCGCGTCGGTCGACGAGGCGACGCCGCCCGCCGGAGCCTGCGTCGCGTCTTCCGCCACGTCTGTCGTGTCCGCCGCGTCCGGCTCGGCGACGGCCGTGTCGGTTCGTCCGCCGCCTGCCGCGAGCCATGCCTTCTCCACGCGCACCTGGCGCTTGGGCACGATCAGCCGGAGCACGTCCGAGGCGCTGCCCGCGGCGCGATCCGCCACGCGCCGGGCGAGCGTGCAGAGCTGCTCCGGCAGAACCCGTGCGCGCGACACCACGGCGTCCACCTCGGCGAGGGTCCTGGCGTCGTCGTCCTCGGTGTCGAGCTCGACCAGGTAGGCGTCGATGAGTCGTCCGGCCGAGCGCAGCGGCACCCGCACCCGCACCCCCCGCAGCGCGTCATCGATCAGCTCCGACGGGATGGCGTAGTCGAACAGCCGATCCAGCTGCGGGACCGGCGAGTCCAGCAGTACGCGGGCGATCGGCCGTGGCACGAGCGGAGCTTGCGGGTGAGCGGGGTCGATCAGAGGCCGGCGGCGCGGCGCAGGTCGTCGGCGCGCGTCGTCTGCTCCCAGGTGAACGTCGGCAGCTCACGGCCGAAGTGCCCGTAGGCCGCGGTAGCGGCGTAGATCGGTCGCAGCAGATCCAGCTCCTCGATGATCGCCTGCGGGCGCAGGTCGAAGACCGAGCGGATGGCGCGGGTGATCGTCTCGTCGTCGACCTTGCCGGTGCCGAACGTCTCCACGTACAGTCCCACGGGCTGCGCGACGCCGATCGCGTAGGCGACCTGCACCTCGAGCCGGTCGGCGAGTCCCGCCGCGACCGCGTTCTTGGCGACCCAGCGCATCGCGTAGGCGCCGGAGCGGTCGACCTTGGACGGGTCCTTCCCGCTGAAGGCCCCGCCGCCGTGCCGTGCGGCTCCGCCGTAGGTGTCGATGATGATCTTGCGACCGGTGAGGCCCGCATCGCCCTTCGGTCCGCCGGTCACGAACGGGCCGGCGGGGTTGATGTAGTGCGTGACGCCGTCGAGGTCGAGCCCCGTCGTGGCGAGCACGGGATCGATCACGTGCTCGCGGACGAGCGCCTTGAGCTCTTCCTGCGAGATCTCCGGGTTGTGCTGGGTGGACAGCACCACCGCGTCGACCGTCTTCGGGGTGAAGCCGTCGTAGCCGAGGGTCACCTGGGTCTTGCCGTCGGGGCGCAGGAACGGCAGCGTGCCGTCGCGGCGCACCTCGGTCAGGCGCTCCGCGAGGCGATGCGCGGTCCACGCCGCCATCGGCATGAGCTGCGGCGTCTCGGTCGTGGCGAAGCCGAACATGATGCCCTGGTCGCCGGCGCCCAGGAGGTCCCTGGGGTCCGAGGAACCGCCCTCGCGGTGCTCGCGCGCCTGGTCCACACCGCTCGCGATGTCGGCCGACTGCTCCCCCACCGACACGCTCACGCCACAGGAAGAGCCGTCGAACCCGGTGTCGCTCGAGGTGTAGCCGATGCCGTTGACGACGTCGCGGACGATCGTCGGGATGTCGACGTAGCCGGAGGTGCGGATCTCCCCCGCGACGTGCACGAGACCGGTCGTCACGAGCGTCTCCACAGCGACGCGGGCGCCGGTGTCCACCGAGAGCAGGCCGTCCAGGATCGAGTCGGAGATCTGGTCGCAGATCTTGTCGGGGTGCCCCTCGGTGACGGACTCGGAGGTGAACAGACGCAACGCGCTCATCGGTGCTCCTTGGTGTGGAGGGCGGTCGGATGGGGCGGGATGCGCCCCTGGCAGCGGGCCGGTGCGCCCGAGCCCAGTATGGACGGAGCCGCCGACATCCACGGACGGGATGACGGCGGCTCCGGAGGGTCGGCTCACTCCGCGTGGCGGATGCGGAGCTTGTCCTCGTTGATCTCGTGCAGCGCGATGGTCAGCGGCTTGTCCTCGACCGAGGAGTCGACCAGCGGGCCCACGTTGTCGAACAGGTTGCCCTCGTGCAGGTCGGAGTAGTAGTCGTTGATCTGACGCGCGCGCTTGGACGCGTAGATGACGAGCTCGTACTTGGACTCGACGCGGTCGAGCAGGTTGTCGATGGGCGGGTCGATGATGCCGTTGTTGTGTCCGGCCATGGTGGACCTCCTGTTGGTGGGATGTTCGGCGACGCGTGTCGCGAAGAATTCGGGCGTGCGCACCGGCCCCGGACGAGTTCAGGACCGGAGAGAGCGGTCAGCGCGCAGACGCCGAGGACAATTCTACGACCTCTCGGGCGGCGGTGGCGACGTCCTCGTTCACGACCCGGTGATCGAACTCCGACTGAGAGGCCAGTTCGACCTTCGCCGTGCGCAGGCGCCTGGCACGTTCCTCCGCGTCCTCGGTGCCCCGGCCGACCAGTCTCTGCACGAGCTCGTCCCAGGACGGGGGCAGCAGGAACACGAGGTTCGCAGACGGATCCGCGGCCCGCACCTGCCTGGCGCCCTGCAGGTCGATCTCCAGCAGCACGGTCTTGCCCTCGCCCAGCGCCGCCTCGATCGGCTTACGCGGAGTGCCGTAGCGGAACCGGTTGTGCACGGTCGCGTGCTCGAGCAGTTCGCCGGCCGCGACCATGCGATCGAACTCGGCGTCGTCGACGAAGAAGTAGTGCACGCCGTCCTGTTCCCCCGGACGCGGCGCGCGCGTGGTCGCGGAGACGGACAGGTGGATCTCGGGATGGTTCTCGCGGATGTGCGCCGCGACCGTGCCCTTGCCGACCGCGGTCGGCCCCGCCAGCACGAGCAGCCTGCTGCGTCCGTCGCGGGGCGCGGGCTGCGGGAACCGGGCGTCGACCCACTGGCGCAGCGCCAGCTGCTGGCGGGATCCGAGGCCCCCGAGCCGCTTGACCGGTGAGATCTGCAGCTCGGCGAGGATGCGATCGCGCTTGCCTGCGCCGATCGCGGGCAGGGCGGTGAGGAAGTCCGGCACGCGCAGCGTTCCCGCCGTCGATAGCGGGTCGGCCGCGGCTGCGGTCAGGACATCCTGCGGAGCGATCACTCGCATGGTCAGATCGCGCTTCAGAGACGCCCGCGCGCGGCGGCGCTCGACCGCTCGGCGCGCAGCGGCGACGCGATCGACCTCGGGGACTGCGCGTCCTGCCGGTTCAACCACCCATGACCTCCTGGTAGCGCGCGGCGCGCTCTTCGATCGTCGCTGCGATCCGGTCCGGACCAGCGGACAGGATGCTCCGGCTTTCGGAAGCCAGGACGTTACCAGCCAGCGTACCGAATCTCGAACGCAGATCCGCGGGCGTCGCTCCCTGTGCGCCGAATCCGGGGGCGAGCAGCGGCACCGTCCGCAGCGTGTCGTCGTCCAGCGCGAACTCCGCCCGGTCGATGGTCGCGCCGATCACCAGGCCGACGGATCCGAGTCCGCCTTCAAGCGCGTCGTAGGCCGTGACGTCGCGGGTGATGCGCAGCGCGGTGGTCTCCCCTTGCGTCGTGGCGAGCGCCGCGGGGACGAGCGCCTGCTGCACGGGCGCCCCCTCGGGGTTGCTCGTCGCGGCGAGCACGAACACGCCCTTGCCCGCGGGAAGCGCGCGGGTGATCGCCTCCGCGAGCGACCCGCCACCGAGGTAGGGGCTGATCGTGAGCGCATCGGCTTCGAGCGGCGCGCCCGGCTCGAGCCACGCCTGCGCGTAGCCGGCCATGGTCGTGCCGATGTCGCCGCGCTTCGCGTCGGCGACGACCAGGAGCCCCGCCGCGCGCGCCGCCGACATCACGTCCTCCAGCGCGGCGAAGCCACGGGATCCGAAGCGCTCGAAGAACGACACCTGCGGCTTGACCATGCCCACGCGCCCTGCGGCGGCCTCGACCGTGGTGAGCCCGAACGCACGCACGCCGTCGGCCGTCTGGGGCAGGCCCCAGACGTCCAGCAGTGCCTCGTGCGGGTCGATGCCCACGCACAGCGGACCGTGCGCGTCGAGCGCCCGGCGCAGCCGCGCTCCGAAAGACGTCACGGTCACGCGCGCGCCAGCCGGTCCTGGGCGTACTCCTGGAGGCTGCGGACCTCGAAGCCCTTGTCGGCCGCGTCCATCCCGCTCACGGCGGCGCCGAGCGTCGCGATCGTGGTGAACAGCGCCTTGTCCGCGGCGACGGCGGCTGCGCGGATCTCGTAGCCGTCGGCGCGTGCGGCGCCGCCGGACGGCGTGTTCACGATGATGTCGATCGCGCCCTGGTCGATCAGGTCGACGATGTTCGTCTCGCCGCTCGCCTGGGTCTCGCTGTACTTCTCCACGACGGTCACCGGGATGCCGTTGCGCGAGAGGATCTCCGCGGTGCCCGTGGTCGCCACGATCGTGAACCCGAGCTGGTGCAGCCGGTGCGCGGGCAGGATGACGGCGCGCTTGTCGGCGTCGGCGACGGAGATGAACACGGTGCCGGAGGTCGGCGTCCCCCCGTAGGCCGCGGCCTGGCTCTTCGCGAACGCGGTCGGGAAGTCGCGGTCGATGCCCATGACCTCACCGGTCGAGCGCATCTCCGGGCCGAGCACGGAGTCGACGACGCGGCCGTCGGCGGTGCGGAACCGCTTGAACGGCAGCACGGCCTCCTTGACCGAGACCGGCGAGCCCAGCGGCACGCGCGATCCGTCGTTCTCGGGCAGCAGGCCCTCGTCCTTGAGCGCGGCGATCGTGGTTCCCGACAGGATGCGGCTCGCCGCCTTCGCGAGCGGGATGCCCAGCGCCTTCGACACGAACGGCACGGTGCGGCTCGCACGCGGGTTCGCCTCGATGACGTAGAGCACGCCGGCGCTGATCGCGAACTGCACGTTGAGCAGGCCCCGCACGCCCACGCCCTCGGCGATCGCGAGCGTCGCCTCGCGCACCCGGTCGATGTCGGTGCGTCCGAGCGAGACCGGCGGCAGGGTGCAGCTCGAGTCGCCGGAGTGGATGCCGGCCTCCTCGAGGTGCTCCATGACGCCGCCGATGTAGAGCTCGTCGCCGTCGTACAGCGCGTCCACGTCGATCTCGATCGCGTCGTCGAGGAAGCGGTCGACCAGCAGGGGCTTGCCCTCCTCGATGATGACCTCACCCGCCGTGCGCACGAAGTAGTCGCGCAGCGCAGGGGTGTCGTAGACGATCTCCATGCCGCGCCCGCCGAGCACGAAGCTCGGGCGCACCAGCACCGGGTAGCCGATCTCCTCGGCCACCGCGACCGCGCCGTCCACGTCGATCGCCGTGCCGTTGCGCGGGGCGACGAGGCCGGCGTCGTCGAGCAGCCGCGAGAACAGTTCGCGCTCCTCGGCGAGATCGATGGCCTCCGGGCTCGTGCCGAGCACCGTGTAGCCGGCCGCCTCGATGCCCTTCGCGAGCCCCAGCGGGGTCTGTCCGCCGAGCTGGCAGACGACGCCGAGGATCGTGCCGCTCTGCGCCTCCGCGTGCAGCACCTCGAGCACGTCCTCCAGCGTGAGCGGCTCGAAGTAGAGCCGGTCGGAGGTGTCGTAGTCGGTGGACACGGTCTCCGGGTTGCAGTTGACCATCACGGTCTCGAAACCGGCGTCCGAGAGCGCGAAGGAGGCGTGCACGCACGAGTAGTCGAACTCGACGCCCTGGCCGATGCGGTTCGGGCCGGAGCCGATGATGACGACCTTGGTGCGCTCGGACGGCGTGACCTCGGTCTCGCTGTCGTAGCTGGAGTAGTGATACGGCGTGAGCGCGGGGAACTCCCCCGCGCAGGTGTCGACCGTCTTGTAGACCGGACGGATGCCGAGCCCGTGCCGGACGCCCCGCACCTCGGCCTCGCTCACGCCACGGAGCTCTGCGAACTGCGCGTCGGAGAAGCCGTGGTCCTTGCCGAGCCGGATCGTGTCGGCGTCGAGCTCCGGGGCCGTGCGGATCTGCTCGGCGACCTCGTTGATCAGCACCATCTGGTCGATGAACCAGGGGTCGATCGCGGTGGCCTCGAACGCCTGCTCGATCGTCGCGCCCTTGCGCAGCGCCTGCTGCAGCACCACGATCCGGCCGTCGGTCGGCGTCTTCGAGATCTCCAGGAGCTCCTCCACGCTGCGGCTCTCCGCGCCCCAGTGGAACGAGGATCCGCGCTTCTCCAGCGAACGGAGCGCCTTCTGCAGCGCCGTCGTGTAGTTGCGCCCGATCGCCATGGCCTCGCCGACCGACTTCATGGTCGTGGTGAGCGTGGCGTCGGCGGCAGGGAACTTCTCGAACGCGAACCGCGGCGCCTTGACGACGACGTAGTCGAGCGTGGGCTCGAAGCTCGCCGGGGTCACGCCGGTGATGTCGTTCGGGATCTCGTCCAGGCGGTAGCCGAGCGCGAGCTTGGCCGCGAGCTTGGCGATCGGGAAGCCGGTCGCCTTCGATGCGAGCGCCGAGGAGCGGGACACGCGGGGGTTCATCTCGATGACGATGACGCGGCCGTTCTCGGGGTTCACCGCGAACTGGATGTTGCAGCCGCCGGTGTCCACGCCGACGGCGCGGATGATGTCGATCCCGATGTCGCGCAGGTTCTGGTACTCGCGGTCGGTGAGCGTGAGCGCCGGGGCGACCGTGATCGAGTCGCCGGTGTGCACGCCGACCGGGTCGACGTTCTCGATCGAGCAGACCACGACCGTGTTGTCGGCGGTGTCGCGCATGAGCTCGAGCTCGTACTCCTTCCAGCCGAGGATCGACTCCTCCAGGAGCACCTCGGTCGTGGGCGAGTCGTGCAGACCTGCGCCGCCGATCCGGCGCAAGTCCTTCTCGTCGTAGGCGAAACCGGATCCGAGTCCGCCCATCGTGAAGGAGGGGCGCACGACCAGCGGGTAGCCGAGCTTCTCGGCGCCTTCGAGCAGCTCGTCCATCGTGTGGCAGATCACCGACGCGGCGACGTCGGCGCCCGCGTCGAGCACGAGCTGCTTGAAGATCTGGCGGTCCTCGCCCTTCTGGATCGCGTCGACCTTCGCGCCGATGAGCTCGACGCCGTACTTCTCCAGGATTCCGCGCTCGTGCAGCGCCATGGCCGCGTTCAGCGCCGTCTGGCCGCCCAGGGTGGGCAGGATCGCGTCCGGCTTCTCCTTGGCGATGATGGTCTCGATGACCTCGGGGGTGATCGGCTCGATGTACGTCGCGTCTGCGAAGTCCGGGTCGGTCATGATCGTGGCCGGGTTCGAGTTCACGAGGATGACGCGGACGCCCTCCTCGCGCAGGACGCGGCAGGCCTGGGTGCCGGAGTAGTCGAACTCGCAGGCCTGACCGATGACGATCGGGCCGGATCCGATGACGAGGACGGAGTGGATGTCGTCGCGCTTGGGCATTACTTGCTGTCCTTCGTGGAAGTCGGTGTCGCGTGCTTCGTCTCGTCGCTGCGCTCCTCGCTCAGCAACCGGTCGGTCTGGTCCTGGCGGACCAGCTCTGCGAACCTGTCGAAGAGGTAGTTGGCGTCGTGCGGGCCGGCGGCGGCCTCGGGGTGGTACTGCACCGAGAAGGCCGGGATGTCGAGGGCGCGGAGTCCCTCGACCACCTGGTCGTTGAGGCCGACGTGGCTGACCTCGACCTTGCCGTAGCCGTGCGGGCTGTCGAAGGATCCCTCGATGGGCGCCTCGACCGCGAAGCCGTGGTTGTGCGCGGTGATCTCGACCCGGCCGGTGGCCTTGTCCAGCACCGGCTGGTTGATGCCACGGTGCCCGAACGTGAGCTTGTAGGTACCGAGCCCGAGGGCGCGGCCGAACAGCTGATTGCCGAAGCAGATCCCGAAGTACGGCAGACCCGCGTCCAGCACCTCGCGGAGCACCGCGACCTGCGCGTCCGACGCGGAGGGGTCGCCGGGGCCGTTCGAGTAGAACACGGCGACCGGCTCGATGGCCGCGATGTCCGCGAACGTGGAGGACTGCGGCAGCACGTGCACGTCGAACCCGCGCGCGGCGAGGTTGTCGAGCGTGGACTGCTTGACGCCGAGGTCGAGCACGGCGAGGTTCCCGATCCGCTCCCCCGTCGCCGGCGTGATCTCCGCGTATTCGACGGAGACCGCGGCGGAGAGGTTCTGACCGGCCATCTCCGGCGCGGCGGTCACGCGGCGCAGCTGCTCGTCGGCGTCCAGCGCGGCGTCCGCACCGGAGAAGATGCCGCCGCGCATGGATCCGGCCGAGCGGATGTGGCGGGTGACGGCGCGGGTGTCGATGCCGCTGATGCCGACGATGCCGTCGCGCACGAGGGTGTCGTCGAGCGAGGCGTTCGCACGCCAGTTCGACACGACGCGCGAGGGGTCGCGCACGATGTACCCGGCGACCCAGATGCGTCGGGACTCGGGGTCCTCGTCGTTCATCCCGGTGTTGCCGATATGCGGCGCCGTCTGCATCACGATCTGGCCCGCGTAGGACGGATCGGTGAGGGTCTCCTGGTAGCCGGACATCCCGGTCGCGAAGACGACCTCGCCCAGCGTGGTGCCGTGGGCGCCGTAGGCGCGCCCGACGTGGCGCGTGCCGTCCTCGAGGACGAGCACGGCGGAGTCGTGGGGAAGGGTCATGCGGATTCTCCTGTCGCGGAGGCAGCGTCGGGGCGCTGCGAGCTGATGAGTCGCTGGAGGTCGGTGAGCGCGGCGCCGGAGGCATCGGTGTTGCCGATGTCGCCGGTGACGCGGAGATAGCTGTCGACGACGCTGCCCTCGTCCGTGCGCCAGGCGAGGCGGATGAGGCCGCCCGGCTCGACGACCCGGTCGATCGTGACGGTGGCACGATCCGCCTCGATCAGCCGCGTCGACGCGAGGAACACGGTCGGCGAGCCGTCGAGGCTGAGCGCCGCGCCGCGGTCCGTGATGGTGAGCTCGCCGCGGGCGCGGTAGACGAGCGGGCGGACGGCGAGGCGCTCGAGGGAGTGGTCGTGCTTGGTCGTCGCGACGTACAGGGTCTCGTAGCGGGCCTGCACCTCCGCGTGCTCCGGCACGCCGATCGGCGCGGTGAGGCCGGAGTCCCGGCGCAACCGTGCGCGCCACGCGAGCACGCCGCCGAGGATCAGCAGCAGGGCGACCGCGAGGACGACGGATCCGGCGATCTGCTGGTTCACGAGCGTGCTCCCGCGGGTCGCCGGGACTCCCCGAGGTCGGCCAGCACGCCGTCCTCGAGCGTCACGTACCCGTGGTGCACCGTCCAGAGGACCTTGCCCGGAAGGTCGCGGCCGAGATACGGCGAGTTCGTGCTCTGCCCGTGCAGGTCCGATTCGGCGAAGACGCCGACCGCGTCGGCGTCGTAGAGCGCGAACTCCGCCGGCTGCCCGGCGGCGATCGGCGTCCCGTGACCGGCCAGGGATCCGATCCGCGCGGGAGCGGAGCTCATCACGCGCGCGACGTCGGTCCAGTCCAGCAGCCCGGTCTGCACCATCGCCTGGTGCACGACGCGCAGTGCGGACTCGAGGCCCACCATGCCGTTGGCGGCGGCCTGCCACTCGCAGGCCTTCGCCTCGCTGGGGTGCGGGGCGTGGTCCGTCGCGACGATGTCGATCGTGCCGTCGGCGAGGCCCTCGCGCACCGCGAGCATGTCCTCCTGGGTGCGCAGCGGCGGGTTGACCTTGAATCGCGCGTCATAGCCGCGGGCGAGCTCGTCGGTCAGCAGCAGGTGGTGCGGGGTGACCTCTGCGGTCACGGCGACACCGCGCTTCTTCGCCCAGCGGATGAGCTCGACCGAGCCGGCCGTGGAGAGATGGCAGACGTGCAGCCGGGAGCCGACGTGCTCGGCGAGCAGGATGTCGCGCGCGATGATCGACTCCTCGGCGACCGCGGGCCAGCCGGTGAGGCCGAGCTCCGCGGAGACGGCCCCCTCGTTCAGCTGGGCGCCCTCGGTGAGCCGGGGATCCTGCGCGTGCTGCGCGATCACGCCGTCGAAGGCCTTCACATATTCGAGGGCCCGGCGCATGATGAGCGGATCCCACACGCAGAAGCCGTCGTCGCTGAAGACGCGGACGTTCGCTCGCGAGGAGGCCATCGCGCCGAGCTCGGCGAGCCGCTCGCCCTTCTGCCCGACAGTGACGGCGCCGATGGGCTGCACCGTGGCGTAGCCGGCGGCCTCGCCGAGGGCGAGCTCCTGCTCCACCACGCCGGCCGAGTCGGCGACGGGCGAGGTGTTGGGCATGGCGAACACGGCGGTGAAGCCGCCGGCGGCCGCCGCGCGGGTTCCGGACAGGACGGTCTCGCTGGCTTCGTAGCCGGGCTCGCGCAGGTGCGTGTGCAGGTCGACCAGGCCGGGCAGCGCGACCAGGCCCTCGGCGTCGATCACGCGCGCGCCGGCGGCGGAGAGGCCGGATCCGACCTCGGCGATCCGCCCGTCCTGGACGAGGATGTCCGCGGAATCAGCGCCGAGGATCTTCGCGCCTCGGAAAAGCAGGCTCTCGGTCATCGGTCTCCTCGATTCATCTCGAACTCCTCGGTCGCAGCGCTCGTCCCTGTCCTGTCCGGCTCGGGGCGCTCCCCCGCCAGCAGCAGATACAGCGCCGCCATCCGCACGGACACGCCGTTCGTGACCTGCTCCAGCACGGTGGAGCGGGCGGAGTCGGCGGCGTCGGAGGAGATCTCCAGTCCGCGGTTCATCGGACCGGGGTGCATCACGATCGTATCGTCGGGCAGCCGCCGCAGCCGCGCCGCGTCCAGCCCCCACCGGCGGGTGTACTCGCGCTCGGAGGGGAAGAAGGCCGCATGCATGCGCTCGAGCTGGATCCGCAGCATCATCACGGCGTCCGGCTCCTCGACCAGCGCCGCATCCAGGTCGTACAGGACGCGTGCCGGCCAGGCCGTGACGTCCTGAGGGATCAGCGTCGGCGGGGTGACCAGCGTGACCTCCGCGCCGAGCGTCGAGAGCAGCCAGACGTTGGAGCGCGCCACGCGGGAGTGGAGAACGTCTCCGACGATCACGACGCGCACTCCGCTGAGGTCGCGGCCGCGGCTGTCCGTCCCGAAGCGGCGCTTGCGGATCGTGTAGGCGTCGAGCAGAGCCTGGGTGGGATGCTCGTGCGTGCCGTCGCCCGCGTTCACGACGCCGGCCGAGATCCAGCCGCTCGTGGCGAGCGTGCGCGGGGCGCCGGACGCGGGGTGCCGAACGACCACGGCGTCGGCGCCGATCGCCTCCAGTGTCTGGGCCGTGTCCTTGAGGCTCTCGCCCTTGGAGACGCTGGACCCCTTGGCGGCGAAGTTGATCACGTCGGCGGAGAGCCGCTTGGCGGCGGCCTCGAAAGAGATGCGCGTGCGGGTGGAGTCTTCGAAGAAGAGGTTCACCACGGTCTTGCCGCGGAGGGTCGGCAGCTTCTTGACCTCGCGGGACTGCGTGTCCGCCATGTCCTCGGCGATGTCGAGGATGCGCATCGCATCCTCGCGCGCGAGCGTCCTGGTGTCGAGCAAGTGCCTCATTCGTCGCCTCCCTCGATCGAGACGTATTCCTCGCCGTCGTCCTCGCGCAGGCGCACGTTGACGCGCTCGGCGCGGGAGGAGGGGATGTTCTTGCCGACGAAGTCGGGACGGATCGGCAGCTCGCGGTGTCCGCGGTCGACGAGGATCGCGAGGCGCACCACGGCGGGGCGGCCGACGGACTGCAGCGCGTCGAGGGCGGCGCGGATGCTGCGGCCGGAGAAGAGCACGTCGTCGACCAGGACGACGGTCTTCCCGTCGATGCCGCCGGCCGGGATCTGCGTGCGGTGCGGCGATCGCGTCGGGTGCTTCGCGAGGTCGTCGCGGAAGAGCGTGACGTCGAGCGATCCGACCGGGACCGCGGTCTGCGCGATCTCCGTGATCAGCAGCGCGAGGCGCTCGGCGAGCGGAACACCGCGGGTGGGGATGCCCAGGAGGATCAGATCCTCCGCTCCCCGGTTGGATTCGAGGATCTCGTGGGCGATGCGCGTCAAGGCGCGCCTGATGTCGGCTTCCTGCAGCACGGTACGTGCGCTCATCTGCCGGCTCCCTTCTCCGCCTCACGGGACGGTGTTAAAGGTTGCTTCTGAAGACGGGTCCAGTCTAGCGGAGACGATCAGAGCGCGAGACACCACACCGTGCACGAAACACCACGTCACACGCGACGTCTCGTGCAGGATGTGGTGTCTTGCGCGTGTCAGGACGCTTCGCTGAGCGCAGCCTCGGTGACCGGATCGATCTGCGTGGCCCGGATCGGGTGCCCGCTCGTGGACAGGCAGCGGCCCGTCTTCAGATCCCACTTCCAGTCGTGCATGCTGCAGGTGAGTACGCCCTCATCGTCGACGGATCCGGTGCGGGTCAGGTCGGCGCGCAGGTGCGGGCAGCGTCGCTGCACGATCCAGTCGCCGACCTCGGCGTCCTCGGTCTGATCGGTCTGCTCCTGGTACCAGTTCTCGACGTACTCGATCCGGTCGACGGACAGGCACTTGAGGAAGGTCGTGAGGAACTCGTTGAACTTCCCGCTGCGTCCGACGGAGAACTGCATGGACAGGAAGATCGAGTTCGACCAGTCGATCTCGTGGTCGGCGATGTTGGTGGAGACCAGATCGGCGGGGATCGTGTACCAGTAGATGCACTCCTCCCCCGCGTACTCGCGCACCTTGGCCTTGGGGAAGTCGACCACCATGTCGAGCTCGCCGATGCGGAAGCGGACGTTGCCGCCCACGCCGAGCCGGATGGTGCGGGACTTCTTGAGCAGCGGTTCCCACCACTCCTTGATCGCGGCGAGCATCTCCTCCGGAGGAAGGACCGGCGAGCGACGGGCCTCCTCGTCGCGGAGCTCCTGCTGCCGGGCGGCGCGCTGCTCCTCGAGGTAGTCCCACTTCTCGTCGAAGATGTGACGCAGCTCGTCCTCGGTGTAGAGGGTCTGCTCGACCGACGCGATCTCCCGGTTCTCGAGGGCCACCACGGTCCCCGGCACGAACAGGTGCCCGTCGTACTGCGGGGCGAGCTCGTTCATGTGCGCGAGGAACTGCTTCTGATCCGTGAAGATCGACTCGCCGTTGCGGCCGATGCCGTTGAAGTCGAAGAGCTCGTCGCGGAGGAACATCGGCGGGCCCGCCATCGGGAAGACGTGCGGGGCATCGACCTTCTCGATGTAGTACATCGCGCGCTTGTTCTGCGCCTCGCGCTTGAGGCGGGCGAAGTTCTGCTTGGCGTCGAGCGGCAGGTCGTAGACCATGGGCCACCAGATCGCACCGGACACCTGCGTGAAGTAGGCGTCGGGCTTGCCGAACGTGAGGAGCCGTTCGAGGTCGAGCGGGTGCGAGTCGTTCTGGTTCAGCACCGAACCGGAGCCGTCGTCGACGCTGAGCGAGGAGTCGCCGATCGGGCCGTCGCTGGGGGCGCGCAGCGGCGTGATCATGATCTTGAGCGCACCGCGCTCGATGATCTCACCGGCCGGCGCGTAGGTGATGTTCTCGTACCCGAGGGCACGGAGATCCTTCTCCAGGTCGTCGGTCGGGTACTCCGGCAGGAGAACCTCGATGTCCTTGCGGATGTAGCGCTCGAGCAGTCGCGGGTCGAAGTGGTCGCGGTGCCGGTGCGACACGTAGAGGAAGTCGGCCTCGCGTCCGAGACGCTCCCAGTCGAGGCCGCGGTTGTCGGGGAACGGGAACCAGGATCCGTAGAAGGACGGGCCGAGCACGGGGTCGCAGATGATGTTCCCGCCGACCGTTTCGATGAACATCCCGGCATGCCCGAGTCCCGTGATCCGCATGTTTCTCCTCCTGTGTGGACCTGTCGATCCTACCGGGGCCATCCTTGTCGGGCCTGGAGACGGCCCGTGCATAACCGGATCCGACAGCCGTGTCACGAGCGTGACGGCGCCCCGGGCCGCGGCTCAGCCGAGCAGTTCGCGGATGTCGGCGGCGGTCAGGGACTGCGCGAAGAGGTCCTCGTCATCGAGCACCGCAGAGAACAGTCGCGCCTTGCGCTGCTGCAGGGCGAGCACCTTCTCCTCGATCGTGCCCTCGGAGATCATGCGGTAGACGAAGACGCGATTCTGCTGCCCGATCCGGTGCGCGCGATCGGCGGCCTGCGCCTCGGCCGCAGGGTTCCACCAGGGATCCAGCAGGAACACGTAGTCGGCCTCGGTGAGGGTGAGGCCGGTTCCGCCGGCCTTGAGGCTGAGGAGGAAGGCGTCCTGATCCCCCTCCCTGAAGTCCTGCACCACCCGGTCCCGGTCCCTGGTCGATCCGTCCAGGTACGAGACCCGGAGCCCTGCCCGGCGGAGCCGTTCGGCAGCGAGACCGAGGAACGAGGTGAACTGGCTGAACACGAGCGCTCTGTGGCCCTCGGAGCGCAGCTCGATCAGCCGCTCGACGAGCTCCTCGAGCTTCCGGGAGGCGATGCCCGCGTCGTCGGGCTCGATCAGCCCCGGCGCCAGGCTCAGCATGCGCAGCATCGTGAGCGAGCGGAACACGATGAAGCGCTGCCGGTCGAGGTCGGGCAGCAGCCCGAGGATCTTCTGCCGCTCGCGCTGCAGCACCGTGTCGTAGCGGTGCTGGTGCGCGGGGGCGAGCTCGACGCGGAGCACCTGCTCCTGGCGCTCGGGGAGATCGCGTGCGACGAGCTCCTTGGTGCGGCGGATGAGGAACGGGCGGATCCGCCGTCGCAGCAGCTCGATGCGGGAGCGCCGGAACGGGGCGCCCTCGGCGTTCTCCGGCACCTTGCCCTGCTCGATCGGCTGGATGAAGTCCTCCCGGAACCTCCGCGCCGAGGCGAACAGGCCGGGAGACGTGAGGCTCAGGAGCGCCCACAGCTCCCCCAGCCCGTTCTCCAGCGGCGTGCCGGTCGCGGCATAGACCGCCCCGGCATCGAGCGCCGCGACCGCCTGATGCTGCTTGGTCGCCGGGTTCTTCACGTTCTGCGCCTCGTCGAGCACGACGCCCGACCACGGCCGGCGCGCGAACTCCTCCGAGTCCAGGCGCAGGACGGTGTACGACGTGATCACGAGGTCCGCACCGTCGATGTGGGCGGCGAGGTCGACGCCGTGCGCGTCACGGGTACGACCGGCCACCGCGACGCGGAGCCCCGGCGCGAAGCGCTCGGCCTCGCGCTGCCACACCGGCAGCACCGAGGTGGGCGCCACGACCAGCCACGGTGCGGCGCCGCCTGCGGTCGGCTCGCTCTGCCCCTCCCGTGCGTGAGCGATGAGCGCGAGCAGCTGCAGGGTCTTGCCCAGGCCCATGTCGTCGGCGAGGATGCCGCCGAGGCGGTGCTGCCAGAGCCGTGCGAGCCGCGTGAACCCCTCGCGCTGGTAGGGGCGCAGCTCGGCGGTGATGACGGACGGGACCGGAACCGGATCCTCACCCGGATCAGCGCGGAGCCCCTCGACGGCGGCCCGCCAGGTCCGCGCGGGGAGCGTCTCGTCGGCGAGATCCTCGAAGTCCTCCCACAGCGTCAAATGGGTGCGCGCGATCCTCGGCCCGGTCTCCCACTCGGCGAGCTCCGCCGCCTCGTCCAGAAGCTCCTTGAGCCGGTCGAAAGCGGGGTGGCGCAGCGAGAACCAGGTGTTGTCGACGAGCTTGAGCTTGCCCTGGCGGAGGGCGAGTGCCCGGAACAGCGGCTCGAACGGGATCGTGCGGCCGTCGATCCGCACCAGGACGCCGAGCTCGAACCAGTCCGGATCCGTGCTCTCCACCGTGCTGACGGTGATCGACGGATCGCCCGTGAGCTGCGCGTACGTCCGCGGCGTGCCGGTG
Source organism: Microbacterium sp. NPDC056052 (assembly GCF_042266785.1). Lineage (NCBI taxonomy): Bacteria > Bacillati > Actinomycetota > Actinomycetes > Micrococcales > Microbacteriaceae > Microbacterium > Microbacterium sp. NPDC056052. The sequence goes on from NZ_JBHJWV010000001.1 coordinate 577,037, forward strand.
GTCTCCGTGGCGATGCCGCGCGCTTCGAGGGCCGGCGCCAGCTGCGAGACGAACTCGGCCGCATCGGCATCGCGCAGCGCGCCGGCGAGCATGAAGGGCAGCCCCGTGACCTCGGTCCAGGTCGCGAGCACGGAAGGACGCAGCTGCCCCTCCGCGGCGCCGTCGCGGACCCCCGACTCGGCGGCGCGCACGTCGAGGGGGAAGCGTGCGTAGCCCGGGTAGTCCCAATGCAGCCGGTACCCCACGACGTCGTCGGGGCGGAAGTCGATCACGAGGAGCGGCACGGGCTTCGGCGCCGCGGGGAGCGTGACGCCGTGCCCCGCGCGGACCTGTCCCCCGCGCAGGAGCGTCGGATACCCGTCCCGGAAGAAGGCCTTCCTGTCCACCGGCGCGACCGTCAGCCCGGCCGGCGCCGACAGGAGCGCCCGCACACCGTCGGTCAGCGGCACCCGTCCGAGCACGAGGTCGATCCTCTTGCCGACGACGCGGTGCGCGTACACGCCGCCCGAACCCACCGCGTGCGTCGCCGCGGCGGGGAACGACTCTCCCTCGCCGTCGGCCGAGGCGGAGAGGACGAGCCCGCCGTCACCGTCCGCGGCGATGTCCACCGCGATCCGCAGCTCCTCCGCCCACCGCAGGCGGGTGCTGCGCTCGGTCGCGACGAGGGCGATCCCGGTCGCGGACGCCGACTGCAGATGCGGCCACAGCAACGGGGAGGCGACCGGATCCAGCAGCAGCCAGTCCCCGGCCGTGCCGGACAGCAGCGAGTCGCGCGAGATGCTCAGCAGGTCGGCGAACCAGCGCGAGTGCGCCTCGTCGTAACGCGTGCCGGGACGGCGGACGGCGTCCCAGTCGGCCTCCGACTGCACCCACGCGGATCCGGCATCGTTGCGCCGCAGCGGACGGACGGCGAGGAACAGCTCGCCCGGATCCTTGGCCAGATCCCGCGCGGTCGCCGTGCGAAGCGGCCGCGACGCCCAGTGCCTCGCATCGGCGCGGTCGCGACGGCGCAACTCGACCCCGAGGGCCAGCGGAGCCCCGCTCGCCCGGGTGGACGGCAGCAGTACGCGCCAGTCGTCGGCGTCAGCGGAGGTCATGATGATCCATCCTCCCGCAGGCCACGGACACCACCGGTCGCGCTACGGGCGCCCTGCTCCGTCTCGGGGCGCAGGATCCCGGGAGAAACCGTGATCCTGCGCCCCCGGAACGCCCCCGGAACGGACACGCCCCGGGCAGCAGACCGTGGTGCGATCGGATCAGGCCGAGCGCGCGACCCGGGCGAGCACGCCGTGCACGAATGCGCCGGACTCGTCGGTGGAGAACTCCTTGGCGAGTTCCACGGCCTCGTCGATCGCGACGGCCGTCGGCACCTCGTCGTTGCGGAGGATCTCCCACACACCGATGCGCAGCAGCGCCCTGTCCACGGCCGGCATCCGGTCGAGCTTCCAGTCACGGCTGTGCGTGGTGATCTGCTCGTCGATCTCGTCGCGGTGATCGATGATCCCGTCGACGATCTCGCGCGCATAGAGCCAGGAGGCCTCGCGGGCGGGCTCGGCGGACGCGCGCTTGGCCTCGGCGGCGAGCGTCACGGCGAGGTCGTCACCGCGCACGTCCGCGGAGAAGAGGATGTCGAGGGCGCGCTTGCGCGCCTTGGTCCGGGCGCCCACGCGTCAGTCGTTGATGCGGCCGAGGTAGCCGCCGGTGCGCGTGTCGACCTTGACCTTGGTGCCGGTCTCCAGGAACAGCGGGACCTGGATCTCGTAGCCGGTCTCGAGGGTGGCGGGCTTGGTGCCGGCCGACGAGCGGTCGCCCTGCAGGCCGGGCTCGGTGTAGGTGACCTCGAGCACGACGGAGGCGGGCAGCTCGATGTAGAGCGGGTTGCCGTTGTTCAGCGCGATCTGGACCTGCTGGTTCTCCAGCATGAAGTTCTTCGCGTCGCCGACCGTGGCGGCGGCCACGTTGATCTGGTCGTAGTCCTCCTGGTCCATGAAGACGTAGTTGTCGCCATCGGTGTAGAGGTAGGTGAAGTCGCGGCGGTCGACGTTCTCGATGTCGATCTTGGCGCCCGCGTTGTAGGTGCGGTCGACGACCTTGCCGCTCACGACGTTCTTGAGCTTCGTGCGGACGAAAGCGCCGCCCTTGCCGGGCTTGACGTGCTGGAACTCGATGACGTTCCAGAGCTGTCCGTCGATGGAGAGGACGACGCCGTTCTTGATGTCTGCGGTCGATGCCATGGGTCTGAGAAGTCCGTTCCTGAGGTTCGCGGCCGAGCGGCCGACGTTCAATCTTACGGGATGCCCGCCGCTCGGCCTGTGAGCGAAGTCAGCCGTACCGGTAGAAGCCCTCACCGGTCGCGACGCCGAGCTTGCCCTGATCGATGTAGTTCTCCTTGAGCCAGGCCGCGAGACGCTGGTCGGACTCCGAGCCGTGCACGAGGATGTTGTAGGGCGTGGTGAGCCCGATCACGTCGTAGATCTGGAACGGCCCCATCGGCGCTCCGGTGCCGATGCGCCAGGTCTTGTCCACGTCCTCGGGCTCGGCATAGCCACCCGCCGCGAGGGCGAGGCCCGCGTTCAGGAAGGGGACGAGCAGCGAGTTCAGCACATAGCCGGCCTTCTCCTTGTGGATGCGGATCGGCACCATGCCGATGCGCTCGGCGAAGGCCGCCACCGCCTCGAACACGGCCGGGTCGGTGTCGGCGGTTCCCATGACCTCGGCGGTGTTGAAGGTCCAGACGCGATTCGCGAAATGCAGGGCGAGGAAGCGGTCGGGCCGGCCGGTGAAGGGCGCGATGTCACTCGGCAGCAGGGTCGAGGAGTTCGTCGCGAAGATCGTGCGGGCCGGCGCTGCGGCCGCGAGCTTCTCGAAGGTCGCACGCTTGATCTCGAGGACCTCTGGAATCGCCTCGATCACAAGGTCCGCATCCTTCACGGCGTCCGCGAGGTCCGAAGACAACGAGAGACGGGCGAGCGCCTCCTCGGCCTTGCCGTCCGCGGCGCCGTCCACCTCTGCGCGGTACGTCGCGGCGAGGCCCTCGAATCGCTCCTTCGCCGCCGCGAGAGCCTTCTCGTCGATGTCATAGGCGACCACGGGGAATCCGCGAAACGCCGTCTGGAAGGCGATCTGGGAGCCCAGCACGCCCGTGCCGAGCACGACCACGCGTGTGATGTCGTTCATTGTCCTTCTCCTCTGCGGGCCCCGCCCGCTCTCGATTCCGTCACGGCGCGATGCCCCGCGACGATCTGCCGCACCTGGGACACGAGGTCCGGTGCGGACGCTCCCACGATGCCCGCACGGACGATCGCGAGATGGACGACGGCGAACACCGCGCCCGCCGCGTCCCTGCCCTCCTGGTCGACGGGCGCCGGACGCGAGAGGATCGCGGCGAGCCCCTCCTCGAGCTCCATCACGGTCGCGAGCCCCTCGGCCCGGTACGGCTCATCCACCGGCCCGAACATGAGCTCGCGCTGATACAGGGCGACGTCTCTGCTCGTGCGCGACGCGGACACCACCGGCTCGATCGCGGCCAGCACTGCGCGCTCGACGTCCTCGATCCGGTCCGCCGCGGCCAGCCCGTCCAGCACCGCGCGAGCGAACTCGGCGTTGCGCACCATCAGCAGCAGCTCGGCCTTCGTCGTGGCGTAGCGAAACACCGTGCCGATCGAGACGTCCGCGAGATCGGCGATCTGCTGGGTCGTCGTGGGCTCGTACCCCTGCACCGCGAACAGTTCGGAGGCGGCGGCGGAGATGCGCTCCCGCTTCTCGATCATGTTCCGTTCGCGGCGCCCGGGGGCGCTCTCCGTGGTCATGAAATTGAGTCTACTCCTTAATGAGTCGACTCAGTCATTTCAAAACGTCGATGCGGTGCCGCGGATCAGCCGTCCGCCTGACCCTCGAGCAACAGGATCAGACGACGTGTCGCTGTCGCATACCCCTGCACGCCCTCCCCCACGACATGCACCGCAGCGACGTCCGTGAGGTACGAATGATGCCGGAACTCCTCGCGTGCATAGACGTCGGAGATGTGGATCTCGGCGAACGGCAGAGCGACACCGGTGAGGGCATCACGCAGGGCGACCGAGGTGTGCGTATAGGCTCCGGCGTTGATCACGATGCCGCCGCAGTCCTCGCGGGCGTCGTGGATCGCATCCAGGAGCACGCCCTCGTGGTTGCTCTGCACCGCGCGGACCTCGTAGCCGTACGCGCCGGCCGCCTCCGCCGTGATCCGCTCCACATCGGCGAGCGTCGCGGATCCGTAGATCCCCGGCTCGCGCTGTCCGAGCAGGTTGAGGTTCGGTCCGTTGACGAGGAGCAGGCGGCGCGGCGTTGTCACGTGCTCACGGTATCAGCGCGCGTCGGGCACGAGCGGGCGCACCATCACGTACTCGCGCCCGTTCTCGAGCTCGGTGATCTGCCCCGTGCGCGTGAAGCCGCAACGCTCGTAGGCAGCCTGCGCGCGGTGGTTGTCCACGTGGACCTCGAGGGTGAGCGCGTAGGCGCCTTGTTCGGCGGACCATGTCGCGCACTCGTCGAGGAGACTCTCGATGGCTCCGGCGCCCCGGTGCCCCTCTGCCACGTACACGCCGACTACGAGCGCGGTCGATTCGGGGCCCTCGAGCCCCGAAGGCAGCACTGTGGCGGACCCGAACCATCCGCCGTCATCGCCGATCGCCACGAACTGCGCGTTGGCACCGCCCTCCGCAGCATTGGCGGTGCGATGCTGCCAGAACTCGTCGGGCTGCGCGGAGGCGTTCTCGAAGGTGTCCAGGAACGCGAGCGCGGCGACCGGATCCTGCAGGGCGCGCAGGCGCAGATCGCGGACGTCGGCCCACTCCGTGGCCAGGACCCGGCGCACCTCGATGCTCACTCGCCCACCTCCTGGTACGCGGCGAAGAGCAGCGACTCGTCGGGGGCCTGCAGCACGGTGGGCTTGGCGATGCCGTCCAGCACGATGAAGCGCAGCATCCCGCCGCGGCTCTTCTTGTCGCGCTGCATCGTGGAGAGCAGAGTCTGCCACGCCCCGGCGCGGTACGAGGTCGGAAGCCCGAGGGACTCGAGGATCGCGCGGTGCCGATTGGCGTCGTCGTCGGAGAGCCGCCCTGCCAGCCGGGAGAGCTCGGCCGCGAACAGCATGCCCACGGAGATCGCGGCGCCGTGGCGCCAGCGGTAGCGCTCGGCGTGCTCGATCGCGTGACCGAGCGTGTGGCCGTAGTTGAGGATCTCGCGCTGACCGGCCTCGCGGAAGTCCTCCGAGACGACGGTGGCCTTCATGCCGATCGCGAGCTCGACCGCGCGCCGGAACTCCGCGGTGAGCGGATCCACGGCACGGGCCGGATCCGCCTCGATGATGTCGAGGATCTCGGGCGCCCAGATGAATCCGGCCTTGACGACCTCGGCGAAGCCCGCGGTCGCCTCGTTCGGCGTCAGACTGGTCAGCTCGTCGAGGTCGCCGATCACCGCGCGGGGGGCCCAGAAGGCGCCGACGAGGTTCTTGCCCTCGTTCGTGTTGATGCCGGTCTTCCCGCCCACCGCGGCGTCGACGAGACCGAGCACGGTCGTCGGCACCTGGACGATCTGCACGCCGCGCAGCCAGGTCGCCGCGACGAAGCCGGCGAGGTCGGTGACCGCCCCGCCGCCGTAGCCGACGACCGCATCGGTGCGCGTGAAGTCGGCCTGGCCCATGATCTGCCACAGGAACTGCGCGACCTCGATGCGCTTGCCCTGCTCCGCATCCGGGATCTCGGCGAGCAGCACCTCGCGCGGGCCGTTCGCGGTGTCGGCGACGATGCGATCGCGAAGCAGCGCAGCGCGATCCGCGAGGGTGGGCGGGTGCACGACGAGCACCTTGCGGACGCTCGGCGCCAGAGCCGCGGAGACGCGATCGAGGATGTCCCGCCCCACGCTGATGTCGTACGGGGTGCTCCCCGTCACCGCGATCGTCGTGACCCCGTCGTTCTGCTCCGCGCTCATGCTCGTCCTCTCATCCATTCCACGACCTGATCTGCGACCCGCGACATCGGCACTCTCGAGGTGTCGAAGCACGTGTCGGCGACTTCTTCGTACAGCGCCCGCCGCTCGGCGTAGATCCGGGACCAGCGCTGGACCGGATCCTCCTCGCCGTGCAGCAGCGGGCGCCCCTCGCCGGCGATCCGCACCGCGACCGCCTCGGGCGACACGGTGAGCAGCACGACCGGGGCGATGCGCAGCAGCGCCCTGGTCTCCGGGGCGAGCACCGCTCCCCCGCCCAGCGAGATCACCCCGCCGCCGGCGACCGCTTCGGCGACGGCCTCGCGCTCCCACACCCGGAACTGCGCTTCACCGTGCTCGGCGAAGATCGCCGGGATCGGTCCGTGCTCCTGCGCGATCGCCTTGTCGGTGTCGACGAAGCGGAGCCCCGTGGCCCTGGCCACTCTGCGGCCGATGCTGGTCTTGCCGGCCCCCATGGGACCCACGAGGACCAGCAGCTCCGGCGCCTGAGCCTCAGCCGAGCTCATCGTGCAGGATCAGCGCCGCCTCGGAGGCGGGCGTCGTCCGCAGCTCCTCCGGGATCGCGGCGAGGTACGCCTCGAGGTTGCGCCGGGTCTCCGCGACGTTGTCGCCGCCGAACTTCTCCAGCACCGAGTTCGCGAGCTCGATCGCGACCATGGCCTCGGCCACGACGCCCGCCGCGGGCACGGCGCAGACGTCGGAACGCTGGTGGTGGGCGGTGGCCTGCTCGCCCGAGGCGACGTCGACGGTGCGCAGCGCGTGCGGGATGGTGGCGATCGGCTTCATGCCGGCGCGCACGCGCAGGACGGTGCCGGTGGACATGCCGCCCTCGGTGCCGCCCGCGCGGTCGGAGCCGCGGCTGATGCCGGCACCCGTCACGAAGAGCTCGTCGTGCGCGGCGGATCCGCGCCGGCGGGTGGTCTCGAACCCGTCCCCCACCTCGACGCCCTTGATCGCCTGGATGCCCATGAGCGCGTAGGCGAGCCGCGCGTCCAGCCTGCGGTCCCAGTGCACGTGGGAGCCGAGCCCCGGCGGCAGGCCGTAGGCCAGCACCTCGACGATGCCGCCGAGGGTGTCACCGTCCTTGCGGGCCGCGTCGACCTCGTCCACCATGCGCGCGGAGGTCGCGGGGTCGAAGCAGCGCAGCGGATCCGCGTCGAGGGCTTCGACGTCGTCCGGCGTCGGCAGGGCGGATCCCTCCGGCACCTGGACCGGACCGATCGACAGGGTGTGGCTGACCAGGCGGATGCCGAGCTCGCCCAGGAAGGCGCGGGCCACGGCACCGAGGGCGACCCGGGCGGCGGTCTCCCGGGCGCTCGCACGCTCCAGTATCGGACGCGCCTCATCGAAGCCGTACTTCTGCATGCCGACGAGGTCGGCGTGGCCGGGGCGCGGGCGGGTCAGTGCCGCGCTGCGTCCGCGGGACTTGTCGGTGAGCTCGACCGGGTCCGCGCTCATCACCTCGACCCACTTGGGCCACTCGGTGTTGCCGATCCGCATTGCGATCGGGCTGCCGAGCGAGAAGCCATGCCGCACACCGCCGGAGATCGAGAGCTCGTCCTGCTCGAACTTCATCCTCGACCCGCGCCCATAGCCGAGCTTGCGGCGCTGCAGGTCGGACTGGATCGCCTCACGCGACAGCGGGACGCCCGCAGGCAGACCCTCCATGACGGCAATGAGTTCGGGGCCGTGCGATTCGCCGGCCGTGAGCACGCGGAGCATTCACCTAGTCTCCCATGCGTTCAGAGCACCCCCGCCCGCATGACTTCGCGCACCGGAGGATTCCTCAGCGCAGGGCCGCCCGCATGGCCTCGAGCACGCCGGGTTCGTCGGGAAGCTCCTGCTCCGGGCTCCCGTGCAGGAAGATCCGGATCTGCCGGACCGCCTGGTGCAGCAGCATCTCGAGGCCGCTCAGGACGGGAGCATCGCCCCACGCGCGGACGAGCGGGGTGGGCCAGGGTGCGTAGGCGGCGGAGAACAGCGCTCCGCCGCGGTTCGCGAGCGCGGTCATGACGGCATCGGGCAGCACCGCGGTGCCGGGGAGCGTCGAGATCGTCAGGTCGACGGCCGACGGGATGGCCTCCGACGCGAGCTCCGCCGTGGTCGCCCGCAGCCCGATCCGCTCCGCGAATCCGGCCAGCTCGGCCGCCTGCTCGGCGCGACGCGTCCTGAGCTCGACGGTGCCGGCGCCGAGGCGCAGCAGCGACACCAGGGCCGACCGGGCCGTCGCTCCGCCGCCGAGGACGCGGGCCGTGCGCGCCGAGCCGAGCCCGCCCGCGACGAGCGCGGAGGTGAGTCCGCCGACATCCGTGTTGAAGCCGCGGACCTCCTCGCCCAGCAGCAGCGTGTTCACCGCCCCGGTGAGGAGTGCGTCCTCATCCAGCAGGTCGGCGCGCGCGTGGGCGCGCTCCTTCAACGGCATCGTGAGCGAGAGTCCGCGCCAGGTGTCGTCGAGTCCGTCCAGCGTGTCGTCGAATCCGGCCTCGTCGACCCGGCGGCGGCCGTACTCCCAGTCCAGTCCGAGCACCCGGTAGGCGGCGCCGTGCAGGTCGGGTGAGCGACTGTGATCGATCGGATCACCCCAGACCGCCAGTCGCGAGGGCGCGGCCTCGATCGCGGACACGTCAGCAGCCCGAGTCAGGGTTCGCCTTGCACCAGTCCTGCCACTGCTTCACGGAGGCCTCGTGCTCGGCGTAGGTCGTCGAGAACACGGTCTCGCCGGTGTCGAGGTTGACCGTCACGAAATACAGCCAGGGTCCGTCGGCCGGATGCATGGCCGCGTCGATCGCCTTGTCACCCGGGTTCGAGATGGGCGTCTTCGGCAGCCCGTCGATCACGTACGTGTTCCAGGGGTTGTCATCGGTCTGCGCCGCGTCCGAGGTGCTGGCCGAACCGCTGTGGAGCTCGCCGTAGCCGTACTGCGCGGTCGAGTCCATCTGCAGCTTCATGCCCTGATCCAGACGGTTCTGGATCACCCGGGAGACCTTGTAGAAGTCGCCTTCCGCACGCGCCTCTCGCTGGACGATCGACGCGATCGTGAGAACCCGCTGCTCGTCCGCGGACGGCACTCCGGCGGCGCTGAGCGAGTCCCTGGTGCGCTGCACGAGCGTCGACACCACATCCTTCGCGGTCGCCCCTGGCGCGAACTCGTAGAGCGCCGGGAACAGCCATCCCTCGAGCGACGGCGCGTTCACGCCGTAGTCCGCCGGGTTCTTCACCGCGGCCTGGAGGTCTGCGAGCGGCACGTCCACGCTCTGCGAGATGCGAGAGATCGTCTCCGCGACCGAGAGGCCCTCGGGGAGCACCGCCGAGTTCTGCATCTTGTTCTTCGGGTCGTTCAGCGCCTTGAGCGCAGCCGCGGCCGTCATCTTCAGCTCGAGCTTGTACACGCCGGGGTAGAACGTGTTGACGATGTTCTCCTTGACCATCATGTCGTAGAAGACGCTGGAGGTCTTCGTCACGCCGGCGTCGTACAGCGCCTCGGAGACCTGCTGCCCGCCATCGCCCTTCTTGATGGTCACGAGCGCGTTGCCCGTGGCCTGACCCGCCTCGAAGTCCTTCGACGGCCCCCAGCCCATGACCTCGCTGATCTTGCCGCCGTAGGTGTTCCACACCCACAGTCCGCCGGTGGCGACACCTGCGATGAGCACGAACACCACGAGCAGCGCGACCAGGCAGCCGCGGCGCCTCTTCCGCTTCGGCACCGCCGGCGGTTCGGCCTCGTGGTGGAACAGCGCCTCGAGCGTCGAGTGCACCGGGTCATGGTGCTCCGCGGGGGCGCCGGCCCCCTCGGCCGATCCTGAAGACGGCGTCGCGGAGGATGACGAGGCGGCCTCGCGGACCGCGCGGCGAGAACCCGGGACGGCGGGCTGCTCGGCGGGGCGGGGAGCCCGCACCTGCGGATCGGGCAGCGCGCCGAAGAGGTCGTGGGAGACGGGCTCGTTCTCCGGCGTGGCGGCCGACGGCGATCGGTCGGACATGTCAGATGCTCTCCTCATCGAGAATCAGGGCCGCACCGGCCGGGTTGCCGGTGTTCTTCTCCGTGTCGATCGCGTGCTGCAGCAGCACGACGGCGGCAGCCTGGTCCACCACACCGCGAGAATTGCGCTGCGTGCGTCCGGAGGCGCGAAGGGCCTGGTGTGCGGTGACGGTGCTCAGCCGCTCGTCGATGAGGCGCACGGCGATCCCGCACGCCCGCCCGAGAGCCGCCGCGAAGTCGCGAGCGTCGACGGTCGACGCGGTGTCCTCGCCGCGGAGGTTGATCGGCAGGCCCACGACGAGCTCGAGCGGCGCGTACTCGGCCGCGAGCTCGGCGATCCGCGCGACCGCCGCGTCACCGCGCGGGACGGTCTCCACCGGAACGGCGAGCAGTCCGTCCGGATCGCACCGCGCCACGCCGATCCTGGCACGGCCCACATCGATGCCGAGCCGCACGCCCCGTCGGAACCCGGTCACGCTCGACGCAGCTCCTGCTCGATCGCGGAGAACGCCGCAGGCAGCGCCGCCGCATCGGATCCGCCGCCCTGCGCGACATCGTCACGACCGCCGCCGCCGCCGCCCAGCACGCCCGCGGCGATCTTGGCCAGAGCACCGGCCTTCGCGCCCTGGGCACGGGCGGTGTCGTTGGTCGCGATGACCACCATCGGCCGGCCGTTCGCGACCCCGGAGATCGCCACGACCGCAGCCGCGGAACCGAAGGTGTCGCGCACGCCGGTCGCGATCTCGCGCACCTCGTCCGCCCCGCCGACCTCGCCGAGGTCGTGCGCGACGAACTGCAGCGCGCCCTGAGAGGTCGCGGTCTGCGCAATCGCAGGAATGCGCCCTGCACGCTCAGCGGCCTCGAACTGGGCGATCCGCTTCTCGGCGGCCTTGAGCTGCGCGGCGAGGTCGGTCACGCGCTCGGTGAGCTGGTCGCGCGGCGTCTTGAGCGCAGAGGTGAGCTGGGACACGAGGGCGCGCTCGGCGGCGAACTCACGGAACGCGTTCGCGCCGACGAGGGCCTCCACGCGGCGGTTCGATGCGCCGACGGAGGACTCCCCGACGAGGTTGATGAGGCCGATCTCGGCGCTCGAAGCCACGTGCGTGCCGGCGCAGAGCTCGCGCGACCAGGGGCCGCCGATGTCCACCATGCGCACGGTCGAGCCGTACTTCTCGCCGAACAGCGCCATGGCGCCCGCGGCCTTCGCGTCGTCGAGCGACATGATCCGCGTCGTGACCTCGAGCCCGTCCTGCACGGCGCGGTTCGCGATCTCCTCGATCTCGGTCTTCGTGTCGCCGGACAGCGCCTGACCCCAGGAGAAGTCGAAGCGCAGGTAGCCGGCGCGGTTCAGGGATCCGGCCTGGGTCGCGGTCTTGCCGAGCGTGTCGCGCAGGGCCGCGTGCACGAGGTGCGTGGCGGAGTGCGCCTGACGCGCGGCGCGGCGGTTGGCCGCGTCCACGGTCGTGGTCGCCGGGGCGTCGATCGAGACCACGCCCGTGGTCACCTCGACGGTGTGGCTGATCAGCCCGGGGACGGGACGCTGCACGTCCAGCACCTCGAGTGCGTAGCCGGGACCGGTGATGACGCCCTTGTCGGCGACCTGGCCGCCCGACTCGGCGTAGAGCGTGGTCTCGGCGAGGACCACCTCCGCCACCTGCCCCTCTGCGGCGCTGCGGACGGGCTGGCCGTCGACGAGGATTCCGAGGACGGTCGAGCTCGTCTCGAGCTCGTCGTAGCCCAGGAACGCCGTCTCGCCCTTCGCGCGCAGGTCGCCGTACACCGACACATCCGCGATCTGGCGCTTGCGGTTGCGCGCATCGGCCTTGGCGCGGGAGCGCTGCTCCTGCATGAGCGCGTCGAACGCGACGCGGTCGACGTTGAGCCCCGCCTCCTCTGCGATCTCGAGCGTGAGGTCGATCGGGAAGCCGTAGGTGTCGTGCAGCAGGAATGCCTCGGACCCCTGGAGCGTCTCCGAGCCCGACTTCTTCGTGTCGGCGAGTGCGAGGTCGAGGATCGTGGATCCGGCGTCCAGCGTGCGGCGGAAGGTCTCCTCTTCCGCGTTCGCGGCGGCGGAGAGCTGCGCCCAGTCCTGCTCGAGGATCGGATAGGCGCTCTTCATCGCCTCCTTGGAGGCGGAGAACAGCTCGGGGAACACGGGCTCGTCGACGCCGAGAAGCCGCATCGATCGCACGGTGCGCCGCATCAGCCGGCGCAGGATGTAGCCGCGGCCCTCGTTCGACGGGCGCACGCCGTCCGAGAGCAGCATGAGCGAGGAGCGCACGTGGTCGGCGACCACGCGGAAGCGGACGTCGTCGGCGTGCTCGGCGCCATACCGGAGTCCGGACAGCTCGACCGCCCGGTCCAGCACGGGGCGCACCTGATCGGTCTCGTACATGTTCTCGACGCCCTGCTTGAGGAAGGCGACGCGCTCGAGGCCCATGCCGGTGTCGATGTTCTTCATGGGCAGCTCGCCCACGATGTCGAACTCCGTCTTGCCGCGGATGTTGTCGATGAAGTCCTGCATGAACACGAGGTTCCAGATCTCCAGGAACCGGTTGTCATCGACCGCCGGTCCCCCGTCCCGGCCGTACGCGGGTCCGCGGTCGAAGAAGATCTCGCTGTCGGGGCCGCCGGGGCCCGGCTGGCCGGTGTTCCAGTAGTTGTCCGCGCGGCCGAGCCGCTGGATGCGCTCCGGCTTCAGGCCGATCACATCGCGCCAGATGGCCTCGGCCTCGTCGTCCGTCTCGAAGACCGTGACCCAGAGGTCCTTCTCGTCGAAGCCGAGTCCGCCGTCGCTCTCGGAGCCGGTCAGCAGCTCCCAGGCGTAGCGGATCGCGCCTTCCTTGAAGTAGTCCCCGAAGGACCAGTTGCCGAGCATCTGGAAGAAGGTGCCGTGCCGCGCCGTGCGCCCGACCTCTTCGATGTCGTTGGTGCGGATGCACTTCTGCAGGTCGGCGATGCGCGGATGCGGAGCGGGGACCACGCCCGTGAGATACGGGATCATCGGCACCATGCCGGCCACGGTGAACAGCAGCGAGGGGTCGTCGCTGACCAGCGACGCCGAGGGAACGATGAGGTGATCGTTCTTCTCGAAGTAGCTCAGGTAGCGCTGCGCGATCTCCGCGGTCTTCATGCTCGTCGAGGGGTCCTTGCTGTCAGGGCGCGCCGAAGCGCGGAATCGGGAGAGGGCGGATCCGCGTCAGTCCGCGGGGCCGTCCTGAGTGAGGCGGGCCTCCTGCGCGTGGAACGCGTCGGCGAGGATCCCGGTGAATTCGTTGATCCGGTCGTCGACGGCCGCCAGCACGTCGTGTCCGCGCGGATCCTTGTTCAGGAAGTGCGCGGCGACGAAGCCGCCGATCACGCCGATGAGGAACCACAGCAGGGTCTTCATGTCATCACCTCCGGTTCGGGTCGCACGTCACAACGGTCTCCATCGTATGCGCAAACGCGAAGGAGGCGCCGGGGATGCCCCCGACGCCTCCTCGGCGTGTTCTCGGAGTTCGCTGAACTCCGAGGGCAGAGTCGCTGGACTCAGCGCGCGGCGTAGTACTCGACGACCAGCTGCACGTCACAGGTCACGGGGACCTCGGCGCGCTTCGGACGACGGACCAGACGGGCCTCCAGCTTGTCGAGCTCGACCTCGAGGTAACCCGGAACCGGGGGCAGCACCTCGGCGTGACCGCCGGCAGCCGCCACCTGGAAGGGCTCGAGGCCCTCGCTCTTGGGCTTGACGTGGATGAGCTGACCCGGCTTCACGCGGAAGGACGGGCGGTCGACGAGCTGGCCGTCGACGAGGATGTGACGGTGCACGACGAGCTGACGCGCCTGCGCGGTGGTACGCGCGAAACCGGCGCGGACGACGAGCGCGTCCAGACGCATCTCGAGCTGCTCGACGAGGTTCTCACCGGTCAGGCCGTCCTTGCGACGGGCCTCGTTGAACTGGATGACCAGCTGCTTCTCGCGGATGCCGTACTGCTCGCGAAGACGCTGCTTCTCGCGCAGGCGGACGGCGTAGTCGCTGTCCTGCTTGCGCTTGGTGCGGCCGTGCTCACCCGGAGCGTAGGGACGCTTCTCGAGGTACTTGGCAGCCTTCGGGGTGAGGGGGATGCCGAGGGCACGGGACAGACGGACCTTACGGCGGTCCTGGGACTTCGTAACCACGAAGTGTTCCTTTCGATACGCGGCCGTGTCGTTCACGGCTCGCGGACGTATCGTCTCGATTCCGCCCCTCACGAGCGCACGCCGGGGCGGACGAGAGGGTGGTGCAGGAGTGGAGAGATGCCCGAAAACACGGTTTCGAGCCGGTCCATGCTATCAGATCAGGCCTGAGCGCCCGTCGCGGTGCGGTCGGACAGCGCCGGCGCCGCGTCGAACGGAGCACGGCGTGCGGGGCCTCCGGCGGTGAGCCACGCGATCGCCGCGGCGAGCAGGACGATCGCCACGCCCGTACCGGGAGTGAGATAGCCCTGCGTGAGCACCCAGCCCACGCTCACCACGAGTGCCACAGCGCAGACCAGCGCCGCCCACAGGGGCATCCGCCGGGCGCGCTCCTCGGGCCAGAGCCGTTCCAGACGCGGCACGACGAGGCAGAGCAGGGCGATCACCGCGACGATGGCGAGCACCCAGGGGATCCGCGTGATCCACCACGCCGTGGTGAGCACAGGCGGGAAGGGCAGCCCGAGCGCCAGCTGCACCCCGACCACGACGGCCATCGCCACGGTGTGCCACAGGTAGATCACCATCCCGAACATGCCGAGCGCCCCGATCCCGATGAGCACCGGCCGCTGTCGCATGGCCGCGCGGATCGCGGGCTGCAGCAGTGTGAACAGATACACCTGTGCCAGACCGAGCAGCAGAAGCAGCACGGTCGGCGGGTTCAGGTTCGCGATCATGTCCGGGTCGTAACCCATGCCGAGCACAGCGACCGCCATGAGGGCGTATGCCGTCAGGGCGAGCACGAGCAGCAGCCAGCGCGGACGGCGCGAGTACCACTGATCCCTGACTCCGAATCCGAGCTGCTGCACGAAGAGCCACACGAAAAGCCAGTTCAGCGCGCCGACAGGCACGTGCAGGTACCGGTCCACCAGATCGACCGCGACCGCGAGACCCGCGAGCGTGAAGTACGTCGCCCACGCGGCACGGCGGTGCAGTGCCGCCATCAGCGGAACGAACGAGGTGCAGATCGCGTACACCGCGATGAACCAGAGCGGTTCGGCCAGGCGGAACGCGAACGTGCGCAGGAACTCCGGATCCGCTCCGCACAGCGCGAGGATGCCCATCGCGGCCAGCACGCCGAGCATCGCGAAGAGCACGGGGCGCGCAAGCCGCAGCATCCTGGCGCGGATGTACTCGGCGGCCGTTCCCCCCGCTCCGTGCACGCGCCGCCACGTGGTGATCCCCGCGAAGCCGCCGGCGATGAAGAACGTGGGCATGATCATGCCCACCCAGGTGATGGCCGTCAGCGGCTTCCATTCCGCGAGGGCGTTGAAGGCGCGCAACGGGTCACCGGCGATGCCCATCTGCAGCGCGTGCAGCAGCACCACGACCGGCAGGCAGATCGCGCGCACGAAGTCGATCGAGAGGTCGCGGTCGGGTGGGATCCGCGGGATCGCTCGTGACATGGTGTCTATCCCTCCCCCAGGATCCTCCTGATGCGATCCAGACGCGCCTGGACCTCGCGCTCTCCGCCGAGCGCCTTGGGCAGATAGTAGCGTCGCCCCTGCAATTCATCGGGGAGGTACTGCTGCGGCACGATCCCCGCGTCGTTGTCATGCGGGTAGCGGTAGCCCTTGCCGTGTCCGAGGCGCTTGGCCCCCGGGTAGTGCGCGTCGCGCAGATGCACCGGCACCCGGCCGAACCCGCCCGCGCGGACGTCGGCGATGGCCGCGTCGATCGCCAGATACGCCGCGTTGGACTTCGCCGTGGTCGCGAGATACACGGTCGCCTCGGCGAGCGGGATCCGCCCCTCCGGCATCCCGATGAAGGCGACGGCGTCGGCCGCGGCGACGGCGATCACGAGCGCCTGAGGATCGGCGAGGCCGATGTCCTCCGACGCGGAGATCACGAGGCGCCGTGCGATGAAGCGCGGGTCCTCTCCCGCCTCGATCATGCGGGCGAGGTAGTGCACGGCCGCGTCGACGTCGGATCCTCGGATCGACTTGATGAACGCGCTGATGACGTCGTAGTGCTCGTCGCCCTGGCGGTCGTACCGCAGCAGCGCACGATCCACCGCCTGCGCGACGTCGTCGTCCGTGACGGTCGGCGTCTCGTCCTCGGTCAGGCGGTCCGGCGAGGCCACGACCGCCGCGGCGGCCTCGAGGCCGGTGAGCGCCCGGCGCGCGTCGCCCGACGCGAGCCGGATCAACGCCGTGCGGGCGGGGTCGTCCAGGGCGACGCGCCCGTTGAGCCCCCGCGGGTCCGCCACTGCTCGGTCGATCAGGACACCGATGTCCTCATCGGTGAGGGTCTTCAGGGTGAGCAGAAGCGACCGGGACAGCAGCGGGGAGATCACCGAGAAGGACGGGTTCTCCGTGGTGGCGGCGATCAGGATGACCCAGCCGTTCTCGACCCCCGGCAGCAGCGCGTCCTGCTGCGCCTTGGTGAAGCGGTGGATCTCGTCGAGGAACAGGATCGTCGATTGGCCGTAGAGGTCGCGCTGGTTCAGCGCCTCCTGCATGACCTCGCGCACGTCCTTCACGCCGGCCGTGATCGCGGACAGCTCCACGAAGCGCCGCCCCGACGAGCGGGCGATCGCCTGCGCGAGGGTGGTCTTGCCCGTCCCAGGAGGCCCCCAGAGGATCATCGACACGCTCGACGCGGTCTTCGCCGCCGGGTCCGCGAGGGTCACGATCGGCGATCCGGGGCGGAGCAGATGCTGCTGCCCCGCGACCTCGTCGAGAGAGATCGGACGCATCCGCACGGCGAGCGGCGTCTGGCCGCTCATCAGCGGAGCTGCAGGAGTCATGCGGTCAAGGCTAACGGCGCGCGCCGACAGTGCGACGCGCGGTGCGCACTCGACCTCCCGCATTGCGCGGGGAGCCGAGGCTCTCGCGATAGGCTCGGTCCTCGACATCCAGGGAGGATCCATGGCCGCTCGCCGCCCGTCGAACGCCCGCGACCAGCGCGCCCGTGTCCAGCAGGAACGCGCCCGCCTGCATGCCGCTCGCCAGGATCTGCACGCCGGGAGCGTCCGGCGCAGGGTGCGCGACAACACCATCGCGGTCGTCGCCGGAGCCGTCATCGTGATCGGTGCGATCGTGAGTCAGGTCGTGCATGCGGAAGCCACCGCACCTGCCCCGTCCCCCTCTCCGACGATCAGCCCGGCCGACGTGCCGAGCTCCGCACCCACCCCTGCGCCGACGGCGACGGAGACCCCGGCCGGCTGACCCCCGTCCCTCTCGTGCGCCGGTCCGGCGTACTAGGCTGGCCCTGTCCTTTCCGCCTCCCGCGGCACGCCGCGCAAGGAGTTCACCGTGTCTACCGAAGAGCACACCCCCGATAACCCGACCGACGCCTCGCAGCCCGACATCGAGAACGCCACGACGCCCGTCGCCGACGCGCCCGAGATCGTCGCAGCGGAGGCCGTCGAGTCCGCCGCAGCCGAGGTCGCACCTGCGGAGCAGCCCGACTCCCCCGCCGAGGAAGCGGCTGCGTCTGCTGACGTCGCGGCCGCGCCTGCCGAGGTCACCGCGCCCGAGTCGGCACCGGTTGCCGAGGAGAAGCCGGCCGCCGCCCCTGCGCCGCGTCCGTCTGTGATGCCCCGGCCGCCGGCCATGCCGCGTCCGCCGGCATCCGCGATCCGCCCCGCTGTGCCTGCCGCGCCCGTCGCTCCCGCTCCGGTGAGCACGAGCGACGCCGCCGAGTGGGGACGCGTCACCGAGGACGGAACCGTGTCGGTGCGCGAGGGCGGGGAATGGCGTGAGGTCGGGCAGTACCCCGATGGCACCCCTGCCGAGGCGCTCGCCTACTTCGTCCGCAAGTTCGAGGACATCGCCTTCAAGGTGAACACTCTCGAGCAGCGCGTGCAGGCCGGTGGTTCCGGCGCCACGGATCTCGCCAAGCAGGCGCAGCACCTGGTGGAAGAGATCACCGGCGCCGCGGCGGTCGGCGACCTCGCGAACCTGCGCACACGCCTCGACGCGCTGACCGCCTCGCTCGCCGACGCCTCTGCTGCGGAGGCCGTCGAGGCCAAGGCCGCCGTCGACGCCGCGATCGCCGAGCGCACCGCCCTGGTGGAGCGCTCCGAAGCCATCGCCGCGCAAGACCTCTCCTCCGTGCAGTGGAAGCAGATCACCGAAGAGATGGGCGCGTTGTTCGACGCGTGGCAGAGCCACCAGCAGAACGGCCCCCGTCTGCCGAAGGGCGCAGCGAACCAGCTCTGGAAGCGATTCCGCGACGCGCGCGCCACGGTGGATCGCCAGCGCCGCGCGTTCTATGCCGAGCTCGACGAGACCCACAAGGCGGCCCGCGATCGCAAGTCGCGTCTGGTCGAGCGCGCGGAGGCTCTGGCGCCCAAGGGCGTGGACGGGATCCCCGCCTACCGCGGTCTGCTCGACGAGTGGAAGGCCGCCGGCCGTGCAGGACGCAAGGCCGATGACGCGTTGTGGGCCCGGTTCAAGGCTGCGGGCGATGCACTCTACTCGGCGCGTGCCGAGCAGGCGGCGGCGACCGAGGCGGAGTCCGCTCCCCGCATCGAGGAGCGCACCGCGCTGCTCGCGGAGGCCAAGGCCGTCGCCGACGAGGCCAACCTCACCAAGGCCCGCGCGCTGCTCACCCGCATCCAGCGCCAGTGGGATGACGTCGGACGGATCTTCCCGCGCGAGAAGGAGCGCGCGCTGGACGACCGTCTGCGCGTCATCGAGCAGGAGCTCAAGTCGCGCGAGGACGTCGACTGGAAGCGCAACAACCCCGAGACGAAGGCCCGCGCCGGCGCGATGAGCGAGCAGCTCCAGCAGGCCATCGCCAAGCTCGAGGCGGAGCGCGACGCGGCAGAGAAGTCCGGGAACGCCAAGGCCCTCAAGGAGGCGACCGAAGCCCTCGAGGCCCGTCGCGCCTGGCTGAACGCGCTCGACGGCTGAGCACGCACGCACGCCGACGGACGTCGGAGTTGTCCACAGGGCGGGGATCTTCGGATCCCCGCCCTGCGGCGTCTGCCCCACACTGAAAGGATGCGCAACGCCTTCCTGCACGTCCCCGGGGATCGGCTGTCCCTCGCGGAGCTCACGGCGGCGCGCCTGGACGGTGACGTCGTCGGGCTCGGCGAGGCCTTCGCCCCGGCGGATCTCGTGGAGACCGCCGTGCTGCGCGCCTCTTCGCTGACCTCGCTCATCGCCGGGATGCGCGATGCCGCGTTCGCCGGGATGAGCGCCGCCTGGATCCACGGCGCCGGCGACGCCGCGCCGGAGCCGCATGAGCTGCAGAGCGCCTCAGGCCGACGACTGCGTGCTCCCGCGACGCGCCGGATCATCGTGCACGATCCGATCCTGGATCCTGCGGACATGCAGCGCCTCGGCGGCGTCGCCGTGACGACCCCGGAGCGCACCCTCATCGACCTGCTGCGCTGGCCGGTGACGCTGCCGGAGCGGCATGACTGGGCGCGGCTGCTGGTGGAGGCGGATCCGCCTCTCATCGGGCGCGCTGCCGCGCGCGTGGCCGACATGCGACATGGACCCGGCTATCGCCGCATCGCACGGTTCCTCGCCGCCCATGGGGCGGATCCGTCGGCCTCCTGACCGGCGATCGCTGCTCAGGAGGACGTGACGCGGTAGACGTCGTAGACGGCGTCGATCCTGCGCACCGCGTTCAGCACGCGGTCCAGGTGCACCGTGTCGCCCATCTCGAAGACGAACCGGCTCAGTGCCAGACGGTCGTTGGTGGTCTGCACGGTCGCGGACAGGATGTTCACGTGGTGCTCGCTGAGCACCCGCGTGACGTCCGACAGCAGGCCGGAACGGTCCAGCGCCTCGACCTGGATCTGCACGAGGAAGATGCTGCGCGCGGTCGGCGCCCACTCCACGTCCACCATGCGTTCCTTCTCGACCGACAGGGCCTTGACGTTCACACAGTCCGAGCGGTGCACGGACACGCCGCTCCCCCGGGTCACGAAGCCGACGATCTCGTCGCCCGGCACCGGTGTGCAGCACTTCGCGAGCTTCACGAGGATGTCTGCGGCGCCGCGGACCAGCACACCGGAGTCGCCCTCGCGCGGGGCGCGGCTGCGCCCGTGGGCGGGGAGGTCGATCGCGCCGGTCGACGTGTCCTCCGTCGTGGAGATGAGTGCGGTGACCTTCTCCAGCACGGACTGCGTGGACACGTGTCCCTCGCCGACCGCCGCGTACAGCGCCGAGACGTCCTCGTAGCGCAGCTGCTGCGCGACTTCGGCGAAGGAGTCCTGGTTCATCAGGCGCTGCAGCGGGAGGTTCTGCCGGCGCATGGCGCGCGCGATGGCCTCCTTGCCCTGCTCGATCGCCTCCTCGCGGCGCTCCTTCGTGAACCACCCGCGGATCTTGTTGCGCGCCCGGGTGCTCTTGACGAACGTCAGCCAGTCCTGGCTGGGGCCGGCATCGGGGTTCTTCGAGGTGAACACCTCGACCACGTCGCCGCTGTTCAGGGCGGTCTCCAGCGGCACGAGCCGACCGTTGACCTTGGCGCCCATCGTCCTGTGACCGATCTCCGTGTGCACCGCATAGGCGAAGTCCACAGGCGTCGCGCCGGACGGCAACCCGATCACCCGGCCCTTGGGCGTGAAGACGTAGACCTCCTTCGCGCCGATCTCGAAGCGCAGCGAGTCGAGGAACTCGCTGGGGTCGGCGGTCTCCGCCTGCCAGTCCGAGATGTGCGCGAGCCAGGTCATGTCGGCGTCGGCCGTGGAGCCCTTGCCCCCGCCGTTCATCCGCTCCTTGTACATCCAGTGCGCGGCCACGCCGAACTCGGCCTGCTGGTGCATCTCGTGCGTGCGGATCTGGATCTCGACGGTGCGGCCGCCGGGACCGATCACGGTGGTGTGCAGCGACTGGTAGAGGTTGAACTTCGGGGTCGCGATGTAGTCCTTGAACCTGCCGGGCAGCGGCGTCCAGCGCGCGTGGATGGCGCCCAGCACCGCGTAGCAGTCGCGGACCGTGCCGACCAGCACGCGGATCCCGATGAGGTCGTAGATGTCGTCGAACTCGCGTCCGCGCACGACCATCTTCTGGTAGACGGAGTACAGCTGCTTCGGTCGACCCGCGACCTTGCCGCGCACGCGCAGGTCGCGCAGGTCGCTCTCGACCGCGTCCACCACCTCGCGGATGTACTTCTCCCGCTGCGGCGTGCGCTGCTTGATGAGGCTGTCGATCTCGGCGTAGATCTTCGGGTGCAGCACCGCGAAGGACAGATCCTCGAGCTCCGACTTGATGGCCTGGATTCCGAGGCGATGCGCGAGCGGTGCGTAGATCTCGAGGGTCTCGGTGGCCTTCTTCGCGGCCTTCTCGGGCGGAACGAAGCCCCAGGTGCGGGCGTTGTGCAGGCGGTCCGCGAGCTTGATGATCAGCACGCGGATGTCCTTCGACATCGCGACGATCATCTTGCGGACGGTCTCGGCCTGGGCGCTGTCGCCGTACTTGACCTTGTCGAGCTTGGTGACGCCGTCCACGAGCATGGCGACCTCGTCGCCGAACGTCGCGGTCAGCTCGGTCAGCGCGTAGCCGGTGTCCTCGACCGTGTCGTGCAGCAGCGCGGCCGCGATCGCGCGCGGCCCGAGCCCGAGATCGGCCAGGATCTGCGCGACCGCGAGCGGGTGCGTGATGTACGGCTCGCCGCTCTGGCGCTTCTGCCCCTCGTGCTTCTCCGCTGCGACCGCATAGGCGCGCTCGATGATCGCGAGGTCGCCGCGCGGGTGATTCTGCCGAACCGTGCGGATGAGGTTGTCGAGATCGTTGATCCGAGGAGCGCGCGAGAAGATCCGGGGCACGAGCCTGCGCAGGCTCGATCCCTGTGCCGGCGCCCCAGGCGTCGTCCCGACCTCGCTCATCCGACCTCCCGGCAGATCATCCTACAAGCGCCCGGAACGGCAGGACGCATCGGCGGGTCAGACCTCCACCGCGCTGACGGTGGCGCGGTCCCGCGCTGCGAGAACGCGCTTGTCGTGCTCGCGGATCCCCGACTCGTTCTCCCGGAAGAGGGAGTACAGCGGCGCGGCGACGAACAGCGTGGAGTACGCGGCGACGATGATGCCCACGAAGATCGACAGGGAGATGTCGGTCAGCGTCTGCGCCCCGAGCCAGAAGGCGCCGATGAACAGGATCGCGCCGACCGGCAGCGCCGCGATGACGGCGGTGTTGATCGACCGGATCAGGGTCTGGTTGACCGCGAGGTTCACGGCTTCGCCGAACGTGCGGGAGGACTTGGTGCCCTCCTCGCTCGTGTTCTCCCGGATCTTGTCGAACACGACCGTCGTGTCGTAGAGCGAGTAGGCGAGGATCGTCAGGAAGCCGATGACGGCCGCCGGGGAGATCTCGAAGCCCGCCAGGGCGTACACGCCGACCGTGATCACGAGCACGTCGAGGAGGCCGAGGATCGAGGCCGCCGACATCTTCCAGGTGCGGAAGTAGATGGCGAGGATGAGGAAGGTCAGCGCGAGGAAGATCGCGAGGCCCCACAGCGACTGCCGGGTCACGCCCTCTCCCCAGCTCGGGCCGATGAACGACGTGTTCACCTTGTCGTCCGCCACGCCGTAGGCCTTCGCGAGAGCGGCGGCCACATCGTGGCTCTGCTGCTCGTCCTTGAGCTGGGCCGTCTGCACGCGGATGTCGCGGTTGTTGACGGTGGTCACCTTGGTGGTGACGTTGGGCAGCACCGAGCGCACGGCGGTCGTCGCCGTGTCCTGGTTGCGATCGGCTGGGGCCTCGACGGTGAACTGCGAGCCGCCGGTGAACTCGATCGAGAACTGCACCGGACGGAACAGCGGCACGAGGGCCGATCCCACCACGAGCAGGATCGCGATGATGAACCAGACCCGCCGCCTGCCGACGAAGGGGAAGGAGGTCTTGCCGGAGTAGAGGTCGTTGCCGAGCTCGTTCATGGAGCGCATCAGTCGTTCTCTCCGTTCCGGCTCGCGCCCTGGTCCGCGGAGGCGAGGGACTCCGCGCGCTTTCGTTCGGCGATGGTCTGGCGCCGCTCCGCCTCACCGCGGGAGCGGCCGGCGCGGGCCGCCTTGCCCTGGGATGCAGGGGCCACCGCACGGTACTCGGTGCGACCGCGGTAGACGGCGCCGAGCGCCTCGGGGTCCATGCCCGACAGCGGGTGGCCGCTGCCGAAGAAGCGCGTACGGGCGAGGATCTGCATCACCGGGTGCGTGAACACCACGAAGATCAGCACGTCGATGATGGTGGTCAGACCCAGCGTGAACGCGAAGCCCTTCACGGTCGCGTCGGCGAGGATGTACAGCACCACGGCGGCGAGGATGTTGATCGACTTGGAGATGTAGATCGTGCGCTTGGCACGGCTCCAGCCGTCCTCCACCGCCCCGGTGATGGACTTGCCGTCGCGCAGCTCGTCCCTTATTCGTTCGAAGTAGACGATGAACGAGTCGGCCGTGAATCCGATCGACACGATCAGGCCGGCGACGCCGGCGAGGGAGAGGCGGAAGCCCATCCGCCAGCCCAGGATGCAGATGAGCACGTAGGTGATGACGGCCATCACCGCGATCGACGCGATGATCACGAAACCGAGCGCGCGGTAGCTGAGCAGCGAGTAGACGGCGACGAGGCCGAGGCCGATGAGCCCGGCGATGAGGCCGATCTGCAGCTGCTGGGATCCGAGCGTCGCCGAGATGGTGTCAGAGCTCTGCACGGTGAAGCTCAGCGGCAGCGCACCGAACTTGAGCTGGTCGGCGAGGCTCTTGGCCGTCTCCTGCGTGAACGATCCGCTGATGGAGGGACGTCCGTCGAGGATCACGCCGTTCATGGTCGGCGCGGAGATGACGGACCCGTCCAGCACGAAGGCGAACTGGTTGCGCGGCGTCTGGTTCTGCTGGGTGAAGGCGTAGAGGCGCTGGCTGACCTTGCCGAACGCGTCGGTGCCCTTGCCGTCGAAGGTCAGGTTCACCTCCCACTGCGCGTTCTGCTGGTTCAGGCCGGCGGTCGCGTCCTTGATCGACGTGCCGTCCAGCTCCACGGGACCGAGCAGGTACTTGGCCTGGCCGCTGCTGTCGCAGGCGATGAGCGGCTGATCCGCCGGCAGCTTGGCGGCATCGCGCTTGGTCGTGCAGTCGTACGAGAGGAACTCCGCCTGCAGCTTCGGCGTCGCCCAGGACATGTCGCTGCCGTCGGTCGGCGACGGCGACGGCGTGGACGCGAGGTCCGGCGCCGGCGTGGGGTACGGCGTCGACTTGCCGTCGTCGCCCACGAAGGACGTCGACGGGGCCGTGGCCGCCAGGACGGCGCGCAGCTCCATCTTGGCGCTCGCCTGGATCCGGTTGCGCGTGGCCTCGTCCGCCTTGCCGGCGATCTGGACGACGATGTTGCGGCCGCCCTCGGTGGTGATGTCGGACTCCCCGACTCCCGACGCGTCCACGCGCTGACGGATGATCTGCGCCGCCTGAGTGAGCTGCTCGGCGTTCGGATCCTTGCCGTCAGCGGTCTGCGCGCTGAGGATGATCTGCGTGCCGCCCTGCAGGTCCAGAGCCAGCTGAGGCTCCCAGGAGCTCTTGCCGAAGCCGTACACGCCGAGCGCGTTCAGGCCGAACAGCACGCCGATGGCGATGAGCAGGCCGAGCAGGACCCGCCAGGCGTGCTTGACGGGAGAAGACGATGCCACGAAGGTTCTTCGCTTTCTGAGGGGGACGGTCTGTCCGGAGGGACGGTCGTGCGCCGAGCGCGGACCGCGTCAGTTCTTGTCGTCGGCTTCGCGCTCCAGGCGCGCGCGGGTCTCCTCGGCCGACTCGATGCGGATGTCCTTGGCGCGCTCATCGAGCGGCGTCTGCGCATCCAGCGGGGTCTGCTCGTCGAGCGGCGTGTGCGTGTCCTCGACGGCGGGCGCGTTCTGCTCGTCGTTGACGATGCGCAGGATCGCCTGCGAGTGCACCTCGATGACCACGCCGGGCGCGATCTCGACGCGCGCGGGACGGTCCAGGTTCTCGGGGTCGAACTCGACGATCGTGCCGTAGAGGCCGCCCTGGAGCAGCACCTTGGCGCCGGGGACGGTCTCGGTGGCCTTCTTCTCCTGCTCCTCCTTCATGCGCTTGTTGCGCCGACGGGTGGAGAACACCATGAAGACGAGCAGGATGGCCAGGACGAAGAACAGACCGTACTGCGAGAAGAAGGTCGCGAGATTCATGCGAAGAGGTGCCTTTCGGGGCGCGCGCCGGCGGTGGGAGCGCAGAAGGGTGGGGACAGTCGAAGTCTCCAGCGATTATAGGTCATCGAACAACGCGGCCCCCTCGGGGTGCGCGACACCGAGATGCGCGTACGCCTCGGGCATCGCGACGCGCCCCCGGGGCGTGCGGCCAAGGAAGCCGATCCGCACGAGATACGGCTCTACGACGCTTTCGATCGTGTCCGCCTCCTCGCCCACCGAGACGGCGAGGGTGCTGAGGCCCACAGGGCCCCCGCGGAAGCGGCGGACGATCGCATCCAGCACCGCGCGGTCCAGGCGATCCAGGCCGATCCGGTCGACGTCGTAGAGCTCCAGGGCCGCTTTCACGTCCTCGACGGAGGCCGAAGATCCTCCGCCGTGCACGAGCGCGTAGTCGCGCACGCGCCGGAGCAGGCGGTTGGCGATGCGAGGGGTGCCGCGCGAACGCCGCCCGATCTCCGCGCGCGCCACGGCCGGCACGCCGACCCCGAGGACGATGGCGGAGCGCTCGACGACCCGCTCGAGCTCGTCCGCTTCGTAGTACTCCAGATGCGCGGTGAAGCCGAAGCGGTCCCGCAGCGGATTCGGCAGCAGTCCCGAGCGCGTCGTGGCGCCCACGAGCGTGAAAGGGGCGAGCTCGAGCGGGATGCTCGTCGCCCCGGCGCCCTTGCCGACCATGATGTCGATGCGGAAGTCCTCCATCGCGAGGTACAGCATCTCTTCCGCAGAACGCGCCATCCGGTGGATCTCGTCGATGAACAGCACCTCCCCCGGGGTCAGGCTCGACAGTAGCGCGGCGAGGTCGCCGGCGTGCTGGATAGCGGGGCCGCTCGACATGCGCAGCGGCCGCCCGCTCTCGTGTGCGACGATCATCGCCAGCGTCGTCTTGCCGAGTCCCGGAGGGCCGGACAGCAGGATGTGGTCGGCAGGGCGGTCCTGGATCCTCGCCGCTTCGAGCAGCAGCTTCATCTGTCCGCGCACCTTGTGCTGACCGACGAACTCGCTCAGGCTCGTCGGACGCAGCGCCCCCTCGATCGCGAGCTCGACCTCATCGATGGCCTCGCCGGAATCGTGGAACTCAACCACGGGCGGCTCCGCCCTGGGCCGGTCCGAGAGTCGCGAGGGTGCGGCGCAGCAGGAGCGCGACGGATCCGCGTTCGGTCTCGCTCGCCTCGGTGGTGCTCCGCTCGGCGGCTTCGGCGGCGACGCGCTCGGACCAGCCGAGTCCGATGAGCGCCGCGATCAGCTGGGTGCTGATCTCGTCGGGGATCGATGCCGCCGAGGGCGCCGCAGCCGGAGCGTGCAGCTTGCCCGTGAGCTGGACCACGATGAGCTTGGCCGTCTTCGGCCCGATCCCGGAGACGCGGCGGAACGGCGCATCGTCGTCCGCCGCGACGGCGGTGGCGATCTGATCGACGGAGAGGTGCGAGAGCACGCCCAGTGCGGACTTCGGCCCCACCCCCGTGACGGAGATCAGGTGCCCGAAGACCTCGAGTTCGGCGGCATCAGCGAAACCGTAGAGCGACAGGGCGTCCTCGCGCACGATCAGCGACGTGTGCAGACGCAGTTCCTGCCCGACCCGGGCGGTGTGCGCGACGTCACCGGGCACGGCGACAGAGAAGCCGACTCCTCCGACCTCGACGATGACGGAATCCGTGGTCGCGGACAGCACGGTGCCACGCAGGGAGGAGATCATGAAAGCAGTCTACGCACGTGCTCGTATGTATGTTCGAGCGACACGCTCTGCGTCGGCCCAGGCCTTCTGCGCCGGAGTCTGCGCCTCGCTTCCGCCCGCTCCACCGGCCACTCCCGACCCGCGCCACGCGTGGCACAGCGCGATCGCGAGGGCGTCGGCCGCGTCGGCGGGCTGCGGCGGTGCGTCGAGCCGCAGGATGCGCGCGATCATCGCCTGCACCTGCTTCTTGTCCGCGGAGCCGTAGCCGGTCACCGCCGCCTTGACCTCGCTCGGCGTGTGCGTGGCTGCGGGGAGCCCGTGCTCGGCGGCGATGAGCAGCGCGACGCCACTGGCCTGCGCCGTCCCCATGACGGTGTGCGTGTTCTGCTGGGCGAAGACGCGCTCCACGGCCACCGCATCCGGTTCGTGCTCCGCGATCACCGCGCGGATCCCCGCCGCGACCGCCGCAAGCCGCTCCCCGATCGGAGCGTCCGGCGGCGTGCGGATCACACCGACGTGCACGAGCGTGCCGCGGCGCATCGGATCGACGTCGACGACGCCGACGCCGCAGCGCGTGAGGCCGGGGTCGATGCCCAGAACCCGCCGTACTCCCGTCATCCCTCCAGGCTAGGCGCGGTTGCGCCGCGCGGCGCCGAGGCGCGCGGCCAGCCCATCGCCGACTGCGCGCGATCCATGAACGCGCTCTTGGCCCTGGTGTAGTCGTCGTAGTCGGCCGCGCCGGCGTTCTCCTCCGCGAGGTGCCGCTTCAGTTCCTCGTACTCCGCTCTGGCCGCAGGAACCGCACGCAGCCAGTCACGGAAGGAGACCACGAAGTCGGCGAACGGCGAGTCGGCGCGGCGGATGTGCAGGATGAGCCCTCGCAAGGATCCGTTCCGGTCGAGCTCTCGGAAGTAGAGCAGCTTCTCGTGGTGGCGCGGATCGGAACCGGGGCGCGGAATGTCGACGTCGACTCCTGGAGAATCGGGCCGGGATCCGCGCGCCCTCTCGATCATGAGCGGACCGAGCGCCGAACCGACCACGCCTTCCTCGGGGATCGCGGGCACGAGGACCTGGAGGTCCAGATACGGCTTGGCCGCCAGCCCCGGTACCGCGGTCGAGCCGATGTGCGCGAACTCCGTCGCAGGGATTCCGGACTGCACGAAGGCGTCGCGGATCCGCAGGATCCAGCGGGAAGCGAACGATGGCCACGCCGGATCGTACGGGACGATCTCCGGCGCGGCCATCGAGGGTTCTCTTGCTGCTTACTCGTCGTTCTCGAGCTCGGCCTGGACCTCGGCCGTGAGATCGAAGTTGGCGTAGACGTTCTGCACGTCGTCGCTGTCCTCGAGCGCGTCGATCAGGCGGAAGATCTTGCGCGCCGCCTCGGCGTCGATCTCGACCTTGAGGTTCGGGACGAACTCGACATCAGCCGACTCGTACTCGATGCCCGCTTCCTGCAGCGCGGTGCGGACCGCCACCAGGTCGGAGGCGTCGGTGATGATCTCGAACCCCTGCGCGTGCGGCTCGATCTCCTCCGCGCCGGCCTCGAGCGCCGCCATCATGACGTCGTCCTCTGTGGTGTTCTCGCCCTCGACGACGATGACGCCCTTGCGGGTGAAGTTGTAGGCGACGCTGCCGGGATCGGCGAGCGTTCCGCCGTTGCGGCTGAGCGCCGTACGCACCTCGGCCGCAGCACGGTTCTTGTTGTCGGTCAGACACTCGATCATGAGCGCGACACCGTGGGCGCCGTAGCCCTCGTACATGATCGAGGAGTACTCGACCGACTCTCCACCGATGCCGGCGCCGCGCTTGATGGCGCGATCGATGTTGTCCTTCGGGACAGAGGTCTTCTTGGCCTTGAGCACAGCATCGAAGAGCGTCGGGTTGCCCGCGAGATCGGCACCGCCGAGCTTCGCGGCGACCTCGATGTTCTTGATGAGCTTGGCCCACGACTTCGCACGGCGCGAGTCGATGACGGCCTTCTTGTGCTTGGTCGTGGCCCACTTGGAATGCCCGGACATATGTCTCCCGCTCGTATCAGCCCCGCGGTCCATCCCGCCAGGGCATCGTCCATTCTAGAAGATCCGCGCTCGGGGCACCGACGAACCCGTTCCGGTCCAGCCGCGAAGCTCGTCGATGCCGGTGTGCGCGGGCAGATCGAGTGGCTCATCGAGGGCCGCGTCGGGACGCCAGTGGGCCCAGTCCTCATCGAGCGGCCAGGAACCTGCCACGACGAACTCCTGTGCCGCCGCGTCGGCGAGTGAGCGCACGGCGTCGGCCTGCTCGCTCGTGAACCGCCCTTGTTCCACCGCGGCCGCCAGTTCATCGGCGTCTTTGAGCCAAACATCCTCCGAGCCGGGATGTTCGGCGTCGAGCCACAGGTCGAGAATGAGATCTCGGGAGAAGACCGTGCTGGTTCCCCCCTCGCCTGACGCCCGTCGATGAGGAAGCTCGAGGTTCACGTACACGCCTGCAGGCGCGCCTTCGGTGGTGCGGAAGAACCAGACCGACCACGGCTTACCCCGCGGTGCCACACGGACGACGCCCGGCCCCGTCCACGTGGACTCGCGCATGATCCAAGGGGCGTTGAAGCGACGGGCGAGAGGGATTTCGCGGGTATGCCGCATTCCCACCGGCGCAGACTGCAGCCGCGCGGAACCGGACGGGATCCACGTAACCAGTCCACGGTCGTCATCGCGGACGACGCGAGCCGTCTCGACCTGACGGCTGTATCGCCAGAGGATGCACTCGCCGGCACGGAATCGCGGTGCATCCGGCGCGTCGGATCTCGTCGCGCCCTCAGGAAGCAATCCGCCAAGCTCGTCCTCGAGCACCACGAGCGCGTCCTCGAGCGATCGGCCTTCGGGGCCGACCGACGTCCACCCCTCGCCGCGTCGACCGACGAGAACGGCGTTCCCGCCGCTCTGGCTCATGGTGGCGGATCCGATGGGCATACGCATGCGCGCCACGATAGCAACGGAGGCGCGACCGTCGGCGGCGCGCCCCTGCACTCCGTGTGCGCGTCGAGTTCCTTCAGGCCGCGACGGCGGACCGCCGCGCTGCGACCAGCTCCAGGAATCGGGCGTGCAGCCGCGTCTCGCCGTTCATCTCCGGGTGGAAGCTCGTGCCGAGCAGGTTGCCCTGCTGCACGGCGACGACTCCGCCGTCGGGCAGCGCCGCGATCGGCGTCGCCCTGGGGCCGACCCGAGTGATGAGCGGCGCCCGGATGAACGTCGCGTCCACCGGTTCGTCGATCCCGGCGACCGTGAGCTCGGTCTCGAAAGACTCCACCTGCCCGCCGAACGCATTGCGGGCGACGGTGACGTCGAGCCCGCCGAAGGTGAGCTGGCCGTCGATCGCCCCTTCGATCTCGTCCGCGAGCAGGATCAGCCCCGCGCACGTGCCGTACACGGGCAGGCCGTTCGCGATGAGGGCGCGCAGCGGCTCGCGCACACCGAAGATCCGGGACAGCTTGTCGATCACGCTCGATTCCCCGCCGGGGATCACCAGCCCGTCCAGCCCGTCCAACTGCTCGGGGCGGCGGACGGGAACCGCCTCCGCCCCGAGCGAGGTGAGGATCGCGGCATGTTCGCGCACATCGCCCTGCAGCGCGAGCACGGCGATCCGCACGGGTGCTGTCACCAGCCGCGCTCCGCAAGACGGTGCGGTGCGGGCAGGTCGGACACGTTGATGCCGACCATGGCCTCGCCGAGCCCGCGGGAGACCTGGGCGATCACGGCGGCGTCGTCATAGGCGGCGGTCGCCTTGACGATCGCGGCGGCGCGCGCAGCCGGGTCGCCCGACTTGAAGATACCGGATCCGACGAACACGCCGTCGGCGCCGAGCTGCATCATCATGGCGGCGTCGGCGGGAGTCGCGACTCCCCCGGCCACGAACATGACGACCGGAAGTGCGCCCTTCGCGGCGACCTCGGCGACCAGCTCGTACGGCGCCTGCAGCTCCTTGGCGGCGACGTAGAGCTCGTCCTTGGGGAGCGTCGTCAGGCGTGCGATCTCGCCGCGGATCGTGCGGATGTGCTTCATCGCCTCGGAGACGTCGCCGGTGCCGGCCTCGCCCTTCGAACGGATCATCGCCGCGCCCTCGGTGATGCGGCGCAGTGCCTCACCCAGGTTGGTCGCGCCGCAGACGAAGGGCACGGTGAAGCCCCACTTGTCGATGTGGTTGACGTAGTCGGCGGGCGAGAGCACCTCGGACTCGTCGATGTAGTCGACACCGAGCTCCTGCAGGACCTGGGCCTCGACGAAATGGCCGATGCGCGCCTTGGCCATGACCGGGATCGACACGGCGGAGATGATGCCGTCGATCATGTCGGGATCGCTCATGCGCGACACACCGCCCTGTGCGCGGATGTCGGCGGGCACCCGCTCAAGTGCCATGACGGCGACGGCGCCGGCATCCTCGGCGATCTTCGCCTGCTCCGGAGTGACGACGTCCATGATGACGCCGCCCTTGAGCATCTCGGCGAGGCCGCGCTTGACGCGACCGGTTCCGGTGGTCGATTCGGGTACAAGTTCTGTCATAGGACAGATCATACGCTGTCTGCGACGCAATCCGTCACCGTGCAGACAGTGGCAACGGCGCCTCCTCTCCAATGAGAGGATCGAGGGATGCTGAAGGTGCTCTCCATCCAGTCCGCCGTCGCGTACGGCCATGTCGGCAACTCCGCGGCGGTGTTCCCGCTGCAGCGCATCGGCGTCGAGGTGCTCCCCGTCTACACGGTGAACTTCTCCAATCACACCGGTTACGGCGCCTGGCGCGGCCCGCTGATCGCCCCCGGCGATGTGCGGGAGGTCATCACGGGCATCGAGGAGCGCGGCGTGCTCGGCGAGGTCGACGCGGTGCTGAGCGGCTATCAGGGCGGCGAAGGCATCGGCGACGTGATCGTCGACGCCGTGGCCAGGGTCAAGGCCGCCAACCCGAACGCGGTGTACGCGTGCGACCCCGTGATGGGCAACGCCGCGTCGGGGTGCTTCGTCGCCCCCGCGATCCCCGTGCTGCTGCGCGACAAGGTCGTGCCCGTCGCGGACATCATCACCCCGAACCAGTTCGAGCTGGGCTTCCTCACGGACACAGAGCCTGACACGCTCGAGTCGACACTGGCCTCGGTCGACGTCGCGCGCGCGATGGGCCCGAACACGGTGCTCGTGACCAGCGTCGAGAGGCCCGACCGCGAAGAGGGCACGATCGAGATGCTCGCCGTGGACGACAAAGGCGCCTGGCTGGTCGCCACGCCGCACCTGCCGATGAAGGCGAACGGATCCGGAGACGTCACCGCCGCTCTCTTCACGGCGCACTACCTGCGCACGGGGGATGCGAAGGCGGCCCTGGAGCTGACCGTGTCGAGCGTGTTCGAGCTGCTCGCACTCACCCTCGAGTCTGGCGAACGCGAGCTGCAGCTCATCCCGGCGCAGGAGGCGTACGCCAACCCGCCGCGGCAGTTCGAGGCCCGACAGGTGCGCTGAGCTCCCCGACAGCCGAAAGCCCGGCCGACGCGGACGTCGGCCGGGCTTTCGCACGTCAGGGCCGCGTTGCGCGCGCCCTCCGGGAGCCGATCAGGCGGGCCAGGCCGCCGCGACGGTATTGCGCACGTCGCCGAGCAGCTGCGGCAGTGCCTTCGTCTTCGCGATGATCGGGAAGAAGTTCGCGTCGCTGTTCCAGCGCGGCACGACGTGCTGGTGCAGATGCGCATCCACCCCGGCGCCGGCGACGGCGCCCTGGTTCATGCCGATGTTGAATCCGTCGCACCGCGAGGTCGCCTTGAGCACGCGCATCGCAGTCTGCGTGAGCGCGCCGATCTCGGCGACCTCCTCCGCCGTCGCCTCGTCGTACGTCGCGACATGGCGGTACGGGCACACCAGCAGGTGGCCGGAGTTGTACGGGAACAGGTTCAGCAGGACGTACGCCGTGTGCCCCCGAGCGACGATCAGCCGCTCCTCGTCGGGATGCTTCGGCGCCTCGCAGAACGGGCACTCCTCGCGCAGCGGCTCCGGGCCCGCCTGGATGTACGTCATCCGGTGCGGCACCCAGAGGCGCTGGAACTCGTCGGGGACGCCGGCCAGATGCGCGGCGTCTTCCAGCCGCGCGTCCTGGCCGGCGCCCCCGTCGAGGGTCATGCCAGGTCGCCCGCCGTCTGGATCAGCACGTGGCTCTCGATCGCCCGACGCACGCGGTCCACGGCCTCCGCGAGGGGTACGCCGTTCTCCTGCGTGCCGTCGCGGAAGCGGAACGACACGGTGCCGGCGGCCCGGTCCTGCTCCCCCGCGATCAGGATGAGCGGGACCTTTCCCGTGGTGTGATTGCGGATCTTCTTCTGCATGCGCTCGTCGGAGTGGTCGACCTCCGCACGGACGCCGGCCTCGCGGAGCGCCGCGACGGCGTCATCGAGGTAGTCCGCGAACTCGTCCGCCACGGGGATCCCCATGACCTGAACCGGCGAGAGCCACAGCGGGAAGTCGCCCGCGTAGTGCTCGAGCAGGATCGCGAAGAACCGCTCGATCGAGCCGAAAAGCGCGCGATGGATCATGATCGGGCGCTTCTTCTGCCCGTCCTTGTCGGTGAACTCGAGTCCGAACCGCTCCGGCAGGTTCGGGTCGACCTGCACCGTGGACAGCTGCCACACGCGGCCGATCGCGTCGGTGGTCTTCAGGTCGATCTTCGGACCGTAGAAGGCCGCCTCGCCCGGAACCTCGGTGAGCTTGAGCCCGGAGGCCAGCGCGACGTTGCGGAGCGCATTCGTCGAGTAGTCCCAGAACTCGTCGGATCCGATCCACTTGTCCTTCTCGTCGTCGCGCATCGAGAGCTCGAGCTCGAAGTCGTTGAGCCCGAAGTCGCGCAGCATCGAGAGGATGAACTCCAGGACCTTGGTGACCTCGGTCTCCAGCTGCTCCGGCGTCACGAACAGGTGGGAGTCGTCCTGGGTGAAGCCCCGCACTCGGGTGAGCCCGTGCAGGGCGCCGGAGAGCTCGTTGCGGTAGACCGTGCCGTTCTCCGCGAAGCGCAAGGGCAGGTCGCGGTAGCTCCGTGCCCGCTCCTTGTAGATGAGGATGTGCATCGGGCAGTTCATGGGCTTCAGGTAGTAGTCCTGGCCCTGCTTCGTGACGTGTCCGTCCTCGTCGCGCTCCTCATCCATCCGGATCGGCGGGAACATGCCGTCGCGGTAGGTGACGAGGTGGTTGGACGTGAGGAACAGGTCCTCCTTGGAGATGTGCGGCGTGTACACGTAGTTGTACCCTGCGGCGATGTGCCGGCGGCGCGCGTGCTGCTCCATCTCGCCGCGGATGATACCGCCGCGGGGGTGCCAGACCGACAGACCGGATCCGATCTCATCGGGGAAGGAGAAGAGATCGAGTTCCTTGCCCAGGCGACGGTGGTCGCGCTTGGCGGCCTCTTCGAGGCGCTGCTGGTACGCGCGCAGCTCGTCCTTCGTCGGCCAGGCCGTGCCGTAGATGCGCTGCAGCTGGGGGTTCTTCTCGGATCCGCGCCAATAGGCCGCAGCGATGCGTGTCAGGTCCCAGCCGTTGCCGATCATGCGGGTACTGGGCAGGTGCGGACCGCGGCAGAGGTCCTTCCAGACGACCTCGCCGTCCTTGGCGACGTTGTCGTAGATGGTCAGCTCGCCCTCGCCGACCTCGACCGAGGCGCCCTCGGTCTTGTCCGCTCCCGGACCCTTGAGACCGATGAGCTCGAGCTTGAACGGCTCATCGGCGAGCTCGGCGCGCGCCTCCTCGTCGCTGACGACACGGCGCACGAAGCGCTGCCCCTCGCGCTGGATGCGCTGCATCTCCTTGGAGATCGCCTTGACGTCCTCCGGGGTGAACGGGGTGTCCACGCCGAAGTCGTAGTAGAAGCCGTCGGTGATCGGCGGGCCGATGCCGAGGTTGGCCTGCGGCTTGATGCGCTGCACGGCCTGTGCCAGCACGTGGGCCGTGGAGTGACGCAGGATCGCGAGGCCCTCGGGGCTGTCGATGGTGATCGCCTCGGCCTGGTCTGTCTCGGAAACCGGCGTCGCCAGATCCTTGAGCTCGCCGTTGACACGCATCGCGACAACGGAACGGTCGGGGAACAAGGCGAAACCGTCACGCGGTTCCGCGCTCACAGGCGCGTTCTCAGGCACAGAAACTCTCCATCCAGGGTCCCATCTAGGCTACTCGCATGACTACAACGGCACCGACCGGCCGCGAGCACCGCATCCGCCGCATGCTCGGGCGCGATCCGCATGAACCGCACCGGGCAGCCAGCCCCCTCGAGCTTCTGTACGACCTGACCCTCGTCGTCGCATTCAGCCAGGCCGGCTCGCAGATGGCGCATCTGCTGGAGCTCGGTCATTTCGGGGCCGCGATCGGCGCGTTCGCGTTCGCCATGTTCGCCATCTGCTGGGCGTGGATCAACTACACCTGGCTCGCGTCCGCATTCGACAACGACGACATCCTGTTCCGCATCGCCACCCTCGTGCAGATGATGGGCGTGCTGATCATGGCACTCGGGATGCCCGCGCTCTTCCACTCGGTCGATGCCGGCGCGCACATCGACAACGCTGTCGTGGTGGCGGGATATGTGGTGATGCGGGTCTCGACCATCAGTCTCTGGCTGCGCATCGCACACGACGATCCGCGATACCGGCGTTCTGCGCGGACGTATGCGGTGATGATCGCGATCGCCCAGATCTACTGGGTCGCGCTGATCTTCGTCGCTCCGCCCCTCCTCGTGACGGCGGTGCTCGTGCTGATCGCCGGAGCCTTCGAACTGCTCACTCCGATGATCGCCGAGCGCAGGGGCGAAGGCACCCCCTGGCACCCGCATCATGTCGCCGAGCGGTACAGCCTGCTGGTGATCATCGCCCTCGGCGAGGTCGTGCTCGGCACGGTCCTCGCGATCTCGGCCGTGGTGGAGAGCCAGGGCTGGTCCTGGGAGGCCGGCGTGGTCGCGTTCGGCGGCACAGCCCTCGCCTTCGCGCTCTGGTGGCTGTACTTCACGATGCCATCCGGCGAAGTGTTGGCGAGCCATCGCGAGCGCGGGTTCACCTGGGGCTACGGTCATATGGTCCATTTCGCCTCGATCGCCGCCGCCGGGGCAGGACTGCATGTTGCTGCGAGCGTGATCGCCGAGGGTTCTGGCGGTACCGGCAGCGAGCATACGATCGACCCGACCGCCGCATTGCTCACTCTGGTCATCCCGGTGGCGATCTTCACCGTGGGCCTGTTCGTGCTGTACTCGGTGCTGCTTCGGCAGATCGATCTCCTGCATTTCTGGTTGTTCGTGGGGGCTATGGCCGCGCTCGCCGCCGCGGTGGCAGTCGTCGCGTCCGGCGCGAGCCTCGCCGTCGGCATCGCTGTGACCGTGCTCTCGCCGGTGGTCGTGATCGTCGGATACGAAACGCTCGGACATCGGCACCAGGCCGCCGCGGTCGCGCGCGCGATCGGCGGCTGAGCGCATTCAGGATGCGCGTCGCCGGCGCGGGGACTCCCGAAGGCGCCTTCTTGAGCGGGCATCTCCTCAGGAGATTCCTCGTCGGGACACGTCTCCGTCACGCCCCCGAACGCTCTCGCCGTCGACCGCGCGTCTCTGCGTCATGGTTCTTCCTGGACGAATGGTCGGAGCCCGGTGCCGGGATCCGTCAGCGGCGCGGGTCGAAGGGGTCGAGTTCGGGAACAGGCCGTCCCGTTGCGATCCGTTCAGCGAGCAGCCTTCCGGTGACCGGCCCGAAGACCATGCCCCACATACCGTGCCCGCCGGCCGCGAACACCCTCGCGCTGCGGGTGCGACCGATGATCGGCAGCCCGTCGGCGGTGCACGGCCTCGAGCCCACCCATTGCTCGGTCGTCGCGTCGAGATCCGCAGCGCCAGGGCCGTCCGTGCGGAGAAGCGGACGGACCGCGTCGGAGATCGCTCGGATGCGACGGGGATCCAGCGGTGCATCCGCCGCGCGGAACTCCATCATGCCCGCGACGCGCAGGCCTCCCTCCCTCGGCGTGCAGGCGACCCGCTGAGCCGGGAAGTACAGCGGGGCGGACACCCCGGCGACCGCCGGGATCATGAAGCTGTATCCGCGACCGGCGACCACCTGGCGACGCACCCCCCACTCCCGGGCCCGTTCGCCGAGCCACGCCCCCGTGGCGAGAACGACGGCGTCGTACTGCTCGTCCAGGATCGAAATCCCGGACGCCCTCTCCTCGATGGCCGTCACCTCGGTGTTCTCCCTGATCCGTCCGCCGCGAGCGATGACGGCGTCACGCAACCTGGCGACGAACACCGTGGGGTCGATGAAGCGCTGCCCGTGAATCCGCACCGCAGCACCGACCTCGATGGAGAGCGCGGGAACGAGCTCGCGAGCACGATCGCCGTCGATCAGCTCGTACTCGGGTTCGCCGCGTCCGGTCACACGGCTGACCGCCTCGATCTCCGCGCGGAGCGGCGCCGCCTCGGCCTCGCTGCGGTACGCGGCGAGGAAGGGATCGGCCTCGTGCGTCCCGCTCGTGACCCCGCCCGCCTCCAGCAGGCCGAACGCCTCCAGCGCACCGGCGTTGAGACCTGCGAGCGCCGCCATCGACCGCTCCCAGCGCGCAGGGGTGCTGTTGCGGGCGAACCGCAACAGGAAGCCTGCGAGGTGCGGGATCGCGGTCGGCGGCACGTAGATCGGCGATGCGGGTCTGAGCGCAGTGCGCAACGCATAGCGCAGCACCGCCGGCTCCGGCAGCGGACCGGCCAGCGCCGGAGTGAGCCAGCCGGCATTGCCCCACGACGCAGCCGCGCCGGCCCTGCCGCGCTCGATCACCGTCACGTCGATGCCGCGCTCCTGCAGGAACCACGCGGTGGAGAGGCCGATCATGCCGGCGCCGACGACGGCGACACGGTCTGGCGTGGCTGAGATACCACCAGGAGGATTGCTCATGGAAGCAAGCTTGCTGCGATCTCGATAGCTGCGTACTGTTCGATCAGCACAGTGCGCATATCCAAGGCTGTTCGCATTGGCCACTGCCCACGAGTCGCGCTCGCGGCCTCCCTGTCCGCGCGGAAGGAGTCCTGATGAGAGAGGAACAGCCCGCGCTGACCTTGCGGGAGGTGCTCGCGAACGTGCACGGATCTGCGATCACGATGCTGGTACCCGGCCGTGACGCCGCCGTGCGCGGACTCTCGTTCTGGGACGGTGCGCCGATATCCCCCGGGCGGATCGTGCTCGCCCCCGGTGTCATCGGCGAGGCCGAACGGTGCGCGGCGCTGCGGACAGCCTCCCGCCAGGGCGCCGTGGGCCTTGTCCTCGATCCGCCGGCGCAGGATCGCGTTCGCGATGTCGCATCGGAATGCGGGCTGCTTCTCGCCGAGCGTGTGCCTTCGCTGGCCTGGGACGAGCTCGCCGCCGTGCTCCGAGAACGCATCGCCCTGCCGTCCTCGCGCAGCGATCGCGCTCCCGGCGAGAGCCTGTTCGCCCTTGCCGACGCGATCGCCGCGCTCCTGGGCGCTGCGGTGACCATCGAGGACATCGGATCCCGTGTGCTCGCCTTCTCCTCAGAGGGTGGAGAACTCGACGCGGTCCGCATGTCCACGATCCTGAGCCGCCGCGTACCGGACGACTTCATCAGCTTCTTCCGCACGAACGGCGCGCTCCGCCGGATCATGGCCGGCACCGGACCGTTCGTCACCGAGACCTCACTCGGAGAGACCCGGCCGCGTCTGGTCATCCCTCTGCGAGTCGGTGTGGAGACTCTCGGCTCGGTCTGGGTGATGCGGGACTCCCTTCCGGACGACGAGCTCTCGGCTGCGTTGAAGACGCTCACCCACGCGGCAGCCCTGACGCTTCTGCGATGGCGCATGCAGGAACAAGGCGCGCGGGAACATCACGCCGCGAGCGTCAAGGCGCTTCTTCGCGGGGATCCGCCTTCGGGTCGCGCTTCTCTTGCCGGGATGGCGCTTCCCGCGCTCCCGTGGCGCGCCGTAGCCCTCCGCAACGGCACCGGCCCCGCTGCGGACGTTCGCGAGGACGAGGAGACCCTCGGTGACGAGGTGGCGCTGTGGACCGCCCTCCTGCGCCGCAACGGCTGGGCCGAGCCTGTCATCGCGATTGCGGAAGGGGCCGCGATCGCCGTGCTGGGTGCGGGGTCGCACGCAGGAGGGTGGGACTGGCTCCGCGCGATCGTCTCCCGGACCCTGCCCGCGGATGGCGTCACCGTCGCCGCAGGACGGGCCGTCGCGGAACCAGAGGGGCTCCCGACCAGTGTGAGCGACGCCGTGCACGTCCTCCGCGCGGGGCATACGGGCATCGTCTCCTATGACGACGTATGGCCCGCTCTCGCTGTGGGTCACGCGATGACGGCGCTGCTCCCGTGGGTGCCGGCGCCGCCGATCGAGCTCTCCACCGAGCCGACCGTTCAGGAGCGCGATCTGCTTCGCACTCTGAACGCATGGCTCGACGCGGAGGGCGACATCCCCGCGGCTGCTCGCGCCCTTCGGATCCACCCGAACACAGTGCGACTTCGGCTGACCAAACTCCGCGCGCGGACCGCCCTGGATCTCACCACGCCGGACTCCCGCCTCGTCACGCACCTCTGGGCGCGGGCCGAACTCGCCCGGCTCGAGACTCCGACCTCGTCCTGAGCGCGGAGCCGACCTGCGCCGAATCGAGGCCCGCGCGCCGACAAGAACCCGCCCGTCGCTCCTGGCATGCACCGGCGGTTCCCCGGACGGGGCCCGCAGCGTCAGGCCGGGAGCGATTCCTCGATGAGCGACGTGATCTCGGGGGCGTCCGGCAATGTCGTCGGCCGAAAACGATGCACCGCCCCATCCGGGGTCAGCAGGAACTTCTCGAAGTTCCATTTGACGTTGCCGGCTTTCCCCGTGGCATCCGGGTTCTTGGTCAGTTCGCGGTACAGCGGGTGCGCCGACCGTCCGTTCACACGGACCTTCTCGAACATCGGGAAGGTGACGCCCCACGTCGTCGAGCAGTATTCCGCGATCTTCTCCGCGTCGCTGAGCTCCTGCAGGAACTGATTGCTCGGGAAGCCCAGCACCGTGAATCCCCGGTCCCCATAGGTCCTCTGCAGCTGTTCCAACTGCTCGTACTGCGGGGCCAGGCCGCAGCGCGATGCGACATTCACGATGAGCTTGACAGGAGCGTAGTCGCCGAGCCGCGCCGGCCTCCCGTCGAGCGTGGTCAATCGAATGTCGTTCAGTTCCTCGCTCATGTCCGACCTTTCGTCGATGTAGACTTACTGGTAACTCTATATCGACGCGAGTACGCTCGTAAGCGCCCCGACGAACTCAAAGGAACACGACGACATGACGACCCCGGTCGCAGAAGCTCCCGCAGCCCCCGCACGCGGGATGCGGGAGCGCATCCTGGATGCGGCGAACGAGCTCTTCTATGCGCAGGGGTTCCGGGCAGTGAGTGCGGAGAAGATCGCGGAGCGGGTGGGGATCACGAAGGTGACCTTCTATCGCCATTTCCCGTCGAAGGAGCTGTTGATGATCGCCTACCTCGAGCAGCGCGCTGCTCAGGAACGCGACATCCTGTCCCGACTCATCGACGCCGCTGCGGCCGACCCGACGCACGGGATGCGGCCGGCGCTCGATGCGGTCGCCGCCGGCGACGGAGCAGGCTACAGAGGCTGTCCGTTCATCAACGCGGCCGCGGAGTATTCGGACCCCGCCCACCCTGTCCGCGTCATCGTCGCACGGCATCGCCGATGGCTGGCCGAGAGCTTCGAGCGCTTCCTGCGGTCGCACGGCGTACCCGACGCCGAACTCGCGGACGCCGCGGCCGAATTCATGATCCTTCGCGATGGCGTCGCTGTGAGCTCCTATCTCGACGACCCCGCCGTCGCCCAGAAGGCCCTCTCCACGGCCGCCACCGCGATTCTTCGCGCTCGCGTCCACGCAGCACCATGACTGCCCGTGCACGGGCAGTCACCACGGCTTCCGCGGCGCGAACTGCCGAGACCCCGGTCGCAGCCAATCGACCAACGCAAAAACCCCCGGATGACCGGGGGTTTTTCTGTGCGCGATACTGGGATCGAACCAGTAGCGCCTTCTCGCGCGCACGCGCGCGGATATAGGTGACTCTCCCCCGTGATTACGCCGCTCGCGGTACGCTGTAGGTATCAGGAATGATCATTTGTGATCAAGCGATACGGTGCAGATACGGTGCGCACCGCAAGGCACAGAGGAGACGCCGTTATGACCACCGCCACGACTACGAAGAAGCGCAAGACCCGCGAGGCGTTCGGGCAGATCAAGAGGATGCGCTCGGGGCGGCTCCAGGCGTCCTACATCGGCCCTGACGGAGTCCGCCACTACGCATCTACCACCTTCGACAAGAACGGGCTCACGGCTGCCCGGGAGTTCCTCGCCGGGGTCCGCACCCGCATCGCTGCCGGGACGTGGAAGTCACCGACCGAGGAGAAGGCCGAGCGCGAGCGGCGCGACGTGCTGTTCAGCGTGTTCGCCGAGGACTGGCTGACCAAGCGGCACAATGTGCACGCGGAGCGGTTGAAGGCCACGACCGAGGCCGAGTACCGGCGCCTGATCTCCGGCCCCCTGGCGGCGTTCGCCGACATGGCCATCCCGGCGATCTCCAAGGCCGCCATCATGGACTGGCGTTCAGGACAACTCGATACTGGGCGCGTGACGCAGACTAGCCGCGCCTATTCGCTGCTGCGGTCGATCATGCAGGATGCCGTGGATCGGGAGTTGATCGCCCGGAATCCCTGCCAGATCAAGGGCGCGGGATCCGCCACGTCCAAGAAGTCCGTGAAGCCCCCGACCGCCGACGAACTCGCCATCATCGTCGCCAACCTCCCCGAGCGGTACAAGGCGATGGCGCTGCTCGCTGCGTGGAGCGGGCTCCGCTACGGCGAGTTGACGGAACTCCGCCGTAAGGATGTCCGGATCACTCGGAAGCATGACCACGTCGTGCTGATCACCCTGCACGTGTCGCGGGCCGTGACGCACGTGACCGGCAAGGGCGCCATCGTCGGCAAGCCGAAGACCGCCGCGGGCATCCGCGACGTGAAACTGCCGAACGTCTCCGGGCTGTACGCCACCGTGATCGCGCACCTCGCCAACCAGGTGATCGCGTCGCCCGATGCCCTGTTGTTCCCCTCGGCGGGCGATCCGACTGAGCACATGCGGCAGTCGTCCCTGGCGCGCGTCTGGATGCGCGCACGCGAGAAGGCGGGCCGGAAGGATCTCCCCTGGCACGGGCTCCGGCACTACGCGGCATCGGCATACTCGGCTGCCGGGGCCACGCCGGTCGAAGTCATGGAGCGCCTGGGGCAGGCTTCCCCCGGTATCGCGCTCCGGTACACGCACGGCACGGGCCGCGAGGATGCCCTGCTGGAAAAGATGTCGTCTATCGCCTGACATCCTCCGAACGCCCGTTAGCAATTCCTGCTGGCGGGCGTTCAGCGTTCCCTGCGGACGCGAGGAGAGCATTCAGCCGGTCTGCGGCACGACAGATCACGGAAATCTCACGGCTGTTTCGGCTCGGAAAGAACTCCCTGTTCACAGGGAATATCGTCGCACAACGTATTTGCATTGTGCAGATAGGGACACGCCGTAGCTGTGCGCGCACTTGATCATCGATAGTCATTGGTGCACAATAAGCATCACGAATTAAGCGCTGCTGGTGTCAAGGGCCGGGCGAATTGTCAACATCCCGACGATTCGAGGCCCCTCCATGGCATCCGCCAGCACCACACCCGATGAGCCCGTCTGGCTCTCGATCCCATCCGCCGCTGCCCGTCACGATGTGAGCGTGCTCACGCTCCGGCGCATGATCTCCCGCGGCGAACTCCCCGCTTCGCGCATCGGACCCCGCGGCGGCTACCGCATCCGCGTCTCCGACCTCGACGCCATGATGCGCCCCGTGCGCATCCCCGCGAAGGGCTGAGCCGTGTTGATCTCCACCCGGGAGGCCATCGATGCAGTGACTGCTGCTCTCGCTGCGCGTGGCACGGTCCGCCCCATCGACGGCCCGACCGATCA
The DNA here is from genome assembly GCF_042266785.1 of Microbacterium sp. NPDC056052. Taxonomy (NCBI): domain Bacteria; kingdom Bacillati; phylum Actinomycetota; class Actinomycetes; order Micrococcales; family Microbacteriaceae; genus Microbacterium; species Microbacterium sp. NPDC056052. The sequence continues at coordinate 620,005 of NZ_JBHJWV010000001.1, forward strand.
CCACCTGTTCACGGTGCTCCGCGATCTCGATGCTGCCGACGGCGACGTGCTCACGCTGGCGCTCATCGACGTACCCGCCGACCTCATCGAGTCCACGGTGCGCATGCTCCCCTCGCGAACCGCTGCGCGTGCGCTCCAGGCGGCCCGGCTCATCGCTGCACTCGCCGAGATCGAGCGCTACGCGAACGGCGATCCCGGCGAGGTGATCACGGCATGATCCCGACGCGCGAAGAGATCGACGCCTTCCTGCTCGCCGTGATGCGCGACCGCGGGATGCAGTACGGGCACCGCGACATGCGAGTGCTCGATGCCGTGATGTCGCGCCTCGGCGAAGCCGGATTCTGCTGGCACCCGTTCCGCGACATCGCCAACGCTGCCGGAGTCTCGCTCGACGCTCTCGAACGGAGCGTGCGGCGCTGGAGCGGCATGGGCGATGAGCCCCCCGTGCTGGTGCGGATGGAGGCACGATCCGGCCCGCGCGCGGTCCGCCGTCACGTGCTGCTGTACTGCCCGCGGCTGACCGGCATCACGGCACCGGACGGGCTGGGCTTGCTCGAACTCTGCGACCTGCCCGACTGTGAGCCGACGCTGACAATCGCACGTGCCGCGGAAATCGCGCCACGGCTCGGGAGTAGGGAACCCGAGGTGACGCGATGAGCAACCGCGGAACCCTCCCGATGCCCCGCGATCCCTACTCCGGAGCCGTGCCGCGGAAATCGCGCCACGTAGAGGCGACCACCTCGCTCACGCTCAGCGGGCGCCTCTCCGAGGCATCTCACGACCCAGCCGGAGCCGGATCCACGCCGGACGCGAGCGGCGTCCTGACACACCGAATCGACCACGACGCTGCCGCTCCCACATCGCCGCTGCCGCCCTCCGCCCTTCGGGCTCCGGTTGCCGTCGATGAGCCCTGCCGAACTCCCAGCCGCCTCGACCCGATGGAGATCCCGGTGCATCATGCCCGCTCGCTCGCTGACGCTCGCTCGCTCGTACGCGCGAGGCACGGTCGCATCGCCGCGGATTCGCACAGAACGGGCACCAGGGCCACCTAGAACCTCATCCGGGCATCCCGGGAGGTCCACGAAGATCCCAGGCCCGCAGATCGCATTTCTCCGCATCCCCGAAAGGAAACCGACCATGGCCCCCCGAACCCTCAGCACCGCATACGGGGCAGTCCACGACCGCCTGCGCCGCGAGCGCGGTCGTGCATCCGCCCACCCGTGCGCCACGCCAGGATGCGACCGCCCGGCGCGCGACTGGGCATACAACGGATCCGCCCCGTTCGTCATCGGCGACGTGGACGGCGCGCCCCGTACCTGGGGGATGAACGCCGACCAGTACGAACCCCGCTGCCGCCGCTGCCACCTCCGCATGGACCTCGGCGGCACCATCGCCACCTGCCCGAACGGACACGACCGCGCCACACACGGCACCTCCGGCACCGGATGCGCCGAATGCTCCCGAATCCGAGCCCGCAACCGCTACAGGAGGAACCGCATGAACGCTCAGGCACCCGACGTCGCCGCCGCCATCCAGACACTCGACTTCCCCGACCTCGTCGCGTTCCTCGACGGCCTCACGTTCGGGGCGTACGCGGCCCTGGTCCCCCATCTGACCACCACCACCATCCGCCGACTGTTCGACCACTACGCGGCCCTGGAGACGCCCGCATGACCGCCGCGCAAACCACCGAAACGCCCGAGCCGGCTCGTGCTGCGGCCTCAGGCTCCGAAACCCACGGGAACGATGCGCGCGCGCGTGTGCGCGAGCCGTTCAAGCCGGGCAACACGGCTGCGGTGACGCATGGCGCCTACTCGGCGAGCAAGGTCGCGGAGGTGGCCGAGGAGATCGAAGCGGAAGCGATGGACGCATTCCCGCTGCTGAGCCTCGACAAGTTCCGGTGGGCGCGTCGGTCATGGGCTCACGCTGAGGCCCGCTGTCAACTGATCCGCGCCGACCTCGACTCTGTCGGGCTGAAGAACCGTCGTGGCACCTACCGGGCATCGCTGCTCACGCTGCTGCACGCCGAGGAACGTCGCGCGGAGAAGGGCCGCAACGCGCTCGGGCTCTCGCCGGACAGCATCGCCCGCATCGTCATGAACCTGCGTTCGGCTGGGACCGCCGTCCTGAGCCCCGATGAGCAGAAGGAGATCGGGCTGTGAGGCGCCTTCACCGGGCCGCCCACGATCTCGGCGTCAGCGTGGCGCCGCGCTACGACGGGCCGCCCGAGTACACGTCCCCCACGCTGTTCCGCGACGCGCTCGCCGAGCGGAACCGGCTCCCGGCGGCGCTCCGGCGACCGGGCTACTACGGGGAGGATCCGCTGCTGCGGGCCATCGCCCCACTGGTCCGCTCGGAGCCCGGATCGCTCCCCCGCGTCATCGCCCTCGTCGCGTGGTACTTCGAGGATCCGGCGGCTGAGGACTGGCTGATCGACCGGCTCGGCGATGAAGAGGCGGGCTGGCTGTACGACTACGCCGAAAAGGTCGCGCAGGCGCACCTACTGGAGCACGGAGAGGCCGCCGTGCTCGGCGTTACTGATGCAACACCAGGAACCGACGCGGGCGGAGATCCCAATGATCACTGACCACGACGCCCGTGGAAGCCACCACGACACTCCCGTGCACCGCTTCCGCACCGTATCCACCTCCGGAAGGAACGCCCGATGACCACGAACCCGCATGCCGACCTGCTGGTCGCGATGGAGCAGACCGCTATCGCTGCCGAGGCGATGACAGGGCTCCGGCAACAGTTCATCGACCTGGGATGGCCGCCGGAGCAGGCCGGGCAGGCGGTCCTGAACCTGATGGCGCTCGCCGTCGCGCAGGCACAGGGCGCCGCATGAGCCGCCGTCGTGCTCCCCGCCCCATCCCGACCATGGCCGAGGCCGAGACCCGCGCCCGGCTCGCCATCGACGCCCGGCGGACCCGAGACGCCGCCGACCATGCCCGCGCCAACGCCGACCGCGCACGCGCCGCCATGCGGTCCCTGCCGGGCGTGCTGCTCGAACGGCGAGCCGCTGCGGCACGGGCTGAACACGCCGACGCGGCCCGCCGCGCACGGCTAACCCCGGTTCACGAACGCCTCATCGCCGCCGCACGATCCGACGTGCTCGCGGCAGTCCCCGACTCCGTCGAATCGTTCGACTGGTCCTGACCCTGATCCCGACCCCAACCCCCAACCCCGAAGGAATGACATGACCGGCAAGCGCACCAGTAACAGTCCGACGAAGATCCACACCGCTCACGGCGTGAACGGCACCGCCCGCGACCGAGTGCAACGACGGCTGATGGACGCCGTCCGCCAGGACAAGCGCGACACCATCGAACACCCCGACCCCGCCGTCGTGCAGGCCGCGCTCGTACGCTCCCGGCTCATGCCGACGGCGCTTGGCTACGCCTGCCCGCGCTGCGGCACAGAGGCGGGCTCGTACTGCGCGGGGCAGGGTGTCTGCGGCGCCCGCGCCACGCTCGCACGCCGCGCACTCGCCACCGCCTGAGCCCTAACCCCCGATAGGAGACCGACCATGCCCCTGCCGATGTACCGCGGCGAATCCGAGAGCCACATGAACGCCCGCGCCCTCGCCGCGCTGCCGGACCCCGAACCCGACATGCCACCCGCCGACGATGGCGCCAACCGGATCCGCAACGCGGACCCCGCCGCGATCATGCCCGCCCTGCGAGCACTCGGCCAGCGCGCTGAGCGCGAGCGCGAGCAGGCAGCGCGAGAGCAGACCGCGCACCGCGTGCCCGCCGTGGTGCGAAGCGGACGGCTCGCCTCCACCACGTTCGCGATGATGCACCCCATCGGCTGCGCGGACCTCCCCGCCGAGCACATCGCGTGCGGCTACTGCGGCACGCCGACGACCTCGGGCGTGACGTCCAAGCACAACGTGACCGGGCGCATCGTCACGTACGCGGACGGCATGACGCGCGAGGAACCCGCGGGCGGAACCGCCGACTTCGGCACGTGCGACGCCTGCCGCGAGCGACACGACCTTGCCGGAGCTCTGATCGACGCGCACCCGGCAGCGCTGCGCGCCATCGGCTCCCGGTCCATCGCCGTGCACCGGCTCGCTGGGGCTCTCGACGCGCTCGCCGTGCTCGGCGTCGAAACACCCCGCGAGATGACGACCGAGGCGCTGGGCGATCTCATCCGCATCCTGGCGCCCCTCGGCATCGGTGCGCGCTGGTCCGCGCGGTTCTCGCCGATCATCGCCGCCGACGCGGACATGAAGCAGGCAGCGGCGAAGCCGTGGCAGCACGTGCGGCTCGTGCCGCTGCGCGACCTCCGGAAGGCGTACGGGCAATACCTCGCTCACCGGCAGCCGCCCCGGATGATCCCGTGCCCGACCGGCGGATGCATGCTCTGCGGCGTCGCCGCCGTGTTCGCGCGGCGCGTGGATGAGCCGTGGACCGCGGCCAGCCTGAAAGCGAGCGTCGTCCGAGGCCGTAGCGACGCGAGCGGGCACCTGTGCCCCACCTGCTCAGAGGCACGGCGGGAGGCCGGGCACTACGCCCTCGATGCGGCGTACCTCGAAGCCGTGGACCCGACCCACGCGCTGCGCCGCAAGCAACCGGAGCCGCCGCGGTTCGATGACGGGCTCACCGCATGGGTGACAACCGGTCGCGCGCCGAGCGCTGAGCCGTTCGCGTGGACCGACCTCGACCGGATGCGGAAGCTCATGGTCACGAGCGGCTGGTGAGCCCCGATAGGCTCGCGGTCACCCTATGAATCACCTGAGAGGAACTGCCATGACCAACAGCACCGAGACGCCCGCTCCGGGCAAGCCCTGGTATCGACGTGTCCCATGGTGGGGTTGGGTCGCGGGCGTAGCGGCCCTGCTCGTCATCGGAGGGATCTACAACGCGGTGAACCCCAAGGGCGCGGCCACGCCGCAGACCGCCGCGACATCCGCACCGGCGACCGAGGCGCCCGCCCCCACGGCAAGCGTTCCGGCGCCCGCCGTGACCGAGACGAAGCCGGAGCCCACCCCGACGCCGCAGGCGCCCGCGTTCGCGGCGAGCGTGTGGGCGAAGGTCCTGGCCAACTTCTCTGACGGCACTGTCCCGCCGGACAGCCCCCTTGTCGCGGTGACGGGCGTCGAGGACATCTCGTCCGGCACGATCCGCGTGCTCGTGCAGGAGCCGCTGACGAAGCCCGGTCGCGTCGAAGTCGCTCGCCACGTCTTCAACCTCGGCGGCGGGATGGACACCACCGACCTGAAAGTCGTTGTGGTCCGAGACGCGAGCGGCGTGGACTCGAATCACTACCGAAGCGACTTCCCGTATCTGCCGCAGTAGTCCGACCCGCGGCTAGCCCCCGCGCGGCTCGTGAGCCGGAAGCCCCATCCTGACCGCGTATCGGCCAGGATGGGGCCCGTGAAGTTCTCCGACTGGATCTCTCTCATCGCACTCGTCGTGTCGCTCGCAACCGCCGGATGGACCGCGTACAACCGGCTTCGATGGGCGAAGCCGGTTCCGAGAGTGAGCGGCACCCAGTGGATGAGCATCGTGGCGCCTTCGCAGCACAGCACCACAGCGGGATTCAGCATCGACATCACGAACGTCGGCGACCACGCCACGCAGATCACCAAGGCGTATTGGGAAATCGACCGCGGTAACGGCATCGAACTCCGCCTGGTGGCGGGCAGCGTGGCAGGCACGGATTCCCTGTTCGAGGCGCGGAAGGATCCGAGCCTGCGACCGGCCCCAGGATTCCCGTTCACGCTGGAGCGATACCAGAGCAGAGGGTGGGACTACATCGTGTCGATGGACGGGTGGAAAGACCTCCAGAACATCCGCAGAGCCCGCGTCGTAGTCGAGTACACCTCGCGGAAGTCGCACGAGATCATTCGCGGCCCTTGGGAGCCCTCGCAAATCGCCCTCGAAGCGAGGCGGAGCCTGGAGCCGTCGCCCGACGAATAGCGAGAGTTTCGCCGCCCGATGCGGTGCATGTGCGGCGCGCGGGCTTGGCTGCCGCAAGTGAAATCGTGCCTCATCTGGGTGTTTCATTCAGCGCCGAGGCTGGGTAGAAGACAGTACCGCTTCCTCTGGAGGCGCCCCGTTAAGATCGGGACCATACGAAGTGACCTGCTGGTGAAAGGGCCGGGGCTGATCTCTGAAAGAGAGCCCCCGCATGGCAGGAAACGTCGTCGGCGTCGTCACCATTGAGGTAGACGCGGATGCATCGGAAGTCCCCGACAAGGTCAAGAAGTCCGCCACCGGCGGCATGGATGGCGTCGGCGCCGCACTCGGCGCTGCGCTCGGCAAGGGCCTTGCCGCGTCCGCCGTCGTCGCCGGTAGCGCCGTCGCCGGGATCCTCGGCGCGTCCCTGGCCAAGGGATTCAGCCGCCTCGACGCCATCGATCAGGCACAGGCGAAGTTGATCGGCCTCGGCAACTCTGCGGCGGACGTCAAGGCGATCATGAACGCCGCCACGGCGGCCGTGAAAGGCACATCGTTCGGGCTCGGCGAAGCGGCATCGGCGGCGGCACAATTCGCCGCCGCGGGGATCCCCCTGGGCGACATGCAACGGTCCCTCTCGATCCTCGGTTCCACGGCATCCGTCGCGGGCGTCTCGATGAGCGAGATGACCCAGATCTTCGGCAAGGTGGCCGCCACCGGCAAACTCTCCGGCGAAGTCGTCGCGCAGTTGGGCGAGCGCGGCGTGCCGATCCTCTCGATGCTCAGCAAGCAACTCGGCGTGACCACCGAGGACGTCTCCAAGATGGTCTCGTCGGGACAGATCGACTTCCAGACCTTCCAGACGACGCTAGAGGGCGCCCTGGGCCCCGCCGCCCTCGCAATGGGCCAGACGTTCCAGGGCATGCTCTCCAACATCGGCGCGGCGATGGGGCGCATGGGCGCCGCCCTCGAAAAGCCGATCTTCGAGGCACTGAAAAGCGTGCTGCCGTCCGTCATCCACCTGTTCGATGAACTCACCAAGGTGGCTACTCCCATCGGCGAGGCCATCGGGCAGAAGGTCGCCCCGGCGTTCGCGGCGTTCGGGCGGGCGCTGAACTCGATCAACCTCACAGGCTCGCTCTCCGGCGTGCAGGCGTTCGGCGCCGCGCTGGCACCGCTCGCACCGCTCCTCGCCGTGCTCGGCGTGATGGCCGCCGGAGCGCTGTCCAAGATGGCGGTGATCGGCCCCATCCTGCAACCGCTACTCTCGCCGATCACCGCGCTCAGCGCCGCCCTCGGCCCGCTCGGGATCGCGTTCGCTGCTCTCGGCGTGACGCTCGCCGCGGTGAAGCCGGAGACGCTGACCGCCGGATTCACCGCGCTGGTGAACACGCTCCCGGGCATGATCTCCGGCCTGGTCAACGGCGTCGTCTCCGCGGTCGCCACGCTGATCCCGGCGATGGTCTCCAACCTCGTCGGCAACATCCCGATCCTGGTGAGCGGCGTCACCGCGCTGGTCACCGCCATCATCACGACACTCACCGGCGCCCTGCCCGGCGTCATCACCGCGCTGGTGTCGATCCTCCCCGGCATCGTGTCGGCGTTCGCCACGCTGATCCCCAACGTCGTCGGCGCGCTCACCTCCGCGGTGCCGCTGCTCGTCGGCGCCATCGGATCCGCCATCCCCGCAATCATCGGCGCGCTCGCGGGCGCACTGCCTGCGGTGATTCAGGCGGGCGTCGGCATGGTCACCGGCCTGGTGAACGGGATCCTCTCGGTGCTGCCGATGGTCGTCCAGGCGTTCACGACGATGATCCCCCAGATCGTCGCCGCGGTCACCGGCGCCATCCCCGTGCTCGTCAGCGCGCTCACCTCGGCCATCCCGATGCTCGCGCAGGCCGGGATCCAGATGATCACCGGGCTGGTGACCGGGATCACCACGATGATGCCGATGGTCCTCCAAGGGATCATCTCGGCCATCCCGATGCTCATCCAGGCCGTGCTCACGATCATCCCGCAGTTGATCACGGCCATCATCGGCCTGATCCCCGTGGTCGTGCAGGCAGGGATCCAGTTGTTCACCGGCCTGGTGACGGCTCTCGTCACGGCGATCCCGCTGATCATCACGCAACTCGTGACCATGCTCCCCCAGTTGGTCACCTCGCTGGTCTCGATGATCCCGACGCTGATCACGACGGGGCTCCAGTTGTTCCTCTCGCTCGTGCAAGCGATCGTCACCGCGATCCCCCAGATCATCACCGCCGTGGTGAACCTGCTCCCCGACCTCGTCTCGACGCTGCTCGGCATGATCCCGACGCTCATCACCACGGGCATCGACCTGTTCATCTCGCTGGTGACCGCGCTTGCCGAGGCGCTGCCGCAGATCATCTCCGCCGTGGTGGCGATCCTGCCGCAGTTGGTCTCCGCCCTGATCGGCATGATCCCCACGCTGATCAACGCGGGCATCCAACTGTTCATCTCGCTGGTGCAGTCCATCCCCCAGGCGCTCCCCGCGATCCTCAACGCCCTGATCTCGATGGCGCCGCAGTTGGTCTCCGCCATCGTCTCGATGGTCCCGCAGTTGGTCTCCGCGGGCGTCGATCTCATCGGCGGGCTCGTGCAGGGCCTCATGTCCGCCGCGGGCGACGTCGGCGCGGCGCTGCTCCAGATCGCGCAGGATGCCGTCGGCAACTTCCTGTCCTTCCTCGGCATCCACAGCCCCAGCCGCCTGTTCGCGGGCTTCGGCCAAGACACGATGGCGGGCTACGTGAAGGGCGTGGACAAGATGGCGGCGACCGTCTCGGACTCGCTGCTGAACATGGTGAAGCCCATCGCCGCGCGGATGACCGTGGACAACGAAGTGAGCGACGTCCTGAAACCGCTCCGGAACACCGTCAACGTGGACTCGGCCGCGACGACCGCCAACCCGTTCCGCCCGGCTGCGCCACCCGCGGACCCGCGGAGCGGCACCGCTGCGGCCGGTACGACTGTGAACGTGGAGGCGGGCGCCATCGCGATCCACGGCGCCGACGCCTACAAGGCCGCCATCGAGGTCGAAGACCGGTTCGCGGAACTCGGCGCCAAGGGATGATCATGGCTCGCGGCGCCGCATAGACTGGCGCTGTCCTTCGTATCGGCTGAGCCCCTGTCACGTTCATCGTGGCGGGGGCTTCGTCGTCTCCCTGGGAGGCGATGCGGTGCGTATACGGTGCAGGCCACTTCCCCGGATACGAGAAAAGCCCCGTGATCGGGGCTTTTCCTCTGTGCGCGATACTGGGATCGAACCAGTGACCTCTTCCGTGTCAGGGAAGCGCGCTACCGCTGCGCCAATCGCGCCTGTTCAGGCTATTCAGTTTAAAAGAAGCGAGGTGGCGACGGGATTCGAACCCGTGTAAACGGCTTTGCAGGCCGGTGCCTAGCCTCTCGGCCACGCCACCATGTGGATTCGAACCCACATGCCGAAGCCCCCGAAGGGGCTCCTGCACTGGAGCGGATGACGAGACTCGAACTCGCGACCCCAACCTTGGCAAGGTTGTGCGCTACCAACTGCGCTACATCCGCGTTTTGTGTTTCCCCGGTGTCCCGGGCACTTGAAATACATTAGCCGAGGTTCGGGCCTTCGCCAAACCGAGACCCGTTCTCGGGCGTGTCCAGCGGGATTCCGGAGAGGGCACGGGAATCGTGTGCACCATCGGAACGTGCTCCCCCGCTGCGACTCAGTCCACGAGCGCGCCCGCCGACAGGTTCGCGATCGCCCCCGTCATCGACGCGGCGCGGTCGGACGCGGCGAACGCGAGGTACTCCGCCACCTCGCCGAGCACCGGGAGGCTGCCGAGCAGGGTCGACCCGGCGAGCCCCCCGACCCATTCATCCATCGGGACATCGCCGGCAGCGGCGATACGGCCGAACATCTCCCGCGTGTAGGACGTCTCCATCGCGTCGGAGATCGCATGCGGACGCACGCACACCACGCGCACTCCGTCGGGCCCGAGCTCACCGGCGAGTGCCCGGGAGAACCCCTCGAGCCCTGCCGACTGCGCCGCGTTGCCGATCAGTCCACGCCCGGTCAGCCGGGCTCCCGGCGTCGAGATGGTCAGGATGACGCCGCCGCGCTGCGCGATCATGTGCCGTGCCATCGCCTTCGCGGTCACGAAGTTCGTCTGCAGGTACCCCACGACAGGGTGCAGATAGTCATCGAGCGAGGTGTCACCGATCGACAGCCCCTGCACATGGTCGAAGCCGACCGCGTTGAGCGCGACATCGATGCGCCCGACCTCCGCGACGACATCGTCGGCGTGCCGGTCGACGGCAGCCTGATCCATGGCGTCGACGACGGCGACGGATACGTCTCCTCCCTCAGCCCTGGCTGCGGATGCCGCCGCCTCGAGGCGAGGGAGCGACCGGCCGGCCAGGAACAGCCGCGCGCCCTCTCGCGCGAAGACTCTCGCCGCCGCGGCACCGATCGACCCGCCACCGCCGTGGATCACTGCGACCTTGTTCTCGAGCAGCATGATGCCGCCTCCTGTCCCGTGTTGTTGTGCAACGTCAGAATTGCACATCCGGAAGCATTTCTGCAACCTTCTGATTGCAGTAATGGTGCGAAGGGCTACAGCTTCTCGGCGATCTCCTTGATCGCCGCGAGCCGGCTCTCCCACTGACGGCCGATCTCGTCGAGTCGCCGCGCCGTGGCGTTGAGCTCTGCACCGACGACCCGGTAGCGCACCTCGCGTCCCACGCGGACAGGTTCGACCAGGCCGACCTCGGCGAGCACGCTCAGATGCTTCGCGATGGCCTGCCGCGACACGGGGAACCGCGCGGCGAGGGCCGACGCCGAAGCCTCCCCGTCCCCGAGCGCGGCGAGGATGCTCCACCGCGTCTCATCCCCGAGCGCGGCGAAGACCGAGACGAGCGACGGGGTCATTCGTGGGCCCCGAGCAGCGCGACGAGCTTGTCGAGTTCGATGTTCCAGCCTTCGCGGTGGCTCTCGAGGTTCGCGAGCGGATCCGATGTCCGCTCGAAACCGGACTCGACGACAGTGAGCCGCGTCCCCTCCCCCTCGGGCTCCAGCGTGAAGGTGAACACGGTCGAGTTCCCCTCGTCGATCTCGTCCGGCATCCGGCCGAGGGCGTTGTCGTTGCTCCAGCGATAGGTCACCGAGCGCGGCGCATCGATCGACTCGATCCGGATCGGGACGGCGCCGTGATCGTCGAAGGTCATCGTTCCCACACCCGCGCCATCGAGCACGGTGCGACCGAACCAGAGAGAAAGATGCTCCGGGTCGGTGATCGCGCGCCAGACCTTCGCCGTGGGTGCAGCGATGGTGATGCTCCGCGTGACGGAGAACACCCCCTCGTCGGCGACGGCGGGCGGCGTGCGGTCCGCGCTCCCCATGGATATACCTCCTGCGGTGCTCCGGAGAGTCGGCGCAATGACCCTCCTGCAACCCACAGGTTACAGCAGCGGGGGGCGTGACCGCCGAGAACGACGAAAGCCGCTGGTCTCGACCAGGGGCTTTCCGTGGTGGGCGATGCCGGACTCGAACCGACGACCTCTTCCGTGTGAAGGAAGCGCGCTACCAACTGCGCCAATCGCCCCTAGGGGTTTTCCGTGCCAAAGGCACAGGTAAAGAGCATACCCGATCGGCGGGCAGCCCACGGACAGCGCTCGTCGGCCGGGCGTGGCGCATCGCGCATCGTGCTCCCCGAGGAGCGTCGATGTCGGAGGGCGCGGATACCGTCTCATCCGTGAGCAGCGCAGACGCGATCGAAGAGCTGGACGAGATGCAGCGGCGCGCCGTCGAGCACGGCGAGGGGCCGCTCGTCGTCGCCACCGGCGCCGGGACGGGGAAGACCCGCGTGCTCACCAGCAGGGTCGCACGGCTGATCGACACGGGCGTGCCGCCCGAGCGCATACTGCTCCTCACGTTCACCCGGCGCGCGGCCGCCGCGATGACGGCGCGCGCGGCGGCGATGGTCGGCGACACCGCGCTCACCCAGCGCATCGCCGGAGGGACGTTCCACGCCGTGGCGCACCGCGTCGTCGCCGAGTACGCGCAGCATCTGGGGCTGGCCGACATCACGGTGCTCTCACCCGACGACGTCGTCGACCTCCTCGATCTCCTGCGCAGTGAGCACGGCCTGGACGGCACCGATAGGCGGATGCCCACGAGCAGGGCGATGGCCGACATCGCCTCCCGTGCCGTGAGCCTGGAGAAGCCCGGTCGTGAGGTGATCTCGGATCAGTTCCCGTGGGCGCTCGGACATGCCGACGAGATCATGGGGCTCCTCCGCGCCTATGCACAGCGCAAGCGGGCGCGCGGGCTCCTCGACCTGGACGACCTCCTTGTCGCCTGGCGCGCGCTCGTGCGCGATCCCCATGTGGGGGCGAGACTGCGCGCACGGTGGGACTGGGTGCTCGTCGACGAGTATCAGGACGTGAACCGTGTGCAGGCGGACATCGTGCGGGAGCTGACTCCCCACGGTCGCGGGCTGACCGTCGTGGGCGACGATGCACAGGCGATCTACGGCTTCCGCGGCGCCGGCGCCGGGCAGCTGCAGGAGGTCCTCGACGGCCATCCCGATGCCGAGCTCATCCGCCTGGAGCGGAACTTCCGCTCCACCCAGCCGATCCTCGATCTTGCGAACGCCGCACGCCCGGAGGACTTCCCGATCCGGCTCGTCGCGGACCGGGCGGGATCCGCTCCCCGGCCCGAGCTCGTGCGGTGCGAGAACGCCGACGAGGAGGCCCGCACGATCGCCGACCGGATCCTCGCGGTACATGCCGACGGCGTGCCGCTGCGGGAACAGGCCGTGCTGATGCGCACCGGCTCGCACAGTGCGATGCTCGAGGTGGAGCTCAAGGTCCGAGACATCCCCTTCGTCAAGTTCGGCGGCATCGGCTACCTCGAGACCGCACATGTGCGAGACCTCCTGGCCGCGTTCCGGGTCGTGCTCAATCCGGCCGACGAGATCGCGTGGTATCGGCTGCTCACGCGGCACCGCGGCCTCGGGAAGGTCAGCGCGCGGCGACTCGCCGGCATCCTGGCGGATCGGGGCATCGCCGGAGGATCCGAGGCGATCGCCGCGGCGCCCCCGACCGCTCGCGTCGGGCTCGCGACCACGCTCTCCCTGCTCGGCGTCGTCGACGCCGAGTCTCCGGTGTCCGAACTGGTCGAGGCCTGCCATGACGCCATCTCGGGACTGCTGGAGCAGCACTACCCCGATTGGCAGCGCAGGGCCTCCGACGTCCAGGAGATCGCCGAGGCCGCAGGACGCCAGAGCGACCTGCGCACCTTCGTGGGCGAGCAGGCGATCGATCCGGTGACGCGGGCCGGGGACTGGGCCGCGCAGCCGCACCTGGACGAGGACTGGGTGACGCTGTCCACGATCCACTCGGCCAAGGGCCTGGAGTGGTCGCACGTCCACCTTCTCCGAGCCACGGACGGCGCGATGCCGTCCGACATGGCCCTCACCTCCCACTCCGGCCTGGAGGAGGAGCGACGCCTGTTCTACGTCGGGCTCACTCGCGCGCGCGACACCTTGAGCGTCTACGCCCCGGCGACGCTCCCCACGCATCCGACCGCCTTCACCGCCCGTCACGTGCAGGCCAAGCCCAGCCGGTTCCTGACGAGCGAGGCGCTCTCGTGCATGACGGTGCTCGATGCGCGGATCGCCGAGCCGAGCCGGAAGGACGCGGCCTCTGGCCCTCGGGTGAGCCTGGGCGAGCTCGACGCGCTGTTCGCCTGACGCCCGAGTCGTCGCGGTTCAGGCCAGGATCTGCACCGTCTGCCGGGCGATCTCGAGTTCCTCGTTCGTCGGCACCACCAGCACCGTCACCCGGGACGCAGCCGTCGAGATCACGCGGATGCCCGCTCCCGACGCCTCGTTCCGCGCAGGGTCGATCTCGACGCCCGCGAATCCCAGCGTCGCCATCGCCTCGCGCCGCACGAGGGCGTTGTTCTCCCCCACCCCGGCGGTGAACGAGATCACGTCGACGCCGCCGAGCTGCGCGAGGTAGGCGCCGGCGTACGCGCGCAGGCGGTGGATGTACACGTCGAAGGCGAGCGCGGCGGCCTCATCCCCGTCGGCGGCACGGGTGAGGACGTCGCGCATGTCCGAGACGCCCGCGAGCCCCTTGAGTCCGCTGCGGGTGTTCAGCAGCTCGTCGAGATCATGGATCGTCATGTCGGCCCGGCGTGCCAGCGTGAACAGCACCGCGGGGTCGATGTCACCCGAGCGTGTGCCCATCACGAGACCTTCCAGAGGCGTCATGCCCATCGACGTCTCCACCGAACGCCCGCCGCGCACCGCGGCCACAGAGGCGCCGTTGCCGAGGTGGAAGACGATCTGCCGCAGATCCTCGCGCTCACCGCCCACGAACGCGGCAGCCGCCTCCGACACGTACTTGTGCGAGGTGCCGTGGAAGCCGTACCGGCGGATCCGATGCGCCTCGGCCAGCTCACGGTCGATCGCGTAGGTGTACGCCGCAGGGGCGAGGGTCTGGTGGAACGCGGTGTCGAACACCGCGACGTGGGGCACATCAGGGAAGGCGGCCTGCGCGGCACGGATGCCCTGGAGCGCTCCGGGATTGTGCAGCGGCGCGAGCGCCGACAGCTCGTCGATGTTGATCTCGACGAGCGGCGTGATCAGCGTCGGCTCGAAGAAGCGCGCACCGCCGTGCACCACCCTGTGTCCGAGCGCGGCGGGCGGGAACTCCTCGAGCGACGGCCCGTGCGCAGCGAACGCGTCCAGCATCGCCTGGAAGCCGGCCGTGTGATCGGGGATCGGCAGCGTCCGCTCGGTCTCGTCCCCCGCGGCGTCGACGTGCACCGCGCGTCCTTCGGGCTGCCCGATGCGCTCGACGAGTCCCGAGGCGAGGGAGGCGCCGCCGTCGACATCGATGAGCTGGTACTTGAACGAGGACGATCCGCTGTTGATGACCAGGACGATGCTCACGAGGCGCTCCCCTGCTGGGCCTGGATCGCGGTGATCGCGATCGTATTGACGATGTCCTCGACGAGCGCGCCGCGGGAGAGATCGTTGATCGGCTTGTTGAGCCCCTGCAGCACCGGCCCCATGGCGACCGCGCCGGCGGAGCGCTGCACGGCCTTGTACGTGTTGTTGCCGGTGTTCAGATCGGGGAACACGAACACGGTCGCCCGCCCCGCCACCGAAGAGCCGGGAAGCTTCGCCCGGGCGACCGCCGCATCGGCGGCGGCGTCGTACTGGATCGGCCCCTCCACCGGCAACTCCGGCGCGCGCTCGCGCACCAGCTCGGTCGCCGCCCGCACCTTCTCGACCTCGGCTCCGGATCCGGAGTCCCCCGTCGAATACGAGAGCATCGCCACACGGGGATCGATGCCGAACGCGGTCGCCGTCGCAGCGGAGGAGATCGCGATGTCGGCGAGCTGCTCGCTCGTGGGATCCGGGATCACCGCGCAGTCGCCGTAGACGAGGACGCGATCCGCGAGCGCCATCAGGAAGACCGAGGACACCACGGAGACCCCGGGCTTCGTCTTGATGATCTCGAACGCCGGACGGATCGTGTGCGCGGTGGTGTGGGCCGCACCGGACACCATGCCATCCGCGAGGCCGAGGTGCACCATGAGCGTGCCGAAGTACGAGACGTCGGTCACGGTGTCGGCCGCCTGCGCGACGGTGACGCCCTTGTGCGCCCGCAGTCGCGCGTACTCCTCCGCGAACCGCGGCACGAGGACGGGATCCGTCGGAGACACGATGCGCGCCGCGTCCAGATCGACCCCGAGCTCGCGGGCTCGGGCCCGCACCGCGGCCTCCTCGCCGAGGATCACGAGGTCGGCGATCCCGCCCGCGAGGACGGCCCCCGCCGCGCGGAGCACGCGGTCGTCGCCGCCCTCGGGCAGCACGATCGTGCGGCGCTCGGCGCGCGCGCGGTCGAACAGCTCGTACTGGAACATCAGCGGCGTCACGACGTCGGAGCGCGCGACGCCCAGCTGCGCGATGAGCGCCGGCACGTCGACGTTCTGTTCGAACAGCGCGAGGGCCCGGCCCACCCGGTGCGGGGCGTCCACGGAGAGGCGACCCGGGGCGTTCATGATGCGCACGGTCGTGTCGTAGGTGCCGTGATCGGTCGCGATGATCGGCACCCGCGGCCCCAGTCCGTCGAGGAGTCGTTCGATCGGCTCCGGTAGGGCGAACGGGCCGTTCAGCACGATCGCGGCGATCGAGGGGAAGGTTCCCGCCGCCTGCGCCAGCAGCGTGGCCAGCAGCACCTCTTCCCGATCCGCCGGCACGACGACCACGGACGACTCGATCAGCCGAGGCAGCACGTTCACCATCGACATGCCCGCGATCACGACATCGAGCACCTCGCGATCGAGGAGTTCCTCGTCGCCGCGGATCATCCGTCCCTCCAGCGCGGCGCGCACGCCGCTCACGGAGGGGGCGACGAGCGATCGGTCCTCCGGGATCACCCATACGGGCACGTCGTCGGCGGCGCCTGCCGGCCGCTCCGCCAGCACCGCGGAGACCGCCGCGGTGATCTGGTCCCGCTGCGCGGCATCGGCGCGGTTGACAATGATCGCGGACAGCATGGCCCGCTCCTGCACCAGCTCTGCCATGCCGAGTCGGGTGAGCTGGCCCAGCTGCGCGGAAGTGCGCGCCTCGGTGACGCCGAGGCGCTCGCCGTGGCCGGCGGTGTCCCGGCCACCGAGCACGAGCAGCACAGGGGCCCCGAGATTCGCCGCGATCCGCGCGTTGACCCCGAGCTCCGCAGGAGCCGCCACATCCGTATAGTCGCTCCCCAGGATCACGACGGCGTCGCACTGCGCCTCGACCGCCCGATAGCGCTGCAGGATCCGTCCGAGGGCCGCATCGGGATCGGCGTGGAGCTCGTCGTAGCCGACGCCGACGCACTCGGCCGCGCCGAGTCCGACCTCGGTGCGGCTCAGCAGCATCTCCAGCACGTCGTCGGTGCCATCGGTCGTACGCGTGACGGGACGGAACACACCCACCCGGGCCGTCGCCCTGCTCAGTGCGTCGATCACGCCCAGCGCGATCAGCGACTTGCCGGAGTGGCCTTCGATGGACGTGATGAGGATGCTCTTCGCCACGCCCTCAGCTTACGCGCGGTGATCCACGCGCCACGCGCCGTGCGGACCGGCGCCGAGGGAGCGGTTCTCCCAGGCTCCCCTGATATCGTCGCGATGTCGGCGTCTTGCCGGTATCAGGGAAGACTTCTCGTCAACCGACCGGCCGTTTCTCGCCTCTTCGTTCTCCGTCGCCTCCTCTGTCCGATATGAGGAGAATCCCTTGAACGCGCGTCCGACCCTGCCTTTCGCCGACCCCGCATCCACGGGCTGGGGAGCGCCTGCGTCGCTTCCTGTCGGCACCACCGCGATCGTCTACTGCGAGGAGCAGTTCGGCGAACAGGACGGCAAGACCGCGAACGGTCTCGTGCGCCATTCCGAGAAGTACGAGATCCTCAGCATCCTGGACAGCGCGCACGCCGGCGCAGACGCCGGCGTGGTGCTGGACGGCCGCGCCAATGGGATCCCGATACTGGCGACCCTCGCCGAAGCCATCGCGCACGCCGATCGCACCCCCGACTACCTCATCTGCGGCGTCGCCCCCGCGGACGGCCTGCTCTCCCCCGCGCAGCGACTCGTCCTGCTGGACGGGATCGCGCGCGGCATGCACATCATCAACGGGCTGCACGAGTTCCTGAGCGATGACGCGGAGTTCGCGGCCGCCGCTCTGCTCGCGGATGTGACCATCACCGACATCCGACGCCCCCGGGACACGAAGGACCTCCATCTGTTCTCCGGTCGCATCTTCGACGTCACCTGTCCCCGGATAGCGATCCTCGGCACTGACGGCGCGATCGGCAAGCGGACCACCGCGACTCTTCTGGTCCAGGCGCTCCTGGCGCGGGGCGTCCACGCCGTGCTGGTCGGGACCGGGCAGACCACGATCATCCAGGGCGGGCGCTACGGCGTCGCCCTCGATGCGCTCGTCCCGCAGTTCTGCTCCGGCGAGGTCGAGGACCAGATCGTCGCCGCCTTCGAAGGCGAGGATCCGGACGTCATCATCGTCGAAGGCCAGGGCGCGCTCAGCCACCCCGCCTATCTGACATCCGCGCACATCCTCCGAGGCAGCCGACCGGAGGCCGTCATCGTTCAGCACGCCCCGGGTCGGCGCGTGCTCGGCGACTTCCCCATGGTCGCCATGCCCACCGTCGCGAGCGAGGTCGCGCTGATCGAGGCCTTCGCGGACACGCGCGTGATCGGGATCACCGTCAACCACGAGCACCTCACCGACGTGCAGCTCAGCAGTGCCATCGCCGAGATCGAGCAGGAGCTCGGCATCCCCGCGACGGACCCGCTCACGCATCCCCTGGATGCGCTCGCCGACATGGTGCTGCTGGCGCTCCCGCAGCTGCTCCGGGCCCCGGCGCAGCGCCGCGGCTGAAACTCCGAGGACAGGCGAACCCGGAAGGCGTCCATGCGCCAGACCGGGGAGCCGTCGCCCCGGCGACGATCACGACGAGGTTCGGATCGTCGCCCGGGCCCGGGTGCACGGGATCCTGCCGGGTGCACGGGTTCTGCGCGTCAACAGGCCGTGCACGCGACAGCAAGTCGTGCGCTCGCGGGTCAGGGCGGGGACGACGGCATGTGTCGCAGCGAGTGCACGAGATGTCGCCGGGTGCACGGGATCCTGCCGGGTGCACGGGATCCTGCCGAACGCACAGGACCTTTGCGTCACTAAGCCGTGCGCTCGGCACCGAGCCACGCTCGGCCCGCCCTCAGGCGGTCGCGGTCCATCCGAACCGGCGCTCCAGCACGCTCGCCACGCGCTCGAAGCGGCCGCGGTCCAGAGCGGCCGCCTCACGCCGGACGCCCGAGACGTGCACGCTGTAGAGCTGGTCGACGTCGACCCAGCTCTCCCGGCCCTGGCCGTCCCAGGGACCGGATCCGAGCGAGAGGAAGTCGCGATCCCCGTCGTGCGACTTGCTGGTCAGCTTGACCGCGTACACCCGGTCGGCCGACTGCGCGGCGATCACGAGCACGGGCCGGTCCTTGCCCCGGCCGTCCCGCTCGGCGTAGGGCACCCAGGTCCATACGATCTCGCCCGCGTCCGGTGCTCCGTCGCGCTGCGGTGCATACGCGACCCGCAGCGCGCGCACCGAGTGGGGATCCAGCTCGATGGTCGAGGTATCGCCGCCATGGCCCGGTGCCGGCTCGAGCGTCGCGGTCCCGGCCGAGGGTCGCGCTCCCCCGCGATCGGCGTTGTTCTCCCGCGGTGCCGCCGCACGGGAGGACGAGCTCGTGAGAGCCTTCGCGATCGCCGCGACGGCGGCGAAGAGCGCGGACAGGATGCCGTTGCCATTGGTGGTCACAACGACACCCTATCCGCGCCTGTCCCGCATCCCCGCGGGTCTCAGGAGGTGAGCGCGTAGCCCTCCTCGCCGTGCACCACGAGGTCGACGCCGGCGATCTCGTCCTCGCTGGTGACACGGAATCCGATGGTCTTCTCGATGACGAGGCCGATCACCAGCGCCACGACGAAGGAGTAGATCAGCACGCCGCCCGATGCGAGCACCTGCACCACGAGCAGCCGGAGATCGCCGCCCGTGAACAGTCCCTGACCCGTTGCGAAGAAGCCGAGGTAGATCGTGCCGATGAAGCCGCCGACGAGGTGCAGGCCGACCACGTCGAGCGAGTCGTCGAAGCCGAGACGGAACTTCAGCTCCACCGCCAGGGCGCACACCGCGCCGGTCAGGGCGCCCAGCAGCAGCGCCCAACCCGGCGTCAGGTTGGCGCACGCCGGGGTGATCGCGACGAGACCCGCGACGGCGCCGCTGGCCGCGCCGATCGACGTGGCCTTGCCGCCGCGGATCCGCTCCACGAGGATCCAGCCGAGGATGCCCGCGGCCGCCGCGCCGAAGGTGTTGATCGTGATGAGGCCGACGCCGTCCATGCCCTTCGTCGTCCACTGCGCGCCGGCGTTGAACCCGAACCAGCCGAACCACAGCAGCGCGGCGCCGAGAAGGGTGAGCGGCACGTTGTGCGGCTTCTGGATGCCCTTCTGGAATCCGATCCGCTTGCCGAGGACGAGCGCGAGAGCGAAGGCCGCGGCGCCCGCGTTGATGTGCACGGCCGTGCCGCCGGCGTAGTCGATGAACTCGATGCCGCTGTCGGCGCCGAACAGCATCGCGCCCAGGTGCATGATCCAGCCGCCGCCCCAGACCCAGGCGGCGATCGGGAAGTAGCCGACCGTCGCGAAGACCCCGACGAAGATCAGCCAGGGGCCGAACTTCGCGCGGTCCGCGATGGCGCCCGAGATGAGGGCGACCGTGATGATCGCGAACGTGGCGCCGTAGCCGACCGTGAGCAGCGCGACGTTGGATCCCTTGCCGCTCGCGAGAGAGGCGAGACCGAAGTCGGCGAACGGGTCGCCGGCGAACTGGGTGGGCGAGGAGACCGTCGCCATCGACGAGCCGAACAGGATCCACAGCACGGCGACGAGACCGATCGCACCGAAGCTCATCATCATCATGCTGACGACGCTCTTGGCCTTCACGAGACCGCCGTAGAAGAACGCCACCCCCGGTGTCATGAGCAGCACCAGCGCCGTCGCCGTCACTCCCCAGGAGATGTTCCCTGTTGCTTCCATGCTGTGCGCCTCCACCTGATCGCGTCGTGCGTTTCAGTGTGGCGGCGCCGTGTTTCGCGGGAAGGAGGCGCATGTTGCGGCGGTGTTACAGGATCCGCCGCTGTGTGAACAGCGTGTTTCGCGCGCCGGGGTCAGCCGGCGGCGGGGAGCTCGGCGTGCGAGAGCGCGTTCAGACGCGAGATCGCGCGCAGGTACTTCTTGCGGTAGCCGCCGCCGAGCATCTCCTCGCTGAACACCTCGTCGAGGGGGCGACCCGTCGCGAGCACCGGCACCTGCGCGTCGTACGCGCGGTCGACGAAGGCCACGAACCGCAGCGCCTCCGACTGATCGGTGAGCTGGCGCACATCGCGGATCCCGAGCGCCTCGACGCCCGCGATGAGGCGGATGTAGCGCGACGGATGCACCTGCGCGAGATGCTTGACGATGTCGTCGAAGGCGTCGTCCGAGACGCGGTGGCCGGCGCTCAGCGCGGCGAGTCGCGCCGCGTACTCGTCTCCGGTCAACGTGCGGGCGTGCCCGTCCAGCGCGCGCTGGCGGAAGTCGACGCCGTCGATGCGGATCGTCTCGAAGCTGTCCGACATCGCATGGATCTCCCGGAGGAAGTCCTGCGCGGCGAACCGCCCCTCGCCCAGGGCATTCGGCGGGGTGTTGGAGGTGGCCGCGAGCTTCGTGCCGCTGCCGACGAGCTCGCCGAGCAGGCGCGTCATGACCATGGTGTCGCCCGGATCGTCGAGCTCGAACTCGTCGATGCAGAGCAGATCGGATCCGCGGAGCAGGTCGACGGTGTTCCGGTAGCCGAGCGCGCCGACGAGCGCGGTGTACTCGATGAAGGATCCGAAGTACTTCCGCCGGGCGGGCATCGCGTGATAGATCGAGGCGAGCAGATGGGTCTTGCCGACACCGAATCCGCCGTCGAGGTAGACGCCCGGCTTCGCCTGCGGAATCTTCGGCGCCCGCCGGAACAGCCCACCGCGCTTGACCTGCTGCGCCCCCGTGGCGAACGCCATTAGGTGCTGCTTGGCCTCCTCCTGGGAGGGATACGCCGCATCGGAGCGGTAGCTGTCGAACGTCGCGCCGTCGAACTGCGGCGGGGGCACGAGCCCCGTCAGCAGTTCGGTGCCGGTCATCTGCGGCTGGCGGTCGATGAGGTGGACGACGCCGGAGGTGGCGGCCTGATCGGTCATGCGGATCCTGTGTCGAAGTCTTACCCGGCGGGTGCGCAGGGGCGCACGGGGTTCTAGTCTCGAAGAGACGGATCAACCCTACGCCGTCGCCGTCACCGGTTTCACCGCGCGTCATCTCGTGCGACGGACCGCTCACGGACATCGTCGCCCTGCATCACCACCTCCGAGGGAGCCCTCCTGTGACCGTCGACTTCGACACCACGTCCGCATCGTTCGCCGAGTACGCCGAGCCCGGCCGGCTCGTCAGCACCGACTGGCTCGCCGCGCACCTCGGCGAACCGGGCCTGGTCGTGGTGGAGTCCGACGAGGACGTGCTGCTCTACGAGACGGGCCACATCCCCGGTGCGGTGAAGGTCGACTGGCACACCGAGCTCAACGACCCGGTCGTGCGCGACTACGTGGACGGCGCGGGCTTCTCCGCCCTCCTCGGACGCAAGGGGATCTCCCGCGACGACACCGTCGTGATCTACGGCGACAAGAACAACTGGTGGGCCGCCTACGCGCTCTGGGTGTTCTCCCTCTTCGGCCACACGGACGTGCGCCTGCTCGACGGCGGGCGCGACCGCTGGATCTCCGAGGGCCGCGAGATCACCACGGCGCTCCCGGAGCGGGCCGCGACCGACTACCCGGTCGTGGAGCGCGACGACTCGGTGCTGCGCGCCTACAAGGACGACGTCCTCGCGCATCTCGGCAACCCGCTCATCGACGTGCGCTCGCCCGAGGAGTACAACGGCTCGCGCACCTCGGCGCCCGCCTACCCGGAGGAGGGCGCGCTGCGCGCCGGCCACATCCCCACCGCGCAGAACGTGCCGTGGGCGAAGGCCGTCGCCGAGGGGGGCGGGTTCAAGCCCCGCACCGAGCTGGAGGCGATCTACCTCGACGGCGCGGGCCTCAAGGCCGGCGACGACGTCGTGGCGTACTGCCGCATCGGCGAGCGCTCCGCCCACACATGGTTCGTGCTGAAGCACCTGCTCGGCTTCGAGAACGTGCGCAACTACGACGGGTCCTGGACGGAGTGGGGCAGCGCCGTGCGCGTCCCGATCGTCACGGGCGAGGAGCCCGGCACGCTCTGACGTGGGAGAATGGCGGGGATGTCCGACACCCTCGCCTTCGTCCTTCCCGACTCCCTCGCCGAGATCAGGGACGAGTTCCTGGAGCTTCCAGAGTCCGACCGGCTGCAGCTCCTCCTCGAGTTCTCGAACGAACTGCCCGCGGTCTCCGATGAGGTCGCCGCGCACCCCGAGATGACCGAGCGCGTGGCCGAGTGCCAGTCGCCGGTGTACATCTACCTCGAGCTGACCGACGGCGCGGTGAGGATGCACGCCACCGCCCCCGCCGAGGCGCCCACCACCCGCGGGTTCGCGAGCATCCTCGCGCAGGGCATCGCGGGTCTCAGCCCGGAGGCCGTACTCGCGATCCCCGATGACTTCCCCCAGTCGATCGGGCTGACCAGGGTGGTCTCGCCGCTGCGCATCTCCGGCATGACCGGTATGCTCATGCGCGCCAAGCGCCAGGTGCGCGCCCGCCTCGCGGCAGTCTGAGCCGCCGCTTGACCGCGAGACTCCATCTCCGCGGCGAGACAGCACCGCCGGAGCGAAGTCTCGTCGCCCAGGTGGAGTGTCGCTGTCAGTCCGCGAAGCCGTGCTCTCCGAGCCAATCGGTGATCGCGTCGGTCCAGCGGTTCTGGTCGTAGTTCCAGAGCTTGGTGTGGCGCGCTCCGGTGAACGGCGGCATCGTCACCAGATCCGGACGCGCCTCGGCCAGCGCATGCGAGGCGTCGGAGGGCACAAAGCCGTCGTCGTCGCTGTGCATCAGCAGGATCGGCACATCCAGTTCGGCGGAGCGGGCGACCATGTCCAGCGCATCGAAGGCGATCGCCTGGTCCGCGCCGCTGAGCCGCGCCGACCACGGCTGCTCCAGTGCCTCCATCGCGAGCTGCGGAACCGGATCCGGCAGCTTCATCGCCTTCGCCTGGAAGCGCAGCACCGTGCGCCAGTCCACGACCGGCGAATCCAGGATCATGCCGACGACCGCACCGCCGTGGTCCGAGCTCACCAGGGTCTGCAGCGCGATCGCGCCGCCCATCGACCACCCCATGAGCAGGATCCGCTCCGCGCCATGACGCAGCGCATAGGCGATCGCGGTGTCGACGTCGCGCCACTCCGTCGCACCGAGTCCATAAGAGCCAGGGCGCGTGCGCGGTCCCTCCCCGTCGTTGCGGTAGGAGGTGACGAGCACCGGCAGCCCCGCAGCGTGCAGCACCGGGACGGCGCGCAGGCACTCGGAACGGGTGGCGCCGCGGCCGTGCACCTGGATCACCCAGGTCGTCGACTCCGCAGGGAACAGCCACGCCGGGCACGGACCGGCCGGCGTCCCGATCAGCACTGGCTCGTAGGGCAGGTGCAGCTCACCGGGCGCGAGGTAGTAGTAGCCGCTGAAACCGGCTCTGCGGCCTACTTCCGCTCCCGGTTCGATCTGCGTCAGGAGCTTGCGGCGCACGCTGTGCGCGTCCGCGTGCAGCACCGCGCCGAGCTTCACGTAGCCGGGGGTGCCCTCGACATACAGGCCATAGCGCCCCGGCAGCTCGGTGTCCGGCGTGCGCGCGAGTTCGATCGTCTGTGCCCCCGTGTCGACGGCCAGCACGTCGGTGTCGTTCTTGCGCGGAGCAGGGGTGACCACTTCGCGGGCGACGCGCAGCACGAGGGCTCCGCCGATCGCCGCGCCGAGAGCCGCGGCGCCTGCCAGTGCGATCGCGCCGATCGTCGCGGCGTGCCTGAGACTCTTCATCGCCTCCTGACTCTAGTCTGTCCGCGTGAGCGCTCATCCCGGACCCGACGGCGTCTTCGCGCATGCCGCCGAGCAGCTGCGGGCGCTGCGATTCCGCGACGACATCGTGGTGCGCGAGATTCCCGCGCCGTCCGGCCTCGCCCCCGATGCCCTGGCCCTCGCGGCCGACGTGCGCCCTGACGAACACGGCGACTCCCTGTACGGCACAGGACGGTTCGTGCTGCTGCACGATCCCGCGGAGCCGGACGCCTGGGGCGGACCGTGGCGCATCGTCGCGTTCGCGCAGGCGCCGCTCGAGCCCGAGATCGGCACCGATCCGCTGCTGGCGGATGTAGCGTGGTCTTGGCTGATCGACGCGCTCGGCTCGCGCGGCGCGACGCATCATTCCGCATCCGGAACCTCGACGAAAACCCTCTCGAAGGGTTTCGGCGGATTGGCTGCGGAAGGAGACGGCGCGCAGATCGAACTCCGTGCGTCGTGGTCGCCGACCGGCCCCCTCGCCCCGCATGCCGAGGCATGGGCGGAGCTGGTCGGAATGCTGGCGGGACTGCCGCCCGGCTCAGAGGACATCGCCGTGTTCGGCGCCAGGAGAACCATCCGTGACTGACTACGTCGTCATCGACAACGACAAGGACTTCGTCGCAGCGGCTGAGACGCTCG
This sequence comes from Microbacterium sp. NPDC056052, assembly GCF_042266785.1. Classification (NCBI taxonomy): domain Bacteria; kingdom Bacillati; phylum Actinomycetota; class Actinomycetes; order Micrococcales; family Microbacteriaceae; genus Microbacterium; species Microbacterium sp. NPDC056052. The sequence continues at coordinate 645,193 of NZ_JBHJWV010000001.1, forward strand.
CCGTAGGGCAGGGACCCGTCGCCGTCGACGTGGAGCGTGCCTCCGGCTTCCGCTACTCGCAGCGCGCCTATCTCGTGCAGGCCTTCCGCCGCGACGCCGGCGCGTTCCTGTTCGATCCGATCTCGATCAGCTCCTTCCTCCCTTTGCAGGAGGCGATCGGCGCCGAGGAATGGGTCTTCCACGCCGCCAGCCAGGATCTGCCGTCCCTGCACGAGCTGGGCCTCGACCCCGCGACCGTGTTCGACACCGAACTCGCCGCGCGTCTGCTCGGCTATGAGCGCGTCGGCCTGGCGGCCGTGGTCGAGCGGGCTCTGGGCATCGTGCTGGCCAAGGAGCACTCCGCCGCGGACTGGTCGACCCGACCGCTGCCGAACTCCTGGCTCGAATACGCCGAGCTCGACGTCCTGCATCTGGTCGACGTGCGCGACTTCATCGCCGCAGAACTCGAGGCGACTCACAAGACGGCCTTCGCCGCCGAGGAGTTCGAGGCGACTCGCATCCGCCAGCCCAAGCCCCCGCGCGAGGAGCCGTGGCGGCGCCTGAGCGGTCTGCACCAGGTGCGAGGAGCGAAGAACCTCGCGGTGGCCCGTGAGCTGTGGGAGGCCCGCGAGGAGTTCGCCCGCGAATCCGACGTCTCCCCCGGCCGTCTCGTGCCGGACCGCGCCCTCATCGCCGCGGTGCAGGCGAATCCGCAGAACAAGGGCGCGCTCGCCGCCGTCACAGCCTTCACCGGGCGTGCGAGCCGCAGCCAGCTGGACCGCTGGTGGGCCGCGATCGAGAGAGGCCGTGAGCGCACCGATCTTCCGCGCGAGCGCGTGCCCAGCGATGCACCCCCGCCGCCCCGCGCCTGGGCCGATCGCAACCCCGAGGCCGACGCCCGGCTGAAGGCCGCACGCGCGGTCGTGGAAGCGCACGCCGAAGAGCTCGGGATGCCTACGGAGAACCTGCTGACCCCCGACACTCTGCGCCGGATCGCCTGGGAGCCACCGGTCGAGATCAACGCCGTGACGATCGGATCCGCGCTCGCCGCGCGCGAAGCCAGGGCCTGGCAGATTGAGGAAACCGCACAGCGGATCGCCGATGCTTTTGTGGAAGCAGCCCAAACGGAGGACGAGGCGCCCGGAACCCCTTCGTAGGTTCAGCCCAACCGATTCCTCCCCTGATCCCCTGCCGCTCCTAGGCTGAGGGAACACCCCCTGAAGCGCGCGGACCGAGGTGACACTCGGTCTCACGAATTCGGGAACCGCGTTCCTCGGAACGTGCGAAACTGTAAGTCCGGCGCGCAGCTGCACGCCGGCGACCATCCGTTCCGCGCAGCGGTCCGGATATTGGAGGCCCTGTCCGCGCAGCGGACCGGACATTGGAGGCAGAGTGGCCGAGATCTCGGACGTCTTCTTCGTCGATGGAGTGCGCACCCCCTTCGGGCGCGCCGGCGAGAAGGGCATGTACTGGAACACCCGCGCGGACGACCTGGCCGTCAAGGCCACGATCGGTCTGATGGAGCGGAACGCGAACGTCCCGCTGGACCGGATCGACGACGTCGCCATCGCGGCGACGTCGCAGACGGGTGACCAGGGCCTCACCCTCGGCCGCTCGGTGGCGATCCTCGCCGGACTCCCGCAGACCGTGCCCGGCCTGGCGGTCGAGCGCATGTGCGCGGGCGCCATGACCAGCGTCACCACGATGGGCGCATCGATCGGCGTCGGCATGTACGACCTCGCCCTCGCGGGCGGCGTCGAGCACATGGGCCACCACCCGATCGGCGGCAACGCCGACCCCAACCCGCGCTTCGTCGCGGAGAAGATGGTCGACCCCGGTGCCCTGAACATGGGCGTCACGGCGGAGCGCATCTTCGACCGCTTCCCGCACCTCACCAAGGAGCGCTCCGACCGCTTCGGCATGCTGAGCCAGCACAAGGTCCAGGCCGCCTACGACGCCGGCAAGATCCAGCCCGACCTGGTGCCGATCGCGATCAAGGGCGCCGACGGCGCCTGGGGCCTCGCCACCGAGGACGAGGGCCGTCGCCCGCAGACCACGATGGCGGATCTGGCGGCGCTGAAGACCCCGTTCCGCCCGCACGGCCGCGTCACGGCCGGCACCTCCTCGCCGCTCACCGACGGCGCGACCATGTCGCTGCTCGCCGGCGGCGGAGCGGTCAAGGAGCTCGGGCTCGCCCCGAAGATGCGCATGGTGTCGTTCGCGTTCGCCGGCGTGCAGCCGGAGATCATGGGCATCGGCCCGATCCCGTCCACCGAGAAGGCGCTCAAGAAGGCCGGCCTCTCGATCTCCGACATCGGCCTCTTCGAGCTCAACGAGGCCTTCGCGATCCAGGTCATCTCGCTGCTCGACCACTTCGGCATCGCCGATGACGACCCGCGGGTCAACGCATGGGGCGGCGCGATCGCGATCGGCCACCCGCTCGCCGCGAGCGGCGTGCGCCTGATGATCCAGCTCGCCGCGCAGTTCGCCGAGCGTCCCGACGTCCGCTACGGCCTCACCGCGATGTGCGTGGGCCTCGGCCAGGGCGGCTCGGTCATCTGGGAGAACCCCTACTTCGACGGCAAGAAGCGGAAGTGAGTGCTGGAATGACGAACTACGACGCCATCGATTTCTCGCCCATCACGGCTCTCACCGAGGGCGAGGTCGTCACGCACTCCCCCGTGCGCGACGTGCGCCTGCCCTCGGGCAAGGTGCTCGCCCTCATCACGCTCGACAACGGCCGCGACCACACCCGCCCGAACACGCTCGGCCCCGCGACGCTCACCGAGCTCGGTGAAACGCTCGCCGGTCTCAGGGCTCGCGCCGCGGCCGGTGAGATCCACGCCGTCGGCATCACCGGCAAGCAGTACATCCTCGCGGCGGGCGCCGACCTCTCCGACATCAGCCGGGTCGGATCCCGCGACAACGCGCGCCTCATCGCACAGCTCGGGCACAAGGTGCTGGGATCCCTCAGCACTCTCGGTGTGCCGTCCTTCGCGTTCGTGAACGGCCTCGCCCTCGGCGGCGGCGTCGAGATCGCGCTGAATTCGACGTACCGTACGGTCGACGCCTCGGCGGCGGCCCTCGCGCTGCCCGAGGTGTTCCTCGGGATCATCCCCGGCTGGGGCGGCGCCTATCTGCTGCCGAACCTCATCGGCATCGAGAACGCGCTCGAGGTCGTCATCTCGAACCCGCTCAAGCAGAACCGCATGCTCAAGCCGCAGCAGGCGTTCGAGCTCGGCATGATGGATGCGATCTTCCCGGCCGCGAACTTCCTCGAGGACTCGCTGCGCTGGGCCGATGCGGTGCTCGGCGGCAAGAAGGTCGACCGCAAGAACGAGCCAGGCAAGATCGAGCGTCTCACCAAGTGGCCGATCGCCATCAAGATGGCCCGTGGCATGCTCGAGTCGAAGATCGGCACCGTTCCCCGGTCGCCGTACGTCGCGCTCGACCTGCTCGACAAGGCGAAGAGCGGCACTCGCGAGGAGGGCTTCGCCCGCGAGGACGAGGCGCTCGCCGATCTCGTCACCGGCGACCAGTTCGCCGCGTCGATGTACGCCTTCGACCTCGTGCAGAAGCGTGCCAAGCGCCCGGTCGGTGCCCCGGACAAGGCCCTCGCCAAGAAGGTCACCAAGGTCGGCATCATCGGGGCGGGCCTCATGGCCAGCCAGTTCGCGCTGCTGTTCGTGCGCAAGCTGCAGGTGCCGGTGCTCATCACGGACCTGGACCAGGCGCGCGTCGACAAGGGCGTCGCCTACATCCATGACGAGATCGGCAAGCTCGAGGCGAAGGGCCGGCTCGACGCGGACAGCGCCAACAAGCTGCGCGGTCTGGTCACCGGCACGACCGACAAGTCCCTGTACGCGGACTGCGACTTCGTGATCGAGGCCGTGTTCGAGGAGGTCGGCGTCAAGCAGGCGGTGTTCGGCGAGATCGAGCAGATCGTCGCCGAGGACGCGATCCTCGCGACCAACACCTCGTCCCTCTCGGTCGAGGAGATCGGCTCGAAGCTCGCGCACCCCGAGCGTCTGGTCGGCTTCCACTTCTTCAACCCGGTCGCGGTCATGCCGCTCATCGAGATCGTGAAGACGGCCACCACGACCGAGGCTGCTCTGTCGACCGCGTTCGTGGTCGCGAAGGGCCTGGGCAAGAACGCGGTGCTGACCGCCGACGCCCCCGGCTTCGTCGTGAACCGTCTGCTCGCCAAGGTCATGGGCGAGGCCGCCCGCGCGGTCTACGAGGGCACGCCCGTCGCCGACGTCGAGAAGGCGTTCGCGCCGCTCGGGCTGCCGATGGGTCCGTTCCAGCTCATCGATCTGGTCGGCTGGAAGGTCGCCGCGCACGTGCAGGACACGATGGTGCACGCGTTCCCGGAGCGCTTCTACGCGAACGAGAACTTCCACGCGCTGGCGGATCTGCCCGAGGTCGTCGAGAAGGACAAGGGCGGTCGGGTCACCGGCTTCACCAAGGCCGCGGACAAGCTCGTGAAGCAGGCCGCGGGTTCCACCCCGACGCCGGCCGCGGAGATCCTCCGCCGCGTGCAGGACGGGCTCGCGCACGAGATCAGGCTCATGCTCGACGAGGGCGTGGTCCCCGAGGTCGAGGACATCGACCTGTGCCTCATCCTCGGCGCAGGCTGGCCCTTCATCGACGGCGGCGCCTCGCCGTACCTCGACCGTGAGGGCGCCTCGGAGCGCATGTTCGGTGCGACGTTCCACACGCCGGTGATCCGCGGGATCGCGAACGCCTGATCCTTCGGGCCGTTGAGCGAGGACGCGCGCAACGCGACCGAGACGAAACGCCGCTTCCTCCGGGAAGCGGCGTTTCGTCGCGCACGACCCTCCGGCCGTGCGCGCTCAACCCCCGTGCGCCCAGGTTCAGGTTCAGGTCCTGCCGCGGTCGGTCAACGACCGTGGGGCACCTGAGCCGGCCTCGGATCCGCCTCACCCCGTCGCGGCCAGTACGACATCGCGCGTTCGGCCAGGGCCGTGATCGTGAGAGACGGGTTGACGCCGGGGTTCGCCGGGACGGCGGATCCGTCCACGACCGACAGCCCGGGATGGCCCCACACGCGGTGGTACGGATCGACGACGCCGCGCTCGGGCGCATCCGAAAGCACCGCCCCGCCGAGGAAGTGGGCGGTGAGCGGGATCCCGAAGACCTCGGGCCAGGATCCTCGCGCGGACGCCGGGACGCCGGTCTCCTGCGTCATGCGGGCGGCGATCGCCTCGGCCGCGCGATGCGCCTCGGGCAGATGGCTCGGGTTCGGGGCGCCGTGGCCCTGGGCGCTCGTCAGCACGTCGCGCCCGAATCGACGCCGCAGGGACAGCGTGAGCGAGTTGTCTGCGGTCTGCATCACGAGCGCGATGATGCCCCGCTCGCTCCAGCGCCGCAGCGTGCCGAGCCGGAACTGACGGATCGGATGACGTACGACGGATCCGAGCAGCGCACCCAGCCGTCGGTGCAGTGGTGCGTCCCCCGGCACGAGCACCGTCGCGAGGGCGCCCATGAGGTTGGATCCCGGCCCGTAGCGCACGTTCTCCACGTGGGTGCGCTCGTCGACGTGGAATGAGGTCGTGATGGCGACGCCGTGGGCGAAGCCGGCGGCCTCCGGTACCGCGGTGGAGACCGCGCCGTCCAGAGCCTCGGAGTTGGTGCGGGTGAGTCGGCCGAGCGCGTCCGGGATCCGCGGCAGGGCTCCGGAGGCCTTCATCCGGTGCAGGAGCTGCTGGCTCCCCCAGGTACCCGCGGCGAGCACGACGCGCTCCGCGGTGACGGTGCGCCGACGCCCTCGTCCCCACGCGCCGCTGCGCCGCGTCGTGACGGAGAAACCGCCTCCCACCAGCTCGCGCACCTCGACGACCGTGCGCAGCGCCTCGATCACCGCGCCGCGGCGCTCCGCGAGGGCCAGGTAGTTCTTCATGAGCGTGTTCTTCGCGCCGACCCGACAGCCCACCATGCAGTTCCCGCACAGCGTGCAGCCCGTGCGCGAGGGCCCTTCGCCGCCGAAGAACGGATCCGGCACGGTCTCGCCCGGCGCGCCGAAGTACACGCCGACCGGCGCTCGGCGGAACGTCTTCGCGACGCCCAGGTCCTCCGCGGCACCGGCCATGATCCGTTCCACCGGCCCGGCGTGCGGGTAGTGCTCCACGACGCCGAGCATGCGCTTGGCCGTCGCGTAGTGCGGTGCGAGCTCCTGCTGCCACGGCGCGATGCCGGCCCACTGCGGGTCGTCGAAGAAGGGGGTCCCCGGCTGGTAGAGAGTGTTCGCGTAGTTCAGGGATCCGCCGCCGACGCCTGCGCCCGCGAGGATCATGACGTGCGGAAGCCGGTGGATCCGCTGCACGCCGAAGCAGCCGAGCACGGGCGCCCACAGGTAGCGCCGGACGTTCCAGTTCGTCTTCGCGAAGTCCTCGTCCTCGAAGCGGCGGCCCGCCTCGTACACACGGACCCGGTACCCCTTCTCCACGAGCCGGAGTGCCGCGACAGAACCGCCGAACCCGGATCCGATCACGATGACATCCTCATCGAAGCCGTTCATGCCGTTCCTTCCCTCGGGACCATGACGGTCAGCGCCCCAGGCCGCACCCGGATCGTGCACTCCTTCTCAGCGATCCGCTCGCCGTCGGCGTAGACCACGAGATCCGGCGCCGAGACCGCGATCTCGCCGACCCGCCTGTGCGACACCTCCGGCCGCGCCAGGTGACGCCCGCGCAGCAGCAGCGGGAAGAGCGCCAGCAGTCGCGCACGCCCGAGCGGTGCGACATGCACCACATCCAGCAGGCCGTCGTCGGGGCGCGCCTCGGGGCAGATCGGCATGCCGCCCCCGTAGCTCACGGTGTTGCCCACGGCGACGAGCGTCCCGGGAGCCTCCCGTCCGCTCTCGCCATCGCAGGCCAGCCGGAACCGGGTCGGGCGCAGGCGCACGACCTCGACAAGGATGGCGAGGTAGTAGCGCGCGGCGCCGCGGGGCCACCGCAGCAGATTGGTGCGGTCGCTGACCTTCGCGTCGAACCCGAGCGCCGCCACCGTGAGAAACGGCGTGATCCGCCCGCCGGCCTCGATCTCGCCCACGTCGATGCGGCGACGCACCCCGTGCAGCGCGAGGAGGGCGGCAGCCGCCGGATCGTGCCGCGGCAGGCCCAGGGCGCGCGCGAAGTCGTTCCCGGTGCCGGCCGGCACGAGAGCCAGCGGCACCTCCGTGCCCGCGAGTTCGGACAGGATCTCCGACAGAGTGCCATCTCCGCCGACCACGATGATCGCGTCAGGACGCGCGGCGAGGGCGAGGACGGTGAGACGCCGCGTATCGGCTGCCGATGCCCCGATGTGCACATCGACCTCCGCGCCCGCATCGCCGAGCGCGACGACGGCTGCCTCCGTCGCGGAAGCGCCGCGCCCCTTTCCCGAGCGCGGATTCGCGATCAATGCGATCCTCGGCACGTCTCAGACTCCCGCGGATCGTGCGGGAGCGGGCGTCGCCGCGCCGAGCACTGCTCCGGGGTTCATGATGCCCTGGGGATCGAGCTCACTCTTGACGGCCGAGAGGATCCTGATGCCGACCTCGCCGACCTCCTCGCCGAGCCAGGGCGCATGATCGCGGCCCACCGCATGATGATGGCTGATCGTGCCGCCCGACGCCATGATCGCGTCGCCAGCACGGTGCTTGATGCCGGACCACACCTCCAGCGCATCGGCGCCGAGCGGGGCCAGCACGGTGAAGTAGAGCGACGCACCCGTCGGATACACGTGCGAGACGTGACACATCACGAACGCTTTGCGGCCCTCGTCGGCGAACCCGTTCTTGAGCGCGTGCGTCACCGCTTCGCGCAGTCCCTCGAGCCGCGACCACGTCGTCGCCGTCTCCAGCGTTTCGCAGAGCACTCCGGCGTCGAGCAGCGCATCGCGAAGGTAGGGCCCGTCGAAGCGGGTGCGCAGCCAGTCGTCAGCCGCGCCCTCGCCCAGGGAGGTGCCTCCGGCCGCCTGCAGCAATGCCGCCGTGCGGGCCCGGCGAGCCGCCACATCGTCCCCTTCGAACACGGTGACCGCGCTCGCGCCCCTGGCGAGCGCCTTGCCGATCTTCCCGACCTGGGCGAGGCTCACGCTCGTCTCAGCCTCGTCCGACAGGCGGATCACCGTGGGGCCGCCGCCGTGCTGCGCCACGGCCCGCAGCGCAGCCTCACCGGATGCGAAGTCGGGGAACGCCCACGACTCCATCACGCGCTCCACCGGCACGGGATGCACACGCACCCTGACTTCGGTGATGACGCCGTAGATGCCTTCGGAGCCGAGGAAGAGTCGCACGAGGTCGGGACCCGCCGCGCTAGCCGGCGACCGTCCCAGCTCGACGTCACCGGACGGCGTCGCGACCCGGATCCCCGTGACCATCGTGTCGAACCGTCCGTACCCGGCCGAGTTCTGTCCTGACGACCGGGCCGCGGCGAATCCGCCGATGGTCGCGTAGCGGAAGCTCTGCGGGTAGTGCCCGAGCTCCATGCCGTGCTGCGCGAGAAGCCGTTCGGCCTCCGGACCCGTGGTCCCGGCGGCCAGCACCGCCTCGGCGCTCACGGCGTCGTAGCCCAGCAGCCCGCTCATGCGACCGAGGTCCAGGCTGATGACCGCGCGGTGGCCTCCGCGCTCGGGATCGAGAGCACCCACGACGCTGGTGCCGCCGCCGAACGGGATCACGGCGATGTCGCGCTCGCCGGCGAGCCGCAGGCACGCGACGACCTCCTCGTGATCGCGGGGGCGGAGCACCGCGTCCGGCGCCGCCTGCGCCGCTTCGCGACGGCGCAGCAGATCGGGCGTGGACCGACCACCGGCGTGCCGGATGCGCGACTCCGCATCCGTGCGGACGTCGTCGGCCCCGAGGACCGCGGCGAAGGCTTCCGCATCCTCAGAAGTGAAGGCGGAGGGGCTCAGGCGCACGTCGGCGAGGGCGACCGCAGGCTGGGGACGGCGGATCCGCCCGAGCAGGAGAGGCAGCAGCGACCGCACGGCGAAGGGCAGATCCTCCGCCTTCGCCGGGTCTCCCCAGCCGTTCCAGCGCATCGGCGCCTCGTCAGCGATCGGGTTGTCGGCGCCTCTGCCGCTTTGGTGCATCATGCGTTACAGTGTGACAGATCATGACAAAACGTCAAGTAGTTGCCGAAGTAGCTCTCCCTCTCTGGGATGCCATGCAGACCAAGATCCTGGATGCCGCGGATGCGCTCATCGCGACCCGCGGCGTGCGCGGCATGACGATCGCCGAGCTCGCCCGGCGCGCGGGCGTGAGCCGCCCGACCGTCTACCGGAGCTGGTCCGGCGCGGACGACGTGGTCCGTGCCGCACTGCTGCGCCGCGTGGCCGTCATCCTCGACGAGTTTCCCGCGCCGGCGACGACGCGCGCGGCGATCGTCGACGATGTGCTGCGGTTCGCCGTACTCTTCCGCGCGGACGACGTCTACCGCCACCTGCTGATCGAGGAGCCGGAGGCGTTCACCCGATACACCCTGGAGAGGGTCGGATCCAGTCAGCGTGCGATCCTCGCCTGGCTCGCCGCCGCGATCCGGGCCGCCCAGCACGACGGTTCCGTGCGCGGCGACGACCCGCAGGCGATGGCCGTGATGCTCCTGCTCGTCGCGCAGTCCGCGCTGCTCTCGCACGGGACGGTGAGCGAGCTGATCGACGAGCCCTCCTTCGAACGCGAACTGCGCGCCGCCGTCGAAGGCCTGCTGCGGCCATGAGCGGGTCCTCGCGGTTGACTGCGGCACGGCGGGCGCACGAGCTGCCTTGTTCGGCGGAGGATCGCGTCGATCTGCTCGTGGTAGGTGGCGGGATCACCGGCACAGGTGTGGCCCTGGACGCCGCGAGCCGTGGGCTGTCGGTCGTGCTCGTCGAGGCGGAGGACCTCGCGTACGGCACGAGTCGCTTCAGCTCGAAGCTCGTGCACGGCGGACTGCGCTACCTCGCGACCGGCGATGTCGCCACCGCACGGGAGAGCGCGATCGAGCGCCACCTGCTGATGACCCGCATCGCACCGCACCTCATCCGTCCGATGGCGCAACTGCTCCCCTTCTCCCCCGCTGTCACGATGACCCAGCGCGCCACCGGCGCCGTGGGCTTCGCCCTCGGAGATCTGCTGCGGCTGCGGGCTCGCACGCCGCACGCGGTGCTGCCCGCACCTCGGCTCGTCAGCGCGCGCGCCGCCGTCCGGCTGGCCCCCTCCGTGCAGGCCGATCGCCTGCGCGGCGCGGTGCTCGCCGCCGACGGGCAGCTCGTCGACGATGCCAGGCTCGTCGTCGCCGTGGCGCGGACGGCCGCAGCGCTCGGCGCGCGGATCCTCACCCGGGTGCGCGCGCTCGGACTGCGTCACGACGGCGCATCGGTCGAGGACGCGCTCACCGGAGAGCGATTCGACATCCGCGCTCGCGCCGTCGTGAACGCCACGGGCGTCTGGGCCGGAGCGCTCGACGACTCCATCCGCATGCGGCCGAGTCGCGGCACGCACCTCGTACTCGACGCCGCCGCTCTCGGCAATCCCTCCGCGGCGCTCACCGTCCCGCATCCCGGATCCATCAGCCGGTTCGTCTTCGCGCTGCCGCAGCAGCTCGGCCGCGTCGTCGTGGGCCTCACCGACGAGGACGCACCGGGTCCTGCCCCCTCGGTCGCGACGCCCACGGAGCCGGAGATCGCGTTCCTGTTCCAGGTCCTCAACCGCGCCCTTCGCACGCCGATCCGCCGCGACCAGGTGCGCGGCGCCTATGCCGGGCTTCGACCGCTCGTCGACACGGGCGATGCCTCCACCGCGGACATCTCCCGGCGGCACCTCGTCGCCGTCTCCGAGGGCGGCTTCGTGAACGTCCTGGGCGGCAAACTCACCACCTATCGCCGCATGGCGGAGGATGCGGTGGACCGCGCCGTCGCGCTCGCGAGCCTGCCCGCGGCCCCGTGCCGCACCGCCATCCTGCCCCTGGTAGGTGCGCTGGCCGCTCCCTGCCGCCCCGCGAGCGACCTGGACTGGCGGTACGGCGCCGAGGCGGGACTCGTCCTCGCCGGCGCCCGCTGCGCAGATCCACGGGAGCCCATCGCGGAGGGCATCGCCGTGACGCGGGCGGAGGTCGAGTTCGCGGTGCGGGCGGAAGGCGCGCTGACCGTGGACGACGTCCTGGACCGGCGCACGCGCATCGGGCTCGTGGACGACGACCGCGCGCAGGCCGTGGCCGCGGTCGCGCGGCTCGTCGCAGAGACGCTCGCTGATCCCGCCTGAGCCGTGCGGGACGCGTGCTACGGCGTCGCAGTGGACGGAGGACCCTCTCCGCGCTATTCTTTGAACATGTTCAGTTCAGAGTCGGACAGTACCGCGAAGCCGCTCACCCCGAAGGCCGAGGCGACGAGAGCGCGGATCCGGGCGGCCGCCATGGCCTCGTTCGTGGAGCGCGGGTATCCGGACACCACGATCCGCCTGATCGCCAAGGAGGCAGGGGTCTCGGTCGGGAACGCGTACTACTACTTCCCCTCCAAGGAGCATCTGGTCCAAGAGCTCTACGACCAGCAGCAGCGGGATCACGGCGCCGCCGCACGTCCGCGACTGACGGGGGTGACCGGCCTCGTGGACCGACTGCGGGTGTTCTTCGAGACCGGCCTGGAGACGGTCAGCGCGTATCGCGCGGTCGCACCGGGATTCCTCAGCGCGATGGTCTCCCCCGACTCCCCGATCAATCCGCTCTCCGTGGAGTCGTCTCCCGCCCGTGAGATGACGATCGGTCTGCTCCGCGAAGTCGTCGAAGGCGCGTCGCATCGTGTGCCGGACGACATCGCCGAGCGCCTGCCCGAGGCGATCTTCCCGATGTATCTGGCACTCATCCTCCGGTGGACCTATGACGAGTCGCCCGACCAGGCGAAGACCACCCGCCTCCTCGACACCGGTCTCAGGCTGTTCGCCGTCGCGCTCCCGTTCCTGCGCGTCCCCGGCGTCCGCGGTGTGACCCGCGATCTCCTCGACCAGATCGCGGACGTACGGCCATGAGCGACGAGCGTGCGGCATCGCCGCGGACGGCAGAGAAGCCGATGGCGTTCGACGCGGAGGAGTTCTTCAACGGCGCGCTGCTCGCGTGGGGCCTGACCCTCTTCCTCCTGCCGGCACTGATGTTCGCGGCGCTGAGCATCTTCGGCTGCCCCACCTATGCACCCTCCGTATCGTGCTCGATCTCGGATGTCCCGTCCCGTCTCATCGTGGCGGTGATGCTCGCGGTCGTGGGTGCCGTCCTCAGCATCCCCACATTCCTCCTCTTTGCGCTGCCTGCATATGCGCTCAACCGCATATGCGAACGCTTCGCCTACCCCGCCGGGCACATCGCCGTCAACGCGCTACTCGGTCTCGCCGTCGGCGCGGCGGGTTCCTTCCTCGCGTTGCTGTTCTTGGGAATGGTCGGCTTGTTCACGATCGCCCTCCCGAGCGCCTTGGCCGGAGCGATCGCGTTCCCTCTCGCCTGGAGATTCACCGCGGCGCGGGCGCTGAACGCGGATCGCGGTATCACGGCACGATGCGCGTGGACGTTCCCGGGGGTCGTGGCATGACAGCCCCAGAGCCTCGGCACTCCGCTCGACCGGATCTCGGGCGTGCCGCCATGAGCGGCCCGCGTGCGGCATCGCCGCGGACGCCCGGGGAACCCATGGCGTTCGACGCGGGAGAATTCGCCAGCGGAGCGGCACGTGCCGTTGCACTGCACATCGCGCTGTTCGCGATCGTCTCAGGATTGATCGGCGTCACCATCGGCGTGACGAGCATGATCGATGAACCGGGCCGCGCGAGCTCCGCCCTCTCGGGCGCGTTCAGCGTTTCGATGCTGGTCATGATCTACGCGGTGCCGATCAGTCTTCTCGCCGTGCTGATCGGTGTGACCCCGGCCTACATGCTCGGTCTCGGAATGGTGCGCATACCCGCGTTCCGCACCCACCTTCTGGCCTGGTGCGCGTTCGGCATCGTCTTCTGCGGTGCGGTGTCCGTCGCTGTGGCCTTCATCCTGCACGTGGACAAATTGATGCCGTTGTCGGCCTTCGTCATCGCCGGTTTCGTGTCCGGCGCGATGGCGATCCCCCTGGCCTGGGCGAGAACGGCATCGCTCGCGCTGAGCAAGGATCGCGGGCTCAAGCCGCTGCGGTGGTTCCGGCGCCGGCCACGCGGCTCGGTCAGCGTCGACACCGGCTCGCCAGGAGCTGCTCCGTACCGCGACCGCTGAAGGCGCGACCTCAGGTCGTCCTCAGCGCCGGCGGCGCTCCTCGGCGCCGTGCTCCGCCCGGACGCCCGTCACGATCTCGACCGTCCCCGTGTGCAGGGGCACCTCGCCGGTCGGACGGGCGATCGGCACGCGGGTGCCGAGCACCTGCGCGACCACGTCCTGCGCGATCTTGCCGGCGGTGAGCCCAGCATCCTCCAGGATCTGCTCCCGGCTCGCGTGGTCGATGTACTCGTCCGGCAGGCCCAGCTCGTCCACCGCGGTGTCGATACCCGCTTCGCGGAGAACCTGGCGCACGCGGGTGCCGACGCCGCCCACACGGATGCCGTCCTCGAGCGTGATGACGAGGCGGTGCCGGGCGGCGAGCTCGACGACCGAGGGCTGCACCGGGATGGCCCAGCGGGGGTCGATCACCGTCGCGCCGATGCCCTGCGCCTTGAGTCGCTCCGCCACATCGAGGGCGAGGGCCGCGAACGGCCCGATCCCGATGAGCAGCACATCTTCGCCCTCATCGCGGGACAGCACATCCACCCCGTCGTGCAGGCGCTCGATCGCGGGGATCTCCGGCGCCACGGCGCCCTTCGGATAGCGGATCACCGTGGGCGCGTCGTCGACGGCGACGGCCTCCTCCAGCTCCTCGCGCAGGCGCTCGGCGTCACGGGGCGCCGCGATGCGGATCCCCGGCACGATCTGCAGCATGGAGAGGTCCCACAGGCCATGGTGGCTCGGGCCGTCGGGTCCGGTGACGCCGGCCCGATCCAGCACGAACGTCACTCCGGCGCGGTGCAGCCCGACGTCCATCAGCACCTGATCGAACGCGCGGCCCATGAACGTCGCGTACAGCGCGACGACCGGGTGCAGGCCGCCATAGGCGAGGCCCGCCGCCGCGGTGACCGCATGCTGCTCCGCAATGCCCACGTCATAGACGCGGTCGGGGAAGCGCTCCGCGAACGGCGCGAGCCCGGTGGGACGCAGCATCGCCGCGGTCATCGCGATGACCTCGGGTCTGCGCGCGCCGAGGTCGACGAGTGCATCGGCGAACACGTCGGTCCACCCCGTGCCGCTCGCGGCGAGGGGCGTTCCCGTCTTCGGGTCGATCTTGTTGACCGCGTGGAACTGGTCGGCCTCGTCATCGAGGGCGGGCTGATAGCCGCGGCCCTTCTCGGTGATGACGTGCACGATGACCGGCGCGCCATAGTCCTTCGCGAGCTGCAGCACCTCCATGAGCGACGGGATGTCGTGGCCGTCGACCGGACCCAGGTACTTGATGTCGAGGTTGGAATACAGCTCCTCGTTGTTCGAGAAGCGCGAGAGGAAACCGTGCGTGCCGCCGCGGACACCGCGGTAGAAGGCACGGCCGACAGGTCCGAAGGCTCGGAAGAAGCGATCGGACTTCCGATGCAGGTCGCGGTACACGCCCGCCGTCCGCACGCGGTTCATGTACCGCGCCATCCCGCCGATCGTGGGCGCGTAGGAGCGGCCGTTGTCGTTGACGACGATCACGAGATTGCGCTCGTTGTCGTCGGAGATGTTGTTGAGCGCCTCCCAGGTCATGCCGCCGGTGAGCGCCCCGTCGCCGACGACGGCGACGACGTGACGATCCTCCCGACCCGTCGCGGTGAAGGCGCGGGAGATCCCGTCCGCCCAGCTCAGCGAGCTCGAGGCGTGCGAGGACTCGACGACGTCGTGCGGGCTCTCCGAGCGCTGCGGGTAGCCCGCCAGTCCCCCGCGCGAACGCAGCGCGGAGAAATCCTGGCGCCCGGTGAGCAGCTTGTGCACATAGGACTGATGCCCGGTGTCGAAGATGATCGGGTCGTCCGGCGAGGAGAACACCCGGTGCAGGGCGATCGTGAGCTCCACGACTCCGAGATTCGGTCCCAGGTGTCCGCCGGTGCGCGCGACGTTCTCGATCAGGAACGATCGGACCTCCGCGGCCAGCTCGGCGAGCTGTTCGGGGGTGAGCCGATCGAGGTCGCGGGGACCGGAGATACCGGGAAGGATCGCCACCGTGTCTGCCTCCTGAAGCCAATAGTGGGCGGCGAGCCGGGGCCCGCAGCACCGATCCAGCCTACCGAGCAATACTCCCGGGCCGCTGGAGATCCGCCGCATCCGGGCCGACGTAGTGTCCGATCGGCCGCAGCCGCAACGGGGCGCGGCCGTACTCGTCCTGCGCGTGCGCGCACCAGCCCGCGGAGCGCGCGACCGCGAACACCGTCTCCCCCGCGTCGGCGTGCATCTCCCAGGCCAGCGCCATCACGGCCAGCGCCAGATCGACGCTGGGATGAAGACCGGTCCTGGCGTGCACGACCGCGCTGACCCGATCCGCCACACGGAGTGCGGCCTCGGCCTGCGGATCCGTCGTCTCCCGCATCAGTCCGAGCAGCAGCCGCGCCCGTGGGTCGCCCTCGGGATACAGCAGCTGCCCGAATCCGGGGATCCCCGCGCCGCCCAGACGCGTCGCAGTCGCCACCGCTGCCGCGGGATCCGCACCGTCCCGTACCTGTCGCAGGAGGGCGTGCACCGCGGCGCTCACCGCACCGTGCAGAGCGGAGTCGAGCGCGCCGAACCCCGCCGCCACGACGGCGTAGGGATGCGCACGCGCCGACGCCGCGGCACGCGCGGCGAGGGTCGACGCGGCCATGTCGTGGTCGACGAGGAGAACGAGCGCGGCGTCCAGCACCCGCACGCGGTCAGGCGTCGCGGGCAGCGCGGTGAGACGGGGCCAGAGACGTGCGGCGACAGGCAGGCCGGCCCCCGATGACGCTCCACCGATCCTGCCGTTCTCCGTGCCGAGCAGCGGGAGCGCATCCACGAGCCCGGCGACGAGACGGGGCGCGACCCGGGCCACCGTGTCCGCACGGAGGTCGTAGCGCTCCGGATCTTCCGCCGCGAGGGCCGCCACCGCTGCGAGCAGACGGCTGAACGCTCCGGCTTCGGGCGGCAGCGCTGCGAGCACCCGGCCCGACGCAGCGCTCCTCGGCCCTTCGAGCGGAAGAGCATCCCGCTGCGGCAGGTCCGTGCGCGCGAAGAGCCAGCGCACGACGGCGTCGAACCGCGGAGCCTCGCCCTCCCCCGCGATCAGCTCGTCGATCGGCACGCCGCGGATCCAGAGCTCGCCGTCCTCAATCAGGGCGATGTCGGTGTCGATCACCGCGAGCGGGCTCCCATCGGCTCCGGCCGGACGTGCGGCGCCGTGCGACGGCGAAGTCACCCGGCGACGAGCACGCGCGAAGCGCTCGACTTCGAGGGGGTCGAACAGGGAGCCGTGTGCACCGCGCTCCCGTGCGATCAGCCCCCGGGAGACATAGGCGTACAGCGTCTCGGTCCGCACGCCGAGGCGCGCCGCGGTCTGCGCCGCCGTGAGCGAGTCCATCCCGCCCCTCTCATTGATTCGATCAACATTGACGATATCGGGATCCATTATGCATCGTGAGCGAAGGGCCGCATCGCGGTTCAGAGGAGCACAGAGCCGCCACCCGCGACTCGCCAGAGAGGAGCCGACATGGCCATCACCATCGCGCGCAACGACACGCATCTCATCGACGTCCCGCGAGGGCTCACGAACGTCGTGGTCGCGGAGACCGCGATCGGCGACGTGCGCGGCGAGGAGGGCTTCTTCCACTACCGGGGTGTCTCGGGCGTGGAGCTGGCCGCCGCGGCGCGCTTCGAGGACGCCTGGAGCCTTGTCGCACTCGGCGCGCTGCCCCGGCACGAGGCCGACACCGCCACCTTCCGTGCTCGCACCGCCGCAGCGCGGACGATCCCGGAGAGTCTGCACGGACCGCTGTCGGCGATCGCCGCGTCGGGCCTGGATCCCATGGCCCAGCTGCGCACCGGGCTCGCTCTCGTCTCGGCCGCCGACGGCAGACGCGCCCTCTACGACGAGACGGACGAGGAACGGATCGAGGATGCGATCCGTCTCGCGGCCGTCGCGCCCTCGCTGATCGCCGCGCTGCACCGGTGGAGTCGAGGGCAGGACCCGATCGCACCGGACGCCGATCTCGACCCCGTCTCCGACTACCTGCGCATGCTCACCGACACGACACCCGATGCCAGGCTCGCCACCGCCCTCGGCACGTATCTGACAGCGGCGATCGATCACGGTTTCAACGCCTCGACGTTCACGGCGCGGGTGATCGCATCCACCGGCGCCGATCTCGCCTCGTGCGTCGGCGGCGCACTCGGCGCACTGTCTGGCCCGCTGCACGGCGGTGCGCCCGCGCGCACCCTGGACATGCTGGACGAGATCGGCACCCCCGAGCACGCCGAGGCATGGGTGCGCGATCGTGTCCAGAGCGGCGGGCGGATCATGGGCTTCGGGCACGCGGTCTATCGCACCGAGGATCCCCGTTCGCGTCTGCTGCGCGGCGTCGCCCAGCAGCTGCGTGCCGACGGGCTGGCTTCGGACCGCGTCGACCTCGCCGTGACGGTGGAACAGACCGTGCTGCGCGTGCTGGACGAACTCAAGCCCGGCCGCGCCCTGCGCACCAACGTCGAGCTCTACGCCGCGGTCGTCATGGAGGCGTGCGGGATCCCCCGGGAGCTGTTCACGCCGACGTTCGCCTCTGCCCGTCTGATCGGCTGGGGCGCGCACGCCCGCGAGCAGGTGCAGGACGGCAAGATCCTCCGCCCCTCCTCCCGGTACGTCGGGCCGACTGCCTGAGGTCGGGCCTCGCCCCGGCGAAAGGGCTCTCTCTGCTGCGGAATCGTGCGACGCCGGCGCGGCCGCGCCACGCCGGGGACGATCGGTTCCCGGATCAGCGCCCGCATCGCGAGGTCGCGCAGCCGCGCAGGCGTCGCACGCGCACGCCGCGAGCCGGAGACGCGAACGGGGCCGGCTCCCGAAGGAACCGGCCCCGTTCGTGCGCGTGGATCAGACCAGCGAACGCAGCACGTACTGCAGGATGCCGCCGTTGCGGTAGTAGTCCGCCTCACCGGGGGTGTCGATGCGGACGACCGCGTCGAACTCGATGGGCTGCTTGCCCTCGGGCGAGAACTCGCTCGGGGTCGCGGTGACTTTGACCGTCTTCGGGGTGGTGCCGTTGTTCAGCTCCTCCAGGCCCTCGATCGAGACGATCTCGGTGCCGTCGAGGCCGAGCGACTCCCACGACTCGCCCGCCGGGAACTGCAGCGGGACGACGCCCATGCCGATGAGGTTCGAGCGGTGGATCCGCTCGAAGCTCTCGGTGATGACCGCCTTGACGCCGAGGAGGTTGGTGCCCTTCGCCGCCCAGTCGCGGGAGGATCCGGATCCGTACTCCTTGCCGCCGAAGATGACCAGCGGGGTGCCCTGCTCCTGGTAGTTGGTCGAGGCGTCGAAGATGTACGCCTGCGGACCGCCCGGCTGCGTGAAGTCACGCGTGTAGCCGCCCTCGATCTGCTGACCGTCGTTGACGGCCTTGACCAGCGCGTTCTTCAGGCGGATGTTGGCGAACGTGCCGCGGATCATGACCTCGTGGTTGCCACGGCGCGAGCCGTAGGAGTTGAAGTCCTTCTGCGCGACGCCGTGCTCCGTGAGGTACTGGGCGGCGGGCGTGCCCGCCTTGATGTTGCCGGCCGGCGAGATGTGGTCGGTCGTGACCGAGTCGCCGAGCGTCGCGAGCACGCGGGCGCCGGAGATGTCGGTGACCGGGGCAGGTTCAGCCTGCATGCCGTCGAAGTACGGCGCCTTCCGCACGTAGGTCGAGTCCGCATCCCACTCGAAGATCGGACCGGTCGGGGTGGGCAGGCTCGTCCAGCGCTCGTCGCCATCGAACACGGTGGCGTACTGCTTGATGAACTGGTCGCGCGAGATCGACGAGTCGATGATCTGCTGGACCTCGATCGGGTCCGGCCAGACGTCCTTGAGAAAGACGTCGTTGCCCTCGGGGTCGGTGCCGAGCGCCTGGGTCTCGAAATCGAAGTTCATCGAGCCGGCCAGAGCGTAGGCGACGACAAGCGGCGGACTGGCGAGGTAGTTCATCTTCACGTCGGGGCTGATCCGGCCCTCGAAGTTGCGGTTTCCGGAGAGGACAGCCGTGACCGCGAGGTCGTGCTCGTTGATCGCGGCGGAGACCTCGTCGATCAGCGGACCGGAGTTTCCGATGCAGATCGTGCAGCCGTAGCCGACCGTGTAGAAGCCGAGGCCCTCGAGGTCCTTGTCGAGACCGGACTTCTCGTAGTAGTCGGTGACGACCTTCGAGCCGGGGCCGAGCGTGGTCTTCACCCACGGCTTCTGCTTCAGGCCCTTCTCGCGCGCCTTGCGGGCGAGAAGTCCGGCAGCGATCATGACCGACGGGTTCGACGTGTTGGTGCACGAAGTGATCGCGGCGAGCGTCACCGCACCGTTGTCGAGGATGTACTTCTGCCCGTCCGGGGTCTTCACCTTGACCGGCTTGGACGCGGCCTTCGGGGACCCCGAGGACAGCGTGGGGATCTCGTTGGTCTCGACCTCTTCGCCGGGGACGGACCCCGGGTCCGACGCGGGGAAGGACCCGGAGTCGTTGATGTCGATCGGGCCCGTCACATAGTTCAGGATGTCCTTCTCGAACTGCGCCTTCGACTCGGAGAGCAGGATCCGGTCCTGCGGGCGCTTCGGGCCGGCGATCGACGGCACGACCGTGGACAGGTCGAGCTCGAGGTATTCGCTGAACTTCGGCTCGTGGGCGGCGTCGTGCCAGAGCTTCTGCTCCTTGGCGTACGCCTCGACGAGGGCGACGGCCTGCTCGTCGCGGCCGGTGAGGCGCAGGTAGTCGAGCGTCACGTCGTCGATCGGGAAGATCGCGGCGGTGGAGCCGAACTCCGGCGACATGTTGCCGATCGTGGCGCGGTTCGCGAGAGGGACGGAGGCGACGCCCTCGCCGTAGAACTCGACGAACTTGCCGACCACGCCGTGCTTGCGGAGCATGTCGGTGATCGTGAGCACGACGTCGGTCGCCGTCACGGCGGCCGGAATCGCACCGGTCAGCTTGAAACCGACGACACGCGGGATCAGCATCGAGACGGGCTGACCGAGCATGGCCGCCTCGGCCTCGATGCCGCCGACGCCCCAGCCCAGCACGCCGAGGCCGTTGACCATGGTGGTGTGCGAGTCGGTGCCGACGCAGGTGTCGGGGTAGGCGCGCAGCACGCCGTCGACGGAGCGGTCGTAGATGACCTTGGCCAGGTGCTCGATGTTGACCTGGTGCACGATGCCGGTGCCAGGGGGGACGACCTTGAAGTCGTCGAACGCGGTCTGCCCCCAGCGCAGGAACTGGTAGCGCTCGCCGTTGCGCTCGTACTCGATCTCGACGTTGCGCTCGATCGCGTCCGGGCGTCCGAACAGGTCGGCGATCACGGAGTGGTCGATGACCATCTCGGCCGGAGACAGCGGGTTGATCTTGTTCGGGTCGCCGCCGAGCGCCGTGACGGCCTCGCGCATGGTGGCCAGGTCGACGATGCAGGGCACGCCGGTGAAGTCCTGCATGACGACGCGCGCCGGCGTGAACTGGATCTCCGTGTCGGGCTGCGCCGCCGGGTCCCAGGAGCCGAGAGCCTCGATCTGAGCCTTCGTCACGTTCGCGCCGTCCTCGGTGCGAAGCAGGTTCTCCAGGAGGACCTTGAGGCTGAACGGGAGCCTCTCGAAACCTTCGACCGTGTCGATCCGGAAGATCTCGTAGTCGGTGCTGCCGACCGTCAGGGTGCTCTTGGCACCGAAGCTGTTCACCGTGGACACGGATCCGTCTCCTTCTGTTCGGATGGAAGCGACAGGCGACTCCATCTTGCTCGCCCGCTCCCCCGCGCGGCTAGCAAGGCGGGCCTTACCAGTCTGCTCTCGCGGACAGACGAGCGAAAGGTGTCGATTTATCTTGACGTCAAGATAAATCTAGCATGGCGGGCGGAGCGAGGATTCACTCCTGGCGCGTGCCGGAGTCCTGCTCCGGCGGGTACAGCGCGCGCACCAGCAACCACGTCACCGCGACCATCGGCGCGAACAGCGGAAGCCCCATGACGAGCTTCAACGTGCCCAGCGCCTGCACGTTCCCGGAGAAGTACAGCGGCAGCTGGACGCCCAGCCGCGCGTAGAACAGCGCCGCCCAGGCGACCGTGATCCAGAAGAACGCGCGGCGCTTGCGCTTGTCGGTCCGCCAGCCGCGTACGTCGCCCATGAGGAAGCCCGCGGCGAGGCCGATGAGTGCCCATCCGACGAGCGCCGAGACGAGCAGCACAGTGCCGTAGATCGCATTGGTGAAGAAGCCGGGGACGAAGTTGTCCTGACCGCGGCCGGTCCACAGCGCGAGGCCGGCGGCGACCGCGACCGCGACGAGTCCGCCGAGCGCCGAGGCGGCGGGCGAGCGCTGCAGCAGACGGATCACCGAGAAGACGGCCGCGAGCCCGACCGACACGACCAACGACAGCCAGAGCGGATCCGGTCGCAGCGTGAAGATGACGAGGAATGCGGCGCTGGGCAGCACGGACTCAAGGACCCCGCGCCATCCGCCCATCGCGCTCCACACGACGTGCCCAGTGCTCGCTCCCGACGTCGGGTCGATGCCCAGGCGCTGCGCGGCCCCGCCGAGTGCTGCTCCGAGGCTCTGCGCGGCGTCGGGCGCCGGCGGCGGAGCATACTGCTCCGTGGACGCGCGCTCCGGCTCCTCCGGCCGCGACGCGCTCACGCCGTGCCGGGGGCTGCGGGCATGCGCAGCGGGATGAGGTCGCGCGGTGGCATGGGCGCCCCGCCGCGGACCACGACGATCGAACGGAACAGATCCTCGACGGCGGCGGCCGCGGACTCGTCGGATGCGGCGGCTCCGCCGATCACGCCCCGCAGGAACCAGCGCGGGCCATCGATGCCCACGAACCGGGCGAGCCGGGTCACCGCGGTGTCGCCGGCGACGGCGGGGATCTCGGCCAGCAGCTCGGAACCGAGCGCGCCCTCGCGCTCGGTCACGCTGCCGCCCTGCTGAGCGATCTGCTCCTGGATCTGCGCACGGGTCTCGTCCCAGAGACCGCTCGTTCGCGGCGCCGCGAACGGCTGCACCTGAAGGGTCGAATCGGCGTAGTCGAGGCCCACGGCGACGATGCGCTGGGTCTGCTCCTCCACCTCGAGGCGCAGGTTCAGTCCCTCGCGCGGGAGGATCTTGATCGCGCCGAGGTCGATGTAGGGACGGACCGGGTTGGCCTCGCTCTCATCGAACGGGCCCTCGACCGCGCGGTCGCGGACGGGCGCCTGCAGGGCGTCGTCCACGGGCTCGATCCCGGACGTGGTGTCGTCACTCATGCGTTCTCCTGGCTCTGGGTCTGATAGCCGGTGGATCCGAATCCGCCTGCTCCGCGCACCGACTCGTCCAGCGCGTCGACCGGGATGAACCGGGCTCGGGTGACGGGCATGACGATCAGCTGGGCGATCCGATCACCGACCGCGACATCGTACGCCGCATTGCTGTCCGTGTTCAGCAGGCTCACCTTGATCTCGCCGCGATAGCCCGCGTCGACCGTGCCCGGGGAGTTGACCACGGTGATGCCGTGCTTCGCGGCGAGCCCGCTGCGCGGCACCACGAAGGCCGCGAAACCCTCGGGAAGAGCGATGCTCACGCCGGTGCCCACGAGGGCGCGCTGTCCCGGCTCGAGCCGCAGGGCCTGAGTCGAGACGAGGTCGGCCCCTGCGTCGCCGGGGTGGGCGTAGACGGGAAGCTGGGGCGCGATAATGGGAACGTCCACGGAATCGGTCACGGAAAGAGGCTAATGCAGAACGCAGCACGCGAAGCCGGGGCCCCGTCAGCGGCCGTCCGCTACCGCGAACGTCTCGCACCGAGCCTGTGGCTGTTCCTCGCCGCGGCCCTCGGCGGTCCCATGCTGACGCTCGTCTTCGTGCCGGCGGGGTCCGGGATCGCACTCGTCATCGGCGTCGTCGCGACGCTCGCGATCATCGCCCTGATGATCGCCGGGTCCCCGAGCGTCGCGGTCGAGCAGGACGTGCTGCGCGCCGGCCGCGCCTGGATCGACGCCTCCTGGCTGGGCGAGCCGGAGATCCGCACGGGTGAGGAGGCGCGTCAGGCGCGCGGTCCCGGCCTTCCCGCCCGCGGCTGGCATCTCATCCGCGGCGGCATCGACGGCGTGGTCGTCGTGCCCAACACGGATCCGGCAGACCCCGCGCCGAGTTGGACGATCTCCTCCCGCACGCCGGACCGCCTGGCGGCCGCGATCGACGCGGCCCGCGCCTCGGCGAACCCGCCGGCCTGAACCGAAACCCGCACGACTCCGCCGTCTCGGATCCGCGTTCGCTGACGGCAGACGCCCACGAACGCAGAACGCGCCCGGAACCGAGAAGGTCCGGGCGCGAGCAGCGACGAGGGATCAGGCAGCGCATTCCTTGCAGATCGGGCCGGTCTTGTCCTCGTGGTCGAGCTGCGAACGATGCTTCACGAGGAAGCAGCTGACACAGGTGAACTCGTCTTCCTGCGGGGGCAGCACCACGACGTCGAGCTCGACGTCGGAGAGGTCGGCTCCCGGGAGGTCGAATCCGCCAGGGTTGTCCGAGTCCTCGACGTCGATCGAGCCCGACAGCTTGTCGGGGACGCGCTCCTTGAGAGCCTCGATCGACTCGCTCTCGTCTTCGCTCTTGCGCGGGGCGTCGTAATCGGTTGCCATGGGGTGGATCTCCACTTTCATCCTGCGAGTGGCGGGTGCCGGGGGTGTTCGGCGGCCCATAGTTTGCATGACATGCGTCCAAATCGCAAATGCCACTCTCTCTGCGCATCAGAACTGGCGGCGCGCCCGCGATATTCCCGGCCGTGCACGCCATGCATGACACCATGAACCGACACTCATTCTGAGGGGCTGAAGCCATGGAACACGTCACGATCGTCGGCGCGGAAGACGACGTCCTCGTCCTCGCCACCGAGTCGGGAGAGCGATTCGCCCTCCCGATCGACGAGGTGCTGCGCGCGGAACTGCGCCGGGCCAAGGCGGGTCGCGAGGAGAAGGCGCCGCCGCTGGCCGCGAGTCCTCGCGAGATCCAGGCGCACATCCGCGCCGGGATGTCCGCCGCCGAGGTCGCCGAGCTGCTCGGCGTCGCCCTCGAGGCGGTGCAGCGCTTCGAGAGCCCCGTGCTCGCCGAGCGCGAGCACGTCGTCGGCCAGGCCCTCGCCGTGCCCGTGCTGATCGGCAGCGAGGTCGAGCCGGATGCGCAGCCGACCTTCGGCGTGGCCATCCGCGCCAAGCTCGCCGAGCTCGCCGCCGCCGACGAGCGGTGGGCGAGCTGGAAGGACGACACAGGCTGGGTGATCAAGCTCGAGTTCCGTGCGAACGACGTCGAACACGACGCGCGATGGAGCTTCGACCCACGCCGCAGCGCGCTCGCGCCGCTCAACGCCGACGCCACGCAGCTCTCCCGTCAGGGCGCTCTGCCCGAGGGCCTGATCCCCCGGCTCCGCGCGCTCGACAAGGAGCGCTCGTCTCCGTACAAGGACGACACCCGCTTCGACTCCGGAGCTTTCGGGCCTCGTCTCGTCCCCGCCCCTGCCGCTCCCGCCGCCGTCGAGGACGACGGCGTCGCCGAGGCCCCGGAGCCGCGGTCCGCACGTCACCCGCAGACCTCGTCGAACGCCCAGGAGGCGGCGACGCGCAGCGCGTCCTTCGCCCCGTCGACCCCGTCGGACACGGCGGATCTGCTGGAGGCCCTGCGCCGCCGCCGTGGCCAGCGCGAAGCGCGTCCCTCGGTCGAGGAGGAGCCGGAGGACACCCGCCCGCTCGCCCTGTTCGAGGCGCTCGAGCCCGGCTACGAGCCTGATGCCGAGCCCGAGGAGTCACCCGCCCCCGTGGCGATCGACGCCGACTCGGGACCGCGCCGTCGCCGGCGCGAGATGCCGTCGTGGGACGAGATCGTGTTCGGGGCGCGCAGCGACGACTGACGCGTTCGGGCGCAGCCCGCGGTGGCAGGTGCCCCGCTCTCGGTCGGAGGCCGCTCAGCGCGCGAACGCGCCGAAGCGGAGCAGCGGCACGCGCAGCTCCTCCGGGGTGAGCGAGCCGTGCTGGCCGATCATGCCCTGCGAGCGCTGATCCTCGGCCGTGCCGTCGTACAGCGCCCACAGTCCACGCGCCGGTACGACGAGATCGCCGATCCGCTCCCGTGCCTCGGCGGTGGGCGCGGATCCGAACAACCCGCCCTCGACGGCCTGCGCCCTCGTGTACACGTCCGCGGCGCCTTCGACCCCTGCGGTCCACGTGGCCGCGATCTCGTCGGTGCGGGCGGGATCCTCCAGGTAGACGTGCAGCATGCGCGGCTCCCCCGCGATCGCCGTGACGCCGTCGTGGAGACCGCTGCGCCCCTCGAGGATGAGATGCCGCGTGCGCGGGACGTCGACCATGCCATGGTCGGCGGTGACGAGCACGCCCACGCCGTCGGGCAGGTGCGCGGGGATCGCCGCATCCAGCTCCTCGAGCGCATTCACCCATTCCGCGGAGGCCATGCCGTGCTTGTGCCCAGCCTTGTCGACCTCGGGGAGGTAGCAGTACACGAGTGACCCCTCGTGCTCCTCGGCGAGGCTCAGGGCCAGCGCGACGCGCTCCGCCGCTGTGCGCGCGGACCGGAACGCGGCGCCGCGCAGAGTCGCTGCGGAGAAGCCGCTACCGGAGTACTCGGCGAGTCCCACGGCGAACGCCGGCCGCCCCGCCCCGACCGCGGTCTCGAAGACGGTGGGCGTGCGCTGCCAGTCGGCAGGATCCACGCGCGCCTTCTCCCAGCCGGAGAGCTGGTTCACGAGCACGCCGGTGCGTGGGTCCCTGACCTCGTACCCGACCAGTCCGTGCCGTCCCGGATCCACTCCGGTGAGCAGGCTCGTGAGCGCGGCCGCGGTCGTGGACGGGAACACGCTGGAGAGCACGTCCTTCTTCGTCATCGCGCCGGTCAGCCGCCGGGCATGACCCGCATGACCCCGCAACGGGATCGCGCCGAGGCCGTCCATGACCACGAGCACGACCGACCGCACGGCCGGCAGCACGCCGTCGCGGCCGTCCAGGGCGCCGAACAGGTCGTGCGCCACCCCGGTGATGCTCCGGGACGACGGCGGGATCGCCGGTAGCATGAGGGTCATCCGAGCCAGTCTCCCACAGAGCCCGGCACGGCTCCGGCGTCGAGAACCGCTCCGCCGCCGCCCGAGACCCGCAGGAAGCCCATGCCCCGCACGACCACGCCGCCCGAGCCGATCGAAGAGCGCATCCAGGACATCGATCTGTCGAGCGAGATGCAGGGATCCTTCCTGGAGTACGCGTACTCGGTCATCTACTCCCGCGCCCTCCCCGATGCGCGCGACGGCCTCAAGCCGGTGCAGCGCCGGATCCTGTTCCAGATGGCGGAGATGGGCCTGCGCCCGGATCGCGGCCATGTGAAGAGCGCGCGCGTCGTCGGCGACGTCATGGGCAAGCTGCACCCGCACGGCGACTCCGCGATCTACGACGCCCTCGTGCGCCTCGCGCAGCCGTTCGCGCTGCGTCTGCCCCTCGTCGACGGGCACGGCAACTTCGGATCGCTCGACGACGGCCCCGCCGCCTCCCGGTACACGGAGGCTCGTCTCGCACCGTCCTCTCTCGCGCTCACCGAGAGCCTGGACGAGGACGTGGTCGACTTCGTCCCCAACTACGACGGTCAGTTCCAGCAGCCCTCGGTGCTGCCGGCCGCGTTCCCGAACCTGCTCGTCAACGGCGCGAGCGGGATCGCCGTCGGCATGGCGACCAACATGGCGCCGCACAACCTCATCGAGGTCGTCGCGGCGGCGATCCACCTGCTCGAGCACCCCGAGGCGACGACCGAGGAACTCATGGAGTTCGTCCCGGGCCCCGACTTCCCGTCCGGCGGCATCGTGATGGGCCTCGACGGCGTCCGCGACGCCTATGCGAACGGCCGCGGAGCGTTCAAGGTGCGCGGCAAGGTCTCGATCGAGCCGCTCGGACCGCGCCGCACCGGCATCGTCGTCACCGAGCTGCCGTACATGGTCGGCCCGGAACGCGTGATCGAGAAGATCCGCGATGCCGTGCAGGCGAAGAAGCTCCAGGGCATCAGCGATGTCAACGACCTCACCGACCGCAACCACGGCATGCGGATCCAGATCGGCATCAAGACCGGTTTCGACCCGAACGCCGTGCTCGAGCAGCTGTACCGCCTCACGCCGATCGAGGACTCGTTCAGCATCAACAACGTCGCCCTCGTGGATGGGCAGCCGCGCACGCTCGGGCTCAAGGAGCTGCTCAGCGTCTATGTGCGGCATCGCCTCGAGGTCGTCACGCGACGCAGCCGGTTCCGCCTGGCCCGCCGCGAGGAGCGCCTGCACCTGGTCGAGGGGCTCCTCATCGCGATCCTCGACATCGACGAGGTCATCCAGGTCATCCGCTCCTCGGACGACTCGGAGCAGGCCCGCACCCGTCTGCAGAGCGTCTTCGACCTCAGCGAGCGGCAGGCCGAGTACATCCTCGAGCTGCGTCTGCGGCGCCTGACCAAGTTCTCCCGCATCGAGCTGGAGGCCGAGCGCGATGCGCTCCTCGCGGAGATCGCCGCGCTGCAGGAGCTGCTCGGCAGCGAGGTCCTGCTGCGCGGCCAGGTCGCGACCGAGCTCGACGCGGCGGCCGAGGCGTACGGAACCCCTCGCCGCACCCTGCTGCTGAACGCCGCTCCTCCCAAGGCACGCGCGACCAAGGGCCCCGTCGACACGCAGATCGCCGACGCGCCCACCACGGTGGTGCTGTCCACGACCGGTCGAGCCGTGCGGGTGGATCTCGAGCCCGGTCAGGAGCTCTCCCCCGCCACGCGCCGCAGCAAGCACGACGCGATCCTCGCGACGCTCGCCACCACGACCCGCACCGAGATCGGCGCGATCACGACGGCCGGGCGCGTGCTGCGCTTCACCGCGATGGACCTTCCGTCCGTGCCGCCCGCGTCGGTGCATCTCGCCGCCGGCGTGCCGTTGCGCGACTACATCGGGCTGCTCGACAAGAGCGAGCGGATCCTCGCGCTCGTGCGGTTCGACGACGACACGCCGATCGCGCTGGGCACCCGCACGGGTGTCGTGAAACGCGTGGTGCCGTCATCCCTCGCGGTCAAGCCCGAGCTCGAGATCATCGGCATGAAGCCGGGCGATGCGGTCGTCGGCGCCGGCGCCGCGAGCGACGACGCCGAGCTGGTGTTCGTCACGAGCGATGCGCAGCTGCTGCACTTCCCGGCGGCCGGTGTGCGCCCGCAGGGCGCTCCGGCCGGCGGCATGGCCGGCATCAAACTCGGCGCGAAGGCCGAGGTGATCGCCTTCTCCGTGCTTGCACAGGATGAGGACGCCCTCGTCGTGACCGTGTCCGGCGCCGCGGGCATGATCCCCGGCACGGACCCCGGGCGCGCCAAGTCGTCGCGGTTCGCGGAGTTCCCCGGCAAGGGCCGCGCGACCGGCGGTGTCAGGGCGCACGCCTTCCTGAAGGGCGAGGACCGCCTGACCCTGGCCTGGGTCGGCGTCGAACCCGCGCTCGCGGTCGGTCCTGACGGATCCGCACGCGATCTCCCGGAGGCCGGCGCCAAGCGCGACGGTTCGGGGCAGCCCATCGACGGCGTCATCGGCTCGATCGGCGCCGCACTGGGCGCATGAGCGGTTCGATCCTGATCGTCTCGGGGCTTCCCGGCGTCGGCAAGACGACGATCGCCCGTGAACTCGCGACGCGTGCGGCCCGCGGAGCGCATCTCGACACCGACCAGATCGGAGAGGCGTTCCTCCTCTCCGGCCTCGTGGCACCGGGCCAGGAGCCCGCGGAGGAGGCCGAGCGGCAGCTGGCGCTCCGCCGGCGGAACATCGCCGACCTCGCCCGCAATTTCGCCGACGCCGGATTCGATGTCGCGATCTCCGACGTCGTGCTCTGGCCGGAGCTCCTGGAGCAGTATCGCGCGACGATCGCTCTGCCGCTGAGGTTCGTGCTCCTCACCGCGACGGCGGAGACGATCGCCGGCCGCGATGCGGCGCGGGACAAGCACGTCGCCGAGCAGTGGGCGCACCTCAGAGAGGCGCAGGACGCGTTCCGCGCGCCGGGCCTGCGGTTGGACACGACCGGACTCTCCCTCGACGACACGCTCGACGCGATCCGCGCACGCTGGGACGACACACTGTTCTGATCGCGGGCCGACGCCAGGCGGATCCCCTCTGGCCGCCCCGTCGCGATTTGCCCCTCCTCGCCGTGACCGGCACCATGTGAGGATGACGCCCCGATCCCGACGACCCGTCGCCGGCCACGGCCAGCTGCAACGCCCAGGCGCCTGGAGCCAGCTCCTGACAATGCTCGGCGTCGCCGCGGCGGTGCTGCTCGTCTCCGGCGTCGCCGTCGCGTCCTACGTCGCGTACGACCTCGGGCAGACCTTCAGTGACAAGGCGGTCGCCCTGGACGGCGATGAGTCGGTCCCACCGGACATCGGCGCGATCGAGGGCGGCGTGAACATGCTGCTCGTCGGCAGCGATGTGTGCGAAGACGATTTCAAGGCCGACTTCGGGGACCGCTGCTCCGACCCGGAGAACGGAGGCGAGCGCAACGACACGAACCTCGTCCTGCACATCTCCGACAGCCCGCGCCGGGTCACGGTCGTCACCTTCCCGCGCGATCTCATGATCGCGATCCCGTCCTGCACGGACTCCGACGGCAACGCCAGCGACGAGCGCTCGAAGGAAGCACTCAACATGGCCATCGGCATCGGCGGTCCGAAGAACGGGCTGGCGTGCGTCGCCCGCGCGATCAGCAAGGTCTCCGGCCTCGACATCCAGTTCGCCGCAAAGGTCACCTGGGGCGGCGTGATGAAGATCACGGATGCGATCGGCGGCGTCGACGTCTGCGTCGCGAACGGCATCAGCGACCCGGACAACACCCAGCTCGAACTGGGGCCCGGCACGCACACCCTGCAGGGCTACTGGGCGCTGCAGTTCCTGCGCGTCCGTCACGGCGTGGGCGACAACGGGGATCTCAGTCGCGGCAGCAACCAGCAGGTGTACATGTCCTCGCTCGCGCGCAAGATGATGTCGAGAGAGGTGCTCGGCAACCCCGGCACCCTGCTCAGGCTCGCGAACACCGTGATGTCGAACGTGACCCCGAGCGCCAAGCTGACCAGCCCGACGCTGCTCGTGCAGATCGCGCTGGCGATGAAGGACGTGCCGCTGGACCAGGTCAACTTCGTGAACTACCCGGTGCAGGACGACCCGGACAACCCCGGCGTCAAAGTCGTGCCGGACTATGAGAGCGCCGATCAGCTGTGGGCAGCGCTCGCGGCGAATCAGCCGATCCAGGTCACCGGTCAGCGCGATGCCGTCGTCTCCGCGACCGAGACGCCGACCGACGCGCGCCCCGATGCCTCCGCCGGCACGACGCCGACCCCTGGTGCGAGCGCCGGACCCGTCGCGCTGCCCCAGAACATCTCCGGGCAGTCGGCCGCGCAGCAGACGTGCTCGAACGGCAACGGCACCGCGGGCTGAGGCTTCCTCGAAGCGGACGGACGACGGCAAGCGCCGGCCCCCGACGGCAGGCGGCTACTCCTGCCCGAGCGCGGCCCCGAGGTCTGCGAACCCTTCCGCCACCACCCTGGCCACCGTGCGGGCATGCGCGCCGTCCGGATCCAGATCCGGATCGAACACCGTCACCGCGGCGCCCCAGGCGTGCGGTGCGAGCGCGGCGAGCAGCCCGATCAGCTCCTCCGGCGCGAGGCCGCCAGGGTCCGGACTGTCGACGGCCGGCACGTGACGCGGGTCGAGCACATCGACGTCGACCTGGATCCAGTAGCCGCGCTCCAGACCCTCGAGCGCGCGCACCCGCGACGCGGCCCTGGCGCCGCCGTGCAGGATGACGTCGTCGGCAGGAACCACGAGGCCGATGATACCCCGCAGCTCCTCGGCATGCGGATCCTCGTACCGGCAGCCGATGTGCGCGGTGCTCCTGGCCGGGAAGTACGGACCGAGCCCGTCGATGTCGGTGAGGTCCGGCAGATGCATCCCGATCGCGGCGGCGAGGTCCTCCCCGGCGAGGCTCGCGACGCCGTCGCTGTTGCCCGGATGGCGGAAATCGGTGTGCCCGTCGATGTGCACGAGCCCTCCGCCCCCGCCGACCCGGGTCGCGAGACCTGCGGCGATCGCCAGGCTGCAGTCCCCGCCGAGCACGAGCGGCGCCTCGCCGGCCTCGCGGATCTCGAACAGCCGGTGCGCCAGACGGCGGGCGTGCTCGACGATCGCGGCCTGGTTGCGGATCGTGCCCGCGGGCCGGCGCCCGTCGTCGTCGACGTAGCGGCCCGGCAGCACGACGCCGCCGTCGATCGCACCCTGCGCGTGCAGGAGACGGTGCAGCCCGGCCTCGCGGAGCGCTTCCGGGGCCTTGGCGGTGCCCGGCACACCGCCGCGCACGGGAGGGCGGAGCCCCAGGTTCGTGGGAGCGGAGACGACGGCGACCATCGTCTCAGTCTGTCAAGGCGTCGCCGTCACGGCGACAGACCCGCCCGGAGCCCGGCGCATCCAGACGTCGATCCCGTCGTCGTGCTCGGCGACGAAGCCGTGCCGCTCGTACAGCCGTCGCGCGGCCGATCCGACGAGCACCTGCAGGCGCAGTGGGCGCTCGGCGGGAACCTCCACGAGCACCGCGCGCAGCACGGCGGATCCGATCCCGCGCCCCTGATGCTGCTCGTCCAGGTAGAACATCTCCAGCCAGGACTCGTCGCCGTCGGGCCGCAGCGTGATCGTGCCCGCCACCTCCCCGTCGAGCAGGATCATGCGGGTGTGCTCCGGAGAGAAGTGCTCGACGACCCTGGCGCGCGACCTGTCAGGATCCCACCCGACGAGAGGCTCCAGATCCCGGCGCAGGACGCGCTCCTTCAGGGCCGCCACGACCTCCACGTCATCCGGATAGGCCGCGCGCAGCACGACATCCGGCAGCAGCGCGCCCATCAGGCGTCGATGGCGTCGCGCGCCAGGCGGTCCGAGGAATCGATGATGAACTCGCGCCGCGGGGCGACCTCGTTGCCCATGAGGAGTTCGAACACGCGGCCCGCCGCCTCGGCATCCTCCATGCGCACGCGCCGCAGCAGACGGCCGGAGCGATCCATCGTGGTGGAGGCGAGCTGCTCGGCATCCATCTCGCCGAGGCCCTTGTACCGCTGGATCGGCTCGTGCCAGCGCTTGTTCTGCTTGCGCAGCTTCGCGAGCAGCGTGTGCAGCTCGCCCTCGCTATACGTGTAGATCGTCTCGTTCGGCTTGGATCCGGGGTTCATCACGATGACGCGGTGCAGCGGGGGCACGGCGGCGAAGACCCGACCGTCCTCGATGAGCGGGCGCATGTACCGGTAGAACAGCGTCAGCAGCAGGGTGCGGATATGCGCGCCGTCGACGTCCGCGTCGCTCATCAGGATGATCTTCCCGTAACGCGCGGTGGAGAGGTCGAAGGAGCGACCGGAGCCGGCGCCGATCACCTGGATGATGGACGCGCACTCCAGATTCGACAGCATGTCGCTGACGGATGCCTTCTGCACGTTCAGGATCTTGCCGCGGATGGGCAGGAGCGCCTGGTACTCGCTCGTGCGGGCGTGCTTGGCCGTGCCGAGGGCGGAGTCGCCCTCGACGATGAACAGCTCGGTCTGCGTGATGTCGGTGGACCGGCAGTCGACGAGCTTGGCGGGCAGGGAGGAGGACTCCAGCGCGTTCTTGCGGCGCTGGGTCTCCTTGTGGGCGCGCGCGGAGACCCGCGCCTTCATCTCGGCGACGATCTTGTCCAGCAGCATCGACGCCTGGTTCTTGTCGTCGCGCTTGGTCGAGGCGAAGCGCTCGCCGAGCGCCTTGCGCACCACCTGCGCAACGATCGTGCGCACGGCCGGCGTGCCGAGGACCTCCTTGGTCTGCCCCTCGAACTGCGGCTCGGGGACGTTGACCGTCAGCACGGCGGTGAGCCCCGCGAGAACGTCGTCCTTCTCGATCTTGTCGTTGCCGGCCTTCAGACGGCGCGCATTCTGCTCGACCTGGGCGCGCAGCACCTTGAGGAGCTCCTGCTCGAAGCCCTGCTGATGCGTCCCGCCCTTGGGCGTGGCGATGATGTTGACGAACGAACGCATGCTCGTGTCGTAGCCGGTCCCCCAGCGCAGGGCGATGTCGACCGCGCAGACGCGCTCCACCTCGGTCGCGACCATGTGGCCGTCAGGCTGCAGCACCGGCACGGTCTCCTTGAAGGTGCCTTCGCCCTGCACGCGCCAGGTGTCCGTCACCGGCGCGTCGATGGCGAGGTACTCGACGAACTCCGCGATGCCGCCCTCGTAGTGGTACGAGGTCTCGTTCACCGCTTCCACGGCACCGGTGGCGGTCTCGCCTCCGACGCCGTCCTGCGACGCCGCGGCCGTCGAGGCGCGCTCGTCCCGGACGACGAGTTCGAGACCCGGCACGAGGAACGCGGTCTGCCGCGCGCGGGTCTCGAGGTCGGCGAGCTGGAAAGCCGCGTCCTTCGTGAAGATCTGCCGGTCGGCCCAGTAACGGATCCGGGTGCCGGTCACGCCCCGCGCCGCCTTGCCGATCACGCGCAGCTCGCTGTTGTCCTGGAACGGCGTGAAGGGGGCGTCCGGTCGCTTCTCCCCCGCATCCGTGAAGATCCCCGGCTCGCCACGGCGGAACGACATCGCGTAGACCTTGCCGCCGCGGTCGACCTCGACGTCGAGCCGCTCGGACAGGGCGTTCACGACGGACGCGCCCACGCCGTGCAGGCCGCCGGAGGCGGCGTAGGAGCCACCGCCGAACTTGCCGCCCGCGTGCAGCTTGGTGAAGACGACCTCGACGCCGGTGAGGCCGGTGCGCGGCTCGACGTCGACGGGGATGCCGCGGCCGCGGTCGTGCACCTCGACGCTGCCGTCGGGATGCAGGATGATGTCGATCTTCGAGCCGTTGCCCGCGACCGCCTCGTCGACGGAGTTGTCGATGATCTCCCAGAGGCAGTGCATGAGGCCGGGCGAACCGTTCGAGCCGATGTACATTCCGGGCCGCTTGCGGACGGCCTCGAGCCCCTCGAGGACCTGGAGGTGATGGGCGGAATACTCGGCTGTCACAATCCCCCATCGTATCGAGGAGCAGGGACGCCGCCCCGACGACACTCCTTGCCGTCACCCGCTCGTCACCGGGCGCGTACGCGGTGAGCGAAACACGCCGTCTCGCGGGCATGACTCTCAGCTCTGCGTGGTTGTATTGAGGACACTCCACACAGCGGACCCGAACAACGAGGAGGCATCGAGATGAACGCGACGACCGAACGGGATAGCACAGTCATCCCCCGCCTCACGGCGATGGACCGATGCGACTCCTGCGGAGCCCAGGCCTACATCGCCGCCGAGGTCAACGGCAGCGAGCTGCTGTTCTGCGCCCACCACGGACGCAAGTACGAAGAGAAGCTCCGTGCGGTGGCCACGAGCTGGCACGACGAGACGTCGCGACTGCTCGAGTCCTGATCCGCTCCCCCAGACAGAAACGCCCGGTGTCCTGCGACATCGGGCGTTTTCATGTGTGCGACCGGATCCACGGGCCGACCTGCCCGCCGATCCGACACCGCACTCAGCGGTACTCGCGCCGCACGTGCGGCGTGAGCCGGCAGAGGATCTCCTCGCCCACCGTGCCGATCGCCTCCGCGAGGGTCGTCGGCGAGGACTCCCCGTGCAGGCCGCGGCCGAAGAGGACGATTTCGTCGCCGACGGCGGCGCCGTCCCACCCCGCGATGCGCGCGGTGTCCGGCCCCACGGCCAGGAGCGCTCGCGCACCCGCGGGAGTGCCGACCTGCACGCGGCTGGCGAGGACGCTCGGCAGCCCGTCGAAGGATCCGGCGCCGACGACCACGTCGCCGCCGTCGACCTCCCGCACCGATGCCACGAGCTCGGCGACGGGCGCGATCCCCGGCAGGTCGGGTCCGTCGGCGGAGCGCACGCCGAAGCAGAAGGCGCCGACGCGCACGAGCGAGCCGCGCAGTTCGGGGCGGGCCCAGGTCGCGGCCGAAGCGGTGAGGTGCCGATAGGGCAGCTCGGCGCCGAGATCGCCGGCGCGGCGCACGGCGTCGAGGAAGCGGGCTTGCGCGGCATCGTCCTCCTCGTCGCTCGCCTCGGCGAGATGGCTCCAGGCGCCCACGAGCAGGACGTGCCCCGCTTCCTGCGCGCGCAGGGCCGACGCGACGCCCTCGTCCCATTCCTCGGCCGAGAGTCCGTTGCGGTGCAACCCCGTGTCGATCTTGAGATGGAGGCGCGCCACGGCGCCGAGGGCGGTGGCGCGGGCGATCACGCGGCGCAGGTAGTCCAGGGTCCCGACGCCGAGATCCACCTCCGCGCGGAGGGCAGCGTCGATCTCCTCGTCGAGCGAGGTGGCCCAGGCGAACAGCCGCGGAGCGGCGCCGATCTCGTCGCGCAGCCGGAGCGCGGTGGGGATGTCGTAGGCGCCGAACCAGCCGACGCCCGCGTCTGCGGCGACGCGCGCCGCCCAGGTCGCGCCGAGCCCGTAGCCGTCGTCCTTGACCACCATCATCAGCGTGGACGGGGCGACGCGCGCGGTCACCGCCGCGATGTTGGCGCGCAGCACCGCTTCGTCGGCCCGCAGCACGGGTCCGGTCATGCCTCCCATGAACGCTCCGTCCGCTGCCCCACGACGGCCACGAGTTCGTCGACGCCCATTCCGGTGATCCGCGCCCACTCCGCGACTCCGGTCCGCATCGGCCCGCGTCCGCCGAAGTAGGTCGCCTCGGCACCCGCGCCGACGTCGGCCGTGCCGATGTCGACGACGCACACGTCCATGGCGATCCGGCCGACGATCGGGTGCACGAGTCCGTCGATCTCGACCGAAGCCCGACTGCCGAGCGCTCGCACGACGCCCTGTGCATAGCCGCCCGTGACGAGGGCGAGGCGCGAGTCCGCCGGAGCGCGATGGATGTAGCCGTAGGAGACGCCGCCGCCGGCCGCGATGTCCTTGGTCGAGAGCACCCGCCCCGCCACGCGCATCACGGGGTGGCCGGCCAGGGCTCCGTCCGCGTCGGGCAGACCGTACAGCAGGTGCGGATCCAGGTCCGGAGCCTCGGTGCAGGTCGCCGCGAGGCCGTGCGCCCGCAGCAGGGCGACCTCGGCCTCGCCGTCCACGCGCACGCTGCGCGCCCCAGCCGAGACCACGACGCGTGCGACGTCGACGAGTCCATGCCCCCAGGCGTCGCCGCGGAGATCGGCGATGCCCGCTCCCCCGACGGCGAGGGCGGCCGAGGCCCCGGCCTCGAGCGCCGATCGGGAGATCACTGAACGCAGCATCGCGCTCCGCGGCGGAGTGGCGGGGAGCGGCTCGTTCACCGTTCCACCCTACCCGCGCCCTTCCGTCCGGACCCGCCCGCCCGGTCCGCACCCGGGGGTCTCGGAGGCGGGCCGCCTAGAATGGACCGGTTCCCGATCCCTCGACCCGGAGTACGCATGCCCTCGAACGGCCTCGGCCTCAAGTCCCGTCTCGGCTATCTCGCCGAGCGCGCCCGTCGCATCAACGTCGGCTCGGTGATCGAGCGCGCCAAGGAGGCGTCCGCGCAGCACGGCAAGGCCGTCCCCGCCGTCGTGGTGGACATGCTGTGGTCGGCCGGCCGCCACAACGTCGGGTTCCAGGATTACATCGACTACGACTTCGCGATCCTGAACCGCGCCGAGCGGGCGACCTACATGACGCACCCGGTGTCGAACCAGATCTCGGAGCGCTACGCACACCCCGACTACCGGCACCTGTTCCACGACAAGATCGAGTTCGACGAGAAGTTCTCGGAGTTCCTCCGTCGCGAGTGGATGGTCGTGAAGTCCGGGAACGCCGAGGAACTGCGCGCGTTCGTGGAGCGCCAGGGCACCGTCATCGTGAAGACGCCGATGGGACAGGCAGGATCCGGCGTGTTCCGCTACCACGCCGCCGACATCTCCGACTGGGATGCGTTCCACGCCGACCTGCTCGGACAGGGCCGTCTGCTCGTCGAGGAGGTCATCCGGCAGCACCCCGACCTCGCCGCGGTCTGCCCCGGCACGGTCAACACGACCCGCGTGACGGCGTTCTTCGACGGCGAGAAGACCCACATCCTCGCGATGGCCCAGAAGTTCGGCCGCGGCGAGGTCAGCGATCAGATGTCCTTCGGCGGCTTCTACACGATGCTCGACGAGGACGGCCACGCCGTGAGCGCCGGCTACGACTCGCACGGGCACGTGCACGAGCGGCACCCCGACTCCGGCTTCCGCATCGCCGACTTCCAGCTGCCGATGATCGACGAGGTCAAGGCGTTCGTGGATCAGGTCGCCCGCGTCGTGCCGCAGGTGCAGTACGTCGGATGGGACATCGTGGTCGGCCCGGACGGCCCCGTGCTCGTGGAGGGCAACTGGGGCGCCGGCGTCTACGAGAACAAGCCGAGCGTCTCGGGCATCCGCACGGGTCACAAGCCGCGGTACCAGGCCGCCATCAAGTTCTGAGCACAAGCGCCCTTCGTCTCGCTGCGCTCGCTCAGGGACCGGAGCATCGGTCTCTGAGCGAGCAGCGTAGCGACGGCGCGCTCGCTCAGGGACCGGAGCATCGGTCCCTGAGCGAGGAGCGTAGCGACGAGACGAAGGGTCAGGCCGGGCGGATGATGCCCATCGGCGTCGACTCCGTGCCCTGGCCGAGCGGGTTGTCCTTGAGGATCGCGACGAGGCGCTTCTCGGCGGCCTTCTCGAGCGTCGAGCCGAGGATGTTGCCGCCGAGGTCGTTGATGTCGACCACGGCGACGTCGCACACGCCGCCGATCAGCTGCTGCATCTCGTGCGCCACCTCGCGCGGGCGCGCCGGCCCCAGCACCACCGAGCGGTCGTACGGGGGCATCGTGCCCTCGGTCGGCCCGTCGATCGCGCGCGCCTTCTCACCGGCGATCCGGTAGAAGTCGCCGCGGCGACCGAACGCCTTGGTCACGGCGGACACCGCCGCCGCGAACAGGATCCGGGGCGTCCCGCACTCCCGCAGCGCCATCTCCATCGTCTCGGGCATGCCGAGGCCGATGCCGTAGGGCGTGCGCGTCACGTACTTCGACAGGAAGAACGCGAGCCTGCGCGGCTGGATCTCCTCGAGCAGGAACGACCGGCCCTGGGTGATGCCGATGATCTTCTCGGTGATGAAGAGGAGGTCGCCCTTCTGCACCTCACCCGCGGCGTACTCGGTGACGACGTCCGCGAGCACGTCGCCCGGCATGACCACCTTGGTGCGGATCGGAATCCGCAGCCAGCGCGCGCCCTCGACCGAGATCTCGAGGTTCTTGCCGTCGTTGGGCTTCGCCGCCGCGCTCACTCGAGGTAGTCCCGCAGCGACTGCGAACGGCTCGGGTGCCGCAGCTTCGCCATCGTCTTCGACTCGATCTGACGGATCCGCTCGCGGGTCACGCCGAAGGTGTCGCCGATCTGGTCGAGCGTCTTGGGCTGACCGTCGCCCAGGCCGAAGCGCATGCGGATCACGCCCGCCTCGCGCTCCGACAGCGAGTCCAGAAGCTGCTCGAGCTGACGCTGCAGCATCGTGAAGCCCACCGCGTCGGCCGGGACGACCGCCTCGGTGTCCTCGATGAGGTCGCCGAACTCGCTGTCGCCGTCCTCGCCGAGCGGGGTGTGCAGCGAGATCGGCTCGCGGCCGTACTTCTGCACCTCGATGACCTTCTCCGGGGTCATGTCGAGCTCGCGGCTCAGCTCCTCCGGAGTGGGTTCGCGTCCGAGATCCTGCAGCATCTGCCGCTGCACGCGGGCGAGCTTGTTGATGACCTCGACCATGTGCACGGGGATGCGGATGGTGCGGGCCTGGTCGGCCATGGCACGGGTGATGGCCTGGCGGATCCACCACGTCGCATAGGTCGAGAACTTGAAGCCCTTGGTGTAGTCGAACTTCTCGACCGCGCGAATGAGGCCGAGGTTGCCCTCCTGGATGAGATCCAGGAACTGCATTCCGCGACCCGTGTAGCGCTTCGCGAGAGAGACGACGAGGCGCAGGTTGGCGCCGAGCAGGTGGCTCTTGGCACGCTGGCCGTCGCGGGCGACCCACTGCAGGTCGAGTCCGAGCTGACCGGTCTTCTCGGCCGCCGACATCGCCGAGAGCTTCTCCTCGGCGAACAGACCGGCTTCGATCCGCATCGCGAGCTCGACCTCTTCGGCCGCGTTCAGCAGAGCGACCTTTCCGATCTGCTTCAGGTAGTCCTTGACCGGGTCGGCGGTGGCGCCGGTGATCTGCGTCGAGTAGACGGGGACATCGTCCTCATCGGTCGAGCTGATCCGGATGGCACCGGTCGGCAGCGGCTCGGTGAAGGCGGGCTTCGCGCCCTCCTCCTCGTCGCCGTCGTCGGCGGCGTCGGCGGAGGCCTCCTCGGGGGCCGTGTCGCCCTCGGCCTCGTCTTTGCTCTTCGCTCTGGATGCCCTCTTGGCCGCAGGCTTCTTCGCCGCCGCCTTCTTCGGAGCCGCCGGCTCCGCGGCGTCGACGGCCTGGGCCTCGACCTCCTCGGGCTCGGCCTGGTCGTTCTTCGTCCGGGTGTTCTTCTTCGTGGCAGTCGTCACGTCTCGCCTTTCAACGGAGCGCTTGCGCGGGCGCCCTGTGGTTTATCGGCCTGCGGGCCTCACGACCCGTGCCCTTGCGGGCACTAGTAAGACCCTTGTCAAGTCCCCAGACCTTGCGGAATGGGTATTGACAACGGGTCGTCGGATAAGTATCGCACACTCTGCGCGCGCAGGTGCCTGATCCCGCGTTCCACGTGGATCCTCTCGGGACACTCCCGGAATCGGCTCAGATCCGGCCGTTCTTGTCCTCGTCGCCGCTCTGGCGCGTCGCCAGGAAGCGCTCCAGCTCCGCGGCCAGCTCATCGGCGCTGGGGAGGGAGCGCTCGTCGAACCCGGCAGGCGCCTCGTCCTCGAGGTCCAGGCCGGACATGTAGGCGTCGTAGCGGTGCTCGAGTGTCCGCACCATCTGCGCGAGCTCCTCGTTGTCGCGCACCTGCTCATCCACCCGCTCGAGATACTCCGTGCGCTTGTCCCGCAGCGCGTCCGTGAGCAGCACCAGCCCCGTGGCCGCCATCACCTTCTCCGCGGCGGTGAGCACCGCGTCCGGGTATTCAGTGTCGGCGAGGTAGTGCGGCACGAGCAGCACGAAGCTCGCGACGCTGCGCTCCGCCTGCACGAAGCGGTACTCCAACAGGTGCCCGGCCGTGCCCGGCACCTGGGTGCGCGGGCGCCACACGGAATGCGCGGCCGTGAGCTCCGCCCTGTTGCCGCTCGCCGTGACGCCGATCGGCCGCGTGTGCGGCACCGGCATCGCGATCGAGTGCACCCAGGTGACGGTGGAGACGTCGTATTCGGCGGCGAAGTCGAGGACGACGTCGGCGAAGGCGTTCCATGCGAAGTCGGGCTCGTAGCCGGCCAGCAGAAGGAAGGGCCGCCCGAGCGCGTCGTGCGCGAGCGACAGCTCCAGCCGGGCGGGCTTGAGCTCGGCGATGTGATCCTGATCGAAGGTCAGGACAGGGCGGCGCGCGCGGTAGTCCAGCAGCAGGTCGTTGTCGAAGACCAGTACGGGCTGCGGATCCGTCGTCTCCGCGAGGTGATCGATGAGCCCGGACACCGCGGATCCCGCGTCCGTGAAGCCGGTCAGCAGGATGACGAGCGGCAGGCCGGACGGCACGCCGCCGGGGTAGGCGACGCGTTCGTGGATCTCTCCGGAGATGGGCATGCCTCCATGCTACGAGTCGCCCCACCGGCCGGATCCGCTGAGCGCTGAGAGCGAACACGCGGAGAGCCCATCCTCTCCTCGCGCATCGTGCCGAACCTAGGATGGAAACCATGACGTCTCCTGCGCTCGAGCTGCACACAGGCGCTCCGGCGGACGCGAACGCAGATGCGGTCGTGCTCGTCGTCGCCGGTCTCACGGACACCCCGGAAGACCTGTCCCCCTTCTCCTCCACCCACGCCGCGCTGACCGCGGTCGGCTTCACCGGGAAGGCGGGCGCCTACACGCGGATCCCCGCCCCTGAGGTCGCAGACGTTCCGGTCGCCGTCGTGAGCGCCGGATCCGCCCCCGATGCGAACGCCGTGCGCGAGGCCGTCGGAGCTGCCCTGCGCACGCTCGCCGGCTTCGACCGCGTGTCCGTGCTGCTCGGCGACGCCGTCGCGGAGCACGCGCCGGCCGCCGCCGAGGGCGCGCTCCTGGGCGGATACCGCTTCGACGACTACCGCTCCGGCGACCAGCCGAAGCGTGCGGGGACGGTCGTGCTGCACGCCGCGCTCGCGGCGGACGATGTCGCGCATGCCACGGCGCTCGCCGAAGCGGTCGCGCTGACCCGGGATCTCGTCACCACGCCCGCAGAGTGGCTGGGCCCTGAGGATCTGGCGCACCGCGCCGTCGAGGAGCTCTCCGCGCTCGATGTGACCGTCGAGGTGCTCGACGAGACCGCCCTCGCCGCCGGCGGCTACGGCGGCATCCTCGGCGTCGGACAGGGATCCGACCGCCCGCCGCGCCTCGTGCGCCTCGACTACTCCCCCGCAGGGGCCGCCGGGCACATCGCCCTGGTCGGCAAGGGCATCACGTTCGACACCGGCGGCCTCTCCCTCAAGCCCCCGGCGAGCATGGTCGGCATGAAGACCGACATGGCGGGAGCGGCCAGCATCCTCGCCGCGACCAAGGCCGTCGCGGCCCTCGGTCTGCCGATCCGTGTGACCGCGTGGCTGTGCATCGCGGACAACATGCCCTCCGGCTCGGCGATCCGCCCCGGCGATGTGCTGCGCTTCGCCGACGGCCAGACCGTCGAGGTGCTCAACACGGACGCAGAGGGACGCCTCGTCCTCGCCGACGGTCTGGTGGCCGCGAGCCGGGAGAACCCGGACGTGATCCTCGACGTCGCCACCCTGACCGGCGCGATCATCGTCGCGCTCGGCATGCGTCACACCGGCGTCTTCGGAGACGACGACACCGTGCAGGAAGTGCTGGCCGCGGCATCCACGACCGGCGAGCTCGCGTGGCCGATGCCGCTTCCCGAACATATGGAGGACGAGCTGAAGTCGCCGATCGCCGACATGGTCAACGCCAAGATCGGCGACCCCGCAGGCGGTGCGCTCTTCGCCGGCCTGTTCCTGCGCCGCATGGTCGGGCGCACCTCCGACGAGGCCGACGCGCCCCGGATCCCCTGGGCCCACCTCGACATCGCCGGTTCGTCCGAGCACAAGGGCGCCCCCTACGGCTTCACCGACAAGGGCGCCACGGGCGCGATCGTGCGCACGCTGGTCGCCTTCGCCGAGGCGCGCGCGAACGGAGCACGCGCATGACCGCTCACGCCTTCGACATCGTGATCCTCGGCGGCGGCAGCGGCGGTTACGCCGCAGCCCTGCGCGCCGCCGAGCTCGGCAAGTCCGTCGCCCTGATCGAGAAGGACAAGGTCGGGGGCACCTGCCTGCACCGCGGCTGCATCCCGACCAAGGCGCTGCTGCACTCCGCGGAGATCGCCGACAACGTGCGCGACGCGGCCAAGTACGGCGTCGGCGCCTCCTTCGAGGGGATCGACCCGGCCGGCGTCCGCGCCTATCGCGAGGGCATCGTCGCGAAGAAGTACAAGGGCCTCGAGGGGCTCGTCAAGGCCCGTGGCATCACGGTCGTCGGCGGGGAGGGCACTCTGCGCGCCGATCGTTCCATCGCGGTCGGCGACGACGTGTACACCGGCGCCGACGTGATCCTCGCGACGGGCTCGTACAGCCGGTCGCTGCCTGGTCTGGAGATCGGCGGGCGGATCCTCACCAGCGAGCAGGCGCTCGCGCTCGAGGAGGTCCCGCAGCGCGTCGTCATCCTCGGCGGCGGCGTGATCGGCGTCGAGTTCGCCAGTGTCTGGCGCTCGTTCGGCGCGGAGGTCACGATCGTCGAGGCGCTCGATCACCTCGCCCCGAATGAGGATCTCGCGCTCAGCAAGGGCCTGGAGCGCGCGTTCCGCCGCCGCGGCATCACATACTCGCTGGGCGTGCGGTTCGCGAGCGCGACCCAGACCGAGGACGCCGTCACGGTCACCCTGGAGAACGGGACGACCTACGAGGCCGACTACCTGCTCGTCGCCGTCGGCCGCGGCCCGGCCACGGCGGGGCTCGGATTCGAGGAGGCCGGCGTCGTCATGGAGCGCGGCTTCGTGCTCGCCGACCCCGAGCTGCGCACGAACGTGGACCGCGTGTGGGCCGTCGGCGACATCGTGCCGGGGCTGCAGCTCGCCCACCGCGGTTTCCTGCAGGGCATCGCCGTCGCCGAGCGCATCGCCGGACTGACCCCCGCGGTCATTCCGGATGCGCAGATCCCGCGGGTCACCTACTGCAGCCCCGAGGTCGCCTCGGTCGGCGTCACCGAAGCCGCCGCGATCGAGGCTTTCGGCGCCGACGCGGTCGTCTCCTACGAGTACAACCTCGCCGGCAACGGCAAGAGCGAGATCATCGGCACGGGCGGACTCGTCAAGGTCGTGCGCCAGAAGGACGGTCCTGTTCTGGGCGTCCATCTGCTCGGCGACCGCGTCGGAGAGCTCATCACCGAGGGGCAGCTCGCGGTGAGCTGGGAGGCGCACCCCGAGGACATCGCGCCGCTGATCCATGCCCACCCGACCCAGAGCGAGGCGCTCGGTGAGGCGTTCCTCGCTCTCGCCGGCAAACCGCTTCACGCAATGTGAAATCTTTCTTACGCATCGTGGAATTCACAACTGGGCTGAACGCCGGGTTGCCCACTAAGCTGAACACCGTAACGATTTTTCCTAAGGAGACTCCGTCATGAGCACACCCGTGGTCCTTCCCGCCCTCGGCGAAAGCGTCACCGAGGGCACTGTGACCCGTTGGCTCAAGCAGGTGGGCGACACCGTCCGGGCCGACGAGGGCCTGCTCGAGATCTCGACCGACAAGGTCGACACCGAGATCCCCTCGCCGGTCAGCGGCGTGATCGAGGAGATCCTCGTCCACGAGGACGACACCGTCGAGATCGGCGCGATCCTCGCCCGCATCGCTGACGGCTCCAGCACCCCGGCCGCCGCCGAAGCCGCCCCCGCCGCCGCTCCGGCTCCAGCTGAGGCTGAGGCTGAGGCTGAGGCGCCCACGCCAGCCGCGGAGCCCGCACCTGTCGCGGCAGCACCCGCCGCGTCCTCGAACGCAACGGACGTCCGTCTCCCGGAGCTCGGCGAGAGCGTCACCGAGGGCACCGTGACCCGCTGGCTGAAGCAGGTCGGCGATGACGTGGCCATCGACGAGCCGCTTCTGGAGATCTCGACCGACAAGGTCGACACCGAGATCCCCTCGCCGGTCGCCGGCACGCTGCAGGAGATCCTCGCCGCCGAGGACGAGACCATCGCCGTCGGCGCTGTCCTCGCCCGTATC
Source organism: Microbacterium sp. NPDC056052 (assembly GCF_042266785.1). Classification (NCBI taxonomy): domain Bacteria; kingdom Bacillati; phylum Actinomycetota; class Actinomycetes; order Micrococcales; family Microbacteriaceae; genus Microbacterium; species Microbacterium sp. NPDC056052. The sequence continues at coordinate 689,719 of NZ_JBHJWV010000001.1, forward strand.
GGCAGCGGCGCTCCCGCCGCGGCAGCCCCCGCCGCTCCGGCACCGGCTGCCGAGCCCGCCCCGGCGCCCGCCGCCGCAGCTCCTGCACCCGCGCCTGCCGCAGCTCCCGCACCGGCGCCTGCTGCCGCACCGGCGCCTGCTGCCGCTCCTGCTCTCGCCGCGGCCCCGGCTCCCGCACCGGCTGCTCCGGCTGCCGACTCCGGATCCGACTCGCTGTACGTGACGCCGCTCGTGCGCCGCCTCGCCGCCGAGAAGGGCGTCGACCTGGCGTCCATCACCGGCACCGGCGTAGGCGGACGCATTCGCAAGGAGGACGTGCTGAACGCCTCTGCGGCTCCGGCCGCCGCGCCCGCCGCGGCCGCCGCGCCCAAGAAGGCTCGCGAGATCTCTCCGCTGCGCGGCACCACGCAGCCGATGTCGCGTCTGCGCAAGGTCCTCGCCGAGCGCGCGGTCGCGTCGATGCAGCAGACGGCTCAGCTGACCACGGTGGTCGAGGTCGATGTCACGAAGCTCGCCGCGTACCGCGACCAGGTGAAGGGGTCGTTCCAGCAGAAGACCGGCGACAAGCTGTCCTTCCTGCCGTTCTTCGCCCTCGCCGCCGCCGAGGCGCTGCAGGAGTTCCCGATCGTGAACGCCACGGTCGACGGCACCGATATCGTGTACCCGGCCTCGGAGAACATCTCCATCGCCGTGGACACCGAGCGCGGCCTGCTCACGCCGGTGCTGCGCGATGCCGCGTCGAAGAACGTCGCTCAGATCGCCCACGAGATCGCCGATCTCGCGGCCCGTACCCGCGACAACAAGCTGAAGCCCGACGAGCTGGCCGGCGGCACGTTCACGCTGACCAACACCGGTTCGCGCGGTGCGCTGTTCGACACCCCCGTGGTGTTCCTGCCGCAATCCGCGATCCTGGGCACCGGCATCGTCGTGAAGCGCCCCGGTGTGGTCACGGTCGACGGTCAGCAGGCCATCGCCGTGCGGTCCTACGTCTACCTCGCACTGTCGTACGACCACCGCACGATCGACGGAGCGGATGCCGCACGCTTCCTCTCGTCGGTGAAGACGCGCCTGGAGGATGCGGACTTCACGGCCCAGCTCGGCGCCTGAGGCCCTGTCACGGAGCCCCGGCTCCTTCGGATGGCGGATCCGCGATGTCGTACACATCGCGGATCCGCCATTCGGCGTTTCTGCGGATGATCACGACCATCTGAGCTTCTTCGCCGGATCCGTTCCGGATCGCGGCGATGTCGCCGTAGTCCTCGATCAGCTCCGCAGGCTCCTGCGCCCCACGCAGAGAGTGGGACGCCGCCGTGCCGCCATCCCACACCTCGGCGCAGGCCGGCTGCGGCGACGCCTCGCAGGTCCGCGCGGCGGCGATCAGCTCCGCGCCTGCTGCCGCAGGCTCCGACAGCGACGATGCCCCCGGCGCCCGGGGGCGCTCGTCGGATCCGGCCGGCGCTGCTCCCCGTTCGGCCGCCGCGCTCCTCGGCGCGGCGGCCGAAGGCGAACCGCTCGCCGACGGCACGACCTCCGCCGTCCGGGTCCTGCGCCCGGCCGCGTCGGCGCCGCCGGTGTCGGAGGGCCACAGCGCCCCGACCAGGGTGATGGCCACCGCCGCCGAGGCCGCGACGACCGCCGGCCCCCTCCACCGCCTGCGTCGCAGCGGCTGCTCCGACTGCAACCAGGACGATCGGTCGCGCACGCCTCGGCGGAGCGCGTTCAGATCCCTGCCGCGCGCTCGCGCATGCCCCGTGACATCTCGCAGAACGCGCATCGGTCCCTCCAGCGCAGAGCGGCCACGGCCTCCACGGAGCGCGCCTGCACGGGGAGCGGCACGTGCGCGCGGGAGCCTCGGCATCGCATGGTCGCTTCGCGGCCCGGTCCGCCGGGAGGCGACGGCACCCGCCCGTCCGGCAGTACGCAGCTCTGCGCGCCGTGGAGGACGTTCCCGCCGCAATGACACCGGCCGCGCGGGATCCTCCTCTCGGTCGTCCGCTGCGAACTCGTCCGCGATCATCCGCAGCGGCCGCGGCGCCGCGATCTCGAGCAGCTCCCGCTCCCAGCGGGCGGCCTCGGCGCGGAGGCGGCGCGGATCGTGCAGCGCCTCCGCGAGACGGGCCAGGATTCGCCGAAGCGCCCGATCCTCGATCCGTCCCTCCACATCGCGCAGCAGTCGCTCCCCGGTGTCGCGCACAGGCCCGTCTGCGTGCCGTCCCTCGCGCGCTTCGATCACGAAGACGGGCCGGGCCTCATCCGTGAGCCACCAGCTGCCGTGCGGTTCGCCCTCCCCGTCCATGCGCGCGTCGCGGAGCTCGCCGTCGCCGCGCCGACTGCGCCCGGCTTCGGGCAGCCCGTCTTCGAGCTCGAGGACCCCGCGCAGGACGCTGGCGGCGAGCGTGACCGCCTCGCCGTGCGAGATCCCGTCCGCCTCCCCCGCCTGCGCGAGAGAGGTGCGCACGGTCCGCACGCACCAGGGCAGCAGCACGTCCTGCCCGTCCGCCCGGAGCGCGACGTCGAGCGGTGCCGCCACGTGCTCGGCTCCCGCGAACGTCCACCCCACCCAGCCGCGCAGCCGCTCCGCATCCACCCGCACGGCCATGCCGCCGGTGCGCGTGACGAGATCGCCCTCGAACGGCCCCTCGTCCTCCGCGAGCGTCCGGATGGTGCGATGCGCGCCCGTCACGGTGATGCCCCTGCTGCGTTCCGTCATGCGCCCATCTCAGCGGGCCGGACACCTCCGTGACGCCGTGTCGCGCAATCCGTGTGCAGTCCGGAGCGCACGGATCCTGTGCAGGACCAAACTGTTCGCCCAGCGCGTGCCCGTCCGCGCCGTCACATGCGCGCGGAATCGGTAGGCTGGAGGGCATGGCAAAAAGTCCCTCCGCGACGGAGAAGCAGCCGGGCTTCTTCTCGCAGCTGCGCTCGCTCTTCCGCTTCACCCGGGAGATCTACCCGTGGCTGCCCTGGGCGCAGATCGCGCTCCTGGTCGTCGGCGTTCTCGTCGGCCTGATCGTCGGTTACCTGATCCCCCCGTTCCAGATCTGGAGCCTCGTGCTGTGGGGCATCACCGGTCTGCTGCTCGGTGTACTGGGCGCCATGTTCCTGATGACGCGCCTGTCCACGACCGCGATGTACCGCAAGATCGACGGCATGCCCGGCGCCGCCGGCCACGTGATCAGCACCTCGCTGGGGCGCAGCTGGCAGGGCTCCGAGGTGCCCGTGGGAGTGAACCCGAAGACGCAGGATGCGGTGTACCGCGCGATCGGCCGCGGCGGCATCGTGGTGATCGCCGAGGGTGCGCGCGGCCGCCTCACCCGCCTCGTCAAGGACGAGAAGACCAAGGCCATGCGCGTCGCGCAGGGCGTGCCCGTGAACGTCTTCTACGTCGGCCACGGCGAGGACGAGGTCTCGATCGACAAGCTCTCCAAGACCATCAAGAAGCTGCCCAAGGCCATCGACAACGCGACCATGGCCGCCGTGATCAAGCGCATGGAGTCCGTCTCCCAGTCCGTCGCCTCGCTCCCGATCCCCAAGGGGATCGACCCGCTCAAGACGCGCGCACCGCGTCCGCGCTGAGCCCTGACGCCACGAGCGCCCGGTCCCCCGTGGGGCCGGGCGCTCGTTCGTTCCGCGGTGGTCCGCTCAGGACGACGAGTCGGGCATGTGCTCCTTGGAGAGCTTGCGCACCTTGGCACGGCGACGACGCCGCTCCGGGATCATCGAGCGCATCTCGTCGAGCTTGCCGAAGCACAGCAACCGGTCCTCGTCCTCGAGCACCACGTGCTTGCGCGGGTTCGGGATGACGGTGACGCCGCGGTGCAGCGTGAGCACCGTGATGTCACGGTCCCACAGGCCGAGGTCGCCGAGCTGCTTGCCGACCTGCTCGGCTCCGGCGTGGATCACGAGCTCCGCCACCCCGTAGCCGGTGGAGACGCTCAGGCGCTGGCGCACGTCGATCTCAGGGAAGTTCACCTGGTTCGCGATGAAGTCGATGATGGCACCCGCCACGTCCAGCCCTGTGGCCGCCTCGATGCCCTGCAGGCCCGGCGAGGAGTTCACCTCCATGACGAGAGGTCCGTCCTCTCCCTCGAGCATGTCGACACCCGCCACGCGCAGGCCCATGATCTGCGCGGCGCGGACCGCGGTCTGCTCGTAGACCGGGTCGAGCTGGACGGCCTCGACCGTGCCGCCCCGATGCACGTTGGAGCGGAACTCGTCGCCGTTCGCGACCCGGCGCATCGCCGCGACCACGCGATCGCCGACCACGAGGGCACGGATGTCCCTGCCCCGGCTCTCCGAGATGAACTTCTGGATCAGGACGTTCTGCTTCGTGGAGTGCAGCGTCTCGATGATCGCCTCGGCGACCTTGACCTGAGGGGCGAGGATGACGCCGATCCCCTGTGTGCCCTCGAGAAGCTTGATCACGACGGGCGCCCCGCCGACCCGCTCGATCGCGGGACGCACGTCGGCACGGTTGCGCACGAAGGCGGTAGGGGGCATCGCGATGTTGTGCCGCGAGAGGATCTGGTTCGCGCGGAGCTTGTCCCTGGCGCTCGAGATGCCGTTCGCGGTGTTCGGCGTGTAGACGTCCATCTGCTCGAACTGCCGGACGACGGCCGTGCCGAAGTACGTGATCGAGTTTCCGATGCGCGGCAGGATCGCGTCGTAGTCGCTCAGCCGGCGGCCACGGAAATGCAGATCCGGTTCATCCGCGGTGAGGTCGATCGCGAAGCGCAGGGTGTTCAGCACCTTGATCTGATGCCCGCGCTGAATCGCGGCGGCACGGAGGCGCTGGGTCGAGTAGGAGTGCGGGGCGCGCGAGAGCACGGCGAGCTTCACGGTGATTTCCTGCCAGGATGTGTGTTGTGGACCGACCTACTCATTCAAGCACCCTAATCGGGTGGCGGGAGTGGGTGTCCCTGCCCGACGTCGGAATCCCCTGGATCAAGGCGAAGGTCGACACCGGGGCCCGGAGCTCGTCGCTGCACGCGCAGCACATCCGCGAATTCGAGCGCGACGGCGTCCCCTGGGTGCGGTTCGACGTCCGCCCCTGGCAGGGCGCGCACGAACTCGTCCCCGTGGAACTGCCGGTTTTCGACCGCCGGGACGTGCGCTCGTCGTCGGGGCACGCGCAGAGCCGTCTGGTCGTCCTGCTGGACCTCGTGCTGGTCGGCCACAGGGTCACCGCGGAGGTCACCCTCAGCAACCGGAGCGAGATGGGCTTCCGGATGCTGATCGGCCGCGAGGCGCTGCGTCAGGGCTTCACGATCGATCCTGCGCGCTCGTTCCTGGGCGGTAAGGCCCCGAAGACGTTCCGCCGCCTCAACCGGGGCCACACCGCCGCCTGAGCCCCGCTACAGGGACTTGCGCATCTGCTGCGTGACCACCTCGTAGCCGGCGGATCCGTAGAGCGCGATCGCGGTGCGATTGCCGCCAAAGACGTTCAACTCGAGCGCATCCGCCCCGTGCCGGCGCGTCTCCGCCTCGACCGCCTGCAGGAGCGCACGACCGAGGCCTTCTCCACGCCGCCCGGCGATCACCTCGATGTCGTAGAGGAACGCCACTCCCGGTGCGCCGCGCGGATGATCCAGAGCGACCCAGGCACGACCGATCGGCGCACCGGACTCGTCGATGCCGCGCAGCACCAGCATGCGATCCGTGGCGGGGCCGTCGGGCAGCAGCTCGGCGTTCTCCTCCTTGGCACGCTCGACCGCGCCCTCCGATGCCCACCGACCGGCGAGGACCTGCTCTTCGGCATACTCCCGAGCGAGCTCGTCGAGCCAGGCATCGCACTCGACGTCGGTCATGATTCGGACGGTCAGGACAGGCATGAAGGCATCCTCTCAGATCGCGGCATCACACGGATCCGCACCCGGACCTGTGGGCGAGAATGCTCTCAAGCGCGGATGAGGACGGTTCCGACCGCCTTGTCGTGCAGACCGCGCTGATCGGCATCGAAGATGACCGCGGGGATGACGAAGACGAGCAGCACCGTGCGCACGATCGGACGCCACAGGCCGACCCAGGCGCCGTTCAGCATGACCAGGCGAAGGCCCACGATGCGGTGCCCAGGGCTGCCGCCGATCGTCGGGATGAACAGGATCTGCAGCACCGCGAACACGATCATCGGCGCGAACTGGGTGATGCCCGCTTCCTTCGGGAACGCGAACTGCTGGAACCCGAGGAAGGCGGTGGCGATGAGGGACGCCGCCGCGTAGTCGATCGCGAGAGCCGCGATGCGGCGCCCGATCCGGCCGACGCTGCCGGTACCGGTCTTGGGGAGGCCGAGACGTTCCCCGGGGTAGGTCTGCGCGGTGTCGGACATCCCTCCAGCCTAGGCGACGCGCCCCGCTCGTCTCGTCTGCGCTCTGGCCCGTGCGAGGCACGCCCGTCCTGTCCGCGAGGCCGGACGGGCGGGGCGAGGAAGCCCCTCAGCGGCTCAGAATCCGCTGCGCCAGCCGGTTGCCGAAGAACTGTCCCGCCTGCACGATCACGACGATGATCGCGACCGTGACCCAGGTCGCCTGCGCGTCGAACTGCTGGTAGCCGTACAGGATCGCGAAGTTGCCGAGCCCGCCTCCGCCGATGTAGCCGGCCATCGCCGACATGTCGACCACGGCGATGAACATGAAGGTGTAACCGAGGATCAGCGGGGCGAGCGCTTCCGGGATGACGACCGTGAACAGGATCGAGATCCGGCGGGCTCCGATCGCGCTCGCCGCCTCCACGATGCCAGGATCCACCGCGACCAGATTCTGCTCCACCACGCGCCCGATCACCACCGCGGCCATGATCGTCATCGGGACGATCGCTGCGGCGGTGCCGAGCGTCGATCCCACCACCGCCTTCGTCACGGGGGCGACCGCGGTCAGGAAGATGATGAACGGGATCGGCCGGATCAGGTTCACGACGAGGTTCAGCGCGTGGAACAGCACCGCGTTCTGGAACAGGTTCCCCGGGCGGGTCGCGTAGAGGAGCGCACCGAGGAGGAGACCGGCGAGACCTCCGATCACGAGCGTGACGACGACCATGACGACCGTCTCCTGCACCGACTGGAGCAGAACCGGTGCGAGGGATCCCCAGTCCGACGAGGGGACCAGGAGCGCGGAATGCGCTGCGAAGGCGACGCTCATCGAGGATCATCCCCCGGCGTCGGCACGGCGTCCTCGAGCAGCCGTGTGTCCTCGAGCAGCACGGCCCGCGTTCGCGCGGAGAGCTCCGCCGCGATCCGCGCGACGACCGTACGGTCGGCGTCGATCCGGTAGGTGAGCGTGCCGAGCTGCTGGCCGCGGATGTCCGTCACGCCGCCGTAGACGACCGTGCCGCGCACGCCGTGCCGGTCCAGCACGCCCGTGATGTCGTCGCTCGTGACTTCGTTCACGTCAACGCTGAGCAGCTCACCCCCACGAGCCCTGAGCGCCTCCAGCGTCTCCCCCTGGGGCACCCCCTGGGTGACCGCGTCGACGAAGCGCGCGGTCAGTGCGGCACGGGGGTGCGCAAACACCCGATACGTGTCACCGTGATCCACGATCCTCCCCTGGTCCATCACGATGACCCGATCGCACAGCTCGTGCACGATCGAGATCTGATGCGTGATCACCACCATCGTGATTCCCAGGCGGCGATTGATCTCGCGGAGCAGATCCAGCACCTCCGCGGTGGTCTGCGGATCCAATGCGCTGGTCGCCTCGTCCGCGAGCAGCAGTTCAGGGCTCGTCGCGATGGCGCGCGCGATGCCGACCCGCTGCTTCTGGCCTCCGGAGAGCCGACGGGGCCGCTGGCCCGCCTTGTCCGCGAGGCCGACGAAGTCCAGGAGCTCGGTGACCCGTGCGTCGATATCGGCCCTGCTCCAGCCGGCGACCCGCAGCGGATACGCGACGTTGCCGCGCACCGTGCGCGCGTTGAAGAGGTTGAACTGCTGGAAGATCATGCCGATGCGCCCGCGCAGACCTCGCAGCTCTGCCGTGGAGGCGCGACCGACATCCACGCCGAGAACGCGCACGGCCCCCGAGGACGGTCGCTCCAGCCCGTTGATGAGACGCACCAGTGTCGACTTGCCGGCGCCGGAGTAGCCGATGACGCCGACGATCGAGCCGGGCTCGACCGTGAAGCTCGCATCCTCCACGGCGACGAACCCGCCGGAGGCCCGGGATCGCCCCGAACCTCCGGCAGGATACGCCTTGGAGACGGCATCGAACGAGATGACCGATGCCATCCTGCTCAGCCCTTGGCCTTGAGCGCGGCCTGCAGCGAGGTGAGCTCCTCCCCCAGCTTCGCCGTCGTCCAACTCGTCTGGAACTTCAGGTTCTTCTGGTTGAGCGCCGTGACAGCCGCCTCGACTTCGGGCGAGTGATACGCCGCCACGAGCTTCGCCCAGCGCGGATCGTCCTTCTCGTCGGCGCGGGTGACGAACACGTTGATGTACGGGGCGAGCTTCGGATCGTCGAGGTTCTCCTTGAAGACGATCAGGTCGTCGCCGAGGCCGCCCTTCTGCGCCTGGGTGTTGTTCACCACGGCCGCCTGGGCGCTACCGTCCTTGAGCGCGGTGACCGTCTGATTGGCGTCGACCGGCTTGAGCGTGATCGACGAGCTCACCACTTCGTCCGGCGTGGCCAGCGCGCTGCCGCCGTCCTTCAGTGTGAGCAGACCGGCCTTCTGCAGGTTGAGCAGCGCGCGGGCCAGGTTCGTCGGATTGTTCGGAACCGCGACCGTGGCCCCCTCCGGCAGGTCCTTCACGTCGTGGTACTTCTCGGAATAGAGCGCGAGCGGATAGACCGCGGTCGCGCCGACGGGGACCAGCGTGCCGCCGTTCTTGACGTTGAACTGCGACAGGAAGATCAGATGCTGGAACAGGTTCACGTCCAGCGCGCCGTCCTGGACGCCCTGGTTCAGCTGCACGCCGTCGGCGAGGGTGCGCACCTCGAGGTCGATGCCCTCGGACTTGAGCTTGCCCTTCAGGATCGTCCAGTACTGCTCGTTCCCGTCATCGGTGCCGATCACGATGTGCTTCGCATCGGACGCGGACGATGACGACGACGCGGCGGATCCTGGCGCACAGCCGGCGAGCGCCATCATCCCGACGGCCGTGACGGCGAGGGCGGACAGAAGGCGGTTCGCTCGGTGCGTTGTCATGCCCAGGATCGAACCATCGTCGGAGCCTCCGCCGCTCGCCGGCGCGACACGCTCCGTCATCCATGGCCACACGACGAAACACGGGAAGGATCCTCCGACGCGGTCGCAGCGGACCCCTGAGGCGTAACACGCCCGAAACATTCCAGACACGATCGCGTCATCCCCCCCTCGTAACCTGCTTGCAGGTCGCTCGACCGCACCCGTTCCTCCAGGAGTTGATGCATGTTCACCACCCCCGCCGACGTGCTCGCGTACATCCGCGACAACGACGTCAAGTTCCTCGACATCCGCTTCACCGACCTGCCCGGCGTGCAGCAGCACTTCAACATCCCTGCAGCGACGGTCGACGAGGACTTCTTCGTCAACGGTCAGCTCTTCGACGGCTCCTCGATCCGCGGCTTCGCGTCGATCCACGAGTCGGACATGCAGCTCATCCCCGACGTCACCACGGCGTACGTCGACCCGTTCCGCGAGGCGAGCACGCTCGTCATGCTGTTCGACATCTACAACCCGCGCACGGGCGAGATCTACAGCAAGGACCCGCGCCAGGTCGCCAAGAAGGCCGAGAAGTACCTCGCCTCGACCGGGATCGCCGACACCGCCTACTTCGCCCCCGAGGCCGAGTTCTACATCTTCGACGACGTGCGCTACTCCGTCACCGCGGGCGAGAGCTTCTACAAGGTCGACTCCGAGGAGGCCGCGTGGAACAGCGGCCGCGAGGAGGAGGGCGGCAACCTCGGCAACAAGACGCCGTTCAAGGGCGGCTACTTCCCCGTCGCGCCGGTGGACAAGACCGCCGATCTGCGCGACAACATGACGCTCAACCTCATCGACGCGGGCTTCCACCTCGAGCGCTCCCACCACGAGGTCGGCACCGCCGGTCAGCAGGAGATCAACTACCGCTTCGACACCATGGTGCATGCGGCCGACGACATCCTGAAGTTCAAGTACATCATCAAGAACACCGCCGAGGAGTGGGGCAAGACGGTCACGTTCATGCCGAAGCCGCTGTTCGGCGACAACGGATCCGGCATGCACACGCACCAGTCCCTGTGGCTGGACGGCAAGCCGCTGTTCTTCGACGAGAACGGCTACGGCCAGCTCAGCGACACCGCCCGCTGGTACATCGGAGGCCTCCTCAAGCACGCGCACGCCGTGCTGGCCTTCACCAACCCGACGCTGAACAGCTACCACCGCCTGGTGAAGCACTTCGAGGCGCCGGTCAACCTGGCCTACTCCGCCGGAAACCGCTCGGCCGCGATCCGCATCCCGCTCACGGGCTCCAACCCGAAGGCCAAGCGCATCGAGTTCCGCGTGCCGGACGCCTCGGGCAACCCGTACCTCGCCTTCGCCGCGCAGCTCATGGCCGGCCTCGACGGCATCCGCAACCGCATCGAGCCGCTCGAGCCGATCGACAAGGACCTCTACGAGCTTCCCCCCGAGGAGGCCAAGAACATCCCGCAGGTGCCGAACTCGCTGCTGGACTCGCTCGAGGCGCTCCGCGCCGACCACGACTTCCTCCTCGAGGGCGGCGTGTTCACGAAGGAGCTCATCGAGACCTGGATCTCGTACAAGTACAACAACGAGATCCTCCCGATGGCGCAGCGCCCGCACCCGTACGAGTTCGAGCTCTACTTCGGCGTGTAGCGAGATTCCGCGGTAGAACTGGGGCTAGTCCGCAGACAGTCCGCAAAATCTCAAGAACCCGTCTCAGCGTCCCCCGGCTGAGGCGGGTTCTTTCGTGCTTCCAGCACGGCTGCGACGCGGTCTGCAAGGACTCGTCGCGGACCGGTCACAGGTGACCGAGCGTGGTCTTTGCCGAAGCCTGCCGAAGTCGCGCCTCGGCCATCTTCAGCGAGCCACAGGCCCTCAAAGCCGATCAACGCAGCGGGTCTAGGCGAATCCAAGTAGCGATCAGTGCGCGACGAATATGGAACAGATCACGCCCCCTTGCAACCTGGCGGATCGGGGACGTCCGACGATGCCCTCAACAGCGGAACCGCAGTCGACATGCCGGCTTCGCCCGACGCGATTTCAGGGGGTAATGGATGTCTCAGAACGATTCTAAGCTCGTCAAGCGGCGTACGGTGTTGAAGGGTGCCGCGTGGTCGGCGCCTGTGGTGGCCGCCGCTGCTGCGATGCCCGTGTCCGCCGCGAGCGTCACGAATCCCGGATGCGGGTGTCTGCAAGTCGGGTCGCTGGGCGCGTTCACGGCTCAGGCAGTCACGGTCCTGAACCTCGGAACCGTCACCGGAACCATGGCATACAACCTGGACAGCACAGGCTGTGACACCGGCTTCTTCAAGCCCGCGTACACGATCGTCGGCGTCGGTGGGACGATCTCGTTCAGCGATGGGACGAGCAACCAGTTCACCGTCGGAGCGACGACCGGTGCAGGAACGATCGGGCAGATCAGTGCCTTCGACTCGACGTTCTCCGTGATCGGGCAGATCAATATGCCCGACGACGCCATCCCGCCATACTCCCCGAAGGTGCCGACACGCGTCTGCTTCACGTTCACGGCGATCTTCATCCCGATCCTCCCGCTCCCGCAGATCGAATGCACCTACCAGCTCTGCTATGACATCACCAGCCCGTCCAGCCTCGGCACCATCATCCTCGGTACGGGAACGGTCAACTGGAGCGACCTCACTCCCAGCAACCCCGTGCTGACCCCCCAGTAGTCGCAGGCGCTCGTACCGCCGCGCTCTGCGACGCCCCGTGGCCCTCTGCTGCCGTCTTCTCTTCGAGGAAGCGCGGCAGCAGAGGGCCGCGTCTTTCTCAGGAGTTCGAGCTCTCCTACGGCGTCTGAGTCCGCAGACTCTCGAGAATAGGCCCGCCGCGCGAGCGCCTCGACGCGCGCACCGGCATGCGCGCCTGAGCACGCTCCGAGGCTTAACGTTGCCCAGGGGGCGGAGGAGGACTGCGATGGGCCACGGACACGCGCACTCGTCGTCGACACCCCGGTACGTCGCGGTCGCACGGACTCCCAAACGAATACTGCTGACGATCCTGGTCGTCATCGGAGTGACCACGATCGTGGGGCTGCTCCTCCTCTGGCCTGCCGGCGGAGCACCCGCCGGTCCGGTGCCCGGCGCGACCTCGGCTCAGGGGGCGACCTACCCGACGGGCGAGATCCTCCAGATCACACCACGGTGCGGCGTCGCCCCGTCCGCAGGCGGATCGGGCCTGGCGGGCGGCACCGGATCCCCCGACGGATCCGGCAGCCCATCAGGCGCCTCCGGCTCCGCCGGCGGCGGATCGGGGACGGGCGCAGCAGCAGGACCCGCTCCGGCCTGCGCCATCGCGAAAGTCAAGGTCGAATCGGGCCAGCGTGCGGGCGACACGGTCACCATCATGCTGAACGGCCCGTTCGCCCGTGCCGGGCTCCGCCCCGGGGATCGGCTCGAGCTCATGGACGTCCGGCTCCCCGCCAACCCCGGCGTCGTGCAGCCGGGAGGGGTCGATCCCGGGATCTCGGCGTTCGGCGTCGTGCGGACCATCCCGCTGGCGGTGTGGGTGGGGCTGTTCGTCGTGATCGTCGTGGCCGTCGGGCTTCTCCGCGGCCTGCTCTCGCTCATCGGGCTGGTGTTCAGCGGAGCGATGATCGTGATGTTCATGCTTCCTGCGCTGCTGCATGCGGGACCTGCGATCCCCATCGCGCTCGTCGCCTCCTCAGCGATCCTCTACGTCGTGCTGTACCTCGCCCACGGCGTCTCCATGCGCACGAGCGCTGCGCTGGCGGGGACGCTGGCCGGAGTGGCCGTCACCGCACTCCTCGCGCAACTCGCCGTGAGCACCACCCGGCTCAGCGGCATCGATGAGAGCGCCGGCTTCCTGGCCCCGATGGTGCCGCAGGTCGACTTCCAGGGGCTGCTCACCTGCGCGATCATCATCGCCGGGCTCGGCGTGCTCAACGACGTGACCATCACGCAGAGCTCCTCGGTGTGGGAGCTGCGCGCGGTCGCCCCCGAACTCTCCCGCCGGCAGCTCTTCGGACGGGCCATGCGCATCGGGCGCGATCACATCGCATCCACGATCTACACGATCGTGTTCGCGTACGTCGGGGCATCGCTGAGCGTCGTGCTCCTGCTCTATGTCTACAACCAGCCGATGCTGAACCTGCTGAGCCTCGAGGACATCGCCACCGAGATCGTCCGCACCCTGTGCAGCGGCATCGGACTCGTGCTCGCGGTTCCGTTCACCACAGCCATCGCCGTGGCTCTGGTCCCCCCGAACTCAGCTGCGGGCGACGGAGGCCTCTCGGTCCAGGAACTGCACGAGGACGATGTCGCGAAGGTCGAGTGGCTGCGCACGCTCCGCACCGTGGAGAGCCCGCTCTTCCCCTCCGCGGACGCAAGAACCGTCGACGAGCGGGCCTAGCCCGCCGACTCCCCCGCCGAAGTCCCCGACAGCACTCGCGCAGCGCTCCGAGCGATGCACGCCGGGAACGGCTCACTCCACTCGTGCGTGCCCGTGCCCACCTCGGCCGTGAAGCCCGATGGCAGCGACACCTCGGCAGTCACGCCCTCAGGGAGCGTCGCCACCACCCGCAGCACGCCGTCATCCACGCTCCACCCGGTCGCGATCCTGCCGTGGCGCGACTCCAGCGCAGTCTCGGCCGACGTCAACCCCGCTGAGGGCGGCCGCGGCGCGATGCGGACGCGGGCATACCCCGGTGCGGCGGGCGCGAGACCCGCGACGACACGGTGCAGCCACGTCGCGACGGCACCGAACGCGTAGTGGTTGAAGCTCGTCATCTCGCCGGGGTTGATCGTGCCATCCGGCAGCATCGAGTCCCAGCGCTCCCACATCGTCGTCGCGCCCATCGTGACCGGGTACAGCCAGGAGGGGCAATCCTCCTGCAGCAGCAGTCGGTAGGCGGTCTCCAGGTCGCCCGTCTCCGACAGCGCCGTGAGGATGAACGGCGTTCCGGCGAAGCCCGTTGTGATGACGTGCCCGGCCTCCGCGACGAGTTCCGCCAGCCGATCTCCCGCGGCCGCCCGGTCGGTCCCGTCCAGCAGCCCGAAGACGATCGCGAGCGCGTACACGGTCGGTGCATCGCTGTGGATCCGGCCGTCGCTCACCCAGTGCTCGACGAAGGCGTCCCCGATCCGCGCCGCCAAGGCGTCGAACTCCGCCGCGTCGTCGTCCCTGCCGAGCACGCACGCGGCATCGCGCGCGATCATGACGGAGCGGTGCACGCACGCGGTGGCGACGACCGCGGGATCCGCTTTCGCCATGTGCGGCGCGTCCGGCGGCGCCGTCGGATCCAGCCAGTCGCCGAGCTGGAAGCCGCCCTCCAGCAGACCCCGCGGAGACAGGGCCGCGCCCACACGGCGGACGTGCCCGGTCATCGAGGCGTACTGATCCGCGAGAACGCTCGCGTCCCCGTAGGCCTCGTACATCGCCCAGGGCACCCAGCACGCCGCATCGTTCCAGAGTGCGATGACGAGGCTCGACCCCATCGCCGCGGCCATCGCGCCGATCTCCTCGTACTTCAGGTTGTCCGGCACCACGATCGGGATGCGGCCGTCGGCGTGCTCCTGCTCGACGGCGAGATCGCGCAGCCAGTCGGCGAGGAACGCCTCCGCGTCGTAGAGATAGACCGCGGTCTCCGCGAAGGCGGCGAGGTCCCCCGTCCACCCCAGTCGCTCATCCCGCTGCGGGCAGTCGGTGGGGACATCCACGAAGTTGCCACGCATGCCCCAGACGATGTTCTCGTGCAGGCGGTTCAGGAGCGGATGCGAACTGCGGAAGGTTCCGGTGCGGATCAGATCGGATCCGATCACGACCGCCCGCAGCGCCGCGCCGAGGTCGTCATCGGCGCCGGACCATCCGGAGACCTCCACGTAGCGGAACCCGTGGAACGTGAGCGTGGGCTCGAACACGTCGTCGGCGCCGGACAGCACGAAGACGTCGGTCGCCCGCGCCCGACGCAACGGCCGCGTGCCCAGCTCCTCCTCATCGAGCACTTCGGCGTGGCGCACGGTGATCTCCTGGCCCGCGATTCCGCGCACCGTCAGCCGGGTCCATCCGACGAGATTCTGCCCGAAGTCCGCGAGCAGAGCGCCCGCCGGCGACCGCCAGACCCGGATCGGCGCGATCTCCTCCTGCCGGCGGACCGGCGGAGAGGTGTAAGCAGTGAGGCGCGCGGCATCGAAGGGCACGACCTTCACTCCCCCCTCTCCCGGCCGCGAAGCAGCGGCGAAACGATCAGCTGCCCCGACGAGGCGCCGGTCGATCCGCTGCCCGTCGTAGAGGTCATCGGCGGTCGTCTCGGTGGGCAGCGAGGTCCAGGTCTCGTCAGTCCCGACCGTCTGGACGTGGCCGTCCGCGAACAGGATCCGCAGTTCGATGAGCACAGCGCGCTCCGCGCCGTACACCTCGCTGTTGCCGTCCCATCCGAGATGCCCGGAGTACCAGCCCGATCCGATGACCGCCTCGATCACCGCCCGGTCGTCCGGCAGCCCGACGAGCAGAGGCGTCGCATCCCACTGCGCATATCGCAGCCGCCACTCGTAGCTGGTCCAGCCGGGTGTCAGCACGTCCGGCGAGACGGGCACGCCGTTCACCCGCACCTCGCACACGCCGAGTGCGGTCGCCAGCACCTCCGCGCGCACCACCGCTCCGTGATCCTGGTCGAGCACGAACACACGGCGGACGGCGGGGGCGCCGTCGATCGGCCGGTCGGGGGTGATCATGAGGGCGGTGGGTGGCGTTGTCACGTGCTGTCCTTCTCGGTGGGTCGTCCGAGGCATCGGACGGAGGGTCGGTGCAGGGCGGGAGGTCAGTGGTCGTCGATCCATTGGACGATCCGACGGAGGCCGTCCTGCGCGGCGGGCGTGCCCGGCTGAGCCAGATAGCCGTGAAAGGCGCCCGGCACGGTCTCGTAGCCGGTCTCGACGCCGGCCGCTCGCAGCGCGGCCGCGAACGCCGCCGACGATGCCCGTAGTTCATCGGACTCCGCGTCCATCACGAACGTGGGCGGCATGCAGTCCAGCGGACCGAGCGCCGGGAAGGCGACCGGATCCTCGTGGTACCGGACGCCCGCCCAGTTGAGGTTCAGAAGACTGACCATGCGCGGGGTGAAACGGAACGGCGGAGGCGTGCTCTCGAGGGCCGCAACGAGATCCTCCGGGAGCGGGGGCAGGACGAAGTGCAGGAGCGGATACGCGGCGACCAGGGTGGCCGGCGCCTGCTCCCCCGCCGCAATGAGCCGTCGCACCACGCCCGCGGCGAGATTGGCGCCCGCGCTCGCACCTCCCAGGTGCAGCTTCTCCGGCGTCGTTCCCAGTCGATCGACATAGGCGTGCACCCACTGCCAGGCAGCGAGCACGTCGTCGGAGAGGACGGGGAAGCACGTGCGTCCGCGTGCCTTGCGGTAGTCCACCGATGCGACCGCGATCCCGCGCGCCGCGATCGACATCGCCACCGCGTGCGCCTCCGGGGAGTCGAGCATGCCGAACATCCAGGCGCCGCCGTGCACCCAGACGAAGCCCGCGCGCGGCTCCGCGTCGTCCCGGCGGTAGAGGCGCACCGGGATCGGCCCGCGCGGGCCCGGCACCGCGACGTCCTCTGTGACCACGGCCCCGAGCTCCGGGTCCAGGGCGATGAGTTCGGCACTCGTCATGCTCTCCTCCGGCATGAACCGGGCTGCGGTGCGCAGCAGCATGCGCGCGAGCAGCTGGTTCGCGACGGTGGGGCGCAGAGGAGGCGGGAGCACGCTCATCGCACGCGCCGGATCGGGAAGACGAGCAGCGCAGCGACCACGACGATCACGATCGCGACGATCCACAGCGCCGTGTAGCCGCCGGTCACCGCGACGACCACACCCGCGAGCAGCGGGCCGAGTGCCTGCCCGAGGTTGCCACCCAGCGTGCTCACCCCGAGATCGCGGGCAGCCGCGTCCCTGTCCGGCAACAGGTCGATGAACATGGCCTGGTCGACCGTGAGGAACGTGCCGACCCCCACCCCGGCGATGACCCCCTGGATGAACAGGGCGGGCAAGGTCGGGCTGAGCAGCGGGATGAACATCGACCCGGCGATCAGGAAGGTCGCGCCGATGACGAACGGCTTGCGCCGCCCGACCCGATCCGACCACCATCCGGCGACGAGCAGTGCCACCACGGTCCCGGGGATCCCGGCCATCGCGAGCAGTGGCGAGATCTGCGCGGCCTCGGCCGCGGAGAGTCCCGGCCGGATGTAGCTCTGCAGCATGTAGATGCCGAACGCGCCGGATACTCCGCCGCCGAACAGCAACGCGACCTTCGCGATCCACAGCCAGCGGAAGTCTCGGTCCCTGAGCGCGACCGTGAACGAGGCCAGCACCTGTCTGAGAGTCATCGGGGGTACGACGAGGTCCCGGGAGGATCGATCCCGAGCGAGCAGGACGAAGAGCACGGTGAACACGATCACGGCGACGACGAACGGGAAGTACGCATCGAGACCGATGATCGCGAACAGGGCTCCTGCCACGATCGAGCCGATCGCACCGCCGATGAGCGAGGAGAACCCGGACAGCGCTGACATCGACCCGCGCTGTCCAGGCGGCACCCTGTCTGCCACTGTCGCATTCAGCGGCCCGGATGCGAGGTTCAATCCCAGCTGGGCGACGGAATAGGTCACCAGCAGCAGCCCGATCGTCGGTGAGAACCGCATCGCCACGAGCAGCGCGGCTCCGATCACCGCGCCCGCGATGATCCAGGGAGCGCGCCGTCCCCAGCGCGAGCGCGTGCGATCCGAGAGGATGCCCGCGATGGGCTGGATGAGCATGGTCAGGATCGAGGAGACGACGGCGATCGACGACAGGCCGAGCGCCCGTGCCGCCTCGAACTCTGCGAGCAGCCTGAGCAGTCTGCTCTGGTCGGCGGTCGGAACCGTGCTCCCCGCATCGACCGCGTACTTGAGCGCGGTGAGGGACTGCAGATCCACGCCCGCGTCCGCACCGCCGAAGAACTGTCCGAACTCGATCTGCTGCACGTGCAGCGGAAGCAGGATGCCGCCCACCGCACCCCAGATCGCCGCGATCGACAGTCCGGCCATCAGATAGCTCACGCGATATCGCCGGAAGTGCGCCCCGCGCCGGTACAGCGCCGAGGTCCCCGGCGCGGGAGCAGGATCCGGCGTGTCGGGGGTGCCGGGGACGAGCATCGGGTCGGCGTTGACCATGGTGGCTCCAGGGGATCGTGCGAGCTCGATCGGCTCGACTGGCGACGACACTAACAGAAAACCATCCAGTTGGGTGGTTTTTCTTCCATGACCCGGATCCGCTGAGGTAGCCTCGAATCCGTGAGCACCGATCCCTCCCCCGCCCCACGGCGCTATCCGAAGGGCGAGGCGCGTCGTACGGCCATCCTGGAGGCCGCCCTCGAGGTGTTCGCGACCGCCGGCTACCGCACCGGCGGCCTGCGCGAGGTCGCCGCGAAGGCGGGGCTCACCCACGCCGGCGTGCGCCACTACTTCCCGACCAAGCTCGACCTGCTGCACGCGGTGCTGGGCTGGCGGGACGAACAGGCGATCCGGCGGATGTCCTCCTCGGAGGATCCCCTCGACGTGCTGAAGCAGTGGATCGAGGCGGCCCGCTACAACCAGGGCGCACAGCGGATGGTGGAGCTCCAGGTGACGCTCGCGGCCGAGGCCACTTCTTCCGACCATCCGCTGCACGAGTACCTGCGGGAGCGCTACGAGTTCGCCGTCGCCTTCCTCCGCGACACCTTCACCGCCTTGCAGGCACGTGGCGACGTGGTCGCGGATGTGGCTCCGGAATCCGCCGCGCGCACGCTCATCGCCCTGACGGACGGCATCCAGACGCAGTGGCTGCTGAACCGGGACGGGGTCGACATGGTCGCGCTCGTGCGCGAGGAGATCCAGCGCATCCTGACGGTCGAGATCTGACGCGCGGCCACTCGCGCCTGACCCGATCCGCCCGCGGTCCGCAGGCGAAGGGTGGGCTCAGGCGCGGACCAGCAGGGCGCCGGGACGGACGCCGGCTCGGAAAGAGCGCACCTCACCCCGCTCTTCTCCATCGATCTGGAACGGCTGCGGCCGGTCCAGATCGACGTCGATGCTGCGCGCCGACGCGTGGCGCACCACGTCCGTGCTCGTCGTCTCTCCGCCGAGAAGCCGCCGCAGGCCGTTGTCCCAGACCACGGTGCGAACCGTCTCGAACCAGTCCGCGACGCCGTCCGCGCTGATGAGCAGGAGATCCAGCTGCCCGTCGTCCGGCACGGCGTCCGGCAGCAGTGTGATCCCGCCCTGGATCGTCCCGCAGTTCCCGATCATGAGCGTGTGGACGCGCGCACGATCACGGGGCTCGTCGTCGAGGCTCAGCTCCACCGGCACGAGTTCAGTGCCGGCCGCGGCGGCTCCGAGCGCCTTCACATACGCGAGCCAGCCGGCCTTCGCCTTGAGCTCGTCATCGGTCTCCTCGAGCATGCGCGCATCGAGGCCCAGACCGGCCATCACGACGAACAGATGCTCGCCCGCGGCATCGCCGTCGAGCACCTCGATCGTGCCCACGTCGATGCGCCGGGGCTCCGCGGAGAGCGCATGGGCGACCGCGTCGGACGTTCCCGTCAGGGGCACCCCGAGGTTCCGCGCGAGCAGATTGCCGGTGCCGTGCGGCAGGATCCCCAGCGCGACGTCGGTGCCCGCCAGCACCCCGGCCACCGCACGGACCGTGCCATCCCCTCCGGCCGCGAAGACGAGCGCGCATCCGGCGTCGACCGCCTCCTCTGCCATCCCCCGGCCCGGGTCGTCCTCCGTCGTGTCGAACACCCGGATGTCGGCATCGGGGAGGCGCTCCAGGATCGCCGCGCGCACCTCCTCCTCCGACTCGAGCTTCATTGGATTGCGGACCACACCGACGATCGTCATGAGTCCATCCTCCCTGGGCCGCGACAGGAACGGCACGAGAAGCGCCCGTCAGCCGTAGAACAGTGTCTCGAAGACCTTCCTGGCCCGGCGGGTGACCCGCAGGTACTCCTCCTCGACGGTCGCCGCGGAGCGATCGGGATAGCCGAGGATCCTGCCGACGCCGTCGAGTTCGCGCGGGTCGGCAGGAAGCACGTCCTTCGTCTGCCCAGTGAGCAGCGTCATCGCCGAGCGCAGCCGGCTGGACAGCCGCCACGCCTCGCGCAGAAGCTCGCCGCCCTCCTCGGGCACGAACCCGGATGCGACCGCCACATCCAGCGCCGCGAGCGTGGAGGTCGTGCGCAACGCGGGCACCGCGTGCGCGTGCTGCAGCTGCACGATCTGGATCAGCCACTCCACGTCGCTGAGCGTGCCGGGACCGAGCTTGAGGTGGCGGCGCGGATCCACCCCCTGCGGCAGCCGCTCTCCTTCGACTCTGGCCTTGATGCGCTTGATCTCCCGCACCGAGGCCAGATCCAGCGATTCGGGGTAGCGCACGCCGTCGGCGAGCCCGATGAAACGCTCGATCAGCTTGTGGCTGCCCGCGACGCCCCTGGCCCGCAGCAGCGCCTGCGCCTCCCAGGACAGGGACCAGCGGCGGTAGTACGCGGCATAGGCATCGAGCGTGCGCACGAGCGGGCCGTTGCGCCCCTCCGGGCGCAGGTCCGCGTCGAGGTCGAGCGGCAGCCGATGGTCCGTGAGGTGCTCCCGGAGCCCCGCCACGATGCGCGTGGCGAGCTGCTGCGCGCGCTGCGGCTCGACGCCGTTCGCGTCGTACACGAACAACACGTCCGCGTCGGATCCGAATCCGAGCTCCGCGCCGCCGAAGCGCCCCATCCCGATGACGGAGAAGTCCAGGGCGTCGTCCTCCTCCGGCACGACGTCGCGACGTACGGCCCGCAGCGCGGCTTGGATCGTGGCGTCCGTGATCCCGGTCAATGCACTGGCGACCTCGTCGATCGTGAGCACATCCAGCACGGCGCCCATCGCGGTGCGCAGCAGCTCGCGCCGCCGCAGCGCCCGCACCGAGCGCATGGCGTCGAGGATCGTGTCGTGCCGGGTCTGGATGGCCCTGGCCTCCTCGTCGAGGGCGAAACGGGGGCGCGGCCGCAGCTGCTCCGTGCTCTCCAGCCACGCGACGGACTCGGGGATCCACTCCATCAGCTCGCCGACGTAGCGCGACGAGGACAGCACCCGCGTGAGTCGCTCCGCCGCCCCCGAGGAGTCGCGCAGCATCCGCAGGAACCACGGGGTGTCGCCGAGGCGCTCGCTGATGCGTCGGAACGCGACCAGGCCGTAATCGGGGTCGGTGCCATCCGCGAACCAGCGCACCATGATCGGCATGAGGTGCTTCTGGATGGTCGCCTTGCGGCTGAGCCCGGTGGTGAGCGCACCGATGTGGCGGAGCGCTCCCGCAGGGTCGCGGAAGCCGATCGCCGCGAGACGATCGTGCGCCTGGTCGGTGGAGAGCGTGCGCTCCGCCTCCGGCAGCGACGCGACGGCGCTGAGCAGCGGACGGTAGAACAGTCGGGTGTGCAGATCGCGCACTTCGCGGCGCACGTCCTCCCAGACGCCCCGGATGCCGGCCGCCGACTCGGCCAGCCCGGTCGCGCGGCCGAGTACCCGCAGCGCTTCCGAGTCGCGCGGAACGAGGTGCGTGCGCTGCATCTCGCGCAGCTGCAGTCGATGCTCGATCAGCCGCAGGACCCGGTAGTCGTGCGCGAACAGCCCGGCCTCGGCGCGGCCGATATAGCCGCCGGCGACCAGCGCCTCGAGCGACTCCAGGGTGCCTCTGGTGCGGATCTGCGGATCCGTGAGCCCGTGCACGAGCTGCAGCAGCTGCACGGTGAACTCGATGTCCCGCAGCCCACCGGGGCCCAGCTTCAGCTGATACGGGACGTCCTCCGGAGCGATGTGCTCCGTGACGCGCTCGCGCATCCGCTGCACGCTCCCGACGAAGTCCTCCCTCGCCGCGCTCGACCACACCTTGGGCTGCACCGCGTTCACGTACGCGTCGCCCAGCTCGGGATCGCCGGCGATCGCCCGCGCTTTGAGGAGTGCCTGGAACTCCCAGCTCTTGGCCCAGCGGTCGTAGTACGCGACGTGCGAGCCGAGCGAGCGCACCAGTGCGCCTTGCTTGCCCTCGGGCCGGAGCGCGGCGTCGACCTCCCAGAGCGGCGGCTCGGCCTCGATCCCCGCCAGGGCCTGCATGGTCTCGCGGGCGAGGCGGGTCGCGATGTCGATCGCGCGGGATTCGGGCAGCCGCTCCTCGTCCGCGGTGCCGGCGACGTAGATGACGTCGACATCGCTCACGTAGTTCAGCTCGCGCGCCCCGGTCTTGCCCATCCCGATGATCGCGAGCCGGGTGAGTGCGATGTCCCTGCGCCCGTCGGCCGAGTCGCCGGCGACCGTCGTGCGCGCGATCGCGAGTCCCGCTTCCAAGGCCGCGGACGCCGCGTCGGCGAGTGCCGCCGAGACCGCGGCCACCGCCTCGACCGGGTCCGACGCGGCGAGATCCCACGCGGCGATCCCGGCGACCGCACGCCGGTACGCCACGCGCAGCCCCACGCGGGCTGCCGCGTCGCCCGCCGTCGCGAAGCCGTCCACGGCGCCGACCGCCGACAGCAGCGTCGCGCGGAGCTGATCCGCGGTCGGCAGCGCCGCACGCTCCTCGCACAGCAGCGCGAGCTCCTCTGGACGGCGCTCGAAGAACCGGCCGAGTCCCGGCGAGGCGCCGAAGACCGCCCAGGCGCGAGCGCGCGCCGCCTCGTCGGACAGCACCGCCGTGACGGCGGACGGGTCCCGGCGCGCGACCCGCATGAGGCCTGCCAGCGCCTCGTCGGGATCCGCGCTGCGCAACGGCGCGATCAGCGCCGAGGGCGCGAGGCCTGTGGTCTCGCCGAGCTCACGTAGCCCCGCGGACGCGGCGGACAGCCCCACGAAGCCGAGCCGCGCGAGCGCGGACAGCGAGAGCGAGTCGTCGAACCGGGGCACCGCCGTCCCCGATCAGAGCAGTTCGAGGTTGCTCTTGAGCTCGAACGGCGTGACCTGACCGCGGTACGCCTCCCACTCCTTGCGCTTGTTCAGCAGCACGTACGTGAACACCTGCTCGCCGAGGGTCTCCGCCACGAGCTCCGATTCCTCCATGAGCTCGAGCGCGTGATCGAGGCTGGCGGGCAGCGGCGCGTAGCCCAGGGCGCGGCGCTCGGCGTCGCTCAGCGACCACACGTTGTCCTCGGCCTCCGGCGGCAGCTCGTAGCCCTCCTCGATGCCCTTGAGTCCCGCGGCGAGCATCAGCGCGTACGCGAGGTAGGGGTTCGCGGCGGAATCCAGCGCGCGGTACTCGATCCGCGTGGACTGGCCCTTGTTCGGCTTGTACATCGGCACACGGATGAGCGCGGAGCGGTTGGCGTGGCCCCAGGTCACGAAGCTCGGCGCCTCGTCGCCGCCCCAGAGACGCTTGTACGAGTTCACGAACTGGTTCGTCACCGCCGCGATCTCGTTGGCATGGCGCAGGAGCCCCGCGATGAATTGGCGTCCCGTGCGGGAGAGCTGGTACCGCGCGCCCTCCTCGTAGAACGCGTTCAGGTCGCCCTCGAACAGGGACAGGTGCGTGTGCATGCCACTGCCGGGGTGGTTGTTGAGCGGCTTCGGCATGAAGGTCGCGTAGACGCCCTGCTCGATCGCCACCTCCTTGACCACGGTGCGGAAGGTCATGATGTTGTCGGCGGTGGTGAGCGCATCCGCATAACGCAGGTCGATCTCGTTCTGGCCGGGGCCGCCCTCATGGTGACTGAACTCCACCGAGATGCCGAGGTCCTCCAGCATCCGCACCGCGCTGCGCCGGAAGTCGTGCGCGGTGCCGCCGGGCACGTTGTCGAAGTAGCCCGCGGAGTCCGCCGGGACGGGACCCTCCGGGCCGAACTGCGACGACTTCAGCAGGTAGAACTCGATCTCGGGGTGCGTGTAGAACGTGAAGCCCGCATCGGCCGCCTTGGCCAGGGTGCGCTTGAGCACGTGACGCGGGTCTGCGACGGCAGGGCGCCCGTCCGGGGTGGTCAGGTCGCAGAACATCCGCGCGGTCGGGTCGATCTCGCCGCGCCACGGGAGGATCTGGAAGGTCGTCGGATCCGGCTGCGCCAGCAGGTCCGACTCGAAGGTGCGCGTGAGCCCCTCGATCGCGGAGCCGTCGAACCCGATGCCCTCGGCGAACGCCCCCTCGACCTCGGCCGGCGCGATCGCGACCGACTTCAGGGTGCCGATCACATCGGTGAACCAGAGCCGGATGAACTTGACGCCGCGCTCCTCGATAGTGCGCAGCACGAAGTCCCGCTGCTTGTCCATCCCGCTCATCGAGCGCCGTCCGGGCCCCAGTTGTCCTCGGCCGCGTCGTCGTCGGCCCAGGCCTTGGAGCGCTCCTGGAGCACCTCGGGGGCGCGAGCGGCTTCCTCGGCGGTGTCGAACGGACCGATCCGGTCGATCGACGGCGATTCCAGACCGTACTCGACCTCGCCGGTGCTGCTGTTGAACCAGTACTTGTTCTCGCCGGACATCGCTCCTCCTCCTAGGCCTTTGTCACGATCCTACTGGCGCGCCCGCGTCTCGCTAGGCTGTTGCGCATGGCAAAAGCGATCGGCGTGGACATCGGCGGAACCGGCATCAAGGCCGGCATCGTCGACCTCGAGCACGGAACCCTCGAATCGGACCGCATCCGGGTCCCCACACCGAAGGGCGCGGCCCCCGCCGATGTGCTCGCGGCCGTCAAGGAGGTGCTCACGACGCTGGGCGTCGAGGACTCGACTCTGCCCCTGGGCGTGGCCTTCCCCGCGATCGTCAAGTACGGCAAGACGCTGTCGGCCGCGAACATCTCGAAGGAATGGATCGGCTTCGAGGCCGAGCAGTTCTTCGAGGAGGGCCTGGGCCGCCAGATCCACTTCGTGAACGACGCGGATGCGGCCGGAGTCGCGGAGAGCCGCCACGGCGCGGCGCGCGACGCCCGCGGCCTCACGATCCTCGCAACGCTGGGCACCGGGATCGGCTCCGCCTTCATCTATGACGGCGTGCTCGTGCCGAACACCGAGCTCGGCCACCTGAACTTCCGCGGCGAGTCGATCGAGAAGTGGGCCGCCTACTCCGCCATGGAGCGCGACGAACTGAGCTGGGAGGCCTGGTCCGCACGACTGCAGGACTTCTTCTCGCACGTGGAGTTCCTGTTCAGCCCGGATCTGTTCGTGGTCGGCGGAGGCGTCTCCAAGCACCCGGAGAAGTTCATTCCCCTGCTCGACCTGAAGACCCCGATCGTCGCGGCGATCCACCGCAACTCGTCCGGCATCATCGGCGCCGCCTCGCTCGCGGGCGACTGACGTCTGCGCCCTCGACGGGCGCCCACATCGAGAAAGGCCCGGATCCACGCAACCGCGGATCCGGGCCTTCTTCGTGAGGGGAACGGGCCGGCCTGTACGCCGGGATCGAGAGGACAACGGACTCAGGTCGTTCGGCAGGACGTGCTGCAAGCCGGTGCCAGCAGATGCTCGCGAACAATCCGGTGTATTGAGTACAAGGCGCGCGCTCTCCGGTTGGACCCGCCCGCCTGGCGGCCTCAGTAGGTGTCCGGTACAAGACACCGCCCCACGCCCGCCGCCACGGCAGGGGCTTATCGGAGGTAAAGCGTCTTGCCACCGAGCTTGTCCTCAACAGGGCTGCCAAAAGACCACACGGCCCAGCGCTCCCCACCCCATATCGAGGCGGATAGGAGCCGTTGAGCGAGTCGGAACGACGCCTCGCCTTCGCCGAGCGCTCTACTCACGGACGCTCGCAGGGTCAGATCGCGCTCATGTGCGTATGCCTGGCCCGACAAAGACGTTTGCGCTATCGAGATAGCGAGCGAGATGAGGGCAATAATCACCGAAACGATGGCTATGCCAGTCGCCCAGTTCGCCCTAGTAGTTTCCGATCCTTCACTTTTCACAAGTCCCCCATCGAACCAATCGCGGGCCGAATACCGCTCGTGGGATTCAACCACGAGCCACCCCCGCCCCCGAAGAGACGGGGGCGGCTTGCGTCGCGGTTCTCGGTCGGGCGGTGGCGCCTGGTGGTCACGCCCTCGTGCGGGCCCGCGCCAAGGCTGTCGATCACTCCGAAAGGACCGGCGGCGTCGGCCTGTCGATCCAGTGCCCGATGACTCTCGTCTGGGACCTTCACGGACTTGCCACCGGCCTCGTCTTCTTCGGCGCCGGCACCGTCAACTTCACGGGCACCGCAACCGTCTGAGAAGACGCATAGTCAACGACGAAACCGCCCCGCTTCTCTCCGGAGAGAAGCGGGGCGGTCGTTATGGTCGTGCCGCGGTACGGCGCGGGGCGCTACTCCTCCCGGATCGATGGCATCCGCGCGAAGTAGGGCTTCACCGACGCGCTCCCCCACAGCAAGATCAACGCCGTGACGCTGCAGATGACGGTGAGGACCGGGGGCACGACATAAAAGACACCTTCCACGACGGACAAGGTCTCCACGTAGGTGACGTTTACGGACACCCCCCACACCGCGAGGAGCAGAAGGACCGCCAGCAGGATCGTCGCCCAGATTCGACCGCCGGCGCTTCCCCGCCCTGTCAGGATCACGACGACGCCGAGCGCGATGCTATAGGCGGCGCAGATCACCGCGCCCAGAATCTGTATGGACGCGCTCAAACTCGCCATTGTGGCATTGGAGTTCAGGCTATTGATGCCTCCCACAACATACGCAATGCCCGTGGCGACCGGGCCGAACACGGTAGCGAGGACAGCGAAGACAACCGCAGTCGTCACCCGCGGCGGTCGGTTTGGCCGAGTGCGGTCAGGAGGTGTCATAGCGGTCATCTTATGAGGAACCTGAAGGGGCGTGAGCGAATCTAGGGGCAATCCCTAAGCACGCCGAAAGGCACAGCCACCGGCGACTCAGACCGAGTGGAGGTTCCTCACCTGCTCGTCTCTCCGAAAGGAACGACCGCCTCAGCGTGACCCGCTGCGCAGGAGCGTCTCGGGCATGCCAGCGCATCCGAAACGCTCGACACGTACAGTCACCTGTGGGCGGACTCGGACGACCGCACTCGAGAAGCGGTGGACTCGGTTCTGCTGAATCGTGCGGAATCTGCGGACTCTCTGCGGACCAACACGGCCGGCTGACCAGGAAATACCTGATCAGCCGGAAGTTTGTGAACGGGCCGGCCTGTACGCCGGGTTCTGTGCCGGGGCCCCTCTCGGGGTGTCCCTTCGACGGTCATCTCTCTCGGCGACGCGTTGCCGCGCCGCTCCAGCGGCCTACCCGGGGACTCGGCGAGCCGCGTCAACATCCCCTGTCTGGCCTTGCTCCGGGCGAGGTTTACCTGGCGGGCCGTGTCGCCACGGCCCCCGGTGGTCTCTTACACCACCCTTTCACCCTTACCCCTTGCGGGGCGGTCTTCTCTCTGTGGCACTGTCTCGCGGATTGCTCCGGGTGGGTGTTACCCACCGCCCTGCCCTGTGGAGCCCGGACGTTCCTCGGTGCGGTCTCCCGCCACGCGACCGTCCAGCCGACCCGTTCGCCTCCAGTCTACGAGGCCTTGCCCGCATCCTCGGCGATCCGCAGGTCGAGGGGGATGTCGATGTCGAACCCGGGGAACAGCCGACGCGTCGCCGCGTCGGCCGCGTCCTGCACCACGCGCGCCGCCTCGTCGGCCTGCTCGACGGGCGCGTGCACGATCACCTCGTCGTGCAGGAAGAACGCCAGGTGCGCGCGCCGCGCGAACACCGGCCCGGAGCGCGGCGCCGGGTCGCGCGCGTCGACGAGGGCCGACAGACGATGCCGGATCTCGGCCAGCCACAGCAGCGACCACTCGGCCGCCGTGCCCTGCACCACGAAGTTGCGCGTGAACCGGCCGCGGTCCCTGGCCCTGCTCCGCGCCACGCGCTCGTCGGCGCCGTCCGCGTCCGGATCGCTCGCGCGCGCCTGCGCAGCCGCCCACATCGCGTCCGGTCGGGGCGAGCTCCGGCCGAGGAGCGTCGAGACCACACCGCCGTCCTCCCCTGTCTTGGCCGCAGCGTCCACGAGCGCCATCGCCCGCGGGAAGACGCTCCGCAGCCGCGGGCCGAGCTGACCGCTGGGACCGGTCGTGGCGCCGTACATCGCGCCCAGGACCGCATATTTCGCTTCCTGCCGGGTCTGCACCGCGCCTGAGCGCACGACGCCCTCGTAGAGGTCGGCACCTCGCGCGGCCGCAGCCATCGCCCGATCCTTCGACATCGCCGCGAGCACGCGAGGCTCCAGCTGCGCGACATCCGCGCAGACGAGCGTCCACCCCTCATCGGCTCGCACCGCAGGGCGCAGGCTCCGCGGGATCTGCAGCGCTCCCCCGCCGTTCGACGCCCAGCGGCCGGTGACCACACCACCGGTGAGGTAGATCGGCCGGAAGCGCTCCTCGCGCACCCACTCGGCAAGCCAGGACCAGCCGTTGGCGGTGTACAACCGGGCCAGCTTCTTGTACGCGAGAAGCGGCTCGACGACGGGATGCTCGATCTCGCCGAGCTCCCAGCGCGATGTGGAGTCGACCAGGATCCCGGCCCGGCGCAGCGACTTCAGCAGTCGCGGTGGGCTGTCCGGGTTGACCGTGGCGTCCTCGAGGGACGCGCCGATCGCGACGGCGAGCTCGGCCATCCGGATCGGCCGCGCGCCGGACGCAGGCCGCGGACCGAGCGCTTCGACGAGCAGCCGCTCGTGCACCGCGGTGCTCCACGGCAGGCCCGCGGCCGTCATCTCCTCCGCGATGAGCGCCCCGGTCGACTCCGCCGCGCACAGCAGCGCGAGGCGGCCGTCCGGTGCCCGCTTCAAGGCTCCGCGCTGACGGGCGTATTCGGCGAGGAGCTCGTCGATCTCCGCATACGGGTCGCCGGAGCCCTGCAGCGAGACCTCGTGCAGGTCGAACAATGCCGGCGTCTCGATGGTCGTCGCCAGCGGATCCGCTCTGATCCACCGAGAGGAGGGCGGAATCGGGTCCGCGAGGCTCGTGGTGTCGCGAAGGATCGCGTGGCAGAGCAGCAGGTCGTGGGCGCGGCGGAGTCTGATCCCCGCGGCGAGCAGTGGCGGATACACCTCGCGGAGATGGCGGACCACCCAGCGCGGGCTGGCAGCCCCCTCGAGGCGGGCGACCTCGACGGCCAGCTCCGACGCGGCGACCTCGCGCCGGGCCTGTTCCGCCCCCCGGTCGTCGAACAGCACCAGGAACCACGCGTCCGGCCGGCCCGACCGCCCCAGCACGATCTCGTGCGGAGCGGCCGATTCGATCATGTCTTCGAATCTACGCCCTCATCGCGTCCCGGCACGGCATCCGCGTCGGGTCGAAGCGGATCCGCGGGTGTGTCGGCGTGTATCGCCCGTCGCGCACTCCGCGCCCGGGACGGTTAGCGTGGAGTCACCGGAGAGGAGTTTCCCATGTCCGATGCGTCCCCCTTCATCGCCCACAACGGCTTCGCCCTGCCCGCGCAGGGGCTCGGCACTTACGGCTTCCGCGGCGAGGCCGGCGCGGACGCGGTCCGCAGCGGCATCGAGAGCGGATACCGGCTCATCGATTCCGCCTTCAACTACGAGAACGAGGGCGCCGTCGGCTGGGGAATCTCCGGGGCTGCTGTCGACCGTGCCGAGCTCATCGTCACCTCGAAGCTGGCCGGGCGCCATCACGCGCGGGAGAAGGCGCTCGTCGCCATCGAGGAGAGCCGGTTCCGTCTCGGCATCGACGCGGTCGATCTGTTCCTCATCCACTGGCCGCTGCCGCGCGTGGATTCCTACGTCGAGGCCTGGCAGGCGCTCATCGAGGCGCGCGAGCGCGGGCTCGTGCGCGAGATCGGCGTGTCGAACTTCCTGCCAGAGCACCTGGAGCGCATCGAGGACGCGACGGGCGTGCGGCCCGTCGTCAACCAGATCGAGCTGCACCCGCGCTTCCCTCAGGAGGAGGCTCTGGCCTACCACCGCGCCCAGGGCATCGTCACCGAGGCGTGGAGCCCTCTCGGCAAGGCCGGCGACGTGCTCGACGATCCCACGATCACCCGTGTCGCCGCGGCGCACGGCATCACGCCGGCTCAGGCCGTGCTGGCCTGGCACGCGGGCCGCGGCGTGGTGGCGATCCCGAAGGCCGCGTCCGCCGAGCACCAGGCCCTGAACCTCGCGGCCGCCCAGGTGCGGCTCAGCGCGGATGAGATCACCGCGATCACGGCGCTCAGCGCGCCGGACGGGCGCCTCTGGGGCGGGGATCCCGCCACCCACGAGGAGTTCTGAGAGCGCGGCGCTTCCGGCTCAGTCCGCCGGCGCGGAGCTCTTCAGCCCCGACTCCTCGGTGCGGATCAGGATGCAGCCGCACTCCGGGCAGGACACCACGTCGTCGTCCGCAGCCTGGCGGATGACGTTCAGATCGATCCCGGAGAGCACCATGCGGCACCCTTCGCAGGTGGCGCGGCGCAGCAGTGCCGCGCCCGCGGTGCGGCCTACGCGGCGCTGATACTCGGCCATGAGCGACGGGGAGACGGAGTCGACGAGCGCGACCCGGTCGCGGGCGAGCTGCTCGCCCTCGGTCGTCGCCGCGGCGATGAGAGCCTTGGCCTCCGCGGTCAGCCTCGTGCCCTCGGCCACGGTCTCGTCGATGAGCGCCTGCTGTGCGGAGACGGCGGCTTCGGCGTCTTCGAGGCGGCCCATGAGCTCGAGCTCGGCGTCCTCGAGATCGCTGATCCGTCGTCCGAGGCTCGCGATCTCCTGCTCGAGCGCGACGGCGTCCTTGGGGTTCTGCGTGGCGGCGAGTCGCGCGGCATCCCTGTCGCGGCGCTGCGCGGCGAGGGCGACGTCGGATTCCAGGCGCTTGAGCTCCGCCTGCACGTCGTCGCGCCGGCCGGACAATCCGGTCAGCTCGCGCAACTGGCCCTGCCGCTGAGCGGCGAGCTCGTTGATCCGCTCCCCCTGGACAGGATGCGTGCGCGCGTAGTCGGCCTGCACGATGCGGCGGTCGATGTCGGCGATGTCGAGGAGCACGATCTGGTGCGCGGGGTTGGCTTTCACGCCCCTAAACCTACGCCAGACGAGCGTGCCGCCGTGCGCGCGAGCCGTGTCAGAACAGGTCGCCGTCCACGTAGTACCAGTGCCCGTGCTCGCGCACGAAACGGCTGCGCTCGTGCAGCACTCCGCGTCCGCTCGGATCGCGGTGGATCGCCTCGAACTCCACGACGCCGTCCGCATCGAACGGCCCTCCTCCGGCCTTCGCGAGGATGTCGAGGCGCAGCCAGCGCACCTCGGGGTCGATGTCGAGGCGCGCCGGGCGCGTGGACGGATGCCACGAGCGGAGCAGGTACGCCGCGTCACCGACCGCGAACGCGGTGTACCGGGAGCGCATGAGACGCTCTGCGGTGGGCGCCGGCCGGCCGTCGAGGACCGGCCCGCAGCAGATGTCGAAGACGTCGCCGCTGCCGCACGGGCACCGCTGCGCGCCGCGCTCGGACGTCGGTGCCTCATTCATCATCTCCAGCCTATTCGGTGGTGCAGCCTCCTCTTCCGGAATACCCCTAGGGGGTATAAGATTGAGGACATCATGGACGAACGAACGCAGCACGGCGGCCACCCCGCGGACGGCATCGCGATGCCCGATCACGGACCGGCACACGAGATGCACGCCGCGACAGATCACGCGCAGATGCACGACGCGCACGCGGATCACGTCGACCACTCCGGTCGCGCGGGATCGCCCGATCACGAGGGCCATTCCGGCCATTCCGACCACGCGGGCCATGCCGGCCACGGCGACCACGTCGCCCGCTTCCGTCGCCTGTTCTGGATCATGCTCGTACTGGCGGTGCCCGTCGTCGTCTTCTCCCCCATGTTCGCGATGCTCGTCGGGTACCACGTGCCCGACGTGTTCGCGCTGCAGGCGGTCCCGCCGGTGATCGGCACGGTGCTGTACGTCTGGGGCGGCCAGCCGTTCCTCACCGGTGCGATCTCCGAGATCCGCGGGCGTCGCCCCGGGATGATGCTGCTCATCGCTCTCGCGATCACCGTGGCCTTCCTCGCCTCATGGGGCGCGACGCTGGGGATCCTCGACCACGAACTCGACTTCTGGTGGGAGCTCGCCCTCCTCATCGTGATCATGCTGCTCGGGCACTGGATCGAGATGCGCTCGCTCGCGCAGACGACCTCCGCCCTCGATTCGCTCGCCGCGCTGCTGCCCGATCAGGCCGAGCGCGTGGACGGCGACGACGTCGAACTCGTCGCGCCGGCAGAGCTCCGCGTCGGCGACGTGGTGCTGATCCGCCCCGGAGGCCGGGTGCCCGCCGACGCGATGGTCGTGGACGGATCCGCGAACGTGGACGAGTCGATGATCACCGGCGAGTCCCGCGCGGTGCCTCGCACGACCGGCGACCCGGTCGTCGCGGGCACGATCGCGACGGACTCGGCACTGCGAGCCAGGGTGACCGCGGTCGGAGACGACACGGCCCTCGCAGGGATCGGGCGGCTGGTCGCCGAGGCGCAGTCCTCGTCCTCCCGCGCGCAGCGCCTCGCGGACCGCGCGGCGGGCTGGCTGTTCTGGTTCGCCCTCGTCGCCGGCATCCTGACCGCGGTGGTGTGGACTGCCATCGGGCTGCCCGATGCGGCGGTCGTGCGGGTCATCACCGTCCTCGTGATCGCCTGCCCGCACGCCCTGGGCCTCGCGATCCCGCTCGTGGTGTCGATCGCGACCGAGCGCGCGGCGCGCGGCGGGATCCTCGTGAAGGACCGGATGGCCCTGGAGCGGATGCGCCAGGTCGACGCCGTGCTGTTCGACAAGACCGGAACCCTGACCGAGGGTGCACCCGCGGTGACCGGCATCGCCGTGGCCGAGGGATTCACCGAGGATGAGACGCTCGGCCTGGCCGCCTCGGCGGAGTCCGACTCCGAGCACCCGCTCGCGGCCGCGATCCGCACCGCCGCCGAGCGTCGCGGCATCGCCCGTGGCGCGGTGTCGGAGTTCCGCTCCGAGCCCGCGCTCGGGGTGCGCGCGATCGTCGACGGTCGGACCGTCGAGGTCGGCGGCCCTGCACTGCTCCGGCAGGCGGGCGTCGCGGAGTTGCCCGAGGCCGCCGGATGGCGCGCCGAGGGCGCCATCATCCTGCACGTGATCGTGGACGGGCGCGTGGCAGGCGCGCTCCGGCTCGCCGACGCGATCAGGGAGGAGTCCCGCGCCGCGGTGCGCGCGCTGCAGCAGCGCGGCGTCGACGTGGTCATGATCACCGGGGACGCCGAGGCGGTGGCCGCCTCCGTGGCCGCGGAGCTCGGCATCGAGCGATTCTTCGCGGGCGTCCGCCCCGAGGACAAGTCGGCGCGCGTCGCCGAGCTGCAGTCGGAGGGGCGGACGGTCGCCATGGTGGGGGACGGCGTGAACGATGCGCCGGCGCTCGCACGGGCCGACGTGGGCATCGCGATCGGGGCAGGAACCGACGTCGCGATCGGATCCGCCGGGGTGGTGTTGGCCAGCTCGGATCCGCGCTCCGTCGTCGCCACGATCGAGCTGTCACGGGCCGCGTACCGCAAGATGCGGCAGAACCTGTGGTGGGCCGCCGGCTACAACCTGGCCGCGGTGCCGCTCGCCGCGGGTGTGCTCGCCCCGATCGGCTTCCTGCTGCCGATGTCGGTCGGCGCGATCCTGATGTCGGTGTCCACGGTGGTCGTCGCGCTCAACGCGCAGCTGCTGCGCCGGCTCGACCTGCGGCCCGAGAGCGTCGCGGCAGCGCCGGAGCGGCGCTCGCGCTGAGCGCCGCGTGACCGGACCGGGTCGGACTCAGAGTCCGATCCGGTCCAGGGCAGCCGACAGTCGGTCGACCGTGCCGTCCACGTCGGCGAGCTTGTCCAGGCCGAACAGTCCGATCCGGAAGGTCGAGAACGACTCGGGCTCGCCGCAGTGCAGCGGCACGCCGGCGGCGATCTGGAGTCCCTGCTCGCGGAACAGCGCGCCCGTCCGGAGCCCCGGATCCGTGGTGTGCACGACCGCGACGCTCGGCGAGGCGAAGCCCTCCGCGGCGACCGAGGGCAGGCCGCGCTCTGCCAGCAGGGCGCGCGCACGCGTGCCGAGATCCCACTGGGCGCTGCGCAGCGCGTCGAAACCGCGCTCGCGCGTCTCCGTCATGGCCACGGCGTTGCGCGCGAGCGTATCGGTCGGCATCGTGGCGTGGTACGGCGCGCGCCCGGCGACGTACTCCTCCGAGATCCACAGCCACCGGGCGAGATCGATCGCGAAGCTCGACGAGGTCCGCGAGGTCACCGCCTCGCGACCCGCGTCGCGCAGCATGACGTAGCCGGCCCCCGGGGATCCGCTCCAGCCCTTCTGCGGCGCGCTCAGCAGCACGTCCACGCCGAGCGCCTCCATGTCGACCCAGAGCGCGCCGGACGCGATCGAGTCCAGCACGAGCAGTCCGCCGACCTCGTGCACCGCGTCGGCGAGCGCGCGCACATAGTCGTCCGGAAGCAGGATGCCCGCCGCGGTCTCCACGTGCGGCGCGAAGACGACCTCGCTGCGCTGCGCGCGGATCGCGGCGACGACCTCGTCGATCGGCGCCGGCGCCCAGGCGGACTGCGCCTCGTCCGACGCGGCGCGGGCCGTGCACACCACCGTGTTCTGGGCGATGCCGCCGGCGTCGAGGATCTGCGACCAGCGGTAGGAGAACAGTCCGTTGCGGACGATGAGGCATCGTCGCCCGGTGGCGAGCTGGCGGGCCACGGCCTCCATCGCGTAGGTGCCGCCACCTGGCACGATCGCGGTCGTCGTCGCACCGTAGGCGGCGCGCAGATCGGACTGGATGCTCTGCATGACCGCGATGAACCGTGCGGACATGTGGTTCAGGGAGCGGTCCGTGAAGACCACCGAGTACTCCAGCAGGCCGTCGGGATCGACATCGTCGTGCGGAAGGTTCATGGCCCCACCCTGGCACACCGACCCCGCTAGGCTGGAGGGCACGCGCCTATAGCTCAGTTGGTAGAGCACGTCGTTTACACCGATGTGGTCGGGAGTTCGAGTCTCTCTGGGCGCACCCCTCATCCCGCCCGACGTTGTGCACCCCGAGCATGCGAACCGGGCTAGGCTGACTCTCGCGCGCCTTTGTGCGGAGTCGACAAGCCTCCCCGGCGCAGCATCCCGATTTCGTTGGCACGACCTGCCAGACAGACGAAAGGCCTCCTGTGACTGTTCACGACCAGGATCCGTACTCCCAGGGCCCGCTCGACAGCGATCCCGAAGAGACCAGCGAATGGCAGCAATCGCTCGACGAGCTCGTCGACGCGAAGGGCCACGGTCGCGGCCGCGAGATCATGCTGAGCCTGCTCAAGCGCTCGAAGGATCTGCACCTGGGCGTTCCGATGGTTCCGACTACGGACTACATCAACACCATCGCCCCCGAGAACGAACCCGCCTTCCCGGGCGACGAGGAGCTCGAGCGCCGCTACCGGCACTGGATCCGCTGGAACGCCGCCATCACGGTGCATCGCGCCCAGCGTCCTGGCATCGGCGTCGGCGGGCACATCTCGACCTACGCCTCGGCGGCATCGCTGTACGAGGTCGGCTTCAACCACTTCTTCCGCGGTCAGGACCACCCGTCCGGCGGGGATCAGATCTTCTACCAGGGCCATGCCTCCCCCGGCGCGTACGCCCGAGGCTTCCTCGAGGGCCGCATCACCGAGCAGCAGCTCGACGCGTTCCGCCAGGAGAAGTCCGGCGCGCCGAACGGCCTGCCCTCCTACCCGCATCCGCGGATGATGCCGGAGTTCTGGCAGTTCCCGACCGTGTCGATGGGTCTGGGACCGATCAACGCGATCTACCAGGCGATGACGAACAAGTACCTCGCCAACCGCGGCATCAAGCAGAACGACTCGCATGTGTGGGCGTTCCTCGGTGACGGCGAGATGGACGAGGTCGAGTCGCGCGGTCAGCTCCAGGTCGCGGCGAACGAAGGTCTGGACAACCTCACCTTCGTGATCAACTGCAACCTGCAGCGTCTCGACGGCCCCGTGCGCGGCAACGGCAAGATCGTCCAGGAGCTGGAGAGCTTCTTCCGCGGCGCGGGCTGGAACGTCATCAAGGTCGTCTGGGGCCGGGAGTGGGACGACCTGCTCGCCCGCGACACCGACGGCGCCCTGCTGAACCTCATGAACGTCACGCCGGACGGCGACTTCCAGACCTTCAAGGCGGAGAGCGGCGCCTACGTGCGCGAGAACTTCTTCGGCCGCGACGAGCGCGCGCTCGCCCTGGTCAAGGACTACTCCGACGAGGACATCTGGCACCTGCGCCGCGGCGGCCACGACTACCGCAAGGTGTATGCGGCCTACAAGGCGGCCATGGAGCACAAGGGCCAGCCGACCGTCATCCTCGCCAAGACCGTCAAGGGCTACGGCCTGGGTCCGCATTTCGAGGGCCGCAACGCGACCCACCAGATGAAGAAGATGACGCTGGACGACCTCAAGCTGTTCCGCGACACGATGCACATCCCGATCACGGACGCGCAGCTCGAGGCCGACCCGTACCGTCCCCCGTACTACCACCCGGGACAGAATGACGAGACGATCCAGTACATGCTGGACCGCCGTCACGACCTGGGCGGGTTCCTGCCCGAGCGCCGCACCACCCACGTGGGGCTCGAACTCCCCCAGGAGAAGGACTACGCGCTGCCGAAGAAGGGCTCCGGCAACCAGGAGGTCGCCACGACCATGGCCTTCGTCCGCATGGTCAAGGACCTCATGCGGGTCAAGGGCTTCGGCGAGCGGATCGTCCCGATCATCCCGGACGAGGCGCGCACGTTCGGCATGGACGCGTACTTCCCGACCGCGAAGATCTACAACCCCAACGGCCAGAACTACACCTCGGTCGACCGGGAGCTGCTG
This sequence comes from Microbacterium sp. NPDC056052, assembly GCF_042266785.1. Taxonomy (NCBI): domain Bacteria; kingdom Bacillati; phylum Actinomycetota; class Actinomycetes; order Micrococcales; family Microbacteriaceae; genus Microbacterium; species Microbacterium sp. NPDC056052. Next base: position 726,655 of record NZ_JBHJWV010000001.1, read on the forward strand.
CTCGCGTACAAGGAGAGCCCGCAGGGCCAGATCATGCACGTCGGCATCAACGAGGCGGGTGCGGTCGCCGCATTCACCGCGACGTCGACCGCGTACTCCACGCACGGCGAGCCGCTCATCCCGATCTACATCTTCTACTCGATGTTCGGCTACCAGCGCACCGGCGACGCGTTCTGGGCCGCCGGCGATCAGATGGGCCGCGGCTTCATCATCGGCGCGACCGCGGGACGCACCACGCTGACCGGCGAGGGCACCCAGCACGCGGACGGGCACTCGCCGCTGCTCGCCTCGACCAACCCGGCCACGCTCGTCTACGACGCGGCGTACGGCTACGAGGTCTCGCACATCGTGCAGGCCGGCATCGAGCAGATGTACGGCGGCACCCACCCGAACCCGGACGTCATGTACTACCTCACGGTGTACAACGAGCCGATGCGGATGCCGGCCGAGCCCGCCGACGTGGACGCCGAGGGGATCCGCAAGGGTCTGCACCGCATCTCGGTCGGATCCGGCGAGGGTCAGCGCGTGCAGCTGCTCGCGTCCGGCGTGGGCGTGCCGTGGGCGATCGAGGCTCAGGAGCTGCTGCTCGCCGACTGGGGCGTGTCCGCCGACGTCTGGTCGGTCACCTCGTGGACCGAGCTGCGCCGCGACGGCCTCGCCGCCGACGAGCACAACTTCCTGCACCCGGATGAGGCGCCGCAGACGGCCTACCTCACCGAGAAGCTGAAGGACGCCCAGGGCCCGTTCATCGCGACGAGCGACTACATGCACGCGGTCCAGGACCAGATCCGCCAGTGGGTCCCCGGTGCGTACTACACGCTCGGCGCCGACGGCTTCGGGTTCGCCGACACGCGCGCCGCGGCCCGCCGCTTCTTCAAGATCGACGGACCGTCCATGGTGGTCCGCGCCCTCCAGGCGCTGGCCGACCAGGGCCGCATCGACCGCTCCGTCGTGGGCCAGGCGATCGCGAAGTACGACCTGTACAACGTGAACGCCGGCACCAGCGGCAACGCCGGCGGCGAGAGCTGACCCGCGCGGCACGATGAGCAGACCTCCCGAGATGACCAAGGAGGAGACACTGGCGTGGCTGCGCCGCATCTCCGGGGACCTCGCCACGGCGACCCTGCAGCGTCTCGAGGATTCGCTGCCGTGGTACGCCGAGATGCCACCGGCCCGACGCTCCGCCGTCGGGCTGGTGGCCCAGGCCGGCATCACCTCGTTCATCCAGTGGTACGACGATCCGACCTCGACGCCCTGGATCGCGGCGGACATCTTCGCCGCGGCTCCCCGTGAGCTGCTGCGGAGCGTCAGCCTGCAGCAGACGCTGCAGCTCATCCGGGTCACGGTCGAGGTGACGGAGGAGCGCGTCGCCGGCAACGGCCAGCACCTCCGCGACGCGATCCTGCTGTACTCGCGGGACGTGGCCTTCGCGGCCGCCGACGTGTACGCGCGCGCCGCCGAGGCCAGGGGCCTGTGGGACGCACGCCTGGAAGCGCTCGTGGTCGACTCGATCCTCACGGGCGAGGCCGACGAGGAACTGCCCAGCCGCATCGCCGCCCTCGGCTGGCACGGACACGGCGAGGTCTGCGTGATCGTGGGCACCACGCCGCCCCAGTTCGACGTGGACCAGGTGCGTCGCACCGCCCGCAAGCTCGCGGTCGACGTGCTGATCGGCGTGCAGGGATCCCGGCTCGTGCTCGTGGTCGGTCGCGCCAAGCCCGCCGCGGGCGAGGACGCCGCCGAGAGCGCAGAACCCGAGGAGTTCTCCTTCGCGGAGATCGCCCGCACCTTCGAGCCGTCGTTCGGCCCGGGGCACGTCGTGGTCGGTCCCGCGGTCGCCGCGCTCGTGGACGCCGGGCAGAGCGCCCGTGCCGCGCTGGCAGGATTCGCCGTGGCACGCGCCTGGCGCGGCGCACCGCGACCGGTGGACGCCGACGAACTGCTGCCGGAGCGCGCCATCGCGGGAGATCCCTTGGCCAAGCAGACGCTCATCGAACGGGTGTTCCGCCCGCTGCACGACCACTCCACCGACCTCGTCACGACCCTGTGGAGCTATCTCGACAACGGCCGCTCGCTCGAGGCGACCGCGCGCGAACTGTTCGTGCACCCCAACACCGTGCGCTACCGTCTGAAGCGGATCAGTGAGGTCATCGGCTGGGACGCGACCGGCCCGCGCGAGGCGTTCATCCTGCAGACCGCACTCGTACTGGGCACGATCGGCACGGCGGATCCGGTCCGGCGCGGACTTCGTCCCCGCAGGCCCCGCTGACCTCCCCGCGTCCGTCCCGGAGCCCGGCGTTGTACGTCTCGGATAACCGATCTGCGGATTCTTGTGAGGGTTGAGCCACCGATTCCGGCCAATCGTTGGCAGACTGGGAACGTGATCGTCTTCGCATGCCCTGGACAGGGCTCCCAGACCCCTGGTTTCCTCTCTCCCTGGCTGGAGCTCGACGGCGTCGCCGAAGACCTCGCCCGCTACTCGGAGGCCGCTGAGGTCGACCTGGTCCAGCACGGCACGGTCTCCGACGCCGACACGATCCGCGACACCCGCATCGCGCAGCCGCTCATCGTCGCCGCCTCGCTCGTCGCGGCGAAGGTCCTGCGGGAGCGGGCCGGCCGCGGACCCGACGGCATCGCCGGCCACTCGGTCGGCGAGTTCGCCGCCGTGGCGGACGCCGGTGTGATCCCCGCCGAGACCGCGATGCGCCTGGTCGGCATCCGCGGACGCGCGATGGCGGATGCCGCCGGCAGGACCCCGACCGGCATGAGCGCAGTCCTGGGCGGCGACGAGGAGGCCGTCCTCGCCCTGCTGTCCGACCTCGACCTCACCCCCGCCAACTACAACGGCGGCGGCCAGATCGTCGCCGCGGGCGCCCTGCCCGCCCTCGCGGCGCTGGCCGAGGCCCCCGTGCGCGGATCCCGCGTGATCGCGCTCCAGGTCGCCGGAGCATTCCACACGCAGTACATGGCCTCCGCCGTCGACACCCTGCGCGAGGCCGTCTCCGGCGTCGACGCCGCGGATCCGACAGTCACGCTCTGGACCAACAAGGACGGATCCGTCCTCACGGAGGGCGCGACCGCGCTGGAGAACCTGGTGACCCAGGTCTCCTCCCCCGTGCGCTGGGACCTGTGCATGGCCTCGTTCGCCGACAACGGCATCACGGGCCTCATCGAACTCACCCCCGCCGGCGCTCTCACCGGCCTCGCGAAGCGCGGCCTGCGCGGCGTTCCCGCCGTCGCCGTGAAGACCCCGGACGACCTCGACGCGGCGGCGGCGCTGCTGAACGGAGAAGCAGCATGACCACGCTCAAGCAGGCCACCGGCCCCGCGTACACCCGCATCTACTCCGTGGGCGCGGCCCGCGGCGAGAACGCGGTGCCGAACGACGACCTCATCGGCCCGATCGACTCGAGCGACGAGTGGATCCGCCAGCGCACCGGCATCATCACCCGCACCCGTGCGATCCCGGAGACCGACGCGATCGACCTCTCCACCGCGGCCGCGGTCGAGGCGATCGAGAAGTCGGGCGTGGCCCCCTCCGACATCGACGTCGTCATCGTCGCGACGATCAGCAACCCGAAGCAGACGCCCTCCGTCTCGGCGATCGTCGCCGACCGGGTCGGCGCGAACCCCGCGGCCGCCTACGACATCAACGCCGCCTGCGCCGGCTACGCCTACGCGGTCGCGCAGGCCGACGCCCTGATCCGCGCCGGAGCCGCGACGCACGCGCTCGTCATCGGCGCCGAGAAGCTCTCCGACGTCGTCGACCCCACCGACCGGAGCATCTCGTTCCTGCTCGGCGACGGCGCCGGCGCAGTCGTGATCGGCCCGAGCGACACCCCGGGGATCTCCGCCACCGTGTGGGGCTCGGACGGTTCGAAGGCCGACGCGGTCGGCATGAACCACACCCTCACCGAGTTCCGCGACGGGCAGGCCCCCTGGCCGACGCTCCGCCAGGAGGGCCCGACGGTGTTCCGCTGGGCGGTCTGGGAGATGGCCAAGGTCGCCAAGCAGGCGCTCGAGCAGGCGGGCATCGAGGCCTCGGATCTGGCCGCCTTCATTCCGCACCAGGCCAACATGCGCATCATCGACGAGTTCGCCAAGCAGCTGAAGCTGCCCGAGACGACCGTGATCGCCCGCGACATCGAGACCACAGGGAACACGTCCGCGGCGTCGATCCCGCTCGCCACGCACCGCCTGCTGCAGGAGCACCCCGAGCTCAGCGGCGGACTCGCCCTGCAGATCGGCTTCGGCGCGGGTCTGGTGTTCGGCGCGCAGGTCGTCGTCCTGCCCTGAGCGGGCCGACGCGACCTCCTAGACTGTTCACCGGTTCGAAACCACCCATAGAAAGAGGAAATCATGGCCTTCAGCAACGACGAGGTCCTCGCTGGCCTTGCAGAGCTCATCACCGACGAGACCGGCATCGACGCCTCGGAGGTCGCTCTGGAGAAGTCCTTCACCGATGACCTGGACATCGACTCGATCTCCATGATGACGATCGTCGTCAACGCGGAGGAGAAGTTCGGCGTCACCATCCCCGACGACGAGGTCAAGAACCTCAAGACCGTCGGTGACGCCGTGAACTTCATCGTCGCCGGCCAGGAGTGACGACTGCGGATGCCACCCCCGCGCTTCTGCGGGGTGTGGCATCCTCCTCTTCCACACGCATCCGCTCCCGGATCCCCCACCCGCTCCCTGAGAAGGATCACGCATGACCAAGCGCATCGTCGTCACCGGCATCGGTGCCACGTCCGCCCTGGGCGGCACCGCCCCGGAGAACTGGGCGAATCTGCTCGCCGGCGTCTCCGGCACGCACACTCTGACGCACGACTGGGTCGCAGAGCACCAGCTCCCTGTGACGTTCGCCGCAGAGGCCTCCGTCCGCCCCGAGGAGGTCCTGCCCCGGCACGAGGCCAAGCGTCTCGACCCGTCCGTGCAGTTCGCCATGATCGCGGCCCGCGAGGCATGGGAGGACGCGGGTGCTCCCGACGTCGCCCCCGAGCGGCTGGGCGTCGACTGGGCCACAGGCATCGGCGGGCTCTGGACGCTCCTGGACGCCTGGGACACGCTGCGCGAGAAGGGACCGCGCCGGGTCATGCCGCTCACGGTCCCGATGCTCATGCCGAACGCCGGCGCCGGCAACCTGTCGCTGCACTTCGGCGCGAAGGCCTTCGCGCGCACCGTCGTGAGCGCGTGCGCCTCCAGCACCGAGTCGATCGCGAACGCGTACGAGCACCTGCAGGATGACCTTGCGGACGTCGTGATCGCCGGTGGCGCGGAGTCCGCGATCCACCCGATCACCATGGCGTCGTTCGCGTCGGCGCAGGCGCTGTCGCGCCGCAACGACGACCCGGAGCACGCCTCGCGCCCCGGCGCGATCGACCGTGACGGCTTCGTCATGGGCGAGGGCGGCGCGGCCCTGGTTATGGAGACCGAAGAGCACGCCAAGGCCCGCGGCGCCAAGATCTATGCCTACGTCGTGGGCGGAGGCGTCTCGGCCGACTCCTACCACATCACGGGCAACGACCCCGAGGGCCACGGTGCGGCGCGTGCCGTGGAGCAGGCACTGGCACAGGCCGGCGCGAGCCCCGACGAGGTCACGCACATCAACGCGCACGCCACGTCGACCCCGGTCGGCGACCCGAACGAGTACGGCGCTCTGAAGCGCGTCTTCGGCGACCGGATCGATGAGATCCCGGTGTCGGCGACCAAGGCGTCCACCGGACACCTGCTCGGCGGCACCGGCGCGCTCGAGGCGGTCTTCACGATCCTCGCGCTGCGCGACCGCGTCGCCCCGCCGACGATCAACATGACCGAGCCGGATCCGGCCGTGCCGTTCAAGCTCTCGGGCGAGGCGCAGCCGCTCGGCGACGGCCCGCAGCTCGCGATCAGCAACTCGTTCGGCTTCGGCGGTCACAACGCGGTCGTCGCGTTCCGCTCTTACGACGGCTGATCCCGCATCCACGAGAATCGCCCCGGTCGCTTCCTCCTCGAAGCGGTCGGGGCGATTCTCGTTCTTTTCGGTTGTGCTGTTCTGTTATCTCTCCGGTTGCGGACCGGGGATACGTTTTCTCGGGTTCCGGGTCCTTGCTCTCCGACCCCCGATAGTCACGCCTCCTCCGATCCTCGTCCCTTCGTGTGATCCGGGCCCTTCGACCGGCTGCGGAGCCTGCCGAAGCACGCGGACCGGATCACACGAGTCCTATCCGCCCGCCTATCCCACTTTGTGAAGCCATACGACGCGGGCGTCGTCGCTCGCGTGCCGGAACGGCTCCAGTTCCTCGTCCCATGCCGAGCCGAGAGCCACATCGAGTTCGCGCTGCAGCTCGATCGGACTGCCCGCGGCGATCTCGATCGCGTAGCGGATCCGGTCCTCGCCCACGACGATGTTGCCGGCGGCGTCCGTCTGCGCGTAGTGCACGCCCAGGTCGGGCGTGTGCAGCCAGCGGCCGCCGTCGCTCCGGGGCGTGGGGTCCTCCGTCACCTCGAAGCGCAGGTGCTCCCAGCCGCGGATCGCGGTCGCGAGAGCAGCGCCGGTGCCGACAGGGCCGTCCCAGTAGAACTCCGCACGGCGGGTGCCGTCGAGGACGGGCTGCTCCGACCACTCGAAGTTGACGGCGCGCCCGATAGCGCGTCCGACCGCCCATTCCAGGTGCGGGCAGAGCGCGCGCGGTGCGGAGTGGATGTACACCACTCCGCGTGCTTGTGCTGTCGCCATGGTTTCTCCGTTTCATCAGGTGCGTCTTCCCCTACGACCTGATCCGCGAAGCACGGCGGGTATGCGGTTATGCGCCCATTCTCACCGATCCCCGGCGAAATCACAACTGTGTAACTCATTGCGAAAAGGCAACGGTCCCCGGCGCCGCAGCGCCGGGGACCGTCTATGGGCCCTTCGACAAGCTCAGGGACCGAGCGGGCTCAGAGACCGAGGAGGCTCAGGCCTCGCTCATCGCGATCTTCTCCTGCTGGCCCTTGGCGGCGTAGTACGCGGCACGCGCGGCGTCACGACGCGCCTGCTCCTCGTAGCCCGCGTCCAGGATCTCCTGCGCGACCTCGTAGTTCGCCACGTCCTGGGTGCCGTGGTACTTCTCGATGTAGGCGTCCAGCTCGGGACCCGAGGTCCACGAGGTGATGAGGCAGTAGCGCGGCTCGGTGCCGTTGTGGGTGGCGGCGTGCCACAGGCGCTGCGTGTCGACGATCAGCTGCGCGCCGGCCGGCAGGGCGATGCGGTACTCGACGCTCGGGTCGGTGCGGTTCTCGCGCAGGACGAAGTAGCTGTCCTTGTCGTCGGTGAGGTTGAAGAAGCCGCGCACGACCCAGCCGGTGCCGTCCGGGTTCAAGCGGTTGTTGTCGTCCTGGTGGAGGTTGTAGAGGCACTCGCCGTAGGGCGTGGGCTGCAGCTCGATGACACGGCAGCGACCGACATTCGCGCCCGGCTCCTGCGCGCGGCGCGTGAGGTTCGGCGCCTTGGCGGTCTGCTCGTCGATCCAGACGCCGTCCTTGTCCGTGCGCGGCGGCACGTGGTTCCAGAAGCCGTTGCACTCGATCTCGCCCTTGGCGGACGCGAGCGGCGCGAAGCGGGTGTCGCCGGAGGACTTCCAGTCGTTGTACTCGATGTCGAGCCACTCCTTGGGGTCGAGCTCCTGGTTGTAGCTGTCGAGGACGACGAAGCCCTTGTCTTCGAGGGCGGCGGACTTGATGTATGCCATGAGCGAGTCATGTCCTTTCATAAGGGGCCAGCACGTTTTAACAGGCCCTTCTTAGGACAGCCTAACAGCGGCCCTTCCGCCCCCTCGGAGGATGGACCGTGAGTATCCGGACCCCGTCGGGGCCTGAATAGACTGGTCGGGGCAGCACGCGATCCGAGGAGAAGCACAGCAGCATGAGCACGGCCACCAACGTCGAAGCAACCGCAGTCTCAACGATCGAGTGGCTCTCCTCCCCCGCGACCACGATCGTCGTGCCGGTCTACCAGCGCCAGTACCGGTGGGACATCGGCGGCTGCGAGAAGCTGCTGTCGGACATCCGCGCGGTAGCGGACGAGGACGACGCGCACCGGCACTTCATCGGCTCGATCCTCTCCGCCGAGGACCACGCCTACCCCGACGCCGACCTGATCCTCATCGACGGCCAGCAGCGCATCACGACGCTCATGCTGCTCATAGCCGCTCTGCACCACGCCGTGCGCGAGGCCGATCCGGCGTTCGCCGCCGAGCTCGCGCGAGTGCTGGTGCGCCCCGACGACGCGAGCCGCACCAAGCTCCGCCCGCATGAGGCCTGGGCAGGCCTGTTCGAGTCCGTGGTGCTGGACCGGCGCAGCACCGATCTGCCGGAGTCGCGCTTCGACGACAACTACGCCTTCTTCCGCTCGCAGGTGGACGCCGACGAGGCGCCGCGGATCTGGCGAGGCCTGCAGAAGCTCGAGCACGTCTCGATCACGCTCGGCGAGGCCGCGAACGCGCAGCAGATCTTCGAGAGCCTCAACTCCACGGGCGAGCCGCTGCGCGATCACGAGCTGATCCACAACTACATCCTCATGGGGCTCTCGCACGCGGAGCAGCGGCAGGTCGAGAAGGAGTTCTGGCTGCCGATCGAGCGCAACACGGGCGAGGCGATCGGCGCGTTCTGGCGTCACTTCCTCATTCAGACGTCTGGCCGGGAAGTCTCGGTCGCCGGTGAGCACGGCGTCTACAGCGCCTTCCGCCACGAGTTCCCGCACATGGGCCTCGACGACCTGCCCGCGCAGGCTCGGGTGTGGCGGGAGTTCTCGGACATCTACCGGATCCTCCTGGATCCGTCCCTGGAGCAGGATCCGGAGATCCGCCGGCAGCTGGCCTACGTGAACACGTTCGGGCGCTCGACCTACCCCCTGGTGCTCAGCGCGTACCGGGACCACCGGCTCGGGGCGATCTCGAAGGACGAGCTCGTGCAGACCCTGGAACGCATCCAGTCACTGCTGCTGCGCCGTGCCGTCGTCGGCATCCCGAACGACCGTCTCATCGCCCGGCTGTGCCGCGCCCGGTCGCAGGGGCCGGAGGAGCTGCTGCGGGCGTTCGCCCGGATCACCCCCTCGGACGAGCGCATCCGCGTGGCGCTCAAGTTCACCGACCTGCCGCACGCGCTGTACGTGCTGGGCCGGATCGAGGGCATCGCGGATCCGCACGGCTTCGATGTCGAGCACATCGTGCCGACCGCTCCGCACGACGCGTGGTCTGGTGACGGTGTGCGCCCCTGGAGCGAGTACTCCGAGGACGAGCAGAACAGCCACCGCGCCCTCGCCGGGACGCTGGGCAACCTGACCCTGCTCGAGGAGCAGCTCGCCGAACGCGTCTACGGCGCGTCGTTCCCGGACAAGCGCGACGCCTACCGCCGCAGCCGCGTCGACGAGAACTCCGCCCTGGCCGGGCTCGACTCCTGGGGCACGGCGGCGATCGCCGAGCGCACGGCGGCGCTCACCGACGCGTTCGTACAGGTCTGGCGCCGGCCCGCGGTCGTCGAGATCGACGACGACGGGCTCACCCCGATCCTCGACGCGGTGCGGCGACGGGGCTGGCCGACCGGGTGGGAGCGCGAGTTCGACTACGTCGAGTACCGCGGTGAGCGCTGGGAGGTCCCCGACGTGAAGTACCTCTTCAGCCGAGTCTTCCGGCGCGGGTGGACCGACACCCGCGAGGCCCTCGATGCGTTCAACGCCCGCAACGGCGGTCCGATCTACGACGAGAAGGCGTGGAACGGCACCTGGGACGAGCTCGACGCCGACCACTTCCTGTACATGGGGTGGGACGCGAAGTACATGATGAGCGCGGTGCAGGGCCTCCTGGAGGAGTCCGGCCTGGCCGCGGAAGTGTTCGTGAAGTACTCCTACATCGGGAATGTGATGTGATGACGATCTCTGCCGCCCCTGTGATCCGCCGCCGGATGAGGGACCTCACCCTCGAGGAGCACACGCTCACCGTGCCCCTGGTGTGGTCGGATCCGTCCGACACCCGCACGATCGACGTGTTCGCCTCGGTCGTGTCGCGTGAGGGCGGCGATGACCTCCCCTACCTGGTGTTCCTGCAGGGCGGCCCGGGATCCGAGGCTCCGCGCGCGCTGCATGCGCCGGCGGCGCCGTCGTGGCTGGATCAGGCGCTCGCGCATCACAGGGTCGTCATGATCGACCAGCGCGGGACCGGGCGGTCGGCCCCCGTCGGCGACGGCATGCTGTCCCGGGGTACGGAGGCGGTCGCGGAGCACCTCACGCACCTGCGCGCGGATGCGATCGTGCGGGACTGCGAGGCCGTGCGGGAGCATCTGGGCGCGGAACGCTGGAACGTGCTCGGGCAGTCGTTCGGCGGATTCACGACCCTCGCCTATCTCTCCACGGATGCCTCATCGATCGACCGCGCGTACCTCACGGGCGGCCTCAGCACCGTGACCCGCGGCCCCGACGAGGTGTACGCGCTCTGCTACGACAAGATGCGCGACGCCTCGGAGCGCTACTACCGGCGGTTCCCCGAGCATCGCGAGCGCATGCGCCGCCTGGTGGACCTCGCCGCGTCCGGCGAGATCGTGCTGCCGTCCGGCGAGGTCGTCTCGCCGTCCCGGCTGCGTTCGGTGGGATCGGCGCTCGGCACGAACGACGGCTGGCAGACGCTCTGGCAGCTGCTGGAGCTGGATCCCACGACCAACGCGTTCCGCTACGACCTCGCGGCGGCGATGCCGTTCGGTGGCCGCAACCCGCTGTACTTCGTGTTCCACGAGTCCAGCTATGCCAACGGCCACGTCACCGGCTGGTCCGCCGAGCGCGTGGAGCCCGCCGACTTCGTCGAGGACGTCACGCTGTTCACCGGCGAGCACATCCGACGCGACTGGACCGAGACGGTCCCGGCCTTCCAACCCTGGCGCGACGTCGCCCTCACGCTCGCCGAGCACGAGTGGCCCGCAATCTACGATCCGGCCGCGCTCCGGGCATCCGGCGCACGAGGTGCGGCCTCGGTCTACGTGAACGACCCCTACGTGCCGCTCGAGTACTCGCTGGAGACCGCGGCTCTGCTTCCCGACCTCCGTCTGTGGGTCACGAGCGAGCATGAGCACAACGGGCTGCGCGCCGGGCGCGTGCTCGAGCACCTCGTCGATCTCGCCCACGACCGCCGGGCGCGCTGAGCATCCTCCGCCCTGCAGGGCGACGTCGTCCGCGACGACGCGCGCTGCAGGCGGCACTGTGCCGGCGCAGGCTAGGCGGTGCCGACGAAGCGCGTGCGGAGAGCGGCGATCTGCCGGTCGGTGAGGCCGAGTCCGTTCCGCGCGTAGTCCTCGATGGTGCCGTATCGGCGGCGCAACTCGTCCAGGGCGGCGTCGAGATAGCTGTCGCGCACTCCGAGGATCGGCTGCAGGAGCTCTCTGTCCACTCCCTTCGCTTCGAGCATGTCGAGCATCGGGCGCAGAGCAGGGGCCAGATCCGTGTTCGTCTCGAGATAATCGGTCCGGACATCGTCTTCAGAGGCGCCGAGGAGGAGCAGGAAGGAGGCTGCGGCCCAACCCGTCCGATCCTTGCCTGTCGTGCAGTGGAAGAGGGCGGCACCGGTGCGCCGCTCGTCGATGAGGTCCAGATAGAAGAGCCGGTAGGCGGCGAGCGCGGATCGTGAGCTCACGAACATGCGGTTCGCGTCGGCCAGATATCCGACCGCTCGACCGCCGCCGAGCAGATCCTCCAGGGAGGCCGGGTCGGCGAGCAGCGCGGGGATGCTCGCCGCGACGTTGTCGGGGGCATCGGCGACCACATCGAACCACACGCTGCGCGTGCCTTCGGGCAGACGATCGGGTTCGCCGTCGCGTTCCGCCGCGGTGCGGAGGTCGTACACGGTCGTGATGCCGAGCTCCGCGAACGCCGTCTCATCGCGGGCATCGAGCTTCGCCAGCGATGCCGAGCGGTAGAGGAGGCCGGGTTTCACGACGCCGCCCGGGACAGGGATGCCGCCGAGATCGCGCATGTTCGGCGCGCTCGCGAGCGGGACGCGTCGATCGGGTAGCCGGTCAGTCACAGGGGTCTCCATTCGTGCGGTTCGCGACGCGCCGATCAGCTCGCGTACGTCACGGTGACGGTGTCGATCGTGCCGGTGAAGGGGAACGGTGCGCGGTCGACGTAGTCGAGCGAGACCGATCCGCCGAGGCATACTCCGATGTCGAGGCAGTCGTTGGCGGTGAACAGGCCGGGCGCACTGATCGGCACGACCCCTGTCGCGACCTCCTCGCCATCGACGGAGAGGACGATGCGCAGCGGGCCACCGGGCCTGGGGTCGACGTACCCGGTCTCGATGACGATCTCCGCCCGGCCTGCCGTCAGCCGTTGACGGGAACGGAGCTTGGTACGTCGAATGAGGAACAGGTTGTGCTCGTAGCAGAGGTACCCGTCGTCCAGGTAGCAGGTGAGACCGCCGCCCGCTCCGCCGAGGGCATAGAGCACGCCGCTCCCGTTCTCGGGCAGCACGGCGTCGATCGTCACCGTATTCGCCCTGCTCCCGAGCTGCGGCGCGATGACCTCAGGCATCCGGCGCAGATCGCCGGTGAAGTTCCAGCTCCGATACGGCGTCGACAGACGGAGTTCCGGATGGTAGATCGGTACCCAGAGGGCGCCGCCGACCGGGTACACGCTGTTCTTGGCGGCCTCGATCGCGAACAGCTCCTTCATCTGCGCGAGCTTCTCGGGATGCGAGTCGGCGAGGTCATCGGCCTGCGTCCAATCCTCTGCGAGGTGGTACAGCTCCCAGGTGTCCTGATCGGGGGTCCATTCGGCGATCCCCTCCGGTACACCGGGGACCCAGGGAGCGCGCGGGCCGAAGGCCGACGCCATCCAGCCATCGTGATAGATCGCCCGGCTGCCCATGATCTCGAAGTACTGCGTGAGGTGCGTCTCCGCGGCCTCGGCATCGGTGAGCGCCTCCGCGAAGCTGGACCCGTCGATGGGGTCCTGCGGGACGCCGTTGACGACGCGTGGCGGAGTGATGCCGAGGAGGTCGTAAATCGTCGGCACGATGTCCGTGCAGTGCACGAACTGGGGGCGGGGCGCGGAATCCGGGACGATCCTGGCAGGCCAGCGGACCGCCATGGGGTTGCGCGTGCCGCCGAGGTGCGAGGCGAGCAGCTTCATGCCTTTGTACGGAGTGCTTCCCGCCCAGGCCCATCCCGCGTGGTACATGTTGTCGACCTTCGCGGTGCCGAGGACGTCGAGTCCTCCCATCTCGTTCATCGCCTGGATGTGCATCGGGACGGTGGACGGGATGCCGTTCTGGGCGAGCAGCTCGCTGATCGTGCCGTTCTGTCCTTCGCCCGACGAGCCGTTGTCGCCCCAGATGTACAGGACGAGCGTGTTGTCGCCGTAGCCGAGGTCCTCGATCTCATCGATCACGCGACCGGCCTGCACGTCGGCGTGCTCGGCGAAACCGGCCGCGACCTCCATCAGCCGGGTCTGGAACTCGCGCTCGTCCGCAGGGATGTCTTCCCAGGCGGGCATGCGCGGATCGCGTTCGGTGAGCTGGGCGTCGCCGGGAATCCAGCCCTTCTCCTTCGCCCGCTGGAAGACGATCTCCCGGTACTCGTCCCAGCCTCCGTCGAACCGACCCGAGTACCTGTCCGCCCATTCCTTCATGATGTGGTGCGGACCGTGCATGCTCCCGGTCGCCCAGTACATGAAGAACGGCTTCTCCGGGGCCAGAGCCTTGTGATTGCGCAGCCAGCCGATCGCATCATCGGCGAGGTCTTCGCTCAGGTGGTATCCCTCCGCGGGCGTCTTCGGGGGCAGCACGCTCGTGGTGTTGCGCACCAGGTTGGGCTCGTACTGCGACGCCTCGCCGGCGAGGAAACCGTAGAAGTACTCGAACCCGATGCTGGTCGGCCAGTTGTGGAACGGGCCCGTCGCACCGGTCTCGATCGTGGGAGTGTTGTGCCACTTGCCGAACGCCGATGTCGCGTAACCGTAGTCCTTCAGCACCTCCGGGGCCAGAGCACTCGATTTAGGGATCTCGCCCGCGTATCCGTCCCAGTCGTTCGCCAGCTCGGCGATCTGTCCGTTCCCGATGCGGTGATGATTGCGGCCGGTGAGCAGAGACGCCCTGGTCGGGGAGCACATCGCCGTCGTGTGGAACCGGTTGAACCCGATCCCCTCGCCGATGACCCGCGACAGGGTGTCGGTCGCCACCTCGCCGCCGAACGTGTCCGGCAGGCCGGGGCCCGCGTCGTCGATCAGGATGATGAGGATGTTCGGGGCATCCGCCGGAAGTCTCGACGGCGTGACCCGCTGACGGTACACCGATTCCTGCATGGTGCGACCGGCGACGCTCGCGGACGGGGTCGGCGGGAAGGGAAGAACGTCTTGCGGGTTCACGATACGCAGCCACCTTCGGTCAGAGGCGCGACGGCAGGAGACCTTCACCGTCGCCGGACAGCATCACGTTATGAGCATCCCGCCGGACACAGCAGCGGTCTCATCCGCTGCGGCTGAGACCGCTGCTGAGGACCGGTGGGAACTCGTGCAGGACCTCTCAGTCCCAGCCGGCGGAAGCTCGTCGGAGCTGATCCGCGGTGGCGAGCACCGCGCTCGCGGTCGTGAGCTCCCGGGACGTCGTGCCCAGTGCCTCGGCCAGGCGCGCGACGTCGTCCAGGGTGAAACCGCCGCGGATGCAGGTGCTGAAGTCTGTCGCGTTCATTCCCACGTCGAGCAGGACCCTCGCCACGGACTTCCCGCTGCGCCCGCGGAAACGCTCCAGGGCGCGAGGGTGAAGCGCGACGCGGACCTCTCTGTTCATGCCCTCTCCCCTTGCGACCGGCGACGCTTCATGGCCGGGTGAGGACGATGACGCCGGCGACAGCGACAGCGATCACGACGACCACGAGCCCGACCCACCCGAGCACGATTCCGCGATCCGCCCGCTCACGCCCACGTTCCCGGTGCGCGTCGATCTGCTTCCGGGCCGTGTACCCGGCGATGAGCGCGACGACCGATCCGAGAACCGGGGCCAGGCATACGACGCCGAGGAGCCCGCTGATCACCGAGACGGTGGCCAGGGGATTCATGCGGGCAGGTGCGAAAGGCTGATCCGCGAGGGGCACCGATCTCGCCGCCCGCGGACGGATCTCCATCGTCACACCGCCGTCGCGCGCGCAGTCAGGGGGATGGCCGGGGGAAGGATGTTCATGGGGCTCGCATCGCTCGGAGGCTGTTCGTCGCAGCGGAGGACGTGCCTTCGCCGCCCACGCCGATACGAGCCGGGACGCCGTGCCGCGTATCGAGGTGTCGTTCAAAGAGACGCCGCGGGCCGGGCTTCATTACGCGAACGGCGCGTCGGGGCATCCACGGGGACGCCACCCGCCTGACGAACAGCGTCCAGAGCCGGCGGCGTCGCGGCACGCCGCACGTGGGCTCCCCCGCGATCGGGCATGCCCGCGCTCGGAGTGTGTTCCGAAGTGGGGCGGGCGGGACTTGAACCCGCGATCGTTGGGTTATGAGCCCACTGCCTTGACCAGCTTGGCCACCGCCCCGGACCTCTGAGGATACCGGTCCTCGGCACAGAGCACCGACGGCATCGCCGTGTTTCGCAGGCGCCTCCAGCGCTGCAGGCGCATCGTCGCGCTCGCCGCCGCTCCGCTACCGCTCACCCGCGAGTTCCACGACCGGCGTCTCTCCGAACCGTGCGTAGCGGTATCCGGCCTGGAGCATGCCTGCGACGACGGCGAGTTCGTCGGAGGTGCGCGGCCCGTAGAGCATGACCCAGGTGGGATACCCGAAGCCGCGCTTGACCACAGGGTGAGTCTCGCCCCACCCTTGAGCGGTTGCGGCATCGGCCAGCTCTGGCGGCAGCGTGGCGTGCACGCTCCCGCTGCCGTCGCCGTGCAGATGCACGAACTCCGTGCCCACGAAGAACGCCTGGACCGGACCGTGCGCCTCGCCCGGGTTCATGTGGATCGCTCGCGAGGTCGGCGCGGAGACATTGCTGCGCCCGATGACGGTCGCCTCCCACGAGCTCATCGCCTCCCACAAGCGCTCTTGGATCTCGATCGGAGAGAACTGGTCGAGTTGGATGTGAGGGGTCTGCGGCGTGGTCGATGCGCGCGGGCCCCGACGTGATGGCAGCGACAGTGTTGAAGTAGCGTCCATGAGGCTTCCTTTCCTTGGGAAGCCCACGTTAGTATCATCAAGATACTAGTAACCAAGGGGTAACCATGACCGGTTCCGCAACGTTGTCCGAGTGCCCGATCGATCCGGCGGTCGGCCTGATCTTCGGACGGTGGACCACCCATGTTCTGTGGGTCCTCGTCCACGACGGCCCCATGCGGTTCACCGAGCTGCGGGAACGGATTCCCGCAGTGACGGCGAAGTCTCTCACCGAGCGCCTGCGCCGTCTCGAAGCCGACGGTCTGATCGAGCGCGAACGTTATGCGGAACTCCCCCCTCGTGTCGTGTACACCGCGACGCCCCTCGCGATGACTCTCCAGCCGGTGTTCCAGACCCTGGCAGAGTGGACCGAACAACACATGCACGAGGTCACCCATGCGCGGACGCACGCCCGCAGGAGCACGCGATGAGCGGGCACATGACGGGGCCGCGGGACGGCGGTGCTCTCGAGCCCCGCGCTTCCGGATGACTGCGGACCGGCGGGGATCATCCCCTCGCGCGGCCGCTCAGGCCGGGGCTGCCTCGCGATGCGTCGCCATGTGGCCGCGGTAGACCCGCGCGTTCTCCCGCAGCCCTGCGCGCTCGGCGGCAGTGAGCGCGCGGCGCACCTGGGCGGGCACCCCGGCGACGAGCGAGCCGTCGGCTACCTCCATCCCTGAGAGCACCAGCGCCCCGCCGGCGATGAGGCACTCGGAGCCGATCACGGCTCCGGAGAGCACGACGGCTCCCATGCCGATCAGCGAACCGTCGCCGATCGTGCAGCCGTGCACCACCGCGTTGTGACCGATCGAGACGTCGTCGCCGATCACGACCGGGTGCCCCTGGTCGACGTGCACCGACACGTTGTCCTGCGCGTTGCTGCCCGTCCCGATGGTGATCGTGTCGGAGTCGGCGCGCAGCACCGCGTTGTACCAGACGCTGGACGCCTCGCCGATCGTGACGGATCCGATCACCCGCGCTCCGGCGGCCAGGAACGCCGTGGGATCGATCGCGGGGCTGCGGCCGGGCAGGGACAGGATCGTGGCGTCGTCGCTCATACTGCGACCCTATCCGCCCTGCCCCCGCGCTCGGATCCGTTCAGCCGCCGATCCCCATCGCGCTCTTCAGCGCCGCCGTGTACTGCGGCGCGAGGGAGTTCGCGAACGTGACCGTGATGTGGTCCTGGTCGCGGTAGATGTTCGCGCCGCCGACGACCGCGCGGCAGTTCGCGTCATCGCAGAAGACCTTCGTGAAGTCGAGCAGCGTGACGTCCTTCTGCCCGTCCGCGGCCGCGCGCAGCGGATCCTTCTCGGTGAGCAGGTCCGAGCGCGCGCCGTCGCAGGCGCTCTGCGCGCGCGTGCGCAGGCACTTGTTCGGGTCGGTCTCCCACACCGGGTTGTCGACCACGGTGATGACCGGCGTCCCCTTCGACGTCTGCGTGGCCCAGGCCTCGCGGTATCCCGCGACCGCCGCGTCATAGGAGGATCCGTGCTCCCCCGCCGCGTAGGGCGTGGTGGAGAGCGCGGCGGTGAAGATCGCGTCGAAGTGCTTCTGATCGAGCTGCTTCGCCACCGCGGCGCGGTACTGCGTGCACGCGTCGCCGAACGCGCCGCCGGTGGACAGCGGTGTGGTGTTCCACGGGCAGGCGCCCTTGAAGTAGGTGGTGAGGTGCCACCCCTCCTTCTCGGCGATGCCCTGGAACGTCGTGAGCAGCTGATAGGCGTGGCTGTCGCCGATCAGGGCGATCTGCTTGGCGTTCGGATCCTTCGATCCGAACTCGCACGAGACCGCACGCGCGTCGTTGAGCTGCACGAAGCACTGCGACTGCTCCGGGCGGTCCACGCCCGCGAAACCGGGCGCGGGGAGGATCTCGTCGGTCGTCTTGCCCGCGCAGGACTCGTCGAGGACGGCCGCCGCGCCGAAGCAGGCCGGCGGGTCGGCGCGGAGCTGGGCGATGGCTTGGACGCCCTGCTGGTAGGTTCCCGCGTTCGCCGCCCAACCGGCGCCGGCCGTTCCTGCGACGATCACCATGGCCGCCAGTGCCGCCCAGAGCGAGAGCCGGGGCTTGCGCGACGTCAGCGGCTTCCAGGTGCGCGTGGGGTCTTCGACGAACTTCTTCGTCAGCCAGGCGAGCAGGAAGCAGATGCCGACCAGGGCGACCCGGTGATAGATCGACAGGCCCCAGAACGGCAGGGACGGCGCGATGATGATGAGCGGCCAGTGCCACAGATACAGGCTGTACGAGATGTCGCCCGTGAAGCGCATCGGACGGATCGCGAGGATTCGGGTCGGATACCACCAGCGTTCCGTGTTCGAGGCGGCGATGATCGCCGCCGCCGCGAGCGTGGGGATCGCGGCCATGTACCCCGGGAAGGGCGTCTGCCCGTCGAAGCGGTAGATCACGACGAGCAGCACGATGATGCCGCCCCAGCCCAGGACGAAGCTGCCGATCGCGTTGCTCACGCGCAGGCGCGGAACGAGCGCGAGTACGGCGCCCACGCCGAACTGCCACATGCGGCCGAACGTCACGAAGTACGCCGGAGCGGGGTTCGTCGCGGTGAACCACACGCAGAACGCGAAGGAGGCCACCGAGACCACGCCGATCGCGATCGCTGCCGCGCGCAGGCGGGAGCCGCGGAAGTACTTCACCGCGATCCATGCCGCGAACAGCATGATCAGCGGCCAGAGCACGTAGAACTGCTCCTCGAGCGAGAGGGACCAGTAGTGCTGCACCATCGTCGGATCCCCCGCGTGCGCGAGGTAGTCCGCCGAGTTCAGCGCGAGGAACCAGTTCTCGACGTAGAACGTGGAGGCGACGATCTCCTGCAGCTCCGCGGGGAGCTGCGACAGCGGCGACAGCACGGGGATCGCCGCGACGATCGCGCAGAACAGCAGCACGAGAAGCGAGGCAGGTAGCAGACGGCGGGCCCGACGTGCCCAGAACTGGCCGAGGTTCACCCGCCCGGTGGCGTTCAGCTCTCTCGCGAGGTGTGCCGTGATCAGGAAGCCGGAGATCACGAAGAAGATGTCGACACCGACGTAGCCGCCGCTCAGCCGTCCCGGCCAGAAGTGGTAGAGCACGACGGCGAGAACCGCGATCGCGCGCAGGCCCTGCACATGGGGGATGAAGTTCGATCCGACCTTCTGCACTGCGGACGTGCCCTGTGCATCGGAGCCGCGGAGTCGGCGCAGGGCCGCACGGGAGGAGGTACCAGCTGTTGCCACCTGACGAAGGTATCCCGGATCGCTGTGTCCGCCCGTCGTCCACGCGGCGCACGCGGAGATCCACAGAGAAGGCAAGCCTTGCCGAAATATGGTTTGACCTGCGAGTTAGCGTTGCCTCAGCTTGCTTGCGGAACATTCTGAGCTGAGTAGCGTTGAGGTCAAGACATCAGCACGCACGGATCCGAATGATCACCGAGGAGACACCATGAGCAACGCCGAGACCATCACCGCAACCGCCGTCGACCCGACCGTCGCGGCCGGCGCCGCCCAGTTCCTGACCCCGGTCGTGCTGGGCCTTCAGGCCCTCACCGTCAACGGCAAGCAGGCGCACTGGCACGTGCGCGGCGCGAACTTCGTCGGCGTGCACGAGCTGCTCGACGTGATCGTCGATCACGCCGGAGACTTCGCCGACACCGCTGCGGAGCGCATCGTCGCCCTCGGTCTGCCGATCGACGCCCGCGCCACGGTCGTGGCCGAGAAGGCCGGCGCCACCCAGGTGCCCGCCGGATTCACCCGCTCGGACGACCTCGTCCGCGCGGTGATCGCCGACATCGACGCGATCCTCGTGAACGTGAAGGCCGCCGTCGAGGGTCTCGACGAGATCGACCTCACCAGCCAGGACGTGGCGATCGAGATCCAGCGCGGCCTCGAGAAGGACCGCTGGTTCCTCGTGTCGCACATCGCCGCCTGACACCTCGTCTCTGCAGAAGGACCCTCGCCCCGATCAGGGACGGGGGTCCTTCTGCAGATACGCGAGCACGGCCAGCACGCGGCGGTGGTCGGTGCCGGAGTCCTCCAGCCCGAGCTTCGCGAAGATCGCGGAGACGTTCTTCTCGACCGCACCCACGCCGACGTTCATGCCCGCGGCGATCGATACGTTGCTGCGGCCCTCCGCCATGGCCTCGAGCACCTCGCGCTCCCGCGGGGTGAGACGGCCGACGGGATCCGGTCCCGCCCTCATGAGCTGCTGCACGACGCGCGGATCCAGCACGGTTCCGCCCCGGCTCACCTGCCGGACCGCCGCGGAGAGCTCCTCGAGCGAGGTGACCCTGTCCTTGAGGAGATAGCCGACTCCCCCGTCGCCTGCGCCGAGCAGCTCGCGGGCGTAGACCCCCTCGACGTACTGGCTGAGGACGAGGATCCCCACCCCCGGCAGCGCCTCCCGCAGTGCCAGCGCCGCGCGGATGCCCTCGTCCCGGAACGTGGGAGGCATGCGCACGTCGAGCACGGCGACCTCTGCTGCGGCCGCCCTGGTGCGGTCGACCACGTCGTCGGCGTCGGCATGCGCGCCGACGGTCTCGAAGCCGGCCTCGGCGAACAGACGCACGAGCCCTTCACGCAGCAGGATCGAGTCCTCGAAGAGGATCACCCGCAGGGGAGTCTGCTGATCGGTCACGCCCTTCAGACTATGGGGCGGGCGATCGCTCCTCCTGCTCCCCTCTGATCAGGCGGAGACGGGCAGGGCCACCGTCACGATGGTCGGGCCGCCCTCCGGGCTGTCGATGTGCATCGTGCCGCGGAGCCCCTGTACGCGCTGGGCGAGGCCCTCGAGCCCGCCCCCTGACCGGGGCGCCGCGCCGCCGCGGCCGTCGTCCAGCACCGTCACGCGCACCACCGACCCCTCCCGGACCGCTGTCACAGAGGCGCCGTCGGCGCCCGCGTGTTTGGCAGCGTTGGTCAGAAGCTCGGCGACCACGAAGTACAGGTTCCGTGCGGCCTCCGGACTCAGCGCCGCGGTGAGCTCCGGCGCGACGTCGGCACGCACCGGCAGTGCGCTGGCGGCCGCGAGCCCTGTGATCGCCTCGGCGATCCCGCGGTCCTGCAGCAGCGGCGGCGCCACGCCGCCGGCGAGCGCCCTGAGCTCGTCGAGCGCGGCCTGCGCGTGGACACGAGACTCCTGCGCGAGTGCCGCGACCGCCGCGGCATCACCGTCGGCCGCGCGCCGCTCCAGCGCCGCGAGATCCATCTGCAGGCGCACCAGGCGCTGCTGCGGACCGTCGTGCAGATCCCGCTCCAGCCGCCGCAGGCCCGCGTCCTCGGCTTGCACGGCCGCGCCGAGGGAAGCGTCGAGACCCTCGATCTGAGCGACGAGGTCGTCGGACTCCCACCGCCCGGTCAGGGCGGCCGCCACCGTGCCGTGCAGCCGCACGAGACCGCGGAGGACGAGCGGCAGCGTGAGGAGGAACACGGTTCCGACGCCGAGGTAGAGCATCGATGCCCACCGGTGCGGATCCGGTGACGGGTCGATCCCGCCGAAGAGGTGCTGCACCGCCCACGGCACCCAGATGCTCTCAGCGGATCCGTTCGCGGTGAACTGCGACCAGAACCAGTACGTGGGGCCGCCGAGGGACATCACGATCCAGATCGTGGCGAGGGCGAACGCCACGATCGCGACGATCGGGCGCACGAGGAGCGCCGACAGCAGCGCCATCCAGTAGTGCGCGTTCCGCATCGGCTGGGTGAGACGCGCCCAGAAGCCGGTGCCCCTCGTGCCGCGACGCCAGTCGGGCGCCGGGATCGCGGGATGGCTGGTGATCCGTAGCAGAACCCGCTCTCCCTCGGCGAAACCGCGCGCGACGTACAGCGATCCGACCAGGACCGGCACTCCGATCACGAGCAGCAGCGAACCGACGCCGACGCCGAAGACCACCCAGGTGACCCCCATCGCCACGATCGCAAGCGGCACCGCCAGCAGCACGAGGAAGAGGGCGTTCCCGGGGGCTGCGGCCCATGCGTGCCCGTATCCGCGTCGGGGTGCGGCCGGCGGCGCCGAGAAGCGCGAGTCGAGGGGTCGCGTGGCGATGGTCATCGAGATCTCCTGTGTCGTGCCGGTGAAGGCGCGGATCGGCGCCTGATACAACGATGCCGCTCCGGGGTCGCGCCCGACAGGGTGCGGGCTGCCGGATCCGCCCGGGGGTTAACCCCCGTACGTCACCCGCCCGCCGACGATCGTCGCCGCCACCGGCATCGCCCGCAGTGCTCTCGCATCGGCGGTCGCGGGATCGGCGCCCAGCAGAGCGAGGTCGGCCACCGCGCCGGGGCGGATGCCCGCCTCGCCGCCGGTTCCGCCGCGCGCGCTCGCGGCGAGGGCGGTCTCCAGGTCCAGACGCTCTTCGGGGCGCCAGGGAGCCCGGTCGTCATCCGTCCGGAAGAACGCCGCGGAGATCGTGTGCCAGGGATCGAGAGCCGCCACCGGCGCATCGGATCCGAAGCGCAGCGTCGCCCCCGCACGGTGCAGCGACGCGAGCGGGTAGGCGATCGCCGTCTGCCCGGCCCAGAGCACCTCCGCAGCGTCCCGGTCGTCGAGCGCATGCTGCGGCTGCACACTCGCGGCCACGCCGAGCCGTCCGAACCGGGCGAGGTCTGCGTGGCTCACGAGCTGGGCGTGCTCGATCGTCCCCTGCGCGCCGGTCGCGGCATACGCGTCCAGCGCCGCCGTGACTGCGAGGTCGCCGATCGCGTGCAGCGCGATCTCGAGTCCTGCTCCGGTGGCGCGCAGCAGCAGCTCCTGCAGCTCGGCGGGAGGCACGGTGAGCACGCCGTGGTTGTGCGGATCGTCGGCGTAGCCGTGACTGCACGCGGCCGTGCGCGTGCCGAGCGAACCGTCGGAGATGATCTTGAGCGGCCCCGCATGCACCAGGCCGTGCGGATCGGTGGCCATGATCTGTCCCGTGCGCAGCCCCTCGGAGATCGCACGGTCGAGGTCGTGCGGGTAGACCGCGTACTCGACGCGATGGGTGTCGAAGCCGTGCGCGACGCGGCGCGCCCAGGCTTCGGTGTTCCATGCCATGTCGAAATCGACGAGTCCCACGACGCCGCGGCTCGCCGCCTGCCGCGAGGCCTCGAACACCGCCTCGTCGGCGACCGCCGGATCCGCGGCGTTCAGCCGACGGGAGATCTCGAACGCGTCCTCCTCGCGGAGAACTCCGTCCGCAGCGACCGGGAAGCCCTCGCGGCGGAAGGCCGCCGAGTTCAGCCACACGCTGTGCACGTCGGCGTTGATGAGGTAGGTCGGGACCTCGCCGGTGTGCTCGTCGAGCAGGGTCAGGTCGGGCCGGTCCGGCCAGCGCACATCGCGGAAGCCGGTGCCGACCCTGCGCCCGTCGCCCAGCACGGCCGCACGCGCCATGCGCGCGGCGGCCTCGACGGCGCCCGTCGCGCCGGAGAGGTCTTCGCGCTGCGCGGCAAGGGCCCATTGCACGGTGTGCACGTGGTGGTCCCACAGGCCGGGGACGATCCATGCGCCGTCGCCGTCCCGCACCCGTCCCCGCAGCGGGAGCGCTCCGGTCGGCGCGATGTCGGCGATCCGGCCGTCCTCGAGGAGCAGGTCCACCGGACCGTCCACGGCCAGCAGGCGGCGATCCGCGGTCGCGATGCGCACCGCGCGGATCGCATCGAGGTGCGCGCCGGCCTCCGCCGCCGTCACCGGGCGTCCGCCCGGGCGGCGAGACGCGCGTCGTGGGCGCGCTGCATCTCGGCGGCCAGCGACGGGTTCGCGTACACGCCATCGCTCCGCAGCTCGAGGATCACGTTCTCGATCACCTCGTCGGGCTTGTTCTGGCTGAGCTTCCGCTTGGCGGTCACCCGGGTCGGAGTGAGCCGGAACCCCACGGTGCCCGCCTCGAGACGGCGCACGAAAGCCTCGTCGTTCGGCGGGCTCCACATGCCGCGCGGGTCTGCGAGCCTGCCCTCGAAATGATCGACGAGGTGGTTCAGCACGCGCAGGTTCTCCTCGCCGTCGAGCAGCTCCGGCACGCCGGACAGGTGCACCGCGACGTAGTTCCAGGTGGGGACCGCGGCGACGTCGCCGTACCAGCCGGGCGAGATGTAGCCGTGCGGTCCTTGGAAGACCACCATCAGCTCCTGCGTCCCCAGGCCGAGGACGAGGTCGTCGGGGCGGCCGACGTGGGCGACGATCGTGAGGTCTTCGCGCTCCGGATCGAGCAGCACCGCATAGTGCGACGCGGTCATCCCGTTCGCGTCGCGGCCCACGAGAGTCGCCCACGGGTTGGCGGCGATGATCCGCCGCAGCTCGGTGGCGTCCGTCATGGCGAAGCTCGGATTCTGGCGCATGGAACCATGCTATTCACGGCGGGGCGGGTGGAGCGCTCCCGGAAGGACCCGCGCGGCGGAGTTGGCCGCTCCCGGAACGCTGCGCGCCGCGGGCGCGGCGGGCGCCCGCCACGCGCGCGCGATCCATCGGTGGCTGCGCGGTCATTCGGCGGCTGCGCGGTCATTCGGGGGCTGCGCGGTCATTCGGGGGCTGCGCGGTCATTCGGGGGCTGCGCGGTCATTCGGGGTCGGAATCGTCCTCCACATTCCCGTCTTCGGCCGACTTATCCCCTGTTTGGAAATCTGGGTTGATCTGGGGTTCGAATGTCGGTGGTGGCGGGGAGGGTGGGGGTATGAAGACGTTGGACGCGATCGCGGCGCTGATCCCGACCCTGGCCGGGCGGATCAGCGCGGATGCGACCGCGTCGGACGTGCACGCAGCCATCGAGAACCTGGACGATGCCGGGGCTGTTGCGGTGCTTCGGGAGGCCGGTGAGGTCGGCCGGCTGGTGGAGCAGGTGCAGGTGATCTGCGCCGGGGTGATCGCACGACGCTCCACCCGGGACGCGGGGCATACAGGATTGGCGCAGGCGCGCGGACACCGGTCGGCGGCGTCTCTGGTTCAGGAACTCGGCGGGATGACGAAGGGCGAAGCCGCCCGGCAGGTGCGAGTCGGGGAAGCACTGCTCGACGATGCGGCTGGTTCGGACGCCGCGGCTGACCTGTCCGGCGTCGATGCGCCCGACGCGACCACCGCGATTGATTGGCGACAGATACTGCGGGACGGGCTGCGGTCAGGGGTGGTGACTTCGGCGCAGTTCGATGCGATCCGTCGAGGGCTCGGCGATCCACCTGAGGGCGCCGGCGATGCGTGGGCGGAGGCCGCCATGCAGCTGATCGACGAAGCAGGGCGGCGGACCGTGGAGGAACTGGCCGCATCGGCACGGACGATCCGGGACCTGCTCGACCCGGACGGGGCCGAGGCCAGGTTCCTGGCCCGGTATGAGAAGCGGGCGTTCCGGACCTGGTTCGACCCGGACGGTGTCCGGCGGGCGTCGATCGCGTTCGACGACGAAGGCGGCGCCTACCTCGACACGATCTTCAACGCCGCGTTGCGGCCCCGCCGCGGCGGACCCCGATTCGTCGACCCCACCGAGAAAGCCTCCGCCGCAGACCTCGCCGCGGATCCACGCACCAACGACCAGCTCTCCTACGACCTGCTCCTCGACCTCATCCGCGCCGGAGCGCTCGCCGACCCTGCCGCCATGTTCGGCACCCGGCAAGCCGGACTCCGGCTCGTCCAGCAGATCACAGGCGACGGCGCACCCGCCCGGGTGGCGGTCACCGAAGACGGGCTCACCGCCCTCCCCGCCACGGTCGCCGAAAGACACCTCTGCGACACCGGAACCCTCCCCATCACCGTCGACACGAGTGGGAACCCGCTCGACGTGGGACGCGAATCACGACTGTTCACCCCGACACAACGCATCGCACTCGCCACCCGCGACGGCGGATGCCGGTGGACCGGCTGCGACCGGCCCGCGTCCTACTGCGAAGCCCACCACATCGACGAATGGGCCCGAGACGACGGCCACACGAACATCGACCGCGGCATCCTGCTCTGCCGGTTCCACCACATGCAACTCCACCACAGACAATGGCACATCACCCGCCACCGGAAGGACGACTTCGTCCTGCACCACCCGGGCGGGGAACAGAACGTGCTGCACCCGAGACTCCCCCTCCGCTACGCCTGGGGAGACATCGACCCACCACCCCGACGGTTCCACCCCGCCGCCTGAACCCACCCCCAAGAAGGGCAAGGTCAGACCAGGCCCGCGTGCCCGCAGCGCGGCGCCGTCATTCCGGAGCCACCGTCGCCGCCGCCGCTGAAGCCCCGCGAACTCAGACCCCGGAAACAGCGTCGGGCGTATCGACCGCCCCGCCGAAACGGCGGTCACGGGAGAGATAGACCCCGATCGCCCGCCACAGCTCCTCGCGGGAGAAATCCGGCCACAGCGTGTCCAAGAACACCATCTCCGCATACGCCGACTGCCAGAGCAGGAAGTTCGACGTGCGCTGCTCCCCCGAACTGCGCAGGAACAGATCCACATCGGGCATGTCCGGAATGTACAGATGCCGACGGATCGCCTTCTCCGTGATCGCACTCAGGCGCATCCGCCCGGCCTTCACGTCCTCGGCGATCGCACGCATCGCATCGACGAGCTCGACGCGCCCGCCATAGTTGATGCACATCGTGAGCGTGAGCGTGTCGTTGCCTCGCGTCAGCTCCGACGCGTACTCCAGTTCCTTGATGACGGAACCCCACAGGCGCGGCCTGCGCCCCGCCCACCTGATGCGCACGCCCCACTCGTTGAGCTGGTCGCGACGACGGTGCAGCACGTCGCGGTTGTACCCCATGAGGAAGCGCACCTCCTCGGGAGAGCGCGCCCAGTTCTCCGTCGAGAACGCATACACGCTGAGGTGCTTGACGCCGGCCTGAATCGCACCGGCCACGACGTCGAGCAGCACCTCCTCCCCCGCCTTGTGCCCCTCGATGCGGTTGAGTCCGCGGCGATTCGCCCAGCGGCCGTTGCCGTCCATGACGATCGCGACATGGTTCGGTACGGCGGGGAACGCAGGCGGCTGCACGCCGGTCCAGTCCAGCGGACGGTACGGGACGGCGTCCTTGTGCGTGTACGGCTTGGGGCTCAACGGGTTCCCTCCACGAGCGAGAGCGAGCGGATCCCCCGCTCGAGATGCCACTGGGCATAGGCGGCGATGACACCGGACGCGGCCGCGGTGTCGCGATCGGATGCGGAGTCCACGCGCTCCCAGTCTCCCGCGATCAGGGCGCGGAGCACCTCGATCGCCGTCGCAGGAATGCGCGGACTGCCCACCGGCGCGCACTCGTCGCAGACGATGCCGCCCATCTGGGCGACGAACACCGAGTGCGGACCGCGCTTCGCGCAGCGCGCGCAGTCGTCGAACGACGGCGCCCAGCCCGAAAGCGCCATGACGCGCAGCAGATAGGAGTCCAGGATGCTGCGAGAGGCGTGCTCGCCGCGCGCGAGGGCGCGCAGCCCGCCCACGAGCAGCAGATACTGGTCGGGCGTCGCCTCGGAGTCGTTCAGCCGATCGGCCGTCTCCACCATCGCGTTGGCGGCCGTGTAGCGGTCGTAGTGCAGGGCGATATCGGCACCGTAGGAACCGAGGGACTCGGCCTGCTGCACGATATCGAGCGAACGGCCCTGGTACAGCTGCACGTCCGCCACCATGAACGGCTCGAGCCGCGAGCCGAACTTCGACGAGGTGCGGCGCACCCCCTTCGCCACAGCCCTGACCTTGCCGTGCGCACGAGAGAGCATCGTGACGATCCGGTCAGCCTCGCCGAGCTTGTGGGTGCGCAGGATCACCGCTTCATCTCGGTAGGTGGGCATTCCTCGATCATCCCACTCCCGGGGACAATAGAGCTGTGACCGAACCGACCTTCACCATCCCGCTGTGGGCCGATCTGCTGGGCGTGGGCCTGGGCGGTGTGCAAGGCGCCTTGTTCGCGAGCGGCTTCCGAGGCGAACGCCGCCTCGACCTGCTCGGCGTCGCCATCATCGGCATCATGATCGGCATGGGCGGCGGTCTTATCCGCGACATCCTCCTCGGCCAGCCGCCCGCCTCGCTGCACAGCAACTGGTACCTGCTCACCGCCGGAGGCGCAGCGCTCGTGGGCATGCTGCTCGCCGGCCTCTTCCAGCGCCTGAACGCCGTGGTCGTCGGCCTCGACGCCGTGGTGATCGGCATGTTCGGCGCCTTCGGCACCAGCAAGGCGATCGCGTTCGGCCTGCCCGAAGTGCCCGCCGTGTTCATCGGCGTCTGCGCCGCCGCCGGCGGAGGCGTCCTCCGCGACATGCTCATGGGCCTGCCGGTGTCGATCATGCACGTCGGCTCCCTCTACGCGGTCGCCGCCGGCGCAGGCTGCGCCTTCATCGTGGTCGCGCACGGACTCGGCATGGGCATCGTGCCGGCCGCGATCATCGGCATCGTCCTGACCGCGATCATCCGCGTGCTCGCCGTGGCTTTCGACCTGTCACTGCCCGAGCAGCGCGCCCTCTACCGCCGCCGCGTCGCCGCCGAGACCGGGATGATCCCGATCATCCGCCCCTGATACACGCCTGCGCCCCTGATCCGGCAGGTTCTGCCGGATCAGGGGCGCAGGCGCAGTCACGCGGACGGTTGCGCCGCGGACGGATCCTCCGCACACGGGGTGACGATGCGGAGAAGCTCTGGTGCGACCGCTCAGGCCGTGACGAAGTCCGCGTCGGCGGCGGCCCTGGCGCGGATGGAGCGGTTCACGCAGGACACGATCGCCTTGAGCGACGCCGTCGAGATGTCGCCGTCGATCCCGACGCCCCACAGCCGCTGGTCGCCGACCTGCAGCTCGACGTACGCCGCCGCCTGGGCGTCTCCGCCGGTCGAGAGCGTGTGCTCGACGTAGTCGTACAGCGAGATCTCGAAGCCGCGCTCGCGCAGCACCTCGATGAACGCCGCGACGGGACCGTTTCCGCGCCCCTCCGCCTCGACGCGCTCCTCGTCATCGCGCAGCACGACGTCGAGCGTGACGTCTCCGGACATGTCGCTGTTCGTGCGCGTGCCGAGCAGCTCGAACCGCCCCCACTTGGCGTCGTCGGCCGAGGCGGGCAGGTACTCGTCGTTGAAGATCGCCCAGATCTGCTCGCTGGTGACCTCGCCGCCCTCGGCGTCGGTCTTGCCCTGCACGACCCCGGAGAACTCGATCTGGAGCTTCCGCGGCAGGTCGAGGGCATGATCCGTCTTCAGCAGGTACGCGACCCCGCCCTTGCCGGACTGCGAGTTGACCCGGATGACGGCCTCGTAGGAGCGACCCAGATCCTTCGGGTCGACCGGCAGGTAGGGCACGCCCCACTCGATGTCATCGACCGTGACGCCCTGCTCCTCGGCCCGCGCGGCCATCGCCTCGAAGCCCTTCTTGATCGCGTCCTGGTGCGATCCGCTGAACGCCGTGAAGACCAGATCGCCGGCCCACGGGCTGCGCTCCGGCACCGGCAGCTGGTTGCAGTACTCGGCCGTGCGCTTGACCTGGTCGATGTCGCCGAAGTCGATCTCGGGGTCGATCCCCTGGGTGAACATGTTGATGCCCAGCGCGACGAGGTCGACGTTGCCGGTGCGCTCGCCGTTGCCGAACAGGCATCCCTCGATGCGGTCGGCGCCGGCCATGTAGCCCAGCTCCGCCGCCGCGATCGCGGTGCCCCGGTCGTTGTGCGGGTGCAGCGAGAGGATCACGTTCTCGCGGTGGTTCAGGTGGCGGCTCATCCACTCGATCGAGTCGGCGTAGACGTTGGGAGTGGCCATCTCGACGGTCGCCGGCAGGTTGATGATCACCTTGCGGCCGGGGCTCGGCTGCAGGATCTCCAGGACCTCGTTGCAGACCTCGACGGCATACTCGAGCTCGGTGCCGGTGTAGCTCTCGGGCGAGTACTCGTAGTAGACCTCGGTGTCCGGGATGCGCTTCTCGAACTCGCGGCACAGCCGCGCCCCTTCGAGCGCGATCTGCTTGACGCCCTCACGGTCGGAGCGGAAAACGACCTCGCGCTGCAGCACGCTGGTGGAGTTGTAGAAGTGCACGATGGCCTGCTTGGCACCGGCGATGGCCTCGTACGTGCGCTCGATGAGGTGCTCGCGGCACTGCGTCAGGACCTGGATCGTCACGTCGTCCGGGATCAGGTCCTCTTCGATGAGCTGACGCACGAAGTCGAAGTCGGTCTGGCTCGCGGACGGGAAGCCGACCTCGATCTCCTTGTAGCCCATGCCGACGAGCAACTCGAACATCACGCGCTTGCGCTCGGGCGACATCGGGTCGATGAGCGCCTGGTTGCCGTCGCGCAGGTCGACCGCGCACCAGCGCGGCGCCTTCGTGATGCGGGCGGAGGGCCAGGTGCGATCGGGCAGGTCGACACGGATCTGCTCGTGGAACGGACGGTACTTGTGGACCGGCATCGCGGAGGGGCGCTGGTTGTTCATCATGAGGGGTTGCTCTTCTCGTCGCTTCAAGTGTGGGGCGGGCCAACACGAACACCGCGACGAGTGGGGCCCTCAGATACGGGACTCGTCGCGGCAGCTAAGAAGAAGCAGACCGCCTGCGCGCATGCGGCCATGCTAGCACGGCGTCATCCGGACCGCGGGGCTGTGACGGACCTGCGAGAATCGATGCACGCGGACCCGCACGCCTACGAGCGGATCCAAGACGCCTGACTTTCGAGGAGCATCTCGTGCAGTACATCTCCACCCGCGGTGGCGGGGAGCCGAAGACCTACAGCGAGGCGCTCCTGGAGGGGCTGGCCGTCGACGGCGGCCTGCTCGTCCCGGAGCAGCTGCCGAAGGTCGACGCCGCGACCCTGGAGTCCTGGCGCTCACTCGGCTACGCACAGCTGGCGACCGAGGTGCTCGGCCTGTTCGCGACGGACATCCCGCGCGAGGACCTCGCGGCGCTCTGCACCGCCGCCTACTCCCCCTCCGTCTTCGCGGCTCCCGTGCCGCTCACGCCGATCGGCGGCGGGATCACGCTCGTCGGGCTCTCCGAGGGCCCGACGCTGGCGTTCAAGGACATGGCGATGCAGTTCCTCGGCCAGGCGCTCGAGTACGCCCTCGAGCGCACCGGCGGCGTGCTGAACATCGTCGGCGCCACCTCGGGCGACACCGGGTCGGCCGCCGAGCACGCCCTGCGCGGCAAGGACCGCATCAGCGTCTTCATGCTCTCGCCGCAGGGCCGGATGAGCCCGTTCCAGCGCGCGCAGATGTACTCGCTGCAGGACGCGAACGTGCACAACATCGCCGTCGACGGCGTCTTCGACGACTGCCAGAACCTGGTCAAGGACCTCGCCGGCGACCTCGACTTCAAGAACGCGCAGCACCTCGGCGCGGTCAACTCGATCAACCTCGCGCGCATCACGGCGCAGGTCGTGTACTACTTCTGGGCGTGGCTGCGGGCGACCGACGATCTCGACGCCACGGAGCGAGAGGGCTTCGAGGTGTCGTTCGCGGTGCCGTCCGGGAACTTCGGCAACATCCTCTCCGGCTTCTTCGCCCGGGGCATGGGCCTGCCGATCCGCCAGCTGGTGCTCGCTGCGAACGAGAACAACGTGCTGGACGAGTTCTTCCGCACCGGCGTCTACCGCCCTCGCAGCGCCGCGCAGACGCTCGCAACGTCGAGCCCGTCGATGGACATCTCCAAGGCCTCGAACCTGGAGCGCTTCATCTACGACCTCGTCGGCCGCGACCCGCAGGGTGTCGTCGGCGCGTGGGACGACCTGTCCCGCACCGGTGCGTTCGACTTCACGGCGGATCTGCCGCGCTTCGCCGACGAGTTCGGGATCGTCAGCGGCACCAGCACGCACGCCGACCGGCTCGCCACGATCCGCGCCGTGCACGAGACGAGCGGCGCCATCATCGACCCGCACACGGCCGACGGCGTGAAGGTCGCGCGCGCGTTCGTGGAGGACGGCGTGCCGATGCTCGTGCTCGAGACCGCCAAGCCGGAGAAGTTCGGTGAGACGATCACCGAGGCGCTCGGCATCGAACTCCCGCTGTCGGACGAGCTGCAGACCCTGCTCGCCGCCCCGCAGCGCGTCACCGAGATCCCGAACGACGAGGCCACCCTGCGCACGATCATCGAGACGAGCGCGCTGCACTGACGCGTTCGCACCCGACCGCCTTCGCCGTCAGGGCCGCGCTCTGACGCAGACCGGGCCCGGTCGAGATCGACCAGGCCCGGCAGCGGAGAACTCGGAGGAGCGGCTGCTCAGCTTCCGTAGAGCGAAACGACACCCGTCACGTCGGTGCTGGTCATCGACAGGTCGTCGGACGTCCCATTGCACTGCGGGTAGTGCATGATCGAGGACGAGTCGTACGGCGTCAGCGGACGCCAGTTGTTGTCCTCGAAGCACGTGCCCGACTCCGGACGGGTGTGCTCATGACGGAAGCCCAGCACGTGGCCGAGCTCGTGGCCGAGGATGTTGGTCGGCGTCCAGGCTCCCGAGCTCCAGATCGAGTCATCGATGAGCACGTTCTGCTGACGGTCCGCCGTGCTCGGGAAGAACGCCCGGGCGATGTACTGCGAGGTCTGCACGGGCTCGACCGAGAACAGCACGGACTTGTTCCGCGTCGTGCAATTGCCGTCGGCGCTGCTGACGTACACGAAGTCGATCTTCGACGAGGCGGCCTCCCAGAGTGCGGCACCGCTCGCCATCGCGTTCACGACATCGTCGTGACGCGCGCCGAACGCCGTGCTCACGCAATAGGTGAGGTCGCCCACCTGCGCGTCCGACCATCGATCATCGGCCCCGTTGACCGTGTTGACGATGAGGCCGTCCAACGGCGTCTCCGGGCCGACCATCTTCTCGTAGAAGGTGCGCAACTGGCTCTGATTCGACAGAACCTCGTCGCCGTTGACGATGTAGCTGCCGTCGACGTCCCGATACGTCGATGCGGCGAACTCCTGGTAGGACGGAACGTCGGTGTTGTCATCGGGGGTTGCTGCGCCGGCTGCCGGGATGACCGTGCCGACTGTGAACGCGACGGCCGCGGTGGCGGCGAGCGCGAACTTTCTGGTGAGTCGCATGCAGTTGCTCTTTCTGAACTGAGTGGACCCCTCGCCAGGCCGGCGAGCGGACTCCGGCCCATCCGACGAGCGCCTTTGCGTCACCTGTGAAGCCGAAGTCCGACCCACGTTGCCGACGACGTCCACCGATGTCAACCGCGCGACCGGCGCGTCGCGCAATTTCTTCTACCAAGGCCAGAAATCGCCGGGCCATCCGGCGCGCTCCGGTGCGGATGCGCCGAGCGGAGGTGGCACGAGGGGACGCGGCCGATGTCGGCGGCGCAGACCCACGGCGGGAATGGCTAGTCTGGCTGGCATGACGGCTCGACTGCGCGCCCGGCTGCTCGCCCTGCTCGGCGCCCTCGCCATCGTGGTGGCCCCGCTGCTGGCGGCACCCGCCGCGCACGCCGACACGAACGACTTCTCCTACGCCTCCTGGGATGCGCAGTACCAGCTCAGCCGCGACGCGGACGGCCGCGCGATGCTGACGGTGACCGAGACGCTCGTCGCGGACTTCCCCGAGTTCGACCAGAACCACGGCATCCTCCGCGGCCTGCCGACCTGGTACGAGGGCGCGCCGCTCGGACTGCACGTCGTCTCGATCACGGATGGTGCGGGCACGGCGGTGCCGTACGACGACAGCGAGACCGATGACGGCGAGCGTCAGCTGAAGATCGGCGATCCTGACTCCTACGCGCACGGCCGCACCACCTACGTGATCCGGTACACGATGCGCGACGTCGTGCACCGCCCCACCGACCGGGCGATCGACGAGTGGTACTGGAACCTGCTGCCGCTGAACTCCGCGCAGCCGATCGCCCATTTCTCGGCCGAGCTGTCGTTCGCCCCCGAGGTCGATGCCGCCATGGTCGGCGCTCCCTCCTGCTACGCGGGTCCCGCCGGCGCCACGGTTCCATGCACGCTCTCCCCCGTCACGGAGACCGGCGGGTTCGCCGTGACGCAGGATGAGATCCCCGCCGGATCCGGCGTCACGGTCGCGTTCCCGATGCAGGAGGGAACCTTCGCGCAGGCGCCGGCCCGACAGCCGGATCCGATGACGGATGTGGCGCCGTACCCCGTCGCTGGCCTCGCCGCGGTGCTCGCGATCGGCGGCCCGATCCTCGGCATCGGGCTGCTGCGCCGGAACGGGCGCCGCAGCGGTCGCGGCATCGTGGTCGCCCAGTACGACGTGCCCGACGCGCTTCCGCCCGTTCTCGCCGCCGAGATCGAAGGACGCAAGCCCGTCGCGGACTCCGCAGAGATGGTGCATCTCGCCGTCCATAAGGCGATCCGCATCTCCGATGGCGAGAGCAAGCCGGTGCTCGAACTGCTCGACCCGTCCATCGCCCCCGATGCACTCGACGCAGAGGCGCTGCACGCACTGTTCCCCGGGAATCCCGTCGGCACCACGCTGCATCTCGAGGTGCCGAACGATGCACTGGTCACCCGGCTCAAGGCGCTCTCCGGATCCGCCCACGTCGCCGCGTTCGAGCGCGGTCTGCTCACGCGGCGGCGCTCGGTGCTCGCGGTGGTCCTGAGCGTCCTCGCACTGGCGGCGGGCCTCGGCGCGGTCGCGCTCGCCGTACCAGGCATGGCGGTGGGCCGCCCGGCCGCCATCGCGACCTTCGTGGTCGGGATCGTCGCATCGGCGATCGCGCTCGTCGCGCTCCTCTTCTCACTGCCGCGCCGCGCGGTGCTCACGCCGCAGGGTGCCGAGACGCGCGAATACCTGCTCGGGGTGCGCGAGTACATCCGGCTGGCCGAGGCGGACCGGATCCGCATGCTGCAGTCCTACCGGGGCGCGGAACGCCGCGCGGACGGCACGGTGGACGTCATCGTGCTGTACGAGCGGCTCCTGCCCTTCGCGATGCTGTTCGGCATGGAGCGGGAGTGGGGCCAGGTGCTCGCCGTGCAGTACGAGCACGACGGCATCACGCCCGGCTGGTACTACGGCTACACGGGCGCGAGCTTCGCAGGGTCGCTCAGCGGCATGAACAGCTCGCTCAGCCCGACCCCCACACCGAGCACCTCATCCAGTTCCAGCGGTTCCTTCGGCGGCGGGTTCTCCGGCGGAGGAGGCGGTGGCGGATCCTCCGGCGGATGGTGAGACCGGCGGCGTCGCGCTCCCTGGCCGCCCGTCAGGGGATCAGCGCGAGCTTGCCGCCGGGGTGCCCCTCGGCGAGGAAGCGAGTGGCCTCGACGGCCTCGGAGAGCGGATAGGTGCGGGCGAGGGGCACCACGAGACGTCCCTCGTCGGCGAGGCGGACGAGCTCGCCGCGGATGCCGTCGCGGAATGCGGTACTGGCGGGTTGCGTCCCGGCGATGGCCCCGAAGCCGTGCTCCGCGGCACGACCGGGTGCCGCGATCGTCACGATCCGCGTGCGATCCTCGACCAGCGCGAGGGACACGTCGATCGCCTCGTCCGTGCCGATCGTATCGAGCGCCGCGTCCGCCGGAAGGCCCACGGCGCGCACCCGGTCCAAGAGACCGTCGCCGTACGCGACCGGGATCCCACCGAACCCGCGCACGCGCTCCGCACCGGCCGCGCTCGCGGTCCCGATCACGCGGACGCCGCGCAGGGCGGCGAGCTGCAGCACCATGACGCCGACCGCGCCCGAGGCGCCGTGCAGCAGGATCGTCTCCCCCGCGCCGGCGTGCACGCGGTCGAGCATCTCCGCCGCCGTGGTCCCGGCGAGCAGCAGGTTCGCCGCCTCGCCGTGCGACAGCGGCCCTGGCTTGAGGAAGGCCTTCTCCGCGGGGATCGTGAGCGCCGTCGCGTAGCCGCCCTGCACGCGGAAGGCGACGACCTCATCGCCGACCCGCGCCTCACCCGATCCGATCCGGGTGCCGGGTCCGATCGCGAGGATCTCGCCGGAAATCTCGTAGCCGATCGGGACCGGCAACGCGACGCCGGGCCTCGGCGCGGCGACGTGCTTGCGGTCGGCCGGGTTCATCCCGGCGGCGCGCACGCGGATCGTGACCTCACCCTGTTCCGGATCCGGTGCCGTCGTATCGGCCAGTCGCCAGCGCTCCGGACCGCCCCAGTCCTGGGCGATCCACTGCTGCGCGGCGACGCTCACGTCAGAACCCCAGCCGGCCGAGCTGCTTCGGGTCGCGCTGCCATTCCTTGGCGACCTTCACGTGCAGACCGAGGAACACCCGGGTGCCGAGCAGCTCCTCGATCCCCGCACGGGCGG
Organism: Microbacterium sp. NPDC056052; assembly: GCF_042266785.1. Classification (NCBI taxonomy): domain Bacteria; kingdom Bacillati; phylum Actinomycetota; class Actinomycetes; order Micrococcales; family Microbacteriaceae; genus Microbacterium; species Microbacterium sp. NPDC056052. Next base: position 762,887 of record NZ_JBHJWV010000001.1, read on the forward strand.
TCGCGCCGACATCGCGGAGCCTGGCGCCCTTGCGTCCGATGATGATCGCCTTCTGGCTGTCCCGCTCCACCACGATCGAGGCGTGCACGTCGGTCAGATCGGAGTCCTCGCGGCGCGCGATGTCGTCGACGACGACCGCGATCGAGTGCGGCAGCTCGTCGCGGACGCCTTCGAGGGCCGCCTCGCGGATCATCTCGGCGATACGGTCCTCGGTGGACTCGTCCGTGACGATGTCGTCCTCGTACAGCGACGGCCCCTCCGGCATGAGCGAGAGCACCTCGTCCGCGAGCACGTCCAGCTGGACCCGCGTGAGCGCGGAGAGCGGGATCACGGCCGCCCAGTCCTCGCGCAGGGAGTCGACCTCCATGAGCCGCTCGGTGATCTCGTCCCGCTCGGCGATGTCGACCTTGGTCACGATCGCGATCTTCTTCGCCCGCGGGTAGCCGTCCAGCGATGCGGCGATGCGCTTGTCACCGGGGCCGACCTTCTCGGTCGCCGGCACGCAGAAGCCGATCACGTCGACGTCGCCGAGCACCTGCCCGACGAGGTCGTTCAGACGTTCGCCCAGCAGAGTGCGAGGGCGGTGGATCCCCGGGGTGTCCACGATCACGAGCTGCCCGTCCGGACGGTTCACGATGCCGCGGATCGCGCGCCGCGTGGTCTGCGGCTTCTCACTGGTGATCGCGATCTTCTCGCCGACCAGCGCGTTCGTGAGCGTGGACTTGCCGACGTTCGGCCGGCCCACGAAGGTCACGAAACCGCTGCGATGCGGGGTCGGGTTCTCGGTGTCGCGCTCATCGCTCATCGTGGTTCTCCTTGTTCTGATCCCCCGCGAGCGGCTCCTCGGCCCGCTCGACGAAGACGTATTCGATGCCGCGCCCGCGGCCCCGCGAGGCGCCGCCGGTGAGGAGCAGCCCGCGCACGACGGCCGTCGCGCCGGGAGTGGGGATGCGGCCGAGCTCCTTGCCCAGGAGCCCGCCGATGGAGTCGACGTCGTCGTCCTCGAGCTCGACGCCGAACAGCTCGCCCACGTCCTCGAGGCTCATCCGCCCGCTCACCCGGTAGTGCCCCGGCTCGAGCTCGACGATCTCGGCGCCGGGCCGGTCGTACTCGTCGGAGATCTCCCCGACGAGCTCCTCGATGAGATCCTCCATCGTGACGAGGCCGGCGATTCCGCCGTGCTCATCGATCACGATGCACACGTGCACGGCCTCGCGCTTCATCTGCTGCAAGAGGGTCTCGGCGCGCATCGATTCCGGCACGAACACCGCGGGCCGGGCGAGCCGGCGCACCGAGGCCGCCCGCCAGCTGCGGTCATCACGGTAGGCGAACTGCACGAGGTCCTTGAGGTAGAGCACCCCGACGACGTCGTCGGCCTCGTCGTCGACGACCGGGATGCGCGAGACGCCCCTGTCGAGGAAGAGATCCATCGCCTCGGAAGTGGTGGCGGTGGCGTCCACCGTGACCATGTCGGTGCGCGGCACCATGACGGCGCGGACGAACTGATCCGTGAAGTCGAAGACGGAGTGGATCAGCTCGCGGTCGTCCGCCTCGATGAGGTCATGCGACGCCGCCTCGTCGACCATGCTGAGCAGCTGCGTCTCGGTCGCGAACGTGCTCCGCCCCGCCCCCGGCGTGACCCGGCTGCCGAAGACGGCCAGTCCCTGCGCGATCGGGCCCAGGATGACGCGGACCGCACGGATCGTGGGAGCGCATGCGCGCAGCATCGCGTCGGCGTGCTGACGCCCGAAGGAACGGGGACTCGCCCCGACGAGGACGAAGGTGATGCCCGTCATGATCACCGCGGCGGCGAGCATCGCCCACCAGATCTGATCGTCGAACAGCAGCACGAAGGCGACCGTGACGAGCACCGCCGCCGCTGTCTCCACGAAGACGCGCATGAAGGCGACCGCGTTCGCGTGCGGTTCCGGATCCGCGGCGATCCTGGCGAGGGCGGGCGCATTGCGCCCCTCGGATCCCATCTCCTCCAGATCCGCCCGGGAGGTCACCGAGAGGGCCGCGTCGATCGCGGCCATGAGCCCGCCGAAGGCGACGAGCAGGATCGCGCCGGCGAGCAGCAGGAATGGCGTCATCGACCCTGGGCGCGCTCGTCCGCGGCGAAGCCGGCGATGAGCTCGCGCTGCAGGCCGAACATCTCCTTCTCGTCCTCGGGCTCGGCGTGGTCGAATCCGAGCAGGTGCAGGAGTCCGTGCGTCGTGAGCAGGATCAGCTCGTCCATGAGCGCGTGCTTGGCCGCGGCGGCCTGGGTCTCCGCGACCTGGGGGCACAGCACGATGTCGCCGAGCAGCCCGGGCGGGGTGGGACGGTCGATCGTGCCGGGACGGAGCTCGTCCATCGGGAAGCTCAGCACGTCGGTGGGCCCCGGCTCGTCCATCCACTGCACGTGCAGCGCCTCCATGGCGCCCTCGTCGACGAGGACGATCGCGACGTCCGCATCCGCGCTGACGTTCAGCTGGCCGAGGTTGCGCTCGGTGAGGCGCAGAAGCACCGTCTCGTCGATCGCGATGGCCGACTCGTTGTTGATCTCGATCATTTCAGGCCTCGTTTCGGCATGCGGTCTCGGGGTCCGGGGCGCTGCTGCCCCGCGCGGCGCTCGGCGCGATTGGCGAACTCCGCCGCCTGCTCGCGCTCCGTGCGGGCCGCGGTGCGCTGCTCGTCGTACTCGGTGTACGCGTCCACGATGCGGCCGACCAGCGAGTGGCGCACGACGTCGTCGCTCGTGAGGCGCGAGAAGTGGATGTCGTCGATGTCCTTCAGCACCCGGGTCACGACCCGCAATCCGGACGCGCCCTGAGGGAGGTCCACCTGCGTGATATCGCCCGTGACGACCATGCGGGTGCCGAACCCGAGCCGGGTGAGGAACATCTTCATCTGCTCCGGCGTGGTGTTCTGCGCTTCGTCGAGCACGACGAACGAGTCGTTCAGCGTCCGGCCGCGCATGTACGCGAGAGGGGCGACCTCGATCGTGCCGCTCGCCATCAGGCGGGGCACGATCTCCGGATCCATCATCTCGTTCAGCGCGTCGTAGAGCGGGCGCAGATACGGGTCGATCTTGTCGGTGAGGGTTCCGGGCAGGAATCCCAGCCGCTCCCCCGCTTCGACGGCCGGGCGCGTGAGGATGATCCGCTCGACCTCCTTGCGCTGCAGGGCCTGCACGGCTTTCGCCATCGCGAGGTACGTCTTGCCGGTGCCGGCGGGGCCGATGCCGAACACGATCGTGTTCTCGTCGATCGCGTCGACGTACTCCTTCTGGCCGAGCGTCTTCGGCCGGATCACCCGTCCGCGCGTGGACAGGATCGCCTCGCCGAGGACCTCGCTCGGGCGCACTCCCTCGCGCTCCAGCATGCGCGCGGACTGCGCGACGTCGCTGGGGGCGAGCGCATGCCCGGAACGCGTCAGCTCGATGAGCTCGTCCACGAGCTTCTGCGCCGAGCGCACCGCGGCCGGCTCACCGGTCAGGGTGACCTCGTTGCCGCGCACCATCACGTCGACCGCGGGATGCTCCTTCTCGAGCATGCGCAGCAGCCGGTCCTGGGGACCGAGCAGCTGCACCATCGCGACCCCGTCCACCTCGATGCGGGCCGAGGTCATCGACTCCGCCATGTCCTCAGAAGCCAACGAGCTTGTTCTCCTCGAGATTGCCGAGCACGTGGGCGTGCACGTGGAAGACGGACTGAGCGACGCTTGCGCCGTTGTTGAAGATCAGGCGGTACTCGCCGTTCGCGTGCTCGTCGGCGATCTCCTTGGCCGCGGCGACCATCTTCGCCATGAGTCCAGGGTCGCCCGCGGCGAGTTCGGTGACGTCGCGGAACTGCTCGGACTTGGGGATCACGAGCACGTGCAGCGGTGCCTGCGGATTGATGTCGCGGATCGCGAAGACGTCGTCGGTCTCCAGCAGGATCTCGCCGGGGATGTCCCCGTTCAGGATGCGCGTGAAGATCGAGGGTTCGCTCATGCGTCCAGTCTATCGGCGCGGTGCCGCGCGACGGCGGACTACCAGCGACCGCGCGCCACGTTCAGGACCGCGATCGCGGCGGGTCCCGCGGTCGAGGTGCGCAGTACGGTGTCGCCCAGCAGCACGCGCTCCGCACCGGCGGCGACCAGCCGCTCGATCTCCTCGGGAGCGATCCCGCCCTCCGGTCCCACGACCAGCACGATGTCGCGCTCGTCCGGAACCAGGGCGGAGAGCGAAGCGGGGGCCGTGGGATCCAGGATCAGCACGCGCTGCGTCACCGCGCGGCGCGCCAGATCTCCGGTCGTCTCGACGGCCGCGACCTCCGGGATCCAGGACCGGTGCGCCTGCTTGGCGGCCTCGCGCACGATCGTCGACCAGCGCTCCCGGCCCTTCGCCGCCTTGGCGCCCTCCCACCGGGAGACGCTGCGCGCGGCCTGCCAGGGCACGATCTCGTCGACGCCGAGCTCGCACGCCGCCTGCACCGCGAGCTCGTCGCGGTCGCCCTTCGCGAGCGCCTGCACGAGCAGGATCCGAGGGTCGGGCCGGGGGTCCTGCCGGCGCGAGAGGATCCGCACCTCGACGAGACCGGGCGCCGCCGACGCGACCTCGCCCTCGAGCCAGGCGCCGGCCCCGTCGCCGAGCGTGATCGGCTCGCCGATCCGCACCCGGCGCACGACGGCCGCGTGCTTGGCCTCGGCGCCGGTGAGGGCGACGACCGATCCGGCCGTCGCCGCCGTCGCATCGGGCGTCACGAAGTGCAGGGCCATCGCGATCAGCCCCGGAAGCGGTCGCGCAGCTTGGAGAACAGCCCCTGGTGGAACTCCGCGAGCTTCGGCCCCGGCGCCTTGGTGCGCTTGGCGAAGTCCTCGATGAGCTGGCGCTCCTTGTGATCGAGCTTCGTCGGCGTGAGCACCTGCACGCCCACGCGCAGGTCGCCGCGCTGGCTTCCGCGCAGCGGCGTGACACCGCGGCCCTTGATCGTCAGCACGTCGCCCGACTGCAATCCCTGGCGTATTTCCAGATCGACGGGTCCGTCCAGAGATTCGATCGTCGTCGTGGCGCCGAGGATCGCATCGCTCATCGCCACCTCGAGGGTCGCGAGCAGGTCGTCGCCATCGCGGCTGAACCGGGCGTGCGGGGCGACGGTGACCTCGACGTACAGGTCGCCGTTCGGGCCGCCGGCGCGGCCGACCTCACCGGATCCGGGCAGCTGCAGGCGGAGGCCCGTCTCGACGCCCGCCGGGATGTCCAGCCCGACCGTACGACGCGAGCGCACCCGGCCCTGGCCGTTGCAGGTCTGGCACGGGAACGGGATCGTCGTACCGAAGCCCTCGCAGGAGCCGCACGGCGCCGTCGTGATGACGTTGCCGAGCAGGCTGCGCACCTGCTGCTGGACGTGGCCCGACCCTCCGCAGATGTCGCACGTGACGGGCGAGGTGCCCTCCTGGCAGCAGGATCCCTGGCATGTTTCGCAGAGCACGGCCGTGTCCACCTCGATGTCGCGGTGGACGCCGAACACGACGTCGCCGAGCTCGAGCGTGACGCGCACGAGGGCGTCCTGACCGCGCTCCCGGCGCGACCGGGGTCGTGCTGCACGCGCCCCTCCGCCGCCGAAGAAGGTCTCGAAGATGTCGCCGAAGCCGCCGAACCCTCCGAACCCGCCGTTGCCGTTCTGGTCGCCGCCCATGTCGTAGCGACGCCGGGAGTCGGCGTCGCTCAGCACGTCGTAGGCGTGCGTGACGAGCTTGAACCGCTCCGCCGCGTCCTCGCTGGGATTCACGTCGGGGTGCAGCTGACGCGCGAGCCGCCGATACGCCTTCTTGATCTCATCCTCGCTCGCATCGCGCGAGACGCCGAGGACCTCGTAGTGATCCGTCACCATCGCCTTTCCGGGCCGCCGAGCGGCGGCACGTGTGTTCTGCGGCCGCTCAGCGGCCGGACTCGTCGTCTTCGAGCAGCCTCGACAGGTAGCGGGCCACGGCCCGCGCCGCCGCGAGATTGCTCGGGTAATCCATCCGGGTCGGCCCCATCACGCCCACGCGTGCGGTGCCGCCGTGCGTCACGTAGTCACTCGCCACGATCGATGCCTCGCCGAGGCCGAACGCCGCGTTCTCCGTACCGATGCTCGCCGCGAGGCCGTGCTCGTCGACGCGCATCTCGCTCATCAGCCGCAGCAGCGTCACCTGCTCCTCGATCGCTTCGAGGAGAGGGTGGATGCTGCCCCGGAAGTCGTGCTCGCGCCGAGCGAGGGTCGCCGCCCCCGCCATCACCAGGCGCTCCTGGCGGAACTCCGCGAGTTCCTCCGCCACAGCGCGCAGCACGGCGGCGCGGGCCGCGTCGACACGAGGGCCGTACGACGTCTCCGCCGCCGCCTCCACGCGCTCGGCGCCGCGACGCACCGAGCGGCCGGTCAGCAGCTCGGTGATCACCGCGCGGAGCAGCCCCAGCTCGGCGTCGTCCAACTCGACCGGCAGCGGGACCATCCGCTGCGAGACGCCGCCCGCGTCGGTGACGAGCACGATCAGCAGCCGGTTCGGAGCGAGGGCGACGAGCTCGACGTGCGTGATGTGGGCGCGGGCGAACGACGGGTACTGGGCGAGAGCGACCTGGCCCGTGAGGCGGGTGAGCACGCGCACGGTGCGCACCATGAGGTCGTCGAGGTCGGCAGGATCCGCGAGGAAGGCCGTGATCGCGCTGCGCTGGGCCGCCGAGAGCGGACGCACCTGTGCGAGGTGATCGACGAACACGCGGTAGCCCTTGTCCGTCGGCACCCGTCCCGAGGAGGTGTGCGGGGCGGCGATGAGATCCTCGTCCTCGAGCTGGGCCATGTCGTTGCGGATCGTCGCGGCGGACACGCCGAACGCGTGGCGCTCCACGATCGACTTGCTGCCGACCGGCTCATTCGTCTCGACGTAGTCCTCGACGATGGCGCGGAGCACCTGGAGTCCGCGTTCTGAGACCATCGCTCCTCCTCACCGTTGGCACTCGTGCATCCTGAGTGCCAATCCTAACCTGCCGGGCCCTGCGACAGGCTCAGGGACCGGGGATGTCGAGGATGCGGCAGGGCCCGGATCCGGGCGGCGGAGGACGCGGCACTCCCTAGGATGTGGCCATGGACCACGACGTCGTGCGCACAAGGATCTCCTCCGGCGAACTGATCGGCCGGCGCGGCGACGGCATCGATCGGTATCTCGGAGTGCCGTACGCCGCGCCGCCCTTCGGCGCAGGGCGCTTCCGGTCGCCCCGGCCCGTCGATCCCTGGTCCGCGCCGCGCGACGCCGCGGCGTTCGGCCCGACGGCTCCGCAGCTGCCGTACGCGGGAGCGACCGCGGAGATCCTCAGCAGCCTCCGCATCGACGGCGACGACATCCTCACGGCCAACGTCTGGACGCCGGCCGGCACGGACGCCGCCCCGGTGGTGCTGTGGATCCACGGCGGCGCTCTCGAACGCGGCACAGCCGCACTGTCGACGTACGACGGCACCGCGTTCGCGCGGGACGGCGTCGTGTTCGTCAGCGTCAACTACCGACTGGGATCCGAGGGCTTCTCCGTGCTCGCGGACGCGCCGCGCAACCTGGGTCTCCAGGACGTCGCGGCGGCCCTGCGCTGGGTGCGCGATGAGATCGCGGCGTTCGGCGGCGACCCCGGCCGGATCACGCTCATGGGCGAATCGGCCGGAGGAGCGCTCGTCGCCGCGCTGCTCTCCCGGCCCGACACCCGGGCGCTCGTTCGGGGCGGGATCGTGCAGTCCGGCCCGCTCGAGGCGCAGACCCCGGAGCGCGGCGGCCGCGTGACCCGCCAGCTCGCGAAGCGGCTCGGCGTCGTGGCCACGCGCGAGGCTTTCGCCTCGCTCGCCCCGGACGCCCTGCTCGAGGCGCGACGCGCCCAGGCCGCCGGATCGTCCCCGCTCGGCGGCGCCCCCGGCTTCCAGCTGGTGCGGGATGCCGAGTCGCTGCCTCTGTCCCCGCACGAGGCGCTCGCCGACGCCGACGTGCCGCTGCTGATCGGCACGAACACGGACGAGTACCGGCTCTGGTTCCCGCCCGAGGCCGTGACGGGGATCCGGCCGTCGAAGCTCCTGCTCGCGCGCCTCGCCCTGCGGATCCCCGCCGCGGCAGCCCGCGCCGTGCGCGCCGATCATCCCGGCGCGAGCACCGGCGAGGTGTTCGGCCAGCTGGCCACGGACCTGCTGCTGCGCGCACCGGCCACCCGGACCGCGCGGACGCGCACCGCCCCCACCTTCCTGTACGAGTTCTCCTGGCCCAGCCCCGTGCGCGATCTGCGCGCGGCGCACGCGCTCGAGCTCCCGTTCGTGTTCGACCGCCTCCACGATCCGGAGAGCGCCAAGATCGCCGGCTCCACGCCGCCCCAGCGGCTCGCCACCGCGATGCACGATGCCTGGGTGCGCTTCATCCGCGACGGGGATCCCGGCTGGCCGGCGTTCGACGCGCAGCGCACGGCGGCGCTGTTCGACGGCGCGGGCGAGGATCCCGTGGTCGGACCGCAACGGCGGACGGCCGTGGTGGACCTGCTCCCGACCGAGAAGGGCTGACTGCGGCGGCGCGCTCAGGCGGTCAGGGCGCGCACCACGGCGTCGGCGAGCAGTCGTCCGCGCAGCGTGAGCACGAGGGTGCCACGCAGCGCGGCACCGGCGTCGACCAGGCCGTCCGCGATGAGCCCCGCGACCCTGGTGCGCGCATCGGGAGCGATCGCGTCGAGCGGCATCCCCTCCGACATCCGGGAGCGCAGCAGGATCCGCTCCAGCTGAGTGGCCTCCGCATCGGGGCGCTCTGTGGCCGCGGCCGGTGACTCCCCCGCCGCGAGCCGCTGCGCGTACGCGGCCGGATGCTTCACATTCCACCACCGCAGGCCAGCGACGTGGCTGTGCGCTCCGGGCCCGAAACCCCACCAGTCCGTGCCGCGCCAGTACGCCATGTTGTGCCGGGAGCGCTGATCCGCTCCGCCCCGTTCCCCGGGCCGGCGGGCCCAGTTGCTCACCTCGTACCAGTCGAAGCCGGCCTCGCCCAGCAGACGATCGGCGAACTCGTACATGTCCGCCTGCAGGTCGTCATCGGGAGCGGGCACCTCGCCGCGGCGGATCTGGCGGGCGAGCTTGGTGCCGTCCTCGATGATCAGCGCGTACGCCGAGATGTGATCCGGGTCCAGGTGAATCGCGGTCGTCAGCGAGGAGCGCCAGTCCTCCAGCGACTCCCCCGGCGCGCCGTAGATGAGGTCGACGCTGACCGCCAGCCCGGCGGCACGGGCCGCCTCGACGGCGGTGCGCACGTTCTCCGGCCGGTGCGTGCGGTCGAGCGCCGCGAGCACGTGCGGCACGGCGGACTGCATGCCGATCGACATGCGGGTCACCCCGGCCGCCGCGAGTTCCTCGGCGACCTCGGGCGTCACCGTGTCGGGATTGGCCTCGACGGTGACCTCGGCGCCGTCGGCGATGCCGAACGCGCCGATCACGGCGCCGAGCATGCGGCCGAGGTCGCCCGCCGGCAGCAGCGTCGGCGTGCCGCCACCGAAGAACACCGTGCTCAGCGGGCGCAGCGGACCGCGCTCGGCGAGCACGTCGCGCGCCAGGGCGATCTCCTGGATCAGCGTGTCGGCGTACGTGTCCTGACGCGCCCCGCGCAGTTCGGACGCGGTGTACGTGTTGAAGTCGCAGTAGCCGCAGCGCACACGGCAGAACGGCACGTGCAGGTACGCGGAGAACGCGGCATCCGAGTCGATCCGCAGATCGGCGGGCAGTCGGCCGTCCGCAGGAGCCGGATCCCCGAGCGGCAGGGGGCCGGCCATCAGGAGGAGACCATCAGACGGGCGTCGCGTACAGCGGGGAGATCGCGCGCAGATACCGGGCGAACAGCTCGCGCCGACGGCGCTTCACCAGGTACGGGAAGCTGCGGTACAGGAAGCTGTTCGGGCGGTCGAAGGCGCGCACGGTGAACCACACCTCGTCGGCGTCGTTCCACTCGATGTCGAACGACTCCTCACCGCTCACCACGGATCCGGCGACGGTGCCCAGCACGAAGCCGATCCGGTGCGCCTGCTCGGTCACCGAGATCACCCGCAGCTCGGCGTCCGCACGCATGCCGGAGACCCGTCCGTGCAGCTTGAGGGTCATCCCGGGGCCTGCCCAGGGCGTGCCGTCCTCGTCGTAGCGCGGCTCGACCTCGGTGGGGCTCGGGGCGATCGGGGCACCCTCGGCGTCGAAGCTGACCCCGGCGTACCCGGGGCTCGAGGCAGGGCGCACATCGGTGAGCTGGAGCCCCGCCGCACGCTGCGCCGTCCAGGAGAGCAGGGCGTCGCCGGCGGTGCGGAACCGCTCCTCGCCGCTGCCGAGCCGCCACGACTCCTCTGCGGGGACGCTGCGCTCCGGCGGATACTGCATCAGGTCGGGCGCGTGGGTCGCCCCCACGGCGGCATAGTCCACCGTTCCTTCTCGGAATGTCCCGCGACGCATGACAACCAGACTACTGGCCGAGCCCGACGGACTCATCCAGGTTCTCCTAAGGCTGGGATGCTGCTCGCGCGGGCGCGCGCGAGTCCGACACCGGATCCTGGGCGGTCCGATCCGCCGCGGGAGGGCGGTCGTCGCCGAGTCGCAGCACCGAGGCGGCCGCCCCGAGCGCGAGCCCGACCACTCCTGCCACGGAGAGCGGCTCGCCCAGCACGATCAGCGCCGCGACCGCCGTGGCCGCAGGGATCACGCTGAACAGGATCGACGCGGCGTCCGCCCCGACGGCGCGCACGAGCGCCGAGTACAGCACGGTGCCGCCCAGGCCGATCGCGACGATCGCGCCGAGGAGCGCCCAGGAGGCGGGATCGGCGGGCGGACGCGGGGGCTCCGTGAGCGCGAGCACACCCACGACCGGAACGGAGACGACGACGCCGATCAGCGTGAACATCGCGGGGTGGACCTCGCGCAGCGACCGCCCTTGCCAGAGCGCCCCGAGCGAGACCGCCAGGAGCGATCCTCCTACGGCGAGGATCACCGGCCCGATCCGCGGATCCGCGAGCACGATCGGCAGGCAGGCGACGATGACCGCCGTCGCTCCCAGCGCGGTCGACAGCAGCGCCCGGCGCGAGGCGCGCCGGCGCAGGATCAGGCGGGAGAGCAGCGCGGTGACGACGGGGTTCATCGCGATGACGAGAGCCGTGAACCCCGCGCCGACGCCGTGCCCGAGCGCCCAGTACGTGCCGACGAACTGCCCTGCCTGCGAGAGCAGCCCGGCCCCCGCCGCCACCGCCAGAAGGCGACCGCGCGGGAGGGGCGTGCGCAGCAGCGCGCATACCGCGAGCAGCACGAGCACGGAGAGCCCGAAGCGGAGCAGGAGCAGCAGGAAGGGGCTCATGGTGCGCAGGGCGAGCGAGGTCAGCGCGTAGTTCACCGCGTAGAGCGTCACCATGGTGCACGCGGAGACGGCGACGGTCGTTCTGGTCATGCCGCCAGGTTCGCCGCTCGCCGCGTCAACACCCGCATCTCATCACGAATCCTGATGGATAACCTCTCCCGTCGTCGTGGTGGCGCAGGATGGATCCATGAGCAGCATGGAGATCGCGGAGCTGCGCAGCCTCGTCGCCGTCGCGGCGTTCGCGGGCGTCGGCAGGGCGGCTGCCGCGCTGCATCTCTCCCAGCCCACGGTCTCGGCGCACTTGCGGCGCCTCGAGGGCGCGCTCGGTCTGCCCCTCGTCGAGCGACGCGGACGCAGCATCGCGTTCACCGTCACGGGCGAGTCTCTCGTGCGCGACGCGCATCGCATCGTCGCGCTGCACGATGAAGCCCTCGACCGGATCGTCGGGACGCCGGGGGACGACATCGTCGTCGCGTCGACCGACATGGCCAACGCGTCCGTCCTGCAGACGGTGACCAGGGTGCTCTCCGATCGGCACCCCGAGCGGCGAGTCCGGTTCCGGTTCCACCGCACCGACAGCCTGCGCCGCTTCGTCCGCACGCACACCGCCGACGTGGTCCTCGGCTACGGCGACCTCGGCCCTGGGCGCATCGACATCGGGCCCGTCCCGCTCGCCTGGTTCGGCGCCGCAGAGGTCGCCGCCGACGCCGGGCTCGTCGTCTTCTCACCGCCGTGCACCCTGCGCGACGCGATCCTCACCGCCCCTGCGGGCGAGCGGCGCACGGTCGTGCGCGAGTGCCTCGATCTGTCCAGCGTGCTCGCAACCGTGCGCTCGGGCGCGGGGATCACGGCGCTGCCGGCCTTCCACCGGACCGAATCGCAGCTCCGCGAGCTCGACCTGCCCGCGCCCCCGCCGCTCCCGCTGACGATGGTCGCCTCAGAGCGCATCCCCACGGACACGCGGAACGCCCTCGTCGAGGAACTGCGCCGAGCCGTCGCGAGCGTCTGAGGCTGACGCCTACTTCTTGTCCTTGCCCTCGACGTCTCCCGAGAGCGCGGCGATGAACGCCTCCTGGGGGACCTCGACGCGGCCGACCATCTTCATGCGCTTCTTGCCCTCCTTCTGCTTCTCGAGGAGCTTGCGCTTACGGGTGATGTCGCCGCCGTAGCACTTGGCGAGCACGTCCTTGCGGATGGCGCGGATCGTCTCGCGGGCGATGATGCGGGCCCCGATCGCGGCCTGGATCGGCACCTCGAACTGCTGTCGAGGGATGAGCTTGCGCAGACGCTCGGCCATCATCGTGCCGTAGGCGTACGCCTTGTCGCGGTGCACGATCGAGCTGAACGCGTCGACCTTGTCGCCCTGCAGCAGGATGTCGACCTTGACCAGATCCGCCTCCTGCGAGCCCGCGGGCTCGTAGTCCAGCGAGGCGTAGCCCTGCGTCTTGGACTTCAGCTGATCGAAGAAGTCGAACACGATCTCGCCGAGCGGGATCATGTAGCGCAGTTCGACGCGCTCCTCGGAGAAGTACTCCATGCCCAGCAGCGATCCACGACGCGACTGGCACAGCTCCATCACGGTGCCGACGTAGTCCTTGGGCAGCAGGATGGCCGCCTTCACCATCGGCTCGGAGACGGATCCGATCCGTCCGTCCGGGTACTCGCTGGGGTTCGTGACGGTGACCGTCTCCCCCGTGTCGGAGGTGAGGACCTCGTAGATCACGCTCGGCGCGGTCGTGATGAGGTCGAGCCCGAACTCGCGCGACAGCCGCTCGGTGATGATCTCCAGGTGCAGCAGCCCCAGGAATCCGCAGCGGAACCCGAAGCCGAGCGCGACCGAGGTCTCCGGCTCGTACTGCAGCGATGCGTCCGAGAGCTTGAGCTTGTCGAGCGCCTCACGCAGCTCCGCGTAGTCGCTGCCGTCGATCGGGTAGATGCCGCTGAACACCATCGGCTTCGGGTCGGTGTACCCGGCAAGGGCATCGATCGCCGGCTTGCGCGCGTTCGTGATCGTGTCGCCGACCTTGGACTGGCGCACGTCCTTCACGCCGGTGATGAGATAGCCCACCTCGCCGACGCCGAGGCCCTTGCCCGGCACGGGCTCCGGGCTGGAGACGCCGATCTCGAGCAGCTCGTGGTTGGCGCCCGTGGACATCATCTGGATCCGCTCGCGCGGCGAGAGCTTGCCGTCCACCATGCGCACGTAGGTGACGACGCCGCGATAGGCGTCGTACACGGAGTCGAAGATCATGGCGCGGGCGGGGGCGTCCGCGTCGCCGACCGGGGCCGGGATCTCCTGCACGAGGCGGTCGAGCAGCTCCTCGACGCCGACGCCGGTCTTGCCGGAGACGCGCAGCACGTCGTCGGGGCTTCCGCCGATGAGGTCGGCCAGCTCCTTCGCGTACTTCTCCGGCTCGGCCGCGGGAAGGTCGATCTTGTTGAGCACCGGGATGATCGTGAGATCGTTCTCGAGCGCCAGGTACAGGTTCGCGAGCGTCTGCGCCTCGATGCCCTGCGCGGCGTCGACGAGGAGGATGGCGCCCTCGCACGCCGCGAGCGAGCGGGACACCTCGTACGTAAAGTCGACGTGGCCCGGCGTGTCGATCATGTTCAGCGCGAACGTCTCGCCGTCGATCTGCCACGGCATGCGCACGGCCTGGCTCTTGATCGTGATGCCGCGCTCGCGCTCGATGTCCATGCGGTCGAGGTACTGGGCGCGCATATCGCGGTCCGACACCACGCCCGTGATCTGGAGCATGCGGTCGGCCAGGGTCGACTTGCCGTGATCGATGTGGGCGATGATGCAGAAGTTGCGGATCTGCTGCGGGGGCGTGGCGGCCGGCTGCAGCGGAGTGAGGGCGCGAGGTGACATGGGGTCCTGAACGATGCGGGGTCCGGCGAACGGATCGGGCTGGCCCGGAGTGAACCGGGTATCCCGACGATTCTACGGGAGCGCCCGGCACGGCCACCCCGCGCGCGCTTCGCCGTCTTCGGCACGCACGGACTGAGGCGTGCCTCATCCCCCATCGCGCCCTGCCGGTGATAGTCTCGCGAAGTTGCCGCCGCCCGGAACCGGGTCTCAGCGGTGACAGCACTCCGTCCCGCGCTGCGTGGGAGGGAGCACCGTGTCACCGGTTTCGGGTCGTGTTGATATGGCAACGGCCCAGCGCTGCGTCGGAGATCCCGCGCGGTGTCTGTGACGAGAGAGAGAACACCGTCTTGATCAAGTATCTGCTGCGCCGAGCTCTCGGCTGGCTCCTCATGATCGTGGTGGCGACCAATGTCACGTACTTCCTCGCGTGGGCCTTCCTCGATCCCCGCAGCAACTACGTCGGACGTCGCCCTCCGCTCAGCGAGGACCAGATCAATCGCCTCCTCGAACCCCGCAACCTCAGCGACACCACGCCGCTGCTGCAACGCTGGTGGGGCTGGTTCACGGACATCGTCCTGCACTGGAACTGGGGAGTGAGCCCGACCGGCCAGTCGGTGAACAGCCAGATCGCCTACCGCATGTGGGTCTCCGGCGAGCTCGTGCTCGGCGCGACGATCATCGCGGCGGTGCTCGGCATCGCGGTCGGCGTCTACACCGCATCGCGGCAGTACAAGGTTGCGGACCGTGTCTGGCAGGGCATCTCGATCGTGACGATGAACATCCCGATCATCGTCGCGGCCCTCGGCATCGTCCTCGGTGCGATCGCGATCAACGACGCGCTCGGCTTCCGCCTCTTCTACGTCACCGGGGCCTCGAGCGATGGCGTGACGGGCTTCTTCCCCGTGCTGATCGATTCGCTGCAGCACCTCGTGCTGCCGACGATCGCGCTGGTGTTCATCGGCTACTCGAGCTACCACTTCCTGCAGCGCTCGCTGCTGCTGGACAACATCAAGGCCGACTACGTGCGCACCGCACGGGCGAAGGGCCTCACCAAGCAGCAGGCGATCCGCAAGCACGCGCTGCGCACTTCCCTGATCCCGGTCGCGACGCAGCTGGCGTTCAGCATCCCGACCGTCTTCACGGGCGCCGTGCTGACCGAGACGATCTTCGCGTGGAACGGCATGGGTCGGTACTTCGTGCAGACCATCGGCACGAACGACGTGCACGGAGTGGTGGCCATCGCCGCCTTCACCGCCGTGCTCACCGCGATCGGCGCGATCCTCGCCGACGTCGCCGTGGTGGTCCTCGATCCGCGAGTGAGGGTGAGCTGACATGACTTCCGCAACCATCCAGCCCCCTGTCGGGCCCGACACCACCGCCGCGCGCATCCCGCGCAAGCGCATCGGCACGTTCCGGCTCTACTACCGCCGCTTCGTGCGCAACCGTCCCGCCGTCGCGGGCGTGTTCGTCTTCGCCTTCCTGGTGCTGTTCGCCGTCGTGGGGCCGCTCATCGCGCAGTTCAGCTTCAGCGAGCTCGACTTCCTGGCACTCGGCACCCCGCCCGACGGCACCCACTGGTTCGGCACCGCTGCCGACGGCGGCGATCTGTTCGCACAGACCGCAGTCGGCCTGCAGCGCTCGCTGATGATCGCGCTCACGGTCTCGATCGGCACCACGGTGATCTCGGCCATCGTCGGCACCGCGGCCGCCTACTTCGGCGGCACGACCGAGCGCATCATCCTCCTGATCATCCACTTCCTCATGGTCGTGCCGACCTTCCTGATCCTCGCCCTGGTGTCCTCCAACGCGGGCGGCGACTGGCGCGTGATCTCCGCAGCGATGATCTTCATCAGCTGGTTCTTCCCCGCGCGGGTCATCTGGACCATGGCGCTCTCGCTGCGCGAGCGCGAGTACGTGCATGCCGCGCGCTACATGGGCGTGCCGGGCATGAAGATCGTGCTCCGCCACCTGCTGCCGAACATCGGCTCACTGCTGGTGATCAACTTCACCCTCGGCGTCGTCGGCGCCGTCATCACCGAGACGGGCCTGTCCTTCATCGGCTTCGGCGTGAAGATCCCTGACGTCTCGCTCGGATCCCTCATCGGCATCGGCGCGAACTCGCTCTCCAGCGCGCCGTGGACCTTCTACTTCCCCGCGCTCGCGCTCACCCTGCTCACCGTCTCGATGGCCCTCATCGCCGACGGTCTGCGCGACGCGCTCGATCCCACCTCGGCGGCGGGAGGCCGCGCATGACCGCTCCTCTTCTCTCCGTCCGCGACCTGCACGTCAGCTTCGCCTCCGAGGCCGGCCGTGTCGATGCCGTCCGCGGCGTCTCCTTCGACCTCGAACCCGGTCGCACGCTCAGCATCGTGGGCGAGTCCGGATCCGGCAAGTCCGTCACCTCCCTCGCGATCATGGGGCTGCTCGACGAGAACGCCAAGGTCTCCGGCTCGATCATGTTCGACGGCACCGAGCTCGTCGGCAAGGGCGACAAGGAGCTGTCCACGTTGCGCGGCAACGGGATCGCGATGATCTTCCAGGATCCGCTGACCTCGCTCACCCCCGTCTACACGATCGGCGATCAGCTCATCGAGGCGCTCACGGTGCACCGCAGCATGTCGCATGCGGATGCGACCGCGCGCGCCATCGAGCTGCTCCGGATGGTCGGCATCCCGACGCCGGAGCGGCGGCTGAAGTCGTTCCCGCACGAGTTCTCGGGCGGCATGCGCCAGCGCGTGGTCATCGCGATCGCGATGGCGAACAACCCGAAGCTGATCATCGCGGACGAGCCCACCACCGCGCTCGATGTGACGATCCAGGCGCAGATCCTCGATCTCATCGCCACCGCGCAGCGCGAGACCGGCGCCGCGGTCATCATGATCACGCACGACATGGGCGTGGTCGCGAAGACGGCCGACGACGTGCTGGTGATGTACGCCGGCAAGCCCGTCGAGCAGGCGCCCGTGCGCGAGCTGTTCCACGAGACCCGGATGCCGTACTCGATCGGCCTCCTGGGGGCGATCCCCCGCGTGGACAAGGCGGAGAAGACGCCGCTGGTGCCGATCAAGGGCAACCCGCCGCTTCTGGTGAACCTGCCGGACGAATGTCCGTTCGTGGCGAGATGCCCGATCGCGACCGAGGCGTGCCGCACCCGCGAGCCCGAGCTGCGCCCGATCGCGACGGCCGAGGGCGGCGCGCACCTGGTCGCCTGCGTCCGCGCGGACGAGATCGAGGATGGGATGATCGGCGGAGCGCCGGTGTATCCCGTGCCAGAGCTGCCGACCAGCGCGCTGGACCGTGTGCCTCGCGAGGACCGGCCCGTCACGCTCGACGTCCGGAACATGCAGAAGACGTTCCCGCTGACCAAGGGCGCCTTCCTCAAGCGCAAGGTCGGCGAGGTGCACGCAGTCAAGGGCCTCACCTTCGACATCCGCGAGGGCGAGACGATGGCCATCGTCGGCGAGTCCGGCTGCGGCAAGACCACGACGCTGCTGCAGATCATGGATCTCGTCACGCAGACCGACGGCGAGATCACGATCGCCGGCACGCCCGTCTCGACGCTGCACGGCGGCAAGGCGGAGCGCGCGGTCCGTCGTGATCTGCAGATCGTGTTCCAGGACCCGATGGGAGCCCTCGACCCGCGTCTCACCGTCGCGGACGTCATCGCCGAGCCGCTGCGCGCGATCGGCGTGCCACGGGCGGAAGCCGACGCGCGAGTGGACGAGCTCATGGACCTCGTGGGCCTCGACCCGGCCCACGCGAGCCGGTTCCCCGGCGCGTTCTCCGGCGGTCAGCGCCAGCGCATCGGCATCGCCCGCGCGCTCGCGACGAACCCGAAGATCGTGGTGCTGGACGAACCGGTGTCGGCGCTCGACGTGTCGATCCAGGCCGGAGTGATCAACCTCCTCGACGAGCTCAAAGTCAAGCTCGGTCTGTCCTACCTCTTCGTCGCGCACGATCTCTCCGTGGTGCGGCACATCGCCGACCGCGTCGGCGTCATGTACCTCGGCGAGTTCGTGGAGCACGGCGACGTCGACGCGATCTTCGACAACCCCCAGCACCCGTATACGCAGGCGCTGCTTTCGGCCATCCCCGTGCCGGATCCCGACATCGAGCGCACGCGCGAACGGATCGTGCTGCAGGGAGACCTGCCGAGCCCCACGGACCGCCGCGACGGCTGCGCGTTCACCTCGCGCTGCCCGCTGTACAAGATGCTTCCGCCGGAGCAGCAGGCGCGCTGCGAGACCGAGGCTCCGACACTGACCGGATCCGCTGCGCACGCGAACGCGTGCCACTTCCGTTGACATCGAATCAATAACGGTATCGAGCCGCCTCCGGTGAATCTGGTTCATGCCGGTTAACTGTGTCTGTCCCCAAAAGAGCCGAAAGGCAATAGAAGGAGAACCATGAAGAAGCAGCACAAGCTGTGGGGCGTCGTCGCCCTCGGCGGCGCGCTGGCGATCGCCATCAGCGGTTGCTCGGCGAGCAGCAACACGGGCAGCGGTAACGCCGACAAGCCCTCCACCACCAAGACCGCGGACTACAACCCGCAGCCGCGTGAGAACCTCAAGCAGGGTGGCGAGGCGCACTTCTGGGTGGCTGAGGTGCCGCCGCAGATGAACTTCATGAGTGGTGACGCCTCCGCCGATACGGCGCGCCTGGCGGCCTGGTACACGCCGCAGGTGTTCCTCATGGACCCGGACGGCACCGTCAAGGCCAACCCCGCCTACCTCGACAAGTGGGACACCTCGGTCAAGGACGGCAAGACCGTCGTCACCATGAAGGTGAACGACAAGGCGGTCTGGAACGACGGCACCCCGATCGACTGGACCGCGTTCGAGACCACCTGGAAGGACAACAACGGGTCGAACCCGGACTTCAAGGCCAACGCGACCGACGGCTACAGGGACATCGAGTCCGTCGCCAAGGGTGCGACCGACAAGGACGTCATCGTGACGTTCAACCGCGAGTTCGCCTGGCCCGCCATGCCGTTCCTCACGGGCATCCTGCACCCCAAGGTGAACACGCCCGAGCTCTTCAACGATGCGTTCAACGGCAACGCGCACCCCGAGTGGGGCGCCGGCCCGTACAAGCTCACCAACTACGACGTGAACGGCCAGAAGGTCACCTTCGAGCCGAACGAGAAGTGGTGGGGCGACAAGCCCATGCTCGACAAGGTCACCTTCTCCGGAATGGATCGCGCGGCCTCGCTGAACGCCTACAAGAACGGCGAGCTCGACCAGGTCGAGACCGGCTCGGCCGACGCGGTCAAGCAGGTCCAGGGCGTCAAGGACACCGTGATCCGTCGCGCGCAGCAGACCGCGAAGACGGTGCTCCAGCTCGACAGCACCAAGCCGCAGCTGAAGGACCCGGAGGTGCGTCAGGCCTTCTTCTCGGCGATCGACATCGCCCAGCAGGAGAAGATCGCTTGGAACGGCCTCAACTACACCGAACCGGCGGCGGGATCCCTGGTGCTGTACAACTTCCAGAAGGGCTACAAGGACTCCTTCAAGGAGGCCGGGCTCACGCACGACGTCGAGGCAGCCAAGAAGCTGCTCGATGACGCCGGCTGGAAGGCGGGCTCCGACGGCATCCGCGAGAAGGACGGCGTCAAGCTGAGCGTCGTCTACCCCGTCTTCAGCGACAGCCCGGTTCAGGCCGCGCTCGCGAAGGCGCTGCAGCAGCAGGAGAAGGCGGTCGGAATCGACCTGAAGATCGAGACGCGCCCGTCGTCGAACTTCTCCACCGACCTGACCACGAAGAACTGGGACGCCGTGAGCCTGCGCTTCACGGACTCCGACCCGTTCGGTCCGGCCTGGTTCTGCCAGATGTACTGCTCGGACAGCCAGCTGAACCTGTCGGGCACCGGCACCAAGGCGATCGACGACAAGATCAAGA
This sequence comes from Microbacterium sp. NPDC056052, assembly GCF_042266785.1. Taxonomy (NCBI): domain Bacteria; kingdom Bacillati; phylum Actinomycetota; class Actinomycetes; order Micrococcales; family Microbacteriaceae; genus Microbacterium; species Microbacterium sp. NPDC056052. The sequence continues at coordinate 782,991 of NZ_JBHJWV010000001.1, forward strand.
GCGACATCGAGACCCAGACCACGCCGGAGGCGTGGACCGAGGCCGCGATGAAGCTCGAGCCGGAGATCATGAAGGAGACCTGGGGCGTCATCGCGCTCTACAACGGTCCCGAGATCATGGCCGTCAAGAAGGGCCTCGCCAACCTGACCCCGGAGACCTACGTCGGTCTCGACCTCTACGGCGTGCTGCCGGTGGAGAACGTGGGCTGGGAGAAGTAAGCACCCGCTGTTCCGGAGCGGGGTCGGTGGTTCGCCACCGGCCCCGCTTCGTCGTCTGCGCAACCGTCGACGTCCGAGGAGACCATCCGCGCCTAGAATGACGCGCATGCGCCGCTCCCCCGATTCGGTTCCGCCGGTCTCGGTCGTACTCGTGCACGGGATCCGCACCTCCGCGACGATGTGGCGCGCGCAGCAGGATTTCCTCGCCGAGCGCGGCAACCCCGCGATCGCCGTCGATCTGCCCGGCCACGGCACGCGCAGGGATGAACCTTTCTCGCTCGACGAGGCGATGCGCACGATCGACGCCGCGGTCCGGGACGCCGAGGGGCCCGTGCTGCTGGTCGGACATTCGATGGGCGGCCTCCTGTCGACCGCGTACGCCGGTGCGGATCCCGCGCCGCCGATCGCCGGCTTCATCGGCGCATCCTGCACCGCGCTCCCCCGCGGCGCAGGACTCGCCGCCTATCGGATGCTGGCCGGAGCACTGAACGCGATGCCGGATCGTGGCATGTGGCTGAGCCGGCAGGTGCTGGATGCGACCCTCCCGACATCCACGCGCGAGGACTTCGGCGCGGGCGGCTACGCCATGGCGGTGCAGGACGAGGCGCTGCGCTCGCTCGCCGAGCTGGATCTGGTCTCCGCGGTCCCCCGGATCCGCGTGCCGACGTGGTTCGTGAACGGGCAGTTCGACCAGCTCCGCACGCACGAGACGCTGTACCGCCGACTCGCGCCGGAGGCGGAATTCATCATCGTCCCCCGCACGACGCACCTCGTGACCGCGATGCGGCCCCGCGTGTTCAACGCGGTGCTGCAGCTGGCTCTGGCGACGCTGGAGACGACGCCCTGACCGCATAGGTCATCGCCGCCCCCACCAGCGAGAGCACGGCCGCAGCGGCGAACAGCAGCCAGAACCCGCCGACCAGGGCGACGAGGCCCGCACCGAGCAGCGGGCCCAGCAGCTGCCCGAGCTGCGCGGAGACGTTGACGAGTCCGAGGTCGCGGGCGTGGTCGTCCGGATCCTTCAGCAGGTCCGTCGCGAACGCCAGGCTCACCGCCATGTATGCGCCGTACCCCGCCCCCATGATGGCGGCGGCGACCGCGGTCATCTCGAACGAGGGACTGATCAGGATCACGACGCCCGAGATCGCCTGCACGACCGCGGAGACCGCGGTGATGGTGCGGCGACGGCGCAGCGGGCTCGTCGAGGGGCGGTCGGAGAGGATGCCGGCGACGATCGAGGCGATCACGACGAACACCGTGTAGATCACGATCAGGATGAGCAGGTCGTCCTGGGCCACGGCCGACGGCACCCGGACGCCGTAGAGGAGGAAGAACAGCAGCAGCGAGGTGCCGAACGCGTTGCCGATGTTCACCACGAAGCGGCTGACGAGCAGCCACAGGAAATCGCGGTCGCGCCACGACGCCGTGCGGGAGGCGGTGCGCGGAGCAGGAAGGGCCAGCTCGTGCGCGGGGGCGTCCGGCAGGAGCAGCGCGGTCCCGGACCCGATCACCGCGATGATCGCGGCGAGCAGGAGATAGGACTGCTCCACGTCGAGCCCGATCAGCACGACGGCTCCCACGCCGACCACGATGCCGACCGCCTGCGCCGAACTCGCCGCGGCGGACGCGGCGCCGCGCTGGGTGGTGAGCTGATCCGCGATCATCGCCGTGAGCGCCGCGGAGGCGACCGAGACCCCGACCGAGACCACGAGCCAGGCGCCGCCGACGGCGACGGGGCCCGCCACCAGGCCCGTGAGCACGAGCCCGACAGCCGAGAGCAGGGATCCGCCGATCGCCCACGGCCTCCGACGACCCCATCTCGAGCGGGTGCGGTCGGACCAGCGGCCCGAGACGGGCGCGGCGACGATGCCGACGAGGCCGCCCACGGACAGCACGACACCCGCCCAGACGACACCGGCGATCCAGTTCTCGCCCGGGGCGCCGGTGTCGAGCTGCAGCGGCAGCAGGAGCTGGATCGGCGTGAGCTGGACGGTCCAGATCGCCAGCCACGCGAGGGTGAACAGCGTCATCCAGAGCGGGCCGACCCTCTTCCCCGCGCTCGGGGTGCGGCTGCCGGAGTGCTCGGTCACGAGCGGGCCTCCTCGATCAGCGCGCGATACCAGGCGTACGAAGCCTTCGGTGTGCGCCGCCCCGTGTCCATGTCGACGTGTACGAGCCCGAACCTCTGCGTATACCCGTCGGCCCACTCGAAGTTGTCCAGCAGCGACCACACCGTGTACGCGTCGACCTGCACCCCGGCGCGCATCGCTGCGAGCACCGCGGCGATGTGGCCGCGCAGATAGGAGATGCGGGCGGCATCGTCGATCGGAGCGTCCGCATGGTCGGGCTCCGGGAACGACGCGCCGTTCTCTGCGATCACGACCGGGGGAAGCGCCGCACCGTAGCGCTCCTTCGCCTCGACGAGGAATGCCGTCAGCGCCTCCGGCACGATCGGCCACAGCGGGCCGAAACCGGTGACGGGTGCGCCGGGCGTCGGGACGACCTCGAAGGGCACCGGTCCCGCACTCGCCGCCACCGTGGTCGGGTTGTAGTAGTTCACTCCGTACAGCTCGCAGGGCGCGCTGATCAGCGCGAGGTCGCCGTCCTGCACCGGCAGCGCGACACCGAGCGGCTCCAGGTCGGGATAGCGACCGAGCAGGACCGGATCCGCGTACATCCGGTTGTGGATGAGGTCGTACAGGTATGCGGCCTGTTGGTCGGCTTCGGCGTCGGACGCGGGCAGCACCTGCGTGTGGTTGTTCACGATCCCGACGCCGGTGGCGCCGCGCGCGTGCAGGATCCGCGCCGCGTATCCGTGCGCGAGCAGCTGGTGATGCACGGTCGGCAGCGCGTCGAAGAGCAGCGCGCGGCCCGGCGCGAGCTCGCCGATCGCGTAGCCCTGCAGCGTCGTGGAGACGGGTTCGTTGATCGTGTACCACTGTCGCACCCGGTCACCGAGGGCGTCGGCGACCACCTCCGTGTACTGCGCGAACCGCTCCGCGGTCGAGCGGTTCAACCAGCCGCCGGCCTCCTCCAGCGCTGAGGGCAGATCCCAGTGGTACAGCGTCGGCGTCGGCGTGATCCCGGCATCGAGCAGGCGATCGACGAGCCGGTCGTAGTAGGCGAGTCCCTGGGGGCTCGGGCGCCCGTCGGGGAGCACGCGCACCCAGGACAGCGAGAAACGGTACTCGTCGACGCCGAGCCGCGCCAGCAGCGCGACGTCCTCGTCGGAGCGATGGTAGCTGTCAGGGCCGGGATCCGCGGTGCTGCCGTCGCGCACGCGGCCGGGGATCTCGACGAAGTCGTCCCAGATGGATCTGCCGCGTCCGTCCTCGTCCCTCGCCCCCTCGATCTGGAAGGCCGCCGTCGCGGCGGAGAAGCGCAGCCGGCGCAGCAGCCCGCGATCGAGTGCAGGCACGTCAGCAGTGACGGATTCGGGCATGGACGACTCCTTCGGGTCCTTCGCCAGCGTGCACACCCTACACCGACGCCTCGCCCCGGACGCGACGCCGTGTCATGAGGAACGAGACCGTATCCCACGATGATGCCGAAGCCGTCGGGCCCGGATCCGCCGGTTCGGCGTCAGGTCGGATCCCTGATAAGATCGGTGATTGGCTTGCGTGCCAGGTCCCACCCCTGCACGCTGCCGGAGGCGCCCCTCTACCGCCAGGCCGGCATGACCATCCATCACTCGAACGAAGGTTCCATCCGTGGCGAACATCAAGTCGCAGATCAAGCGCAACAAGACCAACGAGAAGGCGCACGAGCGCAACAAGGCCGTCAAGAGCGAGCTGAAGACCGCCGTCCGCAACACCCGCAAGGCCATCGCCGGTGGCGACAAGGCCGCCGCCGAGGCCGCGCTGAAGACGGCGTCGAAGAAGCTCGACAAGGCCGTCAGCAAGGGTGTCATCCACTCGAACCAGGCCGCGAACCGCAAGTCGTCGATCGCGAAGCAGGTCTCCGCTCTCTGAGCCGGATCCGACTCTGACGAAGGCCCGTTCCCTCTGGGAGCGGGCCTTCGTCGTGTCCGCGCTGCTCGTCCGGTTCCCGCGTCCGAGGTGATCCCGTGCGAGGCGCGCTCGCGCAGCCGTCAGCGGACGGACTCGCCGTAGGGCGCGCGGGTCGCGATCACGGTGATCATGCGCTCGAGCGCGAAGATCGGGTCGCGGGCAGCGCCCTTGACGTCGGCATCCGCGCGCGCGGTGGCCTGGATCGCGAGGCCCAGGCTGCGCTCGTTCCAGCCGCTCAGGTCACGGCGGGCGCGGTCCACCTGCCAGTCCTTCATCCCGAGTCGGGCGGCGAGGGCCGCATTGGACTCCCTGGATCCAGCCACCCGTGCCATCGACCGCAGCTTCATCGCGAACGCGGCGACCATCGGCACCGGATCCGCGCCGGAGGCCAGCGCGTGCCGGAGCGCGATGAGCGCATCACCCAGGCGCCCGGCGATGGCCGTATCGGCCACGACGAAGGCCGAGACCTCGACGCGCCCCCCGTAGTAGCGCTCGACGACGTCGGGCGTGACATCGCCCTGGACGTCGTTGATGAGCTGCTGGCAGGCGGCCGCGAGCTCGGTGACGTCGTCGGAGAAGGCGGAGACCAGGGCCCGCAGCGCCTGGGGCTGGATCCGGCGGCCTGCGGCGCGGAACTCGCCCGCGGCGAAGTCGGCCTTCTCGTCGTCGCGCTTGATGGCGGGGCAGACGATCTCGATCCCGCCACCCGTGCCCGCGCGGATCGCGTCGAGCAGCTTCTTGCCGCGCACGCTCGCTCCGGTGTGCCGGAGCACGACCGTCGCCCCCTCCTGAGGGTGCTCGAGGTACGCGACGGCCTCGGCGAGGAACGCGTCTGTGCAGCGCTCGACCCCGGAGATGCGCAGCAGGCGAGGTTCGCCGAACAGCGACGGAGACGCGAGCGCGAGCAGGCTGCCGCCCTCGTAGTCGTCAGCGCGCAGGTCGCTGACCTCGAGCGCCGGGTCCTCGGCGCGCAGGTAGGCGCGCACGCCCGCGATCGCGCGCTCCGCGCAGATCTCCTCGGGCCCGGACACCAGGACGATCGGCGCCGGCCGAGGCTCGCGCCACGGCACCTGCGGGATGTTCGTCGCCTTGCCTCCCCGTCGTGCGGCGGAGGACGAGCGCGGTGCGGGCATGATTCCAGCGTACCGGCGGGAGCGGACGTTCGCCCCGCCTCCCTGACCGGAGCGCGACACGGCGCCGAGCGGGGTCAGCGTTCGAGCCCGCAAGGGCGGTTACCCCGAGGTTCCGAGTCGTCCCCACCAGCGCACGCCATACCCTCCGCTCATGGGGACGACGCGGAGTAGGGGCGACAACGGTGAGCACCGAAAGTGGTCACCCACCATCGAGTCGTCCCCGACAGTGCACGCGATGGGGTCCGCTGGTGGGGACGACTCGGAAGTGGGGTGGTCCAGAGACGCAAGGGGGTGCTCGGGCGCGTGTGTGGGGGACGTAGGGGCGCTCATATGAGCGGTGGGAGAATGTTCACGCGCGCTTTGTTGTCGCCACCACCGCGGCGTGGTTGCATCGGTCCTCATGACAGATGAAACACATCTCCACCGCCACGCCGACGCCCCGCATCCCCGCTGGTGCTCGTGCGCTGTCCCGGATGACGTCGAGCAGGAGCGCCGCTCAGGGCTGAGCCGGCGCGGATTCCTCAGCGGTGTCTCCGCCGCGAGCGCCCTCGCCGCCGCGGGCTGGGTCGCCACCAGCTCCGACTCGGCGTCCGCGGCCGCGGGCGGCGTCGGCAAGTCCGTGACCATCACGATCATGGGATCCTCCGATATCCACTCGCACGCGGTCAACTGGGACTACTACAAGGACGCGGAATACTCCGACAAGGCCGGCAACGTCGTCGGCCTGTCTCGCGTCTCGAGCGTCGTCAACCAGATCCGCGCCGACCGCGGCCGCGACCGCACACTGCTCTTCGACGCCGGCGACACGATCCAGGGCACCCCGCTCGGGTTCTACTACGCGACGATCGACCCGATCACCACGAGCGGGGCGATCCACCCGATGGCCGCGCAGATGAACGCGATCGGCTACGACGCCGTGGCCCTGGGCAACCACGAGTTCAACTACGGCCTCGATTTCCTGGACACGTGGATCTCGCAGATGAAGGCCCCCGTGCTCGGCGCGAACGCCGTGCGGGCCGGAACCACCGTGCCCGCCTACACGCCGTACACGATCAAGACGCTGCACCCGAAGGGCGCCAAGCCGATCCGGGTCGGCGTGCTCGGCCTCACCAACCCGGGCATCGTCATCTGGGACAAGGCCAACGTGAGCGGCAAGCTCGAGGTGCTGGACATCGTCGAGACCGCGAAGCGCTGGGTGCCGGTGATCCGCGACCAGGGCGTCGACGTGCTGGTCGTGAGCGTGCACTCCGGCGACAGCGGCACCTCGTCCTACGGCGACGCGCTGCCCAACGAGAACGCCGCGGCGCTGCTCGCCGAGCAGGTCCCCGGCATCGACGCGATCCTGTTCGGGCACGCGCACAAGGACATCCCGCAGCGCTTCGTCACCAACGCGACCACCGGACAGCAGGTCGTGCTCAGCGAGCCGATGTGCTGGGGCCAGCGGCTCAGCGTGTTCGACATCGAGCTGCAGCAGGTCAAGGGCCAGTGGACCGTCGTGTCGAAGAAGGCCACGAACGTCAACACGAACACGGTCGAGGACGACCCGGCCCTGGTCTCGCTCGTCCAGGCACAGCACGACGCCGTGATCGCGTACGTCAACAAGCCGGTGGCGACCTCGACCGAGGAGCTCTCCGCCGCGGAGTCCTGCTGGAAGGACACGGCGATCCTCGACTACGTCAACACCGTGCAGGTCGACACGGTGGCGCAGGCCATCGCCGGCACGCCCGAGGCGGCACTCCCGATCGTGTCGATCGCAGCGCCCTTCAACCGGCAGGCGACCTTCCCGGCCGGAGAGGTCACGATCCGCGACGTCGCGGGGCTGTATATCTACGACAACACCCTCATGGCCTCGGTGCTCACCGGCGCCCAGATCAAGGACTATCTGGAGTACTCGGCGAAGTACTTCCAGCAGGTGGCCCCCGGCGCCCCGGTCGATCCCGCGAGCTGGACGAACGCGCTGAACACCCCGGACTACAACTACGACCAGTTCTCCGGCGTGGCCTACGACGTCGACATCGCGCAGCCGCAGGGATCCCGGATCCAGAACCTGTCCTGGAACGGCGCCCCGGTCGACCCGGCGCAGAAGTTCGTGGTCGCGGTGAACAACTACCGCCAGTCCGGCGGCGGCGGCTTCCCGCACATCGCGACCGCACCGGTCGTCTACAACGCGCAGGTCGCGATCCGCGAGGCCATCGTGGCGTACGCCTCGGCGGCCGGCACGATCGACCCGAAGGACTTCCACGTCGTGAACTGGCAGCTCACGCGCGCGGGAACCCCGGTCTTCTGATCGCCCACGGCGTCCCTCCTTCCCAACCCGGGGCGGAGGGACGCCGTCGTCCCTGCCCTACTTCACGGTCGGCGGAGCGGGGATCGCATAGCCGGACGGGGCGATGTTGGCATCGAGGGACTTCTTCCATGCGCCCGAGGAGATGTACTCCTTGAGCGCGGCGCGCACGGTGTCGAGCCGGTCGTCCCCCTGCTTCAGTCCGATCCCGTAATCCTCGTCGGTGAAACCCCTGCCGATCACGCGCAGCACGCCCTTGTACTCGGGCTGCGTCGCGAACCCGGCGAGGATGAGGTCGTCCGTCGACACCGCATCGACCGTGCCGGCGGCGAGGTCGCGGACGCACTCGGACCAGGACGGCACCTTCACGACGGTGATCTTCCCGCGGTAGTGCGCGGTGAGGTAATCGATCGAGGTCGTCCCTGCGGCCGCGCACACCTTCTTCCCGTCCAGCGTCTCGGGTCCGGTGATCGTGTCGTCGTTGCGGCGGATGAGCAGATCCTGGTGGGCCACGAAGTACGGCCCGGCGAACGCGATCTCCTTCTCCCGCTCGGCGGTGATCGAGAACGTCGAGACGACGAGGTCGACCCTGCCCGAGGCGAGCGCGCTCACCCGCTCGGCCTGATCGATGCGCTGCCAGGTGATGTTCTTCGTGGGCACGCCCAGCTTGCCTGCGACGTAGTTCGCAGTGTCGATGTCGAACCCGGCGTATCCGGAGTCGGTCTTGAGGCTCACGCCGGGCAAGTCGTCGGCGATGCCGATCGTGAGCGTGCCGGATCCCGTCGCGCTGTTGTCGCCGGTGTTCTGCGGGGTCCCAGAGGAGCAGCCGGAGACGAGCACGGACGCGGCCACGAGGCCGATCGCGACGGCGCTGAGACGGCGCATGTCACCGGCCCCCATCGCTCTTGCCGTGGGATCCGTCCGGCGGGTTCTTGTCCGGCTCCTCGAGGTTGTCCCACTCGTGCATCTCGATCTCGATGGGACCGATCTCGATGCCCTCGTCCTCGTCGTCCTCGTCCCGGTCGTGCACGTCGAACTGCACGGTGCCGAGGGCGGCGATCGACTCGGTGCGCGGGCCGGGCTCCCGAGGCGGGTAACGCAGGCCGCTGTCGGTCCATTTGCTGAGCATGCGCCCGTCGGCGTGTGCGGCCACCCGGCCCTTCACGAGCAGCCAGCCGAGTTCGAAGATCACGAGCAGCACGGGGATGCCGACGACGACGACGACGAAACCCGTCTTGTGCCAGAAGTACGGCGACGCCTGCCATCCCGAGATCGCCATGCCCACGATCACGAACACGAGGAAGGCGATGCCCAGATAGCTCGTCCAGGGCGTCCCCGGCGCTCGGAAGCCGCTGGGTGGCAGCACTCCCCTGTCGGTGAGTCTTCGCAGCCGCAGCTGGCAGACGAAGATCGTGCCCCAGGTGAAAACGACGGCGATCGATGCCGCCTCGAGGGCGATCTCGAAGGCGTCGGGGCTCACGGCGTTCAGGATGGATCCGAACACGTAGACCACGGCGGTCATCACGATGCCCGCCCACGGGACGCCGGACCGGCTCATCTTGAGCGTGAAGCCCGGCGCCTGCTTGGCCATGCCGAGGCTGCGCAGCACGCGGCCCGTCGTATACAGGCCGGAGTTCAGCGACGACATCGCCGCGACGATGAGGATCGCCTGGATCACGTTGGCCATCCACGGCATGCCCATCCGCCCGAACACGGTCACGAACGGGCTGATGCCGGGCGTGAACTCGCTGGTCGGCAGGATGCAGACCAGCAGCAGCAGCGCGCCGCAGTAGAAGACGGCGATCCGGACGATGACCGCGTTCACGGCCTTCGGCACCTCGCGCTTCGGGTCCTCCATCTCCCCCGCCGCGATGCCGACCATCTCGATCGCGGCGTAGGCGAAGACGACGCCCGACATCACGATGATCGGCCCGTACCAGGCGAAGCCGTCGCCGGCGGGCCAGAACCCGCCGGGATTGGACCAGAGGTTCTGGACGCCCGCACGGTGCCCGCCGACGTCGAAGCTGAACGCGACGACGACGACGCCCACGACGAGGAACACGATGATCGCGGTGACCTTGAGCACCGACGCCCAGAACTCGAACTCCCCGAACGCCTTCGCGGAGAGCAGGTTGACGACGAGCACGACGGCGAGCGCGATCAGCACCGTGGCCCAGGTGGGCATCTGCGGCCACCAGTACTGGATGTACAGCCCCACCGCGCTGAGCTCGGCGATGCCGGTGAGCGCCCAGTTCGTCCAGTACATCCATCCCGTGTAGTACGCCGCCTTCTCGCCGAAGAACTCGCGCATCCACGAGACGAAGGCGCCGGAGGTGGTGCGGTAGAGCACCAGCTCGCCGAGCGCCCGCATCAGGAAGTAGGCGATCACGCCCACGAAGGCGTAACTGAGCACGAGCGCGGGTCCGTTGCTGTGCAGCCGGGAGGCGGATCCGAGGAACAGGCCCGTGCCGATCGCACCCCCGATCGCGATCATCTGCACTTGGCGACGGTTCAGGCTCTTCTTGTACCCGACCTGTTCCGCGTCGTGCTCTGCACCGTGGTCCTCCTCGTGCGTGAGACTCCCGGCATCGGTCTGCGACATGCGATCCCCCCTGTCGTTCACCCGTGTTCGCCGGTGGGGCGGGTCGCAGGACGGCTCGGAGCATCGGCGCTGGCGTGTACTGAGGATGGCACGGTTTCTGGACCGGGGGCAATCGTCGCGCGGCGCGTTCCCGTTCAGGGACTCAGTCCCGCCGCTCCGCGATCTCCTTCACGCTGCGCACGAGGCTGTCCCACATCGTGGTGGAGTGCAGGGCCGCTGCTTCGTCGGGGTTGTTGTCCTGACTGAGCGTCAGCTCGACCGGGCCGTCACCCGTGATCGTCCAGGTCAGCGTGTGGTAGTTCTCCGGAATGTCGGGCTTCCCCGCGAGCGGGCTGAAGTGCGTACAGACGAGACGGCGCCCCCGCTCCGCCTCGAGGATCAGACCCTTGTCCTCGTAGGCGCGCCCCTGCCACTCCCCCCGCCAGCGGATCGGCCCGCCGACCGTCCAGTCCGTGACGACGGTCGTCCCGAACATGAACTCGCGGATTGCCTCCGGATCGGTCAGCACCTCCCAGACGCGGTGAGGGGACGCGTCGATCGCGATGCTCGCTGTGGCGACATGGTCCTCTGGCATGCTCTACTCCCGTCCGCTCGGCCCCAGCCTCATGATCCGCCGAAACCGCCGGCGCGTACAGAGCCGGGTCGCGGACGCGGTCCCGCGCGGTGTCGTCCGCGCACGGCATGATGAGGTGCGTGGATCCGGCGTGTGATCCCCTCTCGACGGAAGGCTCGGCGCGTGGCAGGCGACAACATGCAGGACTGGGTGCGGGCGCGTTCCGAGGAGCTCCCCGGCGTGACCGTGGACCAGCCGTTCGGGCCCGAGGTCGATGTCTTCCGGGTGCGCGGGTTGATGTTCATGGCTCTCTCGCCGTCGACCGCGACGGGCGTGACGCTCAAGTCGGCGCCGGCGGACGCCGAGGCCCTGCGCGCCACGTTCCCCGCGATCATCCCGGGCTACCACATGAACAAGCGGCACTGGGTCACGCTGCTCGCAGACGGAAGCCTCGAGCAGGGTCTCGTCGAGGAGCTCGTGACCGAGGCCTACCGCCTCGTCGTCGCGAAGCTCCCGCGGGCGCAGCGTCCGGTCGATCCGGAGATCTTCGGGCGGGCGTGACCCGACCCTCGAAGGTCGACGGAGCGCCGCGCCCGGCGGGCTTCCGCGCCGCGCCTATCCCGCCCGTGTGACGACGAGCGAGACGTTCTGCCCGCCGAAGCCGAACGAGTTGCTGAGCACGGCGTACTGGGCGAGGTCCCTGCGCTCCGTGACGACGTCGAGGTCGAGGCCGGGATCGATGCCGGCGGCGCCGACGCCCCGCGTCGGCGGGATCACGTCGTGCTCGACGCTGAGGATCGCGATCAGGGCCTCGATCGCCCCCGCGGCGCCGAAGAGATGTCCGAGCGCGGCCTTCGGCGCCGTCACCGTCGCACGGCCGAAGACCTCGCCGATCGCGATCGCCTCTGCCGCGTCCCCCACGGTCGTCCCCGTGGCATGCGCGTTCACGTGGCCGATCCGGTCGGGTGCGAGTCCGGCCTGCGCGAGAGCCTTCCGCATGGCCGAGACCTGACCTCGGCCGTCGGGAGCGGGGGCGGTGACGTGATGGGCATCGGATGCGATGCCGGCCCCTGCGATGACCCCGTGCACATGCGCGCCGCACGCCGCGGCGTGCTCTGCACTCTCCAGCACCAGGACGGCGGCGCCCTCGCCGAGGACGAACCCGCTGCGGTCCGCGGCGAACGGGCGCGAGGCCGAAGCCGGATCCTCGGCGTGTCGGGAGAGGGACTGCGCCTGCTGGAACCCGGCGACCGTGATCGGGGTGATCGCCGCCTCGGTTCCTCCGGCGATCACGACATCCGCCTCCCCCGCCCGGATCAGGCGGGCGCCGAGTGCGATCGCCTCCGCACCGGAGGAGCAGGCGGACACCGGCGTGTACGAGCCGGCACGGGCACCGTAGGTGATGCTGACCAGCGCCGCGGCCGCGTTCGGCATGAGCATCGGGACGGTGCGCGGAGAGACGCGGCGCGCTCCCGTGTTCTCCAGGACGTCGTCCTGCGCCAGGAGGGTCTGCACACCGCCGATCCCGGTTCCGATCGCGGAGGCGAGCCGCTCGGGATCGACGTCCGGCGATCCTGCGTCGGCCCACGCCTCGGCGGCCGCGACGAGGGCGGCCTGCTGCGAGCGATCCAGACGGCGCGCCTGCGTGGGAGCCAGGAGCCCCGCCGGATCGGTCGCCATCGTCCCGGCGACGACCCGGGAGAGCTGGTCGTCCTCATGCCCCGGGAACGTCATGAGTCCGATGCCGGACCGACCGGACAGCAGCCCCTCCCAGGTCGATGGCACATCGGCTCCGAGGGGCGTGATCGCTCCCATCCCCGTCACGACGACGTCTGTTCCGCGCATGCCCGGACCCTTCTTGTATGTGATACAAACAATGACTCATTTGTATCACATACAATGAGTGAGTGACCTCTCCCGCGCCCCCGCCCGCCATGCCGGCGGACGGTCGCGGGCACTCGACCCGGCGGCGGCTGATGGAGACCACGGCTCGGCTCGGCAAGGAGAAGCACGGCGTCGCACTGAGCGTGGCGGAGATCGCCGACGCGGCCGGCGTCTTCCCCAACCAGGTGACGTATCACTTCGGATCCAAGGACTCGCTCCTCGTCCACGCCGCGTTCCTCGGCCTGCTGCACGACACCCGGCGCATCGAGCGGATCGGTCGCCGAGCCGCCGACCCCGCGACCTTCCGACGCAACATCTCGCGCGCGGTCTTCGCGCTCCCCTCGCTCCCCCTGGTCGCAGGGGCGCTCGCGATCGGGATCGCCAAGGCGGAGCTCGCGCCGGTGATCGATCACCACCTGCAGCTGCTGTTCCGCCAGTCCGAGCGGTTCGTGGACGGCATCCTCCGCAGCCGGGGCTGGCGCGTGGGCCGCCCCCTCGACGTGGAGGTGCGGACGTTCTGGAGTGCGGCCCTCGGCGGTGCGCTCCTCGCGCACGCGGGCGCTCAGGGCACGGGCGCGGACCTGGACCTCGCCGGAACGCTCACGATCCACGACGACCACGAGTCGTCGCTCGCCGACTGACCGCAGGGCCGGGCACCGCCCCGGCGCTCTGCGAAGTTCGCCGCCGAGGGACGCGGATCCGGACGCTCTTCGGGGACGGTGCGATCCGAGGTCAGCCCACCGTCACGACCACCTTGCCGACGGTGCGTCCCGCCGCGAGGTGAGCGAGGGCGTCACGGGCCTCTGCGAACGACCAGGTGCGCTCGACGACCGGTGCGATGCGGCCGTCCGCGGCGAGCGCGAGAAGGTCGCGGAGCACCTCCGGTTTGGCTGTCGCGGTGAGCGGGCGCAGCGGGCGGCGGGAGAACGCAGAGAGCGCGGCCGCGCGGACGACGCGCGGGATCGGCCCGAGCACGCGTCCGCCCTCACCGGCGATCAGGATGGCGGATCCGCCGTCGCGCAGGAGCCTCCGCACCGCGCGCAGCGGACTGTCGCCCGCGATGTCCACGACGACCTCGAAGCCCCGCTCCGGCAGGTCGGCGAGGGACACGGTCCTGCGGTCGTAGATGGTCGACGCCCCCAGCGACGCGACGAGCGAACGGTTGCGCTCGGAGCACGACGCGTGCACCTCCGCCCCACGCGCCGCGGCGAGCTGGACCGTGAACGTGCCGACGCCTCCGGATGCGCCGAGCACGAGCACGCGGTCGCCCGCCGACACCGTGGCCCGGGCGAGCGCCTGCCACGCCGTACCGCCCGCGACCGGCAGGGCGGCGGCGGTCACGGGATCGACCTCGGCCGGGCGGGGCACCAGGCGGGCCGCCGGCGCGATCGCGTACTCGGCGAGCCCGCCCCCGCCGGGGATCTCCCCCACCAGCTCGTCACCCACCGCGAACCCGGAGACTTCGGGGCCGAGGGCGACGACGGTACCCGCCACATCCAGGCCGCGGACCGGCTGCTTCGGGCGCGACCAGCCGAACGCGCTGCGCAGCAGCAGCGGCTCGCCGGTCATGATGTGCCGGTCGGCCGCATTCAGGCCCGTCGCCCGCACCCGCAGCAGCACCTCTCCCCGTCGAGGTACGGGGACATCGATGCGCGTCCGCGCGACCTCGCCCACTCCCCCGTAGCGGGTCTGGATCCAGGCGTCCATGTCGTTCATCTCAGGCCTCCGGGTACTGGAAGACGTCGTCGAGGCCGACCTCGAAGACGCGGGCGAGCTGGAACGCGAGCTCGAGGGTCGGCGAGTACCGGCCGGCCTCGATCGCGATGAGGGTCTGACGCGTCACTCCGACGCGTGAGGCGAGCTCGGCCTGGGTGAGGCCGCGGGCATCGCGCAGCGCGCGAATCGAGTTCGTGACCCTGGTCGGCTTGACCATCAGAGGCCCCGCCGATACGCGACGAGCCGGGCGATGCTGCCGACGATCGCTGCGACCGCGAAGCCGAAGAACATCGTGTGGGCGATCCAGAACCAGTCGGCTCGCACGGCGCACAGGACCAGCACCCCGACGCCCGCGATAGCGAGGAAGGCCCGCTCGACCCGCGCGCCCATCCGAGCGATGTCGCGATCGCGGATGTCGCTCATCCCGACCCCTCCCGGCTCACGCGTGCCCGCCATGATGCCCCAGAGGATGTTGATGACGATCGTCACCGCAATGCTGGCGCCGATGGTCCACAGCATGATCGGCGCCCAGTCGACCGTGGTGAGCGGACCACTGCCCGCCTGGCGGAGCACCACCACGACGTACACCGCCATGGCGATGATCGTGACGATGAGGCCCGACCAGACGTTGCGCTCCTCGTAGACCATGAGCCGCCCCTTCTGTCAAAGATTCTTTACATCGATCGTACGGAGCCACGATCGGTGATGTCAAGAATATTTGACAGGGAAGCGTCGGACAGGGCTGCCTCAGGGCGCGGGCACGAGGACGTCGCGCACCAGCGCGTCGAGCTGCGCATCCGCGTCGAGGAACTGGCGGAGCGTGATGCGTGCGGCGCCGAACTCCGCGAACTCCTCGGGCGCCATGCCGTGGACGTCGTACGCGCGGCGGAACTCGCTGAGCGCGAGCAACTCGTCGAGGATGTCGGCGTCGACGGGTTCGTCGATGCGGACGGCGACGGGGATGCGGTTGGCGTCGATGCGATCCTGCCAGTCGAAAGGCGGCGAGACGACGAGGTCGCCGCCGACGAGTTCGGACCACTGCAGATGGTTGCGGAACGCCGCAGACAGCACACGGCTGCGAAAGCCCCGCTCGCGGAAGACCGCATAGGCCTTTTTGAGCGCGGCGACGCCGGCCCAGTCGAGCGTGCCGGGCTTCGTGAGCATGCGGTGCTTTGCCGTCCAGGACTTGAGCCAGTCGTCGAGGCGTCCGCCCATGATCGTCACGACATGACCGAACTCACGGTCGGGCAGCCCCTCGGCGGAACGGCGGTCGAGCGCACGCTCCAGCGCCTCTCCGACCGCGACCGCCTGCGGCACGGTGAAGCTGAGCGTCGCATTGATGCTCACCCCCCGATAGGCCGCCTCCTCCATCGCCGCGATCCCGGATGCCGTCGCGGGGATCTTCACGATCACGTTCTCCGCCAGCCCCGAGAACTCGACCGCCTGCGCCACGAGCGCATCGACGTCGCGATGCAGGCGCGGGTCGGTCTGAATGGAGAGCCGCCCGTCGCGCCCGCCGCTCGCAGCGAACGCGGGCTCGAGGAGCTTCGCCGCTTCGACGGAGAGCTCTTTGACGGCGGCCCAACCGAGAGCGGATTCCCCCCATGCCGGATGCTCGGCGGCCAACGCACGCAGGCGCGGCGTCCAGACCTCGGGGTGGCTGCGGATCGCGGTGAGAGCGATCACCGGGTTGCACGTGGCGCCCACCGCACCGAAGGAGATCGAACGGCGGAGCTCCTCAGGGTCCGCGGAGTCGTTCCACAGAGCCGTCGGAGTGTGGGCGGCGGCCCAGGCGAGCGGAGCAGCACCCTCAGGCGCGAGAGTCACGTCGCCCCCTTCCACGCGCCGCAGCATCAGACCGCGGCGCTTCCGGTCGCCGGCACGGCGAGCTCGCCGGTCACGTACTGCGCCCGCCCGAATCCGAACGACCAGTCCTGAGGGCCGTTCTCGACGTAGCCGATGAAGACGTCCTCACCGGCGACGCCGACGCCCTCGAGCCGTCGCGCGATCTCTGCATACAGCTGCTGCTTCGTCACCGTCGTGCGCCCTCGCTGCGTGAAGATCTGGATGATCACGGGGTCGGTGCGCTCGAAACCGAGCCCGGCATCCTCCGCGACGATGGTCGCCGCCGATCGCGAGGTGATCACCTGGAATCGATCGCGAACAGGGATCCCGTATACCGCGACGATCGAGTCATGGATCGCCGCGGCGATCTCGGTGGGGTTGGTGCGCGTGTCGCTGAGATCGATGCGGACGAGGGGCATGGCGGGTCTCCTTGAGGCGAGCGGAGCTCCAATGTATCATATTGTCCTGTCATACATACATTAACTCTGGAGGGCACATGAAGAAGCTCAACGTCGGCCTCATCTCGGTGGGTTGGATGGGACGTCTGCACTCACGCGCCTATCTGGCCGCAGCACATCACTATCCGGAGATCCCGGTGCGAGCCGTGCTGGCACGCGCTGCCGACCCGGATCAGCGCGGACGAGATCATGCCGTGGACGTGCTCGGCTACGCGGCCGCGGTGGCCGACTACCGCGAGGTGCTCGCCGACCCCGACATCGACGTCGTGTCCATCTGCGCGCCGAATTTCCTGCACCGTGAGATCGCGCTGGCGACGGCGGCAGCAGGCAAGCACTTCTGGATTGAGAAGCCGATGGGCCGCAGCGCCGAGGAGTCGCGCGAGATCGCGGAGGCCGCCGCCTCGGCCGGTGTCACGACCGCGGTGGGCTTCAACTACCGCCACGTGCCGGCGATCGCCCGTGCACGATCGCTCGTGCGGAGCGGCGCACTCGGCGAGATCACCAACGTGCGCGTCTCCTTCCTCGCCGACTATTCCTCGGATCCGCTCGGTGCGCTCACCTGGCGATTCGAGCGCGCCCGCTCCGGCTCCGGAGTGCTCGGCGACCTGCTCTCCCACGGCTTCGATCTCGCGCAGTACCTGGCCGGGCCGATCACCAGGGTGTCCGCCGACACGGAGACGTTCATCCGTCGGCGCCCGCTGCCGTCCGCAGGCGCGGCCAGCCACTTCAGCCGCGGCACGGTGGATGCGCCGACCGGCGAGGTCGAGAACGAGGACTATGCGGTCGTGACGGCCCGGTTCGAGAACGGGGCGATCGGCGTCTTCGACTCGAGCCGCATCGCGATCGGGCCCCATGCGGAGTACACGATCGAGGTCTACGGTACGCGCGGGTCGCTGCGCTGGGACTTCCAGAGGCTCAACGAGCTGCAATTCGCCGACGACGCATCGGGCTATCGCACCATCATGGCCGGCCGGGAGTTCGGCGATTTCGCACGTTTCCAGCCGGGCGCCGGCACGAGCATGGGCTTCGACGACCTCAAGACGATCGAAGCGTCGCTGTTCCTGCAGTCCGTGGCGGAAGGAAGGCAGATCGCACCGTCCGCGGCCGACGGCTGGGCCGCCGCGGAGATCACGGACGCCGCCCTCCGCAGCGCCGAGACGCACCAGTGGGTGACGGTCCCCCGCGTGGCAGGCACCACGACCTTCGACGCGTGAGAGCGCGCAAGAAGGGCGTGCACGGGATCCCGTGCACGCCCTTCTTGGCGTTGTTCAGTTCGCGCGCAGGTTCTGCGGCAGGAAGATCGTCCCCGTGGTGACCTCCTCCTCCAGCTGTTCCAGCGTGCGACCTCGGGTCTCCGGCACCGCCCGGTAGACGAAGAACAACGAGAGCGCACCGAGCGCCGCGAACACGAAGAACGTTCCGGTGATGCCGACGGCGGCGATGAGCGAGGGGAAGTAGAGCCCGAGGAAGAAGTTCGCGATCCAGAGGCAGAAGACGGAGACGCCCATGCCGAACGCGCGCATCTTCAGGGGGAAGATCTCGGACAGCGTCACCCAGACGGCGACGTTGAGGAACGTCTGCATCGAGCCGACGAACGCCACGACCAGGAACAGGATCACGAAGGGGCGCAGCGGGTTGCCCGCCGGGAGCATGATCGAGGCGATCCCGATGAGGACGTGACAGGCGGTTGTCAGCGCGAAGCCCAATAGGAACGTCTTGCGGCGACTGAACCTGTCCATGATGCTGACCGCGATGATCCCGCCGACCACCGCGATGACACCGGGGGCGATGTTCGCGATGAGGGCCGCGCTCTTGGAGAACCCGGACTCCGTCAGTACCTGCTGGCCGTAGTACATGATCGAGTTGATCCCGGTGAACTGCTGCGCGACGCCGAGGCCGATGCCGACCAGCAGGATGCGACGCAGCCATTTGTCACTCAGGATGCTCTTCCAGCCCAGCTTCTCCGCCTCTTCTTCCTCCCGGATCTTTTCGATCTGCGCAAGCTCGAGTTCCGCCCGTTCGGCGGGGCGCAGCTCGGACAGAACCTTCAGCGCCTTCTCATGGTGACCGTTGTCGGCGAGCCAGCGGGGCGACTCGGGCATCCGGAACATCCCGAGGAACAGCGCGAGCGCGGGAATCAGCTGGATGGACAGCATGATGCGCCACACGCCTTCGTGCTCGCCCCAGATGATCCCGATGATCGCATTGATCACGAAGGCCGCGAGCTGTCCGACCACGATGGCGAGTTCGTTGCGGCCGGCCAGAGATCCGCGGATCTCGTAGGGCGCGAGCTCCGCGAGGAAGACGGGCACGACCGTGGACGCACCGCCCACCGCAAGGCCGAGGAGGAACCTGCCCGCGATCATCACCTCGATGCTCGGCGCGAGAACGCACGTGAGCGCGCCGAAGAAGAACAGCACCGAGAGGAGCGTGATGGTCTTGCGACGCCCCCAGGCATCCGCGACGCGACCGAGGGCGACCGCCCCGATCGCGGCGCCGAGCAGAAGCGACGCGGTGACGAGACCCTCCGTGAAGGGTGTGAAGCCGAGCTCCTGCCCCATGGGGCCCAGTGCGCCGTTGATCACGCCGGTGTCGTAGCCGAAGAGCAATCCGCCGAGGGTCGCGATGAGCGCGACGACGCCCAGGCGCTTGCGATAGGGCCCGGGCGTCAGAGACGGAAGCGCCGACGCCGATGTGTCGTCGTGCGCGGATGGATGGGACATGGAGACTCCTTCGTCGTGCCTTTCCCCCACGATGCCATGGAAGCTATGTCCTGTCAACCTAACATTTACTGGCCGGCAGGGATCATCTCTGATGCGCCGGCCCTGTGCGGCCGTGGGTGACCGAGGAAGAAACGGATTTGACCATATGTCCATACATAGTCTTGACAGGCATGCCCCCATTGAGAGATTGTTAAGTCAAAGCACGGCAACGATGCCGACGAGGAGAAGACCAGATGGCGAAGAGGCCCGGTTCCCCCTCAGGCCGTTCGTCGTGCCGGCGCCCCGCTCCGGGCTGCACCACCCGACGAAAGGAACTCCTGTGACCCTGACCACATCTCGAAAGGCCGCGGCGATCGGCGCCGTGGCCGTCGCCCTTGCTCTCGCTCTCACCTCTTGCAGCGGCGGAGGTGCTCAGCAGACCGCGAACACCGGCGGAGGCGGAGGCAACGGTGACTCCGGCTACAAGATCGCGATGATCACGCACGAGACACCCGGCGACACGTTCTGGGACAAGATCCGCGCCGGCGCCGAGCAGGCGGCGAAAGACACCGGGGTGAGGCTCACCTACTCGAACGACCCGCAGGCGGACAAGCAGGCCCAGCTCATCCAGACGGCGATCGACTCCAAGGTCGACGGCATCGCGACGACGCTCGTCACGCCCGACGCCCTGGCCGGATCCGTCAAAGCGGCGCAGACGGCGGGCATCCCCCTCGTCGGCTTCAATTCGGGCATCGACCAGTACAAGCAGCTCGGTGCGCTGATGTACTTCGGCTCGGACGAGAACCTGGCCGGAAACAGCGTCGGGGAACGACTGGCCGGCGAGGGCGCGAAGCACCCGTTGTGCGTCATCCAGGCGGCCGGCTCGGTCGCCCTCGAGGCCCGTTGCGCGGGTGTCAAGGACAAGGTCGCCGGCACGGAGAACATCCAGGTCAACGGCACGGACGACTCCGCGGTCGTGTCGAGCCTCCAGGCGAAGCTCGCCCAGGATTCCTCGATCGATGCGATCGTGACTCTCGGCGCGCCGATCGCGATGGACGCCCTCAAGGCGATGAACCAGGCGAACAGCAAGGCGAAGCTCGTCACCTTCGATCTCAACCAGGACGCGGCGCAGGCGATCAAGGACGGCAAGATCGACTTCTCCGTCGACCAGCAGCCGTACGTGCAGGGCTACATGGCGGTCACCGCGCTGTACCTCTACATCAAGAACGGCAATGACGTCGGCGGCGGCCAGCCCGTGCTGACCGGCCCGTCGATCGTCGACAAGGCCAACATCGACAAGATCCTTCCGTTCACCAAGAAGAACACCCGCTGACCGGGTGGTGCGGGCCGGTCGCAAGCCGCCCGCACCATCGGTCTTCCTCGACAAGGAGATCCGCAATGAGTCAGCAGCTCACACCGGCGACGGCGGGCGCAGCGCCCTCCGAATCCGCCAACCGCATCACGCGCCACTGGTCGAACCGGTTGCTCGCCCGCCCCGAGTTCGGTGCGGCCGTCGCCGCCGTCATCATCCTGGTGTTCTTCCTCATCATCGCGCCGTCGTTCCGGTCGGCGGACTCGATCTTCACGATCCTGTACCAGGCCTCCACCATCGGCATCGTCGCCGTCGCGGTCGGCATGCTCATGATCGGCGGCGAGTTCGACCTCTCCGCGGGTGTCATGGTCACCTCCGCCGGACTCTTCAACGCGCTGTTCAGCTACTACCTCGGCGTCAACCTCATCGTCGGCGCCGTCACATCCCTCCTCTTCGCCCTCGCGGTCGGCTTCCTCAACGGCTACCTCGTCATGAGAACGGGCATCCCGAGCTTCCTGATCACACTGGGATCGTTCTTCGTCCTACAGGGCGCCAACCTCGGCGTCACGAAGCTCGTGTCCGGCACGGTGTCCAGCCCCGACATCACCAAGATGGACGGCTACGCCTTCATGCAGACGATCTTCGCCGGATCCTTCCAGATCGGGACAGTGACCGTCTGGAACACGGTCGTCTTCTGGCTCGTCTTCGTGGCGCTCTCGGGCTGGGTGCTGCAGAGGACGAAGGTCGGCAACTGGATCTACGCGGTCGGCGGCAACGCGGCGTCCGCGCGCGCCGTCGGCGTTCCGGTCACGCGCGTGAAGATCGGCCTCTTCATGACCGTGTCGTTCCTGGCGTGGTTCGTCGGCATGCACACGCTATACCGCTTCAACACCCTGCAGGCCGGCAACGGTGTGGGCAACGAGTTCCTCTACATCATCGCGGCCGTCGTCGGCGGCACGTTGATGACGGGCGGCTACGGCAACGCGATCGGCGTCGCGATCGGCGCCTTCATCTTCGGCATGACCTCTCTCGGCATCGTCTACGCCGGGTGGGATCCCAACTGGTTCCGCAGCTTCCTCGGCGTGATGCTGGTGCTCGCCGTGCTGGTGAATCTCTACGTGAAGCAACTCTCGACCAAGCGGAAAGTGGGATGACCGCCATGACCGATGCACTGCACTCCGCGGCCCCGGCCGGAAGAGGCACCACACTGATCCAGATGACGGACGTCGGCAAGACGTACGGCGCCGTGCGCGCGCTCAAAGGGATCAACCTGCGGGTGAATGCAGGCGAGGTCACCTGCGTCCTCGGCGACAACGGCGCGGGCAAGTCGACCCTGATCAAGATCATGGCGGGCCTGCACGACCACAACGAAGGGGTCATGCAGGTCAACGGGGGCGAGGCCCACTTCTCCTCGCCCAGGGACGCGCTCGCCGAAGGCATCGCGACCGTCTATCAGGACCTCGCCGTCGTCGGCCTGATGGAGACGTGGCGGAACTTCTTCCTCGGCTCCGAACTCGTCCGCGGGAGGTTCCCACTCGCCGGCATGAGGATCCGCGACATGAAGGAGATCGCCGACACGGAGCTGCGCAAGATGGGCGTCGTCGTCAAAGACATCGACCAGCCCATCGGCACCCTCTCCGGGGGCCAGCGGCAGTGCGTCGCGATCGCCCGCGCCGTGTACTTCGGCGCCAAGGTCCTGATCCTCGATGAGCCCACTGCTGCGCTCGGAGTGAAGCAGTCGGGCGTCGTGCTGAAGTACACCGCGGCGGCCCGGGACGCAGGCCTCGGCGTCGTGTTCATCACCCACAACCCGCACCATGCGTACATGGTCGGAGATCACTTCATCATCCTCAAGCTCGGCCAGGCGGTGCTCGACAAGAAGCGCGAAGAGGTGGCGCTCGACGAGCTCACCCGTCAGATGGCCGGCGGGGACGAGCTCACCGAGCTCAGTCACGAGCTCAAGGAACTCGGCGGCATGACCAACGCAATCAAGACCATCGAGCAGGGAGCCTCGGCGCGGCGGGGCTGACCTCCCGCACACGGGGAAAGAGGGGGCGGCGGAGCTTCAGCGGGAACCTCCGCCGCCCTCTCGTCTTGAGGGCTATGCGCGGGGAGGAGCGGTCGTGCCCCGCACCACCAGATGCGGCTCGAGCGTACGGTGCACGGCCTCGTCCGTGGAGCCGAGGATCCGCGCCACCAGCAACCGCCCTGCCTCACGGCCGACCTCGACACTCGCATCGTCGACCGTGGTGAGATCCACCAGCCGAGCCGTGGCCAGCGTGGAATTGTCGTAGCCGACAATGGACAGCCGCCCCGGCACGTCGTAGCCGAGCTCGCGCGCCGCACCGAGCGCTCCGAGCGCCATCGTGTCGTTCGAGGCGAAGACCGCCGTCACCTCCGGCATCCGGCGCAGCACGTCGAGCGCTGCGCGATAGCCGCCCTCCTCCGTGGCGGCCACGGACGGCGCCGCCGCGAACCACGGCAGCCCCGCCTCGGCGATCGCGGACGCGGCACTGTCCGCGCGAGCCGCTCCCGCCCCTCCCCCGGACGGCAGATGAGCGATCCGCGTATGCCCGAGGGACAGCAGGTGGTCGATGGCGATCCGCGCCCCTCGCCGGTCGTCGTTCGCCACCGAGTCCGCCGCCATCGAATGCCGTTCGCGTGTACCGGCGATCACCAGCGGCGGGGCAGCCGGTCCGAGCAGCGCGTCGGGGACGTCCATCGCCACGACGATCCCGTCGAGCCCGCTCGAGAGCAGGCCGTCCACGGGATCCTCCGCCGTGGACGCGGTCGCGACATCCACGACGCTCAGCCGATACCCCTCGGACCCCAGGACATCGTTCAGGCCGCGTGCAAGATCCACGAACCAGAGGTTCGTGTAGTCGTCGATGAGCAGGCCGACGGCATTGGTGCGCCTCGACGCGAGCGAGGTCGCCGCGCGGCTCGGCCGGTATCCGAGGTCGAGGATCGCCTTCTCCACGGCCCGACGGGAAGCGTCGCTCACTCTCGGCGCGCCGCGCAACACCAGCGAGACCAACGATTTCGAGACACCGGCGGCCGCAGCCACGTCGTAGATCGTGGGCTTCGCCGACCTCATCTGCCGCTCTTCCATCTCGCAGTCATTCCATCACACCTCAAGATGATCCCTCCTATTGACAGGACATATGCACAAGATTACGCTCAAATCCATTGGAGCGCTCCAGCAAGCGCCCGGATCCCGCCGACGGGCCTCTCTCGAAACGTCGGCCCACCCCGAGAGGAGAACAATGAGCACGACCGACATCGGTGTCGCCGTCATCGGAGCAGGAATGGCGGGCAAGGCCCACGCCGCGGCCTACCGCAGCGCGACGACCCTCTACCGCGCGGCGCTCCCGCCTGTCCGCCTGGTCGCGATCGCCGACGCCTACGCCCCCGTCGCCGTCGACACGGCCGCGCGGTTCGGCTACGACCGGCACGAAACCTCATGGCAGGCGATCGTGGAGGCCGACGACATCGACGTGGTGTCGATCGTCGTGGCCAACGCACTGCACCGCGAGATCGCCGAAGCAGCGCTCGCCACCGGCAAGCACGTGCTCTGCGAGAAGCCACTCTCCGACACGATCGCGGATGCCGAGGCCATGGTCCGGGCGGCCGCGCGATCGTCGCGTCTCGCACGGGTCGGGCTCACGTTCCGCCGCTCCCCCGGCATCGCCTTCGTGCGCAAGCTCGTGCAGGACGGCACGCTCGGCCGGGTGTTCCACGTCAACGGCGGGTACTTGACCGACTACGGCTGTGACCCTCAGACGCCGATCAGCTGGCGGTACAAGGGGCCCGCCGGTTCCGGCGCCCTCGCGGATGTCGGCAGCCACCTCAGCTACCTCGTCGAGTTCGTCGGTGCTGCGGACATCACCGGCGTTCGCGGAGGGCACCTCAGCACGGTCATCGCCCAACGGCCCAAGCCGCTCGGTGCGATCTCCGGCCGCGGCAAGGTCGAGGTCTCGGACGAGCAGGACACGGTCGAGAACGACGACGTCGCGGTGTTCTCCGCCGACCTCGCGAGCGGCGCGACCGCGACCATGCAGGTGTCGCGCGTCGCGGCCGGCCACCCCAACACACTCACGCTCGAGGTCTACGGCGAGCGCGGAGCCGCACGCTTCGACTTCCGCAACCCCGGTCAGGTCGAGCTCTTCCTGCACGAGGCGGACTCCGCGACGTCGGGATGGCGAACCATCGTCCTGGGGCCGTCCCACCCGTACTGGCAGGGCGGCCTGCCCATGGACGCTCCCGGCGTCGGCATCGGCCAGAACGAGGGCTTCGTCTTCCAGGCCAGGGCCATGCTCGAAGAGGTCGCCGGTCTCAGCGAGGCGGAGTCGCTGCCCCGCAACGCGAGCTTCGCCGACGGCCTCCGCAATCTGCGCCTTCTCGAGGCGGCCTCGCAGTCCGCACTGGCCGGAGGAATCGCCGTGCCCGTTCCTGATCCCGCCGCCGCGTCCCTGACCGCCTGAACATCCAGAGAACAAGGAGCCACCATGCGACTCGGCGTCTACAACGCGATCCTGCACGACCGCACGCTACCCGAAGCCCTCTCCGTCATCGCCGACCTCGGCCTGACGGGCATCGAGCTGAACACCGGCGGGTTCCTTCCCGCCGCTCACATCCCCACGTTCGACGAGATCCTCGCGTCCGACACGGCGCGCGATGACTTCCTCGGCGCCTTCGAGGGGACGGGCGTGAGCCCGGCCGGCCTGAACTGCAACGGCAACCCCCTGCACCCCAACCCCCAGATCGGCGAGAAGCACGCGGAAGACGTCCGCCGTGCGATCCGCTTCGCCTCCCGCATCGGACAGCACCGTGTCGTGACCATGTCGGGTCTGCCCGGAGGCGAGCCGGGCGCGGCGCACCCCAACTGGATCGTCAATGCGTGGAACTCCGCCGCCCTCGATGTGCTCGACTACCAGTGGAACGTCGCAGCGGCGTTCTGGCGTGAGATCGACGGCCTCGCCGGCGATCACGACGTCAAGGTCGCCCTGGAGCTGCACCCGCAGAATCTGGTCTTCAACGCGGCCGATGTGCACAAGCTCGTCGATCTCGCCGGCGTCGCGCACGTGGGTGTCGAGCTCGATGCCTCCCACCTGTTCTGGCAGCAGATGGATCCGATCGCGGTCGTCCGCCACCTCGACGGTCTGGTGTATCAGGCCGCCGCGAAGGATGTGCGGGTGAACCCCGAGAATGCCGCGCTCTACGGAGTGCTCGACAACTCGTTCCGGCGCCTGTCGCAGGACGAGCCGCGGGTGAACCTCGGCGGCGACGAGTGGGCCAACGAGTGGCCCGTGGACTCCGCATGGGACTTCGTGGCGCTCGGCAAGGGTCACGACGTCGGGTTCTGGACTGAGTTCCTGCGCGCCCTGCACGGGGTCGATCCGGACATGTACGTGAACATCGAGCACGAGGATGTCTCCCTCGGCCGCATCGAGGGCCTTCAGGTCGCCGCGGCGGTGCTCAAGGAGGCGGACGCTGCGCTGACCGCGTCGCTCTGAGCGTCGTTCCCCGGAGACGCGAAGGCCGGGGCGCTGTCGCGGCGCCCCGGCCTTCGCGTTGCCCGCGGTGGTCCTCAGCCGATGAGCTCTCGCACCCGCTGAAGCTGGAACCGCGAGACGTCGTCCGCGTTCTCGTCCTCGGCGAACACATTGGACACGATGACAGCGTCTTCGCGATCCAGGTATCCGATCGCCCGGAGCGTGCCGAACAGCTCCTGCCAGTCCACGTCGCCGTCGCCGATGCGGAGGTGCTGGTGGATGCGGGCGGCGTTGCCGGGCGGGTTGGAGATGTAGCGCAGCCCGTGCGAACGACGGTGATCGAAGGTGTCGGCCGTGTACACGGCTCCGAGACGGTCCCCGAGTTCAGGGAGGAGGGTCGTCGCCCGATCCCCGTAGTGGAAGGTGTGGGACGCGACATACACGAAGCCGATTGCCCGGGAGTTGAGACCGCGAAGGACCCGCCACGCCTCCAGGCCGTCCTCGACGAAGTCGTCGGGGTGCGGATCGATGTTCAGGCGAAGCCCCTCGCGCTCGACGATGGGCAGCAGCTCTTCCATCGACCGGTAGAACGCCGCCTCGGAGTCCTCCTGATGGTCGGGGCGGCCGGAGAACTCGGTGTTGATGACCGGGACGCCGAGTTCCACGGCCAACTGGATGACGCGTCGGAAATTGCGCACCGCCGCTTCCCGCTGCGGCTCCTCCGGCCAGGAGATCCGCTGCACCGGCAGGATCGCAGGGATCCCGACGCCGGCATCCGCGGCCGCCTTCTTGAACCTCGCCACGAGGTCGTCATCGGCCTTCGGGTACCGGAAGAACGGCGAGAAGTCGACGTGCGGCGTCACCTGCAGGTGCTCGTAACCGAGTCGCGCGGCGATCTCGGGGAGCTCCAGCAGCGTGGCGTCGTGATGGTACGGCGTGGGGTCGAGAGCGATCTTCACCATGTCTTCTCCTCGATCACTGTGCTCGTGTCACGCATAGAACGCGGGACGCTCGGTGGCCTCGACCGCGACGACGCCGCCGCCGAGGGCCTTCACCCCCGCCTCGCAGGCGAGGGCGACACGGTAACCGTCCCACGCGTTGGGTCCGTCGACCAGGGTGCCGTCGTGCACCGCGTCCACCCACCGCTGGACCTGCTGGTCATAGGCCGCGGCGAAACGGGTCACGAAGCTGACGTGCTCAGCGACCGCGAACCGGCCGTCGCGCCATGTCTGCAGGCCCGCGGGCTGACCGATCCGCGCGAGCCCCTTCTCGAAGACCGCCTCGGTCGCGACCTGGTAGCCGAACTGCACGCTCACATTCATCTCGACGTCGACGAGCACGCCGTTCTCGAGCTCCATGAGCACGAGGATGGGCTCGCGCAGATGCCCGGGCGAAAGCGAATTGCGGCGCGGGTACTTGACCTCCACTGTCCTGACCGGAGAGCCCGCCAGCCAGGGAACCACGTCGAACTCGTGCACGACGGAGTCGTTGATGAGCATCTCCTGCGTGTAGCCGTCGGGCACCGACGGATTGCGGTGCGCGCACCGCAGCATCATGAGCGCGCCCGAATCCCCCGTCTCCACGAGGGAGCGCAGGGCCTGGTACTCGGCGTCGAAGCGGCGCATGAAGCCCACCTGGATGTGCGGGCGGTCGAGCTTCTGCTCGAGCTGGAGGATCTCCCACGAGGACGCGGAGTCCGGCGTGAGCGGCTTCTCGCACAGGATCGGCAGCCTCGCCTCCAGCGCGGGGACCAGGACCGGCTCGTGGAACCTGCCGGGCGTCGCGATGAGCACGGCGTCCACCGCGCCGGCCGCGATGGCGTCTTCGATCCGCGCGAACGTCCGGGCGCCCGGCGCGTTCTGCGCGGCAGCGGCGGCCCGGCCGGCGTCGGGCTCGACGATCGCCGAGACGGCGGCCCCGGAGATCCGCCGGGTGATGCGGGCGATGTGATCCGCGCCCATGAGGCCGGCGCCGACGACGCCGACGCGAAGGTCGTTGGTCATGTCATGTCTCCTGGAGGGGTTCAGTGCACGCGGGCGAGGTGGGTGCACGAGAAGATGTGCTCGCGCGTCCGCTGGGCGATCGGGAAGGGGCGGTCGACGTCGCAGCCGTACATGTCCTGCTCGACGATCGCGAAGATCTCGGAGTCGATCGCCGCCACCGCCTCGATGATCGGGGCGAGGTCGGGCACGCCCTGCGGCGGTTCGATCATGATCCCCTGGGCGACGGCATCCGCGAACGGCACGTCGTTCTTCAGCACGTCGTACAGGAGCGAGGTGTCGACCTGCTTGAGGTGCAGATATCCGATCCGGCCGGGGCGCTCCTCGATGAGCTTGACGTTGTCGCCCCCGTAATACGCGAAGTGACCGGTGTCCAGGCACAGGTTGGTGTACCGGGGGTCGGTCTCGTCGAGGAAACGCAGCACTTCACGGGTGGTGCCCACGTGGCTGTCGGCGTGCGAGTGGAACTGCTGCGCGACGCCGAACTCCTCGAGAAGCGCCTTCCCGAGGCGATCGTGTCCGGCAGCGAGCTTCTTCCACTGCTCGTCGCTGAGCGTGCGCGGCTCCAGCACCTCGCTGGTCGCATCGCTGCGCCAGAGGTCGGGGATGACGACGAGGTGCTCGGCGCCGAGCTGCGAGGCGAGACCTGCCACGGCCAGAGCCTGGTCCCAGGCCCGCTGCCACTGGTCGTCGCCCTTGTGGAAGCCCGTGAACACCGTGCCCGCCGAGAGCTTGAGTCCGCGCGAGCCAAGCTCGTCCTCCAGCTGGTGCGGGTCCGTCGGCAGATAGCCATAGGGGCCGAGCTCGATCCACGAGTAGCCGGCCGTGACGACTTCGTCGAGGAAGCGCTGCCACGGCACCTGCTTCGGGTCGTCCGGGAACCAGACGCCCCACGAGTCGGGGGCCGTGCCGACGCGAAGGCCGGCGCGCTCGGTCGTGGCGATGATGGCGTCTTCGGGAAGGGAATCAGTCATGGGTTTCTCCGAGGGGTGTTCTTTGTCGGCTCAGCCGAGGAGCGGTTTCTGATGGGCCTGCTGCTGGAGGTACTCCGCACGGGCCTGCTGCGTGGACGCGAGGGTGGAGACCTCGGGCACCGGGACGTCCCACCAGCCCGCGCCGTCGGGCGCGTAGATCTGCGGGTCGCTGTTGATGTGGATGAAGGTGGCCCGATCCGAAGCCTTGGCCTCGGCGACCGCCGCCCTGAGGTCATCGATCGCCGAGGCGCTCGGCGCGATCTCGATCACGTCCAGGCCGTAGCTGCGGGCGTTCGCCGCCAGATCGACCGGCAGGATCCGCTCGCCCTGGAAGTTGCGGGTCTGCGGGTCGTACTCGCGATACCAGGTCCCGAATCGCTCGGATCCGACGGTCTCGGAGAGATGTCCGATCGACGCGTAGCCATGGTTCTGGATGAGGATGACGATGAGCTTGATGCCCTCGGCGACGGCCGTGACCAGCTCCGTGTTCAGCATGAGGTAGGAGCCGTCGCCCACCATCACGATCACGTCGCGGTCGTCGCCGTCCGCGACGAGACCGCGCTTGGCCCCGAGGCCCCCGGCGATCTCATAGCCCATGCAGGAGAACGCGTACTCGACGTGGTAGCCGAGCGGATCGCGCACCCGCCAGAGCTTGTGCAGGTCGCCGGGCAACGATCCCGCGGCCTGCACGATGACGTCCGCCGGCGCCGAGGACTGCTGCACCGCGCCGATGATCTCCGGCTGTCCCGGGAGGGCGAGCCCGGAGGGCGCGAACGCATCATCGACGAGCCCGTCCCACTCCGCCTTCTCGCGCGCGACGAGCTCGGCGTACTCCGGGGAGACTCCGAAGCCTTCCAGCGCGACGGCCAGTTCGACGAGCGCCTCGCGGGCGTCGGCGATGACCGGGAGCTGGGAACCGTGCTTGTACGCGTCGAACGAGGCGACGTTGATGTTCACGAAGACGACGCCGGGGTTCTGGAACGCCGAACGGGAGGCGGTGGTGAAGTCGCTGTAGCGCGTGCCGATGCCGATGACGACGTCGGCCTCCGCGGCGAGCCGGTTCGCCGCGAGGGTGCCTGTCGCGCCGACGCCGCCGAGGTACTGAGGGTGGTCCCAGTTCAGCACTCCGCCGCCCGCCTGCGAGCTGCCGACCGGGATACCGGTCTCCTCGGCGAGAGCCTTCAGGCGGCCCTCGGCGCCGGAGTACAGCACGCCGCCTCCCGCGACGATGAACGGCCGCTTCGCGCCGCGGATCGCCGCGACCGCACGGGCCAGCACACCGCGCTCCGGCAGCGGCCGGCGGAGGTGCCACTCCCTGTCCTGGAGGAAAGCGACCGGCACGTCCAGCGCCTCGGCCTGCACGTCCTCAGGCAGCGCGATCGTGACCGCGCCCGTCTCGACCGGGTCGGTGAGCACGCGCATCGCGGCGAGCGCGATCGAGAACAGCTGCTCCGGTCGCTGCACGCGATCGAAGAATCGCGACAGCGGGCGGAACGCGTCCGTCACCTGGATGCCCAGGTCGTGCGGATGCTCCAGCTGCTGCAGCACCGGGTCTGCCACCCTGGTCGCGAAGGTGTCGCTCGGCAGAAGCAGCGCGGGCAGCCGATTGGATGTCGCCAGCGCCGCTGCGGTCAGCATGTTGGCGGCCCCGGGACCGACCGACGCCGCGGCGGCGTAGGTCCCCCGCCGACGGTGCATACGCGCATAGCCGACGGCCTGGTGCACCATCGCCTGCTCGTTGCGGGCCTGGAAGTAGGGCATGAGGTCGGGGCTCTCGACATTGGCCTGCTTCAGCGCCTGGCCGATGCCGGCCACGTTGCCGTGTCCGAAGATCCCGAAGACGCCCGGGATCGTGCGCTCGCGGATGTCGCCGTCCACCGTCCACTGGTGCGCGAGGAATTCGATCAGCGCCTGGCTGACCGTCATGCGCCTGGTCTCAGTCATCTGCGCCGGCCTTTCTGCTGTCGTTCGTGAAGGGAAGCCGGGGATCGAGCTCCTGCCCGTCCCAGCTGTCGCGCACCCACGCATGCGCGGGGTCGTCGCTGATCAGCCAAGCCCGTTCCGGATCCGGACCGGCCATCACGTTCAGGTAGTAGAGGTCGTAGCCGGGGGCGGCGACCGCCGGACCGTGGTAGCCGTAGGGCACGAGCGCGATATCGCCGGTGCGAACCATGGCATTGGTGTCGATCTCCCCCGCGGGGGACGCATAGGTGCTGAACATACCGAACGCGGCGCCCTCGTCGGCGGATGCCGCGGCCGTCCGCGCGGGTGCGGACTCGAAGTAGTAGATCTCCTCGAGGCGGGACTCGTGGCCTGGGACGTGCTCGTCGTGCTTGTGCGGCGGATACGACGACCAGTTCTCGGCCGGAGTGATCACCTCGCACACGATCAGGCGTGCGGCGTCCAGGGCCTGAGGCGTCCCGAAGTTGTGCACCTGCCGGCTCGACGCGCCTCTGCCGCGCAGCTCGACGGGCGTCTCGGCCGCGGCGATGTACCGCCAGGGGCGCCGCTCCGTCGTCGGGGCTTCGGCGACGGCCACACGGCCACGGCCGCGGATCTCCGCCGTCGTGCCGGCCGGCAGGTAGAGCACGTCGGTCGGCCCCGCGAACACCGAGGGCCGCCCCTGGAGCTGCGTCTCCTCCTCACCCAGATGGTGGCGATGGGTCACCGTGAACGATCCGACGAGCGGAACGACGATCCGCTCGAGGGCCGCCCCCTCGAGGGCGAGGTGATCGCCGTCGATGATTTCCGCGATCCTGATGCCGGTGTGCTGCCAGCCCGGGGTCGTGGCATCGACGACGCTCTCCCAGCCGTCACGGCGGAGCTCGCCGCGACGGTGGAACCAGCGCTGTTCATTCATGTCGTGCTCTCGTGGGTCGATGTGCCAAGGGGAGGACCGCCGTAGCCGCGAGTCCCCAGCTCGCGGCTGCGGAGCGTGGTGCCGGTGCGCGTCCGATCAGTCGTTCTGCGGGAAGCCGAGGTTGATGCCGCCGTGAGCGGCGGGATCCAGCCAGCGGCTGGTGATGGCCTTCTCACGGGTGAAGAAGTCGAAACCGTGCACGCCGTACGCCTTCGCATCGCCGAACAGCGACTTCTTCCAGCCGCCGAACGAGTGGTACGCGACAGGGACGGGAATCGGCACATTGATACCGATCATGCCGACCTGCACCTCGTTCTGGAACCGGCGGGCCGCGCCGCCGTCGTTCGTGAAGATCGCGGTCCCGTTGCCGAACTGCCCCGAGTTGATGAGGTCGAGGCCCGCGTCGTACGACTGCACCCGCACGACCGACAGCACAGGGCCGAAGATCTCCTCGGTGTACGCGCGCGAGGTCGTGGGGACGTTGTCCAGCAGCGTCGGGCCGAAGAAGAACCCGTCCTCCGCGCCCTCCACCGAGAACCCGCGACCGTCGACGACGACGGTCGCACCATCGGCCTCGGCGATGTCGACGTACTCCGACACCTTCGATCGGTGGACGTCGGTGATGAGCGGCCCCATGTCCGGCTCGGGCGTGGATGCGCCGTTCCCGATGCGCAGGGTGCCGATGCGCTCGGCCACCTTCGCGATGAGTTCGTCGGCGACGGGCTCGACGGCGAGCACCACCGAGATCGCCATACACCGCTCCCCCGCGGCTCCATAGCCGGCGTTGATCGCCATGTCGGCGGCGAGGTCGAGATCGGCGTCGGGGAGAACCAGCATGTGATTCTTCGCACCGCCGAGGGCCTGGACGCGCTTGCCGTGCTTCGACGCCGTCTCGTAGATGTACTGCGCGATCGGCGTCGACCCGACGAACGAGATCGACTGCACGACCGGGCTCTCCAGCAGGCCGTCGACGGCGAGCTTGTCGCCCTGCAGGACGGTGAAAACGCCGTCGGGGAGGCCCGCCTCCTGCCACAACCGGGCCATCCACAGTGCGGCGGACGGATCCTTCTCGGAGGGCTTCAGCACGACCGCGTTGCCAGCCGCGATCGCGATCGGGAAGAACCACATCGGCACCATCGCCGGAAAGTTGAACGGGCTGATGATCCCGACGACGCCGAGCGGCTGCTTGAGCGAATACACATCGATGCCGGTCGACGCGTTCTCGCTGAACGCGCCCTTGACGAGGTGCGGGAAGCCGGTCGCGAGCTCCACGACCTCCTGGCCCCGCAGGATCTCCCCCATCGCGTCCGAGAGCACTTTGCCGTGCTCGGCGGTGATCAGCTCCGCCAACTCGCCCTTGCGCGCGTTCAACAGCTCGCGGAACGCGAACAGCACGGCCTGGCGCTTCGCGATCGAGTATCGCGACCAGACCTCGAAACCCGCACCCGCCGATGCGATCGCGGCGGCGATGTCCGTCTCGTCGGCGAGTGCGACCTCGGCGCGCACCGCGCCGGTCGCCGGGTTGTACACGGGCGCGGTGCGTCCGCCCGCGGGCACGACGGCCGCGCCGTTGATCCAGTGCCCGATGATGGCGGGCGTCTGCTCCGCCTCGATCGCGGGCGACGTCTCAGTGATGCTCATGCGATTGCTTTCCTTCGTCGGTGTCAGAGTCGGGTGTGGACGAGGCCGGCCGCGATGTCCACGGCAGCGGCGACATCGCCATCGGGCGGATAGAGGAGAGTGCGGCCCACCGTGAGCCCGCGGACGCCGGGGAGGGAGAGCGCGTCCTCCCACGCGGCGAACGTCTGGTCCGGATCGGCCCCGGAATCGCCGCCGAGCAGAAGCGTCGGCATCGTCGTCGCGGCCATGACGCGCTCCATGTCCTCCACGACCGGCAGTTTCATCCAGGTGTATGCGCTGGAGGCTCCGAGCCCGGAGGCGATCGCGATCGAGAGGATGACGGCATCGGTCGACAGGTCGTTCACGATGCGCCCATCGACCCAGCGGCTCATGAACGGCTCGAGCATGATCGGCAGTCCCGCAGCGGCCGCCTGCGAGACGGCATCGGCGGTCGCCTGCAAGGTGGGGGCCGTGGCGTCGTCGTCGAGATTCACGCGGATCAGCGTCTTCGCGAAGTCGATGCCGTCCGCCGCCATGGTCGGCACGTCGTAGCCCGTGTAGCGGTCGTCCATCTCGAATCGCGCCCCGCGCAGTCCCCCGCGGTTCATCGAGCCCACGACGATCTTGTCGTCGAGGAGGCCGAGGCCGGCGAGGTCGTCGATGATGTCTGGGGTGCCGAGCACGCCGTCGACGCCCGGGCGGCCGAGGGCGATCGCCATCCGCTCGAGCAGGTCGTAGCGGTCCGCCATCGCGGTCGGGTTCGCCCCCACGGCGAGCGCACCGCGAGCGGGGTGGTCCGCCGCGACGATGAACAGGCGTCCGTCGCCGTTGAGCACGTCTCGCCGACGCCGGCCCGTCAGCCGTGCGCGGAGCTGCTCGGGGTGCCGGGCACGGAGTTCGCGAAGCTCAGCGAACTCCTCCTCGCCAGGGGTCATCCTGCTCATCTCAGTACCCCTTCTCGAGGACGGCTTCGACCTCGCCGGCCGTGGGCATCGCGGTCGAGCACTCGCGGCGCGAGGCCACGATCGCGCCCGCGACGTTAGCGAAACGCATGATGCGCTCCAGTTCCCACCCGGACAGCAGGCCGTGGATGAGTGCGCCGCCGAACGCGTCCCCCGCGCCGAGACCGTTCACCACGTCGACGAGATGAGGCGGCACCTCGACCGTCTCGTCCCGCGTCTTGGCGAGGACGCCTTTGGGGCCCTGCTTGACGATGGCGAGTTCGACGCCTCGTTCGAGCAGCGCGTCGGCGGCGCGCAGCGGCTCGGTCTCACCGACCGCGATCTCGCATTCCTCACGGTTGCCGACGGCGACGGTGACATGCGGGAGGGCGTGGGCGACCTGCGTCGACGCGTCCGCGGGGTCGGCCCAGAACATCGGCCGGTAGTCGAGGTCGAGGATGGTGTGCTGTGCACGGTCCCGGGCGTGAAGCGCGGCGAAATGCGTGGCGCGGCTCGGTTCCTGGCTGAGGCCGGTCACGGTGAGCCACAGGACGCGGGCGCGCCGGACGGCAGCGAGGTCGAGGTCGGACGGTTCGATGTCGAGATCCGGCGCCTTCGGCTCGCGGTAGAAGTAGAGCGGGAAGTCATCGGGAGGGAAGATCTCGCAGAACGTGACCGGCGTCTTCAATCGTGGATCGACCCCGACGTATCGGTTGTCGACGCCGAGGCGGTCGAGTTCGCGCAGCAGGTAGCGCCCGAAGGGGTCGTCGCCGACGCGCGACAGCAGTGCGACGTCGTGGCCATGCCGGGCGGCCGCCACGGCGACGTTCGCGGCGCTGCCGCCGAGGTACTTGCCGAAGGTGTCGACGTCGGCGAGACCCCGTCCGTCCTGAAGGGGGTAGAGGTCCACGCCCAGCCGTCCGGCTGCAAGCACATCGAGTTCGAGGGTCGGTTCGCTCATACGCCGCCGGACACCACCTTCGCTGATTCGTCTCAGGAAGCACTTCGCCTCTGAATTGTCCTAACAATAACACAAGCTTCGTTCGTTGCAAGGGGACAATCTCGCATGACAAGGGCGCCAGGACGTAAGGTTGTGACGACATATTGTCGAACGGAGGCTTTCCATGGCGAACGACGATCCCCTCTGGCCGGACGAGCTCTTCCAGGACCTCGACCGGACCGGCCCTGTGCCGATCTACTTCCAGATCTCCAGCAGGCTCGAGACGGCGATCCAGTCGGGAGCCATCCCCCCCGGCGCACGGCTCGAGAACGAGATCGCGATCGGACAGCGCCTGGGCGTCTCACGCCCGACGATCCGCCGCGCCATCCAGGAGGTCGTCGACAAGGGCCTCCTTGTGCGCCGGCGCGGTATCGGCACCCAGGTCGTCCAGGGTCAGGTGACGCGGCAGGTCGAGCTCACGAGCCTCTACGAGGACCTCACCAGCTCCCATCACGCTCCCGGGACGATCGTGCTCGCACACGAGGTGGTGCCTGCGACCGAGCAGATCGCGGCCGCGCTCGGCCTCGAAGCGGGCACGGACATCGTCTACCTACGCCGCCAGCGCACCACCGACGGTGTTCCGGTGGCGGTGCTGGAGAACTATCTGCCTCCCGAATTCGGTGACATCACCACCGAGCAGCTGAGCGAGCGAGGGCTCTACCAGATCCTCCGCGCGCGGGGCGTCGCCATCCAGATCGCGAAGCAGCGGATCGGCGCTCGCCGAGCGGCGGGCGACGAGAGCGAACTGCTCGACATCGACCGCGGGGGTCCTGTCCTGACCATG
Source organism: Microbacterium sp. NPDC056052 (assembly GCF_042266785.1). NCBI lineage: Bacteria > Bacillati > Actinomycetota > Actinomycetes > Micrococcales > Microbacteriaceae > Microbacterium > Microbacterium sp. NPDC056052. Next base: position 819,382 of record NZ_JBHJWV010000001.1, read on the forward strand.
GAGCGCGTCGCCTACGACAACTCGGGCCGGGCGATCGAGTTCGGCCACCACTGCTATCGGCCCGACATGTACAGCTTCGAGACCACCCTCGTCGCCAAGTAACCGCGTCCGAATGCTCGATCTGGCGCCGTGGGCGTGGGCCCTCCTCGCCCTCGCCGCGGCCATCGTCGGCGTCTCGAAGACCGCGCTGCCCGGGGCCAGCACGATCTCCGTCGCCCTCTTCGCCGCCTTCCTCCCGGCCCGGACGTCGACCGGTGCGCTGCTCCTCCTGCTCATCGTCGGTGACGTCTTCGCCCTGCTCGCCTATCGACGCCACGCGCATTGGCCGACGCTGCTGCGGCTCGCGCCCGCCGTGGTCGTCGGCGTCCTGTTCGGCGCACTCTTCCTGGCGTTCGCGAACAACGCGCTCGTGAAGCCCGTCATCGGCATCATCCTGCTCGGGATGGTGGCGATCACCCTCTGGCAGCGTCGCACCTCCCATCGCGATGCCCGCACGGGCCTCGCGATGACGGCCGGCTACGGCTCGCTCGGCGGCTTCACCACGATGGTGGCCAACGCCGGCGGTCCGGTCATGTCGATGTACCTGCTCGCCATGAGGACGCCCGTGAAGGTGTTCCTCGGCACCGCCGCGTGGTTCTTCGCCATCGTTAACATCGTGAAGCTGCCCGTCCTCGCCGGCCTCGGGCTGATCACGGTGCCGGTGCTCCTGGTGGATGCGGTGCTCGCCCCACTGGTCGTCATCGGGGCCCTGCTCGGTCGATGGCTGATCCCGCACGTGCAGCAGGCGCTCTTCGACCGCATCGTCATGATCCTCACCGTCGTCGGTGCGGGCTATCTGCTCGTTCCCTGATGACCCTGTCGCTGTGACGGCGCGACACACTACGCGCAGCGACGCCGCACTCCCGGAAGGGCTCAAAGTGGACTGCGCGACCGGGGAGTCTCAGGACCGATGATCACCACGAAGCCCTGCATCGCATCCCCTGCGCGGACTGGGAAGACACAGAAGGTGCATGCCGGTCCCTCACCGCGGACTCGGCATAAGCCACTGACACTATCGATAGCCATTCTCAATAGACTGGCTCGAACGGTCAGCTTCTCACCCGGCCGGTATGCAGCACGGACCGATAGGGATCCTCATGACGACACCGCACGAGCCCACGGAGCCCCCACGCGCCCGCCGGGTTCCCGTCATCGCGATCACCGGCCACCTCGGAGCGGGCAAGACCACGATGCTGAACCATCTCCTGCGCGCACCGGGCGCTCGGCTCGGCGTGGTTGTGAACGACTTCGGCGGCATCAACGTGGATGCGACGCTCGTGAGCGGCCAGATCGACGAGGCGGCGGCGATCTCCGGCGGTTGCCTGTGCTGCCTCCCCGACGCCGGCGGACTCGACGACGCGCTCGAGCGACTCTCGCATCCGCGGCTGCGCCTCGATGCGATCCTCATCGAGGCCAGCGGCGTCGCCGAGCCGGGGGCACTCGCGCGGGTGATCCGCTTCAGCGGGGCCGAACGCGTACGACCGGGCGGCATCGTCGAGGTCCTCGACGCGCACGAGCACTTCCGCACGGTCGACACGCACTCCGAGCCGCCGGCGCGCTATGCCGCCGCCTCGCTCGTCGTGATCGGCAAGACCGATCTGCTGGCCGATCACGAGCGCACCGACACGCTCGCAAGGATCCGGGAGCGGGTGCGCCTCCGTAATCCCTCGGTGCATCTCGTCGAGGCCCGCAAAGGGCGAATCGACCCTTCCCTCGTCTTCGACACCGCGAGCACCGAGGATCCCGTGGACGAGTTGCCGCTGGCGCGCCTGCTCCGCGAGGACGCGGGCCGGCACGATCACCCGCATGCGGAGGCCGTATCCGTCGCGCTCACGAGCCCCGTCCCGCCGGGGGCGCTCGTCGATCTCCTGGAGGATCCGCCGACAGGCGCGTACCGGGTGAAGGGCCGGGTGCGCGTGCGCGGGGCGAAGGGCGAGCGCGGCTTCCTCGTGAACGTCGTCGGCGCCTCGGTGCACGTGGAGCCCCTGGCGGAGGCACCCGAGGTCGGCGAGCTGGTCGCGATCGGCATGCATCTCGACGCATCGGAGGCTCACGCCCGATTGCGCGCGATCGCCGACGCTCCGGACGGCCGCCCCGATCCGGTCGGCCTGCGAAGGCTCCGTCGGCATCGCCGTCTCAGCGAGTAGCCGAGCAGGGGCCGGGCGAAGAGGTTCTCGGGAACCGACGACGACGTTGTGCCTGCCCGGTGCCGGGCAGGCACAACGTTCCGTTCCGGACGTCAGTCGGATGCGACCGCGATCTCGTTGGGAGTGTGCTCCAGCCGAGCAGTGGTGAGGGTCTCGCCGGAAGCGAGATCGACCACGTGCACGCTGTTCGCCGCAGGCTCCGTCACGTAGGCGACGTCACCGCGGACCTTGATCGCCGGATGCGGATCCTGCCACTCGACCGGACCCTTCCACGGCTCGACGACCGGGAACGACCGCGTGATCTCGCCGGACGACGGATCCAGCACGTGGATCGACCCGTCGGTCGCGAGGATGTACGCGAAGTCGCCGGGTCCGCGCGCCACGTCGCGGAACGTGTACTGCACCGCGGCGGGGAGGTCGACGACGCGGTAGGTGCTCGCGGCGGTGTCGATCAGGGTCACCGCGTTGAGCAGGTATCCCTCGGCGTCGCGATCCTTCTTGTAATCTCCGACGACGATCGAGCTCGTGGGAGAGACGAACGCGTTGCCCATCCGGCCATAGGCGGCGGGGGCGGCGAACTTGGTGAACGCTCCGTCCTTGTAGAGCAGTGCTCCGTCCTCGCAGCCGAAGACGACCGCGTCGCCCTTCGCCGCGCCCTCGCCGTGGATCCCCGGGCACTGCGCGTTCACGGCGGTCTGCTCCCAGCCGCCGTCCTTCGCGCGCAGCGCCTCGGCACCGGTCCGCGCCGTCTTGTCCCCCACGGTCGTCAGCAAGGTGCCGTCCTCGAGCGCGATCGAGACCCCGTGGTGGGCGCTCGCAGCCGTGTGCTCCTCCCCCGTCGGAACGGCGGCATACCCGCCGGCGAACGCATTCGTATCCAGGATCGTCGTGCCGCCCGTCCCGTCGTCGTAGAGCAGGGTCTTGCCGTCGTGCACCACCACATGGCCCGCCGTCGTGGCGGGGATGGTGAGGTCCGTCAGCGCGGGCTTCGCCGTGTCGAGCATCTGGAATCCGCGCGAGGTGGTCACGGCGATCGTGCGTCCGTCGCCGAACGGATTGACGCGCGTGAACTCCTCCGTGTCGAACTCCTTCACGGTCTCGAGCGTGGTGCCGTCGAGCACCGCGATCCCGTTCGGGTAGGTCACGGCGATCCTCTCCGTCGTCGTCGCCTCCGCCGAGGGCGCCGCGCCCCCTGCCGCGGAGCTCGCGCACCCCGTCGCGAGGACCGCGATTCCCGCGAAGACGGCTGCCGCCGTGAAGCGTCGCGTGTGTCGTTGCATCGTTCTTCCTTTTCTTCGAAGTGGCCTCATGCGCCGAGGCCGTGCGCGATGCGCGCCGTGTTGGCTCGCATCATCGTGAGGTAGCTGTCTGCTCCCTTACCCGGAGCCGTGAGTGATTCGGTGTAGAGCTCGACGACCTCGACCCTGAGATCGGCCTCCTCGGCGAGCACGCGGACCAGGCGATCGGGCTGGGACGACTCGGCGAACACCGCGCGCACACCCGCCTCCTCGATCGCTGTGACGAGGTTGCGCAGGTCCGCAGCGCTCGGCGCAGCGAGGGTCGTGCCGCCGGGGATTACCGCGCCCACCATGCGGAACCCGAACCGGTCGGCGAGATAGCCGAACACATGGTGATTGGTGACGAGGGCGCGCTTCTCGACCGGAATCGCTGCGAACGCGGCGGTCATCTCGGCGTCGAGCGCGGCGAGGTCGGCGCGATACGCGTCGGCGTTCGCCCTGATGGCGGCCGCATCGACGCCGTCGATCCCGGCGAGCGCAGGTTCGAGGGCGTCCACGACATCGCGCATCCTCGCCGGATCCGTCCAGAAGTGCGGATCCGGCGCGCCCCGTGCATCCCCGTCCGCGTACGGCAGCACGTCGATGCGGTCGCCGGCCACGAACATCCGCACCCGCGCCTCGGCGGCACGATCGAGATGCTGCTGCAGCCCCTCCTCCAGGCCGAGTCCGTTGGAGACCAGCAGGTCCGCCTGCGCGAGTCGGTCCGCCTGCTGCGCCGAGATCTCGAAGGAGTGAGGATCGGCATCCGGCTTCATGAGCGTCATGACGTCCGCCTGCTCCCCCGCGAGGCGCGAGACGACGTCGCCGAGGATGTTGGTCGTCACGACGATCTGCGGCCTGCCCGACGTGGCCCCTGCCCCGCTGCACCCGGTGAGCACGGCGCCGAATGCGATGAGAGCAGCCAGCAGGGCGAGGGCCCGGCGGGTCATCGACCCACCTCCGCGAAGAAGACGGGCCGGGTCGGCGTCTCGATCGTGCGCGCGATGCGCGCCCCGTCGGCGTAGTCGATCTCCCGGACCACGCCCTCGGCGGGCGATCCGAGGTACGCGCGCTGAGCGTCGGCCCACAGAGACGCCGCTCCGGGATCGCCGACGACCAGCGGCGCCGTCGCAGCGATCTCGGCGCCGTCGGCGTAGACCCGGATCCGCCCCTCCCCGTCCAGCGCGACGACGTGGCCGGCTTCGTCGTCGATCGCGACGGCGCGCACGAGCGGTCGCCCCGTCGCGACCCTGGACCACGCGCGTTCCCGGGTGTCGAGCAGGACGAAACCGTCGCCTCCGGTCACGCCGGCAACGGTCGGGCGACCCTTTCGTCCGTCGTAGCCTGCGGGGCGCGATCCGTCGTCGGGGAAGACGATCCTCTCGAAGACGGGCGCGCTCGCGTCTCCCGTGACGAGCACCGCTCCATCGGCGCACCCGATCGCAAGACCGGCTCGCGTGGTGATGCTTCCGGCCGGATCCGCGCAGACGGCTTCGGCACCGGACGGCGTGCCGGACGCATCGTGATACCGCAGCACGCGGTCGACGGCGATGACCGCGCCCTCGCCCCAGGGCGCCACGATCCCCCGCGCAGCCCCTGTGCGCAGACGGAACCCCTCCTCGATCCTCCCCTTCGAGAGCGCCTCGTTGTCGAGCAGCACGGCCTCGCCCGACCCCTCGAAGAAGATCCCGGTGGACCCGGCGGTCGCGAGCGGGCCGGTGGCGACCACGGCCGCCCCTTCGCCTCGGACCGCGCCGAGGATCGCGGGGGCCGCTCGGTAGTAGTGGAAGTGGTCGACGTGATCCCAGGTCCAGGCCCCGCTGTCGACGACCTCGATCCCCGCATCGGTCGTGACGAACGCGTAGCGGCCGTCGCTCGCGAGCGCGCGAGGCGCGCCGATGCGGCCCACGGCGGACGCGGCGCCATCGAGCAGGTCGATGAGACCGACCTCGCCGCGCTCGTCGACGGAGAGCAGCATGAGCGGCGGCTCGGCGACCTCCTCCGCGCCGGCGACCGCACCGTGTCCGGCCGTCGACGACGGTCCGGGAGCTCCGGCGGGCGTGGGCCCGGAGCACGCGGAAGCGGTCAGGAGGACGAGCACGGTGGCGAGCAGTGCGGTGACGCGATGCCGGGTCGCGGTGCGGTGAGGGGAGGGCATCGGGGCCTTTCCAGGGGTAGGGACGGTCGGAGGTTCACGCGCGCGAGGCGTCGGCGGAGAGCGGAAGCGCCTTCGCCACGGTGTCGCCGCGAGGTTCGGGCGCCTTCGTCATGAGCTCGTCACCGGACGCGTCCGGACGACGGGCGCGGAGCGCATGGATCGCGGCCCGCAGGATCCCGGACAGTGCCGCGAGCAGCACGGCGGCGCCCGCGATCGAGGCACCGGCCGCGGTTCCCGCGTGCCACGACAGGACCAGGCCGGCGGCGACGGCGAGGGCACCTAGGAGCGCGGCAAGTGCCATCGTCGCGGGAATCCGCGGCGCCCATGGCCGAGCCGCGACCGCGGGCGCGAGCAGGAGTCCGACCACCAGCAGCGTCCCCACCGCCTGATACGCCGACACAACCGCGAGCGTGACGAGGCCGACGAGCACGACGTGCGAGAGCCCGGGGCGCAGGCCGAGCGTCGCGGCGATCCTGCGGTCGAACGCGGCCGCGACGAAAGACCGGTGGAAGGCCGCTGCCGCGACGAGCGTCACCGCCAGCGCGACGGCGAGCACGACGAGGTCCGCCGCCTCGACCGCGAGGATGTCGCCGAAGAGCATCGCAGTGGCATCGGTCGCGAAGGTCCGCGAGTGCGAGACGACGATGACACCGAGCGAGAGCATGCTGACGAACAGCAGGCCGATGCTCGTGTCGAAGGACAGCCGCCCGCGCCGCTGCAGGATCCCGATCGCCCCCGCCATCGCCGTCGCGGACACCGCGGCGCCGGCCATCGGCGGCAGACCCACGACCGTGGCGACCGCGACGCCGGGGAGCATTCCGTGGCCGAGCGCCTCCCCCAGGAACGCCATTCCGCGGATCACGACCCAAGTGCCCACGACCGCGCAGATGGCGGCGACGAGCACGCCGCCGACGAGAGCGCGCAGAACGAAGGCCGCGCTGAAGGGATCGATGAGCCAGGACATGGGTCCCGATCCTAGCCACAAATGAGAATGATTATCAATTGCTACGGTTGTGGCTATGAGTCATCCCCGAGTCGCGATCCTCGCCACCTCGCTCCGCTTCGGCTACGGAGACGACATGGTGCTCCACGACGTCTCGACGAGATTGCACGCCGGCGAGACGACCGCGATCGCCGGGCCGAACGGCGCGGGGAAATCCACGCTGGTCGAGCTGCTCGCCGGCGTGCTCCGGCCGCACGCCGGCACGGTCTGGCGCGCCGATCGAGTGGCGCTCGTCGTGCAGTGCCCCGAAGCGCCGCCCGCTCTTCCTCTGACGGTGGCCGAGGTCGTGACCATGGGGCTCTGGTGCCGGGGCGAGCATCGGCGGAGGGGTATCGGCGGAGGCAGGCGCCGGAGAGTCGCCGAGGCGATCGGGCGGGTGGGCCTGGCAGGCCGGGAGCGAAGCCTGCTCTCCGAGCTCTCCGGAGGACAGCGCCAGCGCGTACTGCTCGCCCAGGGCATCGTCCGCAGCCCCGGGATCCTCCTCCTCGACGAGCCCGCCGCCGGCCTGGATACCGAGAGCCGCGCGCGGACCAGGACGATCCTCGCCGAGGAGGCCGCCCGCGGCGCCGCTGTCGCCTGCGTGACGCACGATGAGGACGCGATCGCCGCCGCCGACCGCGTGATCCGGCTCGAGGACGGCCGGATCACGGCGGACTGAGATCGACTCCGGACGCGTTCGACGTCCCGCAGTCAGTCGCCGACCCGCAGATCCCGGATCAGAGCGGCCACGTAGGCCTGGAAGTCCGCCACGAGGTCGATGCGCTCCGGATCCAGCAGCCATTGCGTCTGCAGGCCGTCCATGACCGCGATGATCTGTCGTGCGATCCGATCGGGATCGATGTCCGCGCGGTACTGCCCGGACGCGATCCCGCCGCGCACGCTGTGGGCCATCGTCGCGCCGATGCTCCGGTACCGTTCGCGCGCCCACTCCGCAGCCGGATGCTCGACGGTCACCGATTCCCCGACCACGACGGCGAAGAGACGCGCAAGATCGGGCACGGTGACGTTGAGCTCCAGCAGGCGCGCGTTGTACTCGAGATCGGCGATGCCGACGGGGCTGCCCGCCGCCTCCCAATTGCGATCCGACGCGCGGTCGCGGTCGCGCAGGATCTCGATGAGGAGCTCGTCCTTCGATCGGAAGTGGTGACGAAGGCCGGCCTCCGAGATGCCGACCCGCTCGGCGATGCGCGTCATGGTGGACCCGCGATAGCCGTATTCGGCGAACTCGCGCAACGCCGCGCCCTGGATCCTGGCTCGGGTGCGCTCACCGACGGGGTAGCCGCTCGCCCGCCGCGCCGGGGAGGCCTGGGCTTCTTCTGCGGGCATGAAAGCGAGTCTAGGGGACGCATAAATCTCGTTTAGGTAACAAACCACGATCCGTCACGGTTTTTGCCTCTACGCTCGGGGCCAACCCGAGCGAAGGGGGCGCTGGTGCCCGAATCTCCCGCGACCGCGACCACAAGCCCGCGACCGGCGATCCAGGCCGACCTGCATGATCGCGTCGCGTCGTTGACCGGCCAGGACGGCTGGCGCACCCGCCCGCTCCCCGCCATCGGCTTGCGCTCGCTGAGCCTCTCCGACGGCCCGGCCGGGGTCCGCGGTGGCGCCTTCGGGATCGAGAGCGAAGGCGTGCTGCTGCCGAATCCGACGTCCGTCGCGGCGGGATGGGACGAACGCGCAGCCGAGCGGGCGGGGCGACTGCTCGGCACGGAGGCGCGTCGCGCGGGCGTCGACTGGCTGCTCGCCCCCGTCCTGAACCTGCAGCGCACGCCGTTCGGGGGCCGCCATTTCGAGTGCCTCTCCGAGGATCCGCAGCTGACCGCTCGGATCGGCGTCGGGCTCGTGCGGGGAATCCAGTCCGCAGGCGTCGCCGCGACGGCGAAGCACTTCGTCGCCAACGAGTCGGAGACCGAGCGGCTGTCCTACGACGCCCGGATCGACGAGACGACGCTGCGCGAGGTCTACCTCGTTCCCTTCGAGGCGGCCGTGCGCCGCGGCGACGTCGACGCGGTCATGGCCGCGTACAACAGCCTCAACGGCGTCACCGCCACCGAGAACGACGGGCTGCTGCACCGGATCCTCCGCGAGGAGTGGGGTTTCCGCGGCGCGGTCGTCTCCGACTGGGGCGCCGCACGATCGACCGCGGCCACCGCGATGGCCGGCCTCGACCTGTCGATGCCCGGCCCGGACGGCCCCTGGGGCCCGACACTGGTCGACGCCGTCCTGCACGGCGCCGTGCCCGAGGAGGCGATCGACGAGAAACTCGCCGCGCTGTCCCGGGTCGCTGCGCGCCGCGACCGCGCGACCACGTCCTCGGAGGCGCACGATGCCGACGACCTCGATGAGACGCTCGCCGACCTGGCGGCGTCCGGCATGGTGCTGCTCGAGAACGATGGGACGCTGCCGCTCCGCGCACCCGCGCGTATCGCCCTCATCGGCCCGCTCGCCGAGCGGCTGACGCTGCAGGGCGGAGGCAGCGCCAAGGTGCGCCCGACCCCGATGCCGGGGCTCGGGGAGCGGCTGCGGCAGGCCCTCGGAGACGGCACGACCATCACCGTCGAGCCCGGCGTCTCGATCCACCGCAATCTTCCCCCGCTCGCGGACGAGCGCATCCCCGCGGGAATCGCGGTGCGCTTCGAGGACGCCTCGGGCGCGACGCTTCTCACCGAGCACCGCCGGCATGCCGATCTCGTCCTGGACGAGGCGGTCCCCGCAGGCGCCGCCCGCATCGTGGTGTCCGCCACGGTCCGCCTCACCGAGGTGGGTGTCCACGGGCTGTCCGTGCGCGGCAACGGCACCTACTCGGTCCGCATCGACGACGGGACCCCGCAGGCATTCGACCTGGCGGTGCCCGACCGCGATCCGCTCTCACCGCTCGTCGAACCGTACGAGCATCGCATCGACATCGCGGGCGACCGCGAGGTCCTGCTCACCGTCGTGCACGAGTGGGATGCCGAGGCCGACTGGCACCTCATCGATCTGGGGCACCTGCCGCCCACGCCCGAGGACGATCTCCTGATCGCCCGTGCCGTCGATTCCGCACGGGACGCCGACGTCGCGATCGTCGTGGTGGGAACGACCGCCGAGTACGAGACCGAGGGCGTCGACCGCCAGAGCCTCGCACTGCCCGGCCGCCAGGACGAGCTCGTCCGCGCGGTGTGCACCGCGAACCCGCGCACCGTGGTCGTGGTGAACGCGGGATCCCCGGTCCTGCTCCCCTGGGCGAAGCTCCCCGCAGGCGTGCTGTGGGCGTGGTTCCCCGGCCAAGAGGGCGCCCGTGCCCTCGCCGACTGCCTGCTCGGACGACGCGAGCCCGCAGGACGCCTTCCGGTCGCGATCCCGTCCGGCGAGAGCAGGCTCCCCTCGGTTGCACCCGTCGACGGCGTCCTCGACTACGGCGAGCGCGATCGCTTCGGCTCCCGCGCACAGGTCGCACCGCGCTACCCGCTCGGCTACGGCCTCGGCTACTCCCAGTGGGAGTACGACGCGGCCGAGGCCACGACGCGAGAAGACGAGCTCGTCGTGACCGTCCACGTCCGCAACACCGGTACGCGCGCTGGCCGCGACATCGTGCAGGTGTATCACGACGAGGTCGGTGGGCCGCCGCGACTGCTCGGATTCTCTCCAGTGACGGCCGACGCCGGCGCCGCCGCCATCGTCGACGTCCGGATCTGGCGTGAAGCGCTCCGACGCTGGACGGATTCCGGCTGGCAGGTGCCCGGCGGTCCCCTCCGCCTCACCGTGAACCGCTCCATCGCCGCACCCGCCCTCTCCCTGGACGTCGCACTCCCCCGCACCTGATCTCCACCCACCCGAAAGGAGAACCCATGGCTCTCAACGACGAACCCTCCGCTCCCGCCCTCACTCCCGCAGCGACGGCTGTGCCGTCCCGCCCGCGACTCGGCACCCTCGCGATCACCCTTCCGACGACGATGATCGTCCTGTTCATGGTGTGGACCGCGGTGCCGAGCATCCTCCTCCCGGTGCAGGTGCAGGCCCTCACGGGATCCACCGACGCCGGCGCCCTCGCAATCGCGAGCGTGCTGGGCACCGTGGCCGCCGCGATCGCGAATCCGGTCTTCGGTCACCTCTCCGACCGCACCCGCTCGCGATTCGGGCGACGCGCGCCCTGGATCGTGGTCGGCGCGGTCAGCGGAGCGGCCGTGCTGCTGCTGCAGATCGCGGCGCCGTCGATCGCCGTGCTCGGGCTGTGCTGGGCAGCGACCTGCCTGACGCTCAACGCCTTCCAGGCCGCGTTCATGGCCGTCGTCCCCGACCGGGTGCCGACCGCGCGGATCGGTCTCGCGTCGTCGCTCATCGGCACCGGGCTCAACGCGGGCGTCCTCGTGGGGTCGCTCATGTTCGTCGTGTTCCCCGAGCTCGCCGGGTCAGGCGGCTACGTCCTCCTGGCGATCCTCATCGTCGCGGTCGCCGTGCTGTTCGTCGTGGTCAGCCCCGACACCGACTCCCGGGCGCTGCCCCGTGAGCCCTTCCGTCTCCGTGAGTTCTTCGCGACCTTCTGGGTCAGCCCGCGCCGCCACCCGGACTTCGCGTGGGTCTTCATCGCGCGGGTACTGCTCATGCTCGGCTACTTCCTCCTCTTCGCGTTCCTCATGTTCGCCCTGCAGGACTATGTCGGGCTCGCACAGGACCAGGCCGTGCCGCAGGCCGCTCTCCTCTTCGCGATCAACGGCGCCGCGTCGGTGGTCGGATCGATCCTGGCCGCCCCGATCGCCGACCGTACCGGGCGCCTCAAGGTCTTCGTGCTGATCGCCGGCGCCGGCCTCGCCGTCTCGCTCGTGATCCCGCTCGTGCAGGCCAGCATGGTCGCGATGTACGTCTTCGCGGTCGTGAACGGCATCGCCTTCGGCATCTACATGTCCGTCGACACCGCGCTCGTGAACCGCGTCCTGCCCCGCCCGGAGGACGCGGCGAAGGACCTCGGGATCATGAACCTCGGGATGGTGATCCCGCAGGTGCTCTCCGCCTCGATCGGTGCCGTCGTGGTCTCCCTCGTCGGCTACGCAGGCCTGTTCGCGATCGCCGCGGTGATCGCGGTGATCGGCGCCCTCGCGATCCTCCCCGTGCGCAAGGTGGCGTGAGGTGACGGACTGCGCCTCTCCGATCGCGGAGACCGGCCTGGGCCGGGTCCGCGGCGTCGCCCTCGAGGATGGTCTCGTGTTCCGCGGGATCCGCTATGCCCGGGATCCCCTCGGCGACCTCCGCTTCGCGCCGCCGGCGGAGCCCGAGCCGTGGTCGGCGGTGCGCTCGGCCGAGGAGTTCGGACCCGCCGTGCCGCAGACCATCGATCTCGGGCGCCGGGAGATGTTCGGCCTCCCCGACTACGTGACCTCCGAGGTCGGATCGCTGACGCTCAACGTCTGGACGCCCGCGGTCGACGACGCCCGCCGCCCGGTGCTCGTCTGGATCCACGGAGGCGCGTTCTCCTGGGGATCCGGATCCGATCCCGTCTACGACGGCCACCGGCTGAGCACTCGGCGCGACGTCGTGGTCGTGACGATCAACTACCGGCTGGGCGCGCTCGGGTTCCTCGCCCTGCCCGGAGTCCCGGGTTCCGGCAACGTGGGACTCCTCGACCAGCTCGCCGCCCTCCGCTGGGTGCGCCGGAACATCGCCGGCTTCGGAGGAGATTCCGACAACGTCACGATCTTCGGACAGTCGGCAGGGGCGGTGAGCATCGCCGCGCACCTCGCCGCCCCGCCGTCCCGCGGCCTCTTCCACCGGGCCATCATGCAGAGCGGGAGCGGCGAGATGGTCCTGTCCGCCGAGGAAGCCTCGACCCGCGCTGCCGAGTTCGCCCGCCTGCTCGGCACGGTCCCGGAAGACCTCGAGCGCCTGCGCACCATTCCCGTGGAGGACCTGCTCACCGCTCAGGAGCGGTTCGACGCGATCATGGAGGAGCGCGGAGAACTGGCCGCATTCCTGCCGGTCATCGACGGGATGCTGCTGAGCGAGCGCCCGCTCGACGCGGTGTCCGCCGGCCGCGGCGCGCCCGTCCCTCTCCTCCTCGGCAGCACCAGGGACGAGGCCCGCCTCTTCACCGAGCTGCTGCCGGGCCCGGAGCCCAGCGAGGAGGATCTCCTCGCACTGCTGTCAGACCATCGCGATCCCACCGCCGCGCGTTCCGGCTATGCCGCACTCGATGAGCGCACGGCGCCGCGCGACCTGTTCGCCGCGATCCTCGGCGACCGGCTCTTCGCCGCACCGACCGAACGGCTGGCGGTGGCGCACGCGCGCGCCGGCCACCCCACCTGGCGGTACGAGTTCCGCTACCGCTCGCCGATCCGCGACGGCGCGCTCGGCGCCTGCCACTCGCTCGACATCCCGTTCGTCTTCGATCTGCTCGAGACGGACGCCGCGCGCCGCTTCGCCGGCTCGCACGCCCCTGCCGCCCTCGCGGAGCGGATCGGCGCAGGCTGGGTCGCCTTGGCCCGCACCGGCATCGCGGATTGGCCGCCGTTCGATCCTGAGTCGCGTCGCACCCTGCTGCTCGATGAGCACTCGGCGCCGGTCGACGATCCCTATGGCGCACGGCGGGCACTGTGGCCGGAGCAGGAGCAGCAAGGCCCGCCGGCGCCCGACTCGGTCTCGACGGCGGCCCGATTTGCATAATATGTAGACCAGCCTATTCTAAGGGTCATGACATCCAAAGGCGACCTGACGAAGGCACGACTCGCAGAGTCCATGCTCGAGCTCATCCAGACCAGCGGCTTCAGCGGCACGGGCCTGAATGCCGTGATCGAACACGCTGCGGCTCCCAAGGGGTCGATCTACTTCCACTTCCCCGACGGGAAGGAGGGCCTCGGCGTCGCCGCGGTCGATCTCGCCGCGAAGCAGTTCGAAGCGCTGATCGCCGAGACCGCCGCGTCCGCGGGCAGTGCTGCGGGAGCCGCCCGCGCCGTGATCGAGGCGCTGGCGACCATCGTCGGCGAGAGCGACTTCCGCCTGGGCTGCCCGGTCTCCGTCGTCACCCTGGAGATGGGTGCAGAGAGCGAGCGACTGCGGCAGGCGTGCGCCTCGGCCTTCGAATCGTGGATCGCCCCTACGGCGGCGCTCCTCGAGACCGACGGCGTCGGCGCCGAGGAGAGCCGCCCCCTGGCGACCGTCGTGGTGTCGATGATCGAGGGGGCCGTCATCGTCTCTCGCGCCACGCGGAGCGTCCAGCCCCTGCTGTCGGCCGCCGACATCGTGGCGGACCTCATCGGCCGGCGCTCGACCGCGGGAGGGAAGCGATGACCCCCGACGAGGGATCCCGTCACGCCCTGGTCTTCGGAGCTTCAGGGCTCGTCGGCCGACACCTCATCCTGGCCCTCGCCGAGGCCGGGGCGAACGTCACCGCAGCAGTCCGGAACGCCGCGTCCGGAGCACGTGTCGAGCAGTGGCTCAGGGAGCACGGCCTGACCCGGAGCATCGGCATGACGATCGTCGACTTCGATGCCCCGGAGATCCTCGCCGGGGGGCCTGCGGCCTTCCCGTTCATCACCGAGATCCACAACTGCGCCGGGTCCTACCGGTTCGGCATGACGACTCAGGAGGCCCGCACCGCGAACGTCGGCACCGTCGAGAAGCTGATCGACTTCGCCGCAGATCTCCCCCGCCTGCAGCGCGTGGTCCACATCTCGGGCTACCGCGTCGGCGGACAGGACCCCGCGACCGTTCCGTGGTCGGACGACCACCGCACCGCCGTCTACGACGAGCTCGGCGCCTACGAAGCGTCGAAGGTGGAATCCGACGCGATCTTCCAGGCCCGAGCCCTGGAGCGCGGGATCCCCTGGACGATCGTCAATCCGTCCAGCGTGATCGGCGACAGCGTGACCGGAGAGTCCGACCAGCAGATCGGGCTGGCCACCACCATCGAGCAGATCTGGGACGGCACCGCGGCCGCGCTGCCCGGGAACGACTCGACCTTCCTCCCGGTCGTCACGGTCGACCATCTGGCCACCTTCATGGCGGCAGCAGCGGTCGATCCGGCTGCGATGGGCACGGCCTACTGGGTTCTCGACGACGCGACCCCGCCGCTGACGGATCTGCTCACGCAGGTCGGCCGGCACCTCGGCGCGAAGGTCCCGGGTCTGAAGATCCCGGTGAGCGTCATCAAGCGGCTTCCGCAGTGGGTCACCAAGGCGGATCCGGAAACGCTCGGTTTCTTGTCCTCCGACCGCTACCCGACGGCGTCCGCCGTCGAGCTCGCCGCGAGAAACGGCATCCCAATGCCCGACGTGCGGTTCTCGCTCGACCGGTGGGCCGACTACATGGCCGCGCACCGGTTCGGGGCGGCGGAGGGCGAAGAGCGACGGTTCGTCGACGCCGGTGGCGTGAGGACGTTCGAGCTCGGCGCATCCGGATCCCGCCGCCTGATCCTTCCCGGCCTTCCGGTCAACGCGGACACCTGGGCCGCCGTGGCGTCGCGCATCGGCGCGCGCGCCGTCGATCTGCCCGGGCTCGGCCTCAGCGGCGGAACGGGCGTTCAGGACTGGGAGCGGTGGCTGCCCGCCGTGCTGGGCGAGGAGCCCGCCGACCTCATCGGCCACTCCCTCGGTGCGGCTGCGGCCCTGGTCGCGGCGGACCGGTACCCGGCGCGGGTGAATTCCCTGACGCTGGTCGCGCCGTTCTTCCTCCAGGCTCCGGCGGGCACTTCAACCGCGCTGCGGCCGCTGGTCGCCGCCTACCTGCGGCACACGGACGCGGTCCGGCTGTCACGGATGCTGACCGGATCCGAAGCGAGCGCAGCCGCTCTCGCTTCGAGTCGCAGCGACCTCAAGCGGAGCGGGGCGAAGAGGGTGGCCGAACAGCTCGCCCTCGCGGGATCGAAGCGGTGGCGCGCCGAGCTCCGCGGGGCGCTGACCCGGTTCCGCGGCCCGGTCCGCATCATCACGGGCACCGAGGATCCGCTCGCCGCGGACGCGGTCGAACTGCTCAGGTCGCTTCCGAACGTCGAGCTGATCTCGGTGCCGGGCGCCGGCCACCATCCGCAGCTGACCCACGGCGATACTCTCGTCGAGCTGCTCCAGGGATCGTTCGCGACGGAGACGACCGAAATCTCGGCCGCTCTGCCGTCCTGACGGACATCGACGAGAGCCCCGGGTCGCACCGGGAACGACAGAGGCCCGGATCACTGATATTCCTCAGTGTTTCCGGGCCTTCTCTGTTGGCTGGGGTACCTGGACTCGAACCAAGAACAACTGAACCAGAATCAGCCGTGTTGCCAATTACACCATACCCCAAGGGCGAAACCTGGGCCTCGCACCGAGAGTCAAGCCTACCCGAGCGGGCACCGGAAGCGCAAAACGACCCCGCTGCGGTCACACTCGGGCGCGTCGCGCTCCCTGAGACGCTCTGGAACGCAGTCCGACCTTCTGGGGCGCGTCATGCCGCGAAGACGATGCATAGCGCGCCCCACCTCGCGTGAGTCCGCCCCAAGACGGAGTGGGACGAGGGAACGGGTCAGCCGAGGAACGCCGCCAGGGCGCGCAGGCGCCGCAGCGTCTCGTCCTTGCCGAGCAGCTCCATCGACTCGAACAGCGGCGGGGACACCCGGCGACCGGTCAGGGCGACCCGCGGCGGGCCGTAGGCGACGCGGGGCTTGAGTCCCAGGCCGTCGACGAGCGCGGCCGAAAGGGCGTCCTGGATCGCTTCGGTCGTGAACGACTCGAGCGGCTCGAGCGCGGCGGCCGATGCCGTCAGCACCTGCGCGGCGTTCGCCGGGAGTCCCTTGAGCGCGTCCTCGTCGTACGACACCCGGTCGGAGAAGAGGAAACCGAGCAGGCCCGGAACCTCGCCCAGCAGCTGCACGCGCTCCTGCACGAGCGGAGCGGCGCGGAACGCGAGCACGATCTGCTCGTGCGTCGGCTCCCCCTCGAACACGTCGGCGGCGGCGAGGTACGGCAGGATCCGCTCGGCGAAGTCCTTCGCCTCGAGAATCCGGATGTGGTCGCCGTTGATCGACTCGGCCTTCTTCTGGTCGAAGCGCGCCGGGTTCGGGTTCACGTTCACGATGTCGAACGCCGCGGTGAACTCCTCCAGCGAGAACACGTCGCGGTCGGGTCCGATCGACCAGCCGAGCAGCGCGAGGTAGTTCAGCAGCCCCTCGTGGATGAAGCCGCGGTCGCGGTGCAGGAACAGGTCGGCCTGCGGGTCGCGCTTGGAGAGCTTCTTGTTGCCGGTCTCCCCCAGCACAAGCGGCATGTGCGCGAAGCGTGGCACGAAGGTCGTCACGCCGGCGTCGATGAGCGCGCCGTAGAGTGCGAGCTGGCGCGCGGTGGACGGCATGAGGTCCTCGCCGCGCAGCACGTGCGTGATGCCCATGAGCGCGTCGTCGACCGGGTTCACGAGCGTGTACAGGGGCGCGCCGTTCGGGCGCACCACGACGAAGTCGGGGAAGGATCCGGCCGGGAAGGTCACCTCGCCGCGGATGAGGTCGACGTAGGTGAGATCCTCGTCGGGCACGCGCAGGCGCAGCGCGGGCTGCCGGCCCTCGGCGCGGAACGCGGTCCGCTGCTCCTCGGTGAGGTCGCGGTCGAAGTTGTCGTAGCCGAGCTGCTTCGCGCGGCCGTTGGCCTCGTTGCGGGCGTCGATCTCCTCCGCCGTGGAGTAGCTCTCGTACACGGCGCCGGAGTCCTTGAGCTTCTCGATCACGCCCTGGTAGATGTCGCCGCGCTGCGACTGGCGGTAGGGCTCGTGCGGGCCGCCCACCTCGACGCCCTCGTCCCAGTCGATCTTGAGCCAGGTCAGCGCGTCGACCAGCTGGCGGAAGCTCTCCTCGCTGTCACGCGCGGCGTCGGTGTCCTCGATGCGGAAGACGAGCTTGCCGCCGGTGTGCCGGGCGTACGCCCAGTTGTACAGCGCGGTGCGGACCATGCCGACGTGCGGCAGGCCGGTCGGCGAGGGGCAGAACCGGACGCGGACGTCGGATCCGGAGGCGGTCGTGGTGCGGGGATCGGGAGTAGCCATAGCCCTTCGATTCTAGTTGCGCACGGCGCATCCCCCGAGCAGGGTCCGGGGCCGGACGGAGGATCCCCGCCCGGCCCCGGACCGTGTGATCACTGTGCGACGAGCTGGGCGACGTAGCCCGGCACCATGGGCGCGCCCCAACCGGTCGTCAGGTCGTAGCCGCCCGTCGTGGCGTAGCCCGGAACCGCGTTCGGCGTCAGCGATCCGTCATCGGCGAGCGCCCACATCCGGTTGCTGTCGAGCACACCGCTCGGCGTCGTGCCATAGGTGCGCGGCACGATGTCGTTGAACGCCGAGGTGCGGTCGAACGACGCACTGTAGAGCGCCTTGTTCAGGTCGCCGATCGGGCCCTTGCCCACGGCGGCCCTCGCCTGGTTCGCGATCGCGGTTGCGGCGGCCGCCTGCGGCGAGGCCGCCGAGGTGCCTCCGTACACGCCCCAGGCCGCGGGGCCTTCGGTGCTCGGGAAGTACGTGTGGTAGACCAGCACGCCGCCGTTCACCGCCGCGTTCCACGCGATGTCGGGCACGCCGCGCGCACCGCCGACCGCGCCGGAGACCCCGTCCTGGTAGGCCGGCCGCGGGTACACGGTCGACAGGCCGCCGCCGGTGCCGATCTGGAAGCCGCCCTCGTTCCACACGGGCTCGGTGTCGCCACCCGAGTTCCACGCCCAGTACGCCGGGTTGCGGGCGCCGCTCGCGAGATACGGCACGTCCTCCGTCGGGTTCCAGGTCCAGCCGTCCTGCACCTGGGTTCCGCCGACCGAGGTCACGTACGGCGAGACGTTCGGGTAGCTGACCTCGGGCGTGGATCCGACCGTGCCGGCGCGATGCGAGCGGACGTATCCGGTGGATCCGTCATCGCCCGAGGAGGCGAAGAACGTGTCGCCCTTCGCCAGGCCCCGCTGGAAGGTCTGGTCGAACCGGTCGAACTGCGTCTTCGCCGCGGAGGCGGATCCGAAGGTCTGCTCGTCGGTGCCGAACGACATGGAGAACACCGTGCCGGACGGGTACTTCTGGATCGCCCAGTCGATCGCCTTCATCAGGTTGGGGACGCCCTGCACGCCCTGCGTCTCGGCGGGCGGCGTGGACAGCAGCACGATGTGCGCCTTCGGTGCCATCGCGTAGGCCCACTGCACGTCGAGGTTGGCCTCTCCGGCCCAGCCTGCGGCGGAGTTCGGGCCGGACTGCCCGACGCCCTTGCCGGTCGGGTTCTTGTAGTCGGGCGTGCCGAGGGGCGAGACCGCCTCGAAGTCCGGGGCGGGGCCGCCGAACGTCTGGGCGAAGAAGTTCAGGTCGTCGGCGGCGGTCGGGCTGCCGTAGGCGTCCACGAGCACGATCGTCTGCCCGGCGCCGTCGTTGCTGGACGCGAGCGGGCCGAGGCCGTAGTGCGCGCGCAGCTGATCCGGCGTGTAGCAGTGGATCGTGGTGGAGACGCGGTTGTCCGGGGCGGGCCGCTGGCAGGCGATGGCCCCGCCGTCGGACTCGGCCTGCGAGGTGAACGCGCTGTCCGGAGCCTGCGCCGCGAACGGCACCACGCTCGCCGCGGCCGGAGGTGGAGACGAGACCGGAGCGAGGGCGAGCGCCGTCGCTCCTGCCATCGCGGTGACGCCGAGTGCGGCGAAGAGGGTCCTGGTACGTGACATGCCAACCTCCTTGTTGACGGATCACCCGGGCCGCCGGGTCAGCGGCGCGGGACCGCCCATGACGCTACACCCGCACCAGCGCTCTGATACCCGATGTTCAGCGGTCTCATAAGAACGGATCCCGACGCATTACCGCGATCCCGGCGACGTGCTCCAGCGCCAGCACGTCGTCCTGCGCACGTTCGGTGATCAGGCCTTCGAACGCCCGCCGGAAGCGAGCTTGTTCGCGCGCGTCGAGCCCGAGATAGTAGGCGCCCGCACCGGCCACGCCGCCTTCGACCGACGCCCACAAGGCCGTTGCCGGTGCGTTCCAGATCCATTGCTTCTCGACCATGTCAGGAACGGGCCATCCTGCGTCGCCCAGCATCCGTGCGAAGCCGTCCGTTGTGCGCTCGAAGTCCTTGTCCTCCGGAAGCCGTCCACCCGCCGCTGCCTGCAGCCCGGCGCGCTCGCACACCTCCGCCCAGAGCCACGACGGCGACCGGATCCAGATCGTCGCCGCGGCCGCATCCCTCGTGACACGGCACAGCTCGGCAGCCGCAGCACGGGGATCCGGCACATGATTCAGGACGAAGTTCGCCACGACCGCGTCGAACGTCCGGTCTGCGTCCGGCAGCTCGGGCAGCGCGCCGTCGGTGATCCGGACGTCCGGGTGTCGCTGCCGCGCGATCTCCCTCATGCTCTCCTCCGGCTCCCGCGCGTCGACGATCCATCCGTCGGCGGCGAACGTCACGGCAAGGTCGCCCGTGCCTGCGCCGACATCGAGCAGGGTGCGGCCGTCACCCGCGCCCAGGAGTTCGCGGAGAGTCGCGCCCGTGCCCGCGCAGAGCTCCGCGTAGGACGCGGCGTAGGCCTCGCCGACTCCGCTCCAGGAGTTCGGGCGACCTCTCATCGCTTCCCGAAGGGCGACAGCACGACGATCGCGGCGACCACGACGAGGGCGGCGATCGCGAGCCCCGCGTAGGAGAACGACTGCAGGATCACGCCGGCCAGCACTGCACCGCCGGCCGCGCTCAGGCTCATGAGCGAGTCGCTGCGCCCCTGACGGCGCGTGCGCAGCGCGGGCGCGGACGCCTCGGTGAGCAGCGCAGCGCCGGCGACGGTCGCGGCGCTCCACCCGAGACCCAGGAGGATCAGCGCGACCATCACACCCCAGGTGGTCTCCCCCGCGAACATCGCGAAGCAGAGGGACACGACGAGCAGCGCCTGTCCGAGCAGCACCGTGCGCAGCCGGGCCCAGCGGTCCGCGAGGATGCCGAACACGGGCGACAGTCCGTACATCCCGGCGACGTGCATCGCGATGGTGACACCGACGAGCACAGTGACGTCGAGCTCCATCGACATGCCGTCGTGCATGCCGCCCGTCGCCCCGCCGGCCATGGCCATGTGCGACAGGTGCACCGGGGTCATCGCCATCACCGAGGCCATCGTGACGTGCGAGCCGGCGATCGCGAAGATCGCGTAGCGGGCGGCGACCGGGCGGTCGACGCGCTCGATGCCCGCCGCGACGGATCCGGTCTCGGGCAGCGTGCGCGAGGTGAGGAGCGGATCCGGCCGGAGCGCGATCAGATACAGCGCGAACGCCGCGATCTGCGCCACGAGCGAGAACAGGTAGGACCCGGTGTGCGGCGGCATGCCGATCGCCCGGCCGAGCTGTTCGCCCGGGCCGAGCAGCAGGGGCCCCGCAACCCCTCCGATCGTGGTCGCCCACACGACGACCGACAGGTCCCGACCGCGATGCTGAGGCTGGGCGAGGTCGGTCGCGGCGAACCGGGACTGCAGGTTCCCGGCGTTGCCCATGCCGATCATGATGATCCCGACCAGCAGCAGCGGGAACACGCGGATCGCCGCCGCACCGATCACCACAACGATGCCGACCAGGGCGAGCAGGTTGCCCGCCGTCAGCGCGAGGCGGCGTCCGCGCAGCCCGGCGAGGCGCGCCAGCGGGATCGCCGCCAGGGCGGCGCCGAGCGTCACCGAGGCGGTGGCGAGGCCCGAGAGCGCATCGCTTCCCGAGATGTCCGCCGCGAGCAGCGCACCCAGCGAGACGGTCGCGCCGAACGCGATCCCGCCGAGGACCTGACCGAGCGAGAGGATGCCGACCGTGCGGCGCTGGATCCTGCTCCGATCGAGCTCGGTCAGAGTCGCCCCGGTCACGAGGCGGGCAGGGCGTCGCGGACGGCGTTGCGCAGCGTCCCGATTCCGGTGATCTCGACCTCGACGGCGTCGCCCGCCTCGAAGGCGCCCACGCCGGCCGGGGTGCCGGTCATGATCACGTCGCCCGGAAGCAGGGTGAAGACGGCCGAGGCGTACGCGATGATGTCGGCGACCGAGTGGATCATGTCGGTGAGCGGCGCGTGTTGGCGCACCTCGCCGTTCACGCGGGTGGTGAGCTCCGCCGCGGCGAGATCGAGCTCGGTCTCGATCCACGGGCCGAGCGGGCAGAAGGTGTCGAAGCCCTTCGCGCGCGACCATTGGCCGTCCTTGCGCTGCAGGTCGCGCGCCGTGACGTCGTTGCCGACGGTGTACCCGAAGACGTACTGGTGGGCGTTCTCCGCGGCGACGTTCTTGGCGATGCGCCCGATCACGACGGCCAGCTCGCCCTCGTGCTCGGTGCGGTCGGACAGCGCGACGGGACGCACGATCGTGTCGCCGGGACCGATCACCGCGGTGTTCGGCTTGAGGAAGAGCAGCGGCTCGGCCGGCGCCTCGCCGCCCATCTCGGCCGCGTGATCGTGATAGTTCTTGCCGACGCAGACCACCTTCGAGCGCGGGATCACGGGGGCGAGCAGCGCGGCGTCCACGAGCGGCACTCGCTCCCCCGTCGTCTCATACCCCGCGAACATCGGGTCGCCGGCCAGCACGACCAGCTCGCCCTCGTCGAGGATCCCGTACTTGATGCCGTCGTTGTGGCTGAACCGAGCGATCTTCACGGTTTCAGCCTAGCCAGCGCCGCCCGCCGGCGGGGACAACGGCGGGCTTCCCCGGAGTCAGGCTTTGCGTGTCCCACTTTCGGCGGTGAAACCGGCCCCAAACCCACCGCAATCGGGACACGGTGGCACCAGAAGTGGGACACGGTGCTGCCCGCGGCCGGACGCGGGCCGTCGCGACGGACCATGTCCCACTTTCGGCGGTGAAACCGGGCCCAAACCCACCGCAATCGGGACACGGCGGCACCAGAAGTGGGACACGGTGCTGCCAGCGGCCGGACGCGGGCCGTCGCGACGGACCATGTCCCACTTTCGGCGGCAATTCGGGGCTCAACCCGGCCGAATTGGGGACACGGTGCCACCGATATCGGGACACGGCGGCACCAGAAGTGGGACACGGCCCGTCAAACGCGGACCATGTCCCACTTCTGGTTGTTGCAGGATCCGGATCCGGAAGGGTCAGGCGTGGTCGGCCTTGTTGCCGCCGGCCTCGAGCACGTCGCCCGCCGGGAGCTCCTTGTGTCCGCCGAACTGCAGGCGCATCGCGGAGAGCACCTGGTTGGCGAACAGATCCTCGTCGCGCGACGCGAAGCGCTCGAACAGCGAGGCGGCGAGCACCGGCACCGGGACACCGACGTCGACCGCGGCCTTGACCGTCCAGCGGCCCTCCCCGGAGTCGGAGACGCGTCCTGCGAGTCCCTGCAGCGTGGGGTTGCCCTGCAGCGCCGCCGCGGTCAGGTCGAGCAGCCACGACGAGATCACGGATCCACGACGCCACAGCTCGGCGACCTTCGGGGTGTCGATGTCGAACTGGTAGTACTCGGGCTCCTCGAGCGGTGCCACCTCTGCCGAGTGCTCCGCCTCGCGGATCCCCGCATCGGCGTTCTCGAGGAGGTTCAGTCCCTCGGCGAGCGCGGCCATGACGCCGTACTCGATGCCGTTGTGCACCATCTTCACGAAATGCCCGGCGCCCGACGGCCCGCAGTGCAGGAAGCCGAGCTCCTCGGGAGCGAGCTCCCCGGTACGGCCGGGCGTGCGCTCGACGTCGCCGACGCCCGGGGCGATCGTCTCCAGGATCGGCGTGATCGTCGCGAACGCCTCATCCGGGCCGCCCACCATGAGGCAGTACCCGCGCTCGAGCCCGAACACGCCGCCGCTGGTGCCGACGTCGACGTAGTTCAGCCCCTTCTCGCGCAGCGCCTTGGCGCGGCGCACGTCGTCGCGGTAGTTCGAGTTGCCGCCGTCGATGATGATGTCGCCGGGCTGCAGCACCTCGCTGAGCTCGTCGACCACGCGTCCGGTGAGGCCGGCGGGGATCATCAGCCAGACGACCCTCGGGCCGTCGAGCTTCGTGGCGAGGTCGGCGTAGCCGGTGGCGCCGATCGCCCCCTCCGCCACGAGCGTGGCGACGGCATCCGGGTTGACGTCGTAGACGACGCACTCGTGCCCTCCGCGCATCAGGCGGCGCACGATGTTCGCGCCCATCCGTCCGAGTCCGACCATGGCCAGCTTCATAGCAGGGGTCCTCTCCTATCAGAGATCGCGATTCGTGCACCGCCTCGCGTCAGAGGCGACGGGTGTCGTCGGGGGTCAGGCGTCCAGGCGGACGAGCCAGCCGCGCGTGTCCTCGCGACGGCCGTACTGGATGTCGGTGAGCTCCTCGCGCAGCGACATCGCGAGTTCGGTCGACGCGGGACCTGCGTGCACGATCTCGAAGTCGTCGGCCATGAGGGATCCGATCGGCACGACGACCGCAGCTGTGCCGCACGCGAACGCACCCACGATCTCGCCCGAGGCGGCGCCGTCGCGCCACTCCTGGATGGAGAGCTTGCGCTGCTCGACCTCGAGCCCGCGGTCCTTCGCGAGCTGCAGGATCGAGGCGAGCGTGATGCCCTCGAGGATCGAGTCGCTGGCCGGCGTGATCAGCTTGTTGTCGCGGGTGACGAGCACGAGGTTCATGCCGCCGAGCTCCTCGATGTACTCCCCGTCGAGGAACAGGACCTGCTGGCAGCCCTTCTTGTACGCCTCCTCCTGCGGAAGCAGGCTCGAGGCGTAGTTGCCGCCGGTCTTCGCCGCTCCGGTGCCGCCGTGTCCGGCACGGGCGTAGTCACGGGACAGCCAGATGTTCACCGGCTGCACGCCACCGGGGAAGTACGCCCCGGCCGGGCTCGCGATGAGGTAGTACGCGACCTTCTTCGCCGCGCGCACGCCCAGGAACGCCTCCTTGGCGAACATGAACGGGCGGAAGTAGAGGCTCTCCTCGGGGTTGCTGGGCACCCACGACGAGTCGACGGCGACGAGCTGCTTGAGCGACTCGATGAACAGCTCGGTCGGCAGCTCGGGCAGCGCCAGGCGCCGCGCCGAGCGCTGCAGCCGGGCGGCGTTGCGGTCGGGACGGAAGGTCCAGACGGATCCGTCGGCGTGGCGGTAGGCCTTGAGCCCCTCGAAGATCTCCTGCGAGTAGTGCAGCACGGCGGCCGCCGGGTCGAGCGCGATGGGCCCGTAGGGCGAGACGCGGGGACGGTGCCAGCCGCCCTTCTCCGACCAGCACAGGTCGACCATGTGGTCGGTGAAGTGCTGTCCGAAGCCGGGTGCCGCGAGGATCTCCTCGCGCTCGGCCTCGGAGCGCGCGTCCTCATTGCGGGTGACGCGCCAGATGAGTCCGGCGGGTGACGGGGCCTGAAGGGGGAGTTCGATGGTCATGAATGCGTCCTGACAGGTCGAAGGGTGCGGCGTCGTGCGCTGACTTCAGATTACGCCTGGAGCCGCGCGATGATCGCCGCGCCGGTCTGTTCGGTGGTGCGGGCGCCGTCCCGCGCTGCGATGTCCTGCTCGACCGCGCGGTGCACACGCGCGGATTCGTCGCTCAGCCCCAGGTGCTCCAGGAGCAGGGCGACGGAGAGGATCGCTGCGGTCGGGTCGGCCTTCTGCTGGCCCGCGATGTCGGGTGCCGAGCCGTGCACCGGCTCGAACATCGACGGGAACGCGCCGTCGGGGTTGATGTTGCCCGAGGCGGCGAGGCCGATGCCACCGGTGACGGCGCCGGCCAGATCCGTGAGGATGTCCCCGAAGAGGTTGTCGGTGACGATCACGTCGAAGCGCGAAGGGTGGGTGACCAGGAAGATCGTGGCCGCATCGACGTGCAGGTAGTCTACGGCCACGTCGGGGTGCTCGCGCGCCACCTCGTCGACGACGCGCTTCCAGATCGCACCGGCGTGCACGAGCACGTTGGTCTTGTGCACGAGCGTCAGCTTCTTGCTGCGCTTCTCCGCCAGGTCGAACGCGTACCGGACCACGCGCTCGACGCCGAACGCGGTGTTCACGCTGGTCTCGTTCGCGACCTCGTGCGGGGTCCCCTTGCGGATCGCGCCGCCGTTGCCGACGTACGGGCCCTCGGTGCCCTCGCGGACGACCACGAAGTCGATCTCGCCCGGGTCTGCCAGGGGGCCGGGCGCGCCAGGGAACAGCTTCGACGGGCGCAGGTTCACGTAGTGATCCAGCTCGAAGCGGAGCTTCAGCAGCAGGCCGCGCTCGATGTTCGCGTCCTTCAGGCGCGGATCCCCCGGCTGGCCGCCGACGGCGCCCAGCAGAATCGCATCGTGCGCGCGGATCGCGTCGAGATCCTCGTCGGTCAGCGTGTCGCCGGTCTCGAGGAATCGTGCGGCGCCGAGCGAGAACCGGGTCTTCTCGAACGTCACGGAGCTTGCGGCGGTGACGGCGTCAAGCACCTTCTCCGCCTCGGTGACGACCTCGGGACCGATGCCGTCACCCGGGATGACAGCCAGCTTCACGACACGGGACGACGATTCCGACACGGGCGCTCCTTGCGATTCGTTGCGGGGTGGAGGATCCCAGGCTATCGGGCGCCGGAGCCCCTCCCTGCGCGCATGTCACCCCCGCGTCGTCCCCCTCAGCGGAGCCCATAGCGTGCGCTGGGAGGGACGAGGCGGTTCTTGGCGGGTATCAGCGAGGGCGGCGCCCCAGGGTCAGGCCGGCGATCGCGGCCGCGGCGACCACGAGGACGCCGCCGATGAGCGAGGTCACCATGACGCCGGTGCCGAACGCATCGGACGCCGCCTGCTGCAGCGCCTGTCCGAGCGCCGCCGGCAGCTGCTCCGCCGCGGAGAACGCTCCGGCGAGCGTCTCCTTCGCGCGATCCGCCAGCACCTCCGGCACGCCCTCAGGGACGACCAGCGAGGTCCGGTAGAACGCGGTGATGATGCCGCCCAGGATCGTGGTGCCGAGCACGGCGCCGAGCTCGTACGCCGTCTCGGACACGGCGCTGGCCGCGCCGGCCTTCTCCGGCGGGGCCGCGGCGAGGATGAGCTCGTTCGAGACCGTCTCCGCCGCACCGATGCCGATGCCGAGCAGCACGAACGCGACGATGAGGGGAGCTGTGCCGTGGGCGTGCGTGCTGAAGGCCACGACGAGGTAGCCCGCGAGCGAGAACACCAGAGCCGACGGCACGAGGATCTCGGGGCGCACGCGACGCGCGATCGGCACGACCACGAGACCGGAGACGATCATCACGGCCATGCCGGGGATGAGCGCGAGGCCGGCGTCGACGGGCTTGAGCCCGAGCACGAGCTGCAGATGCTGCGAGACGTAGTACAGGAAGCCGACGAGGGCGACGACGCTGAGCAGGTTCACCAGGATCGCGCCGCTGAACATCCCGCGGCGGAAGAGCGCCATGTCGAGCATCGGGATCTCCGCGCGCAGCTGCCGGCGCACGAACAGCACGCCCATGCCTACGCCGAGCAGGAACAGCACCACGACGAGCGGGGTGATGCCGTGGACCGCGAACTCCTTGATCGCGTAGACCACGGGAACCATGGTGGCCATCGACATCAGGATGCTGAGCACGTCGATCCGGCCCGGGTTCGGGTCACGGCTCTCCGGCACCAGGATCGGCACGAGGATCAGCAGCGGGATGAGCACCGGTACGGCGACGAGGAACACGGATCCCCAGGCGAAGTGCTCGAGCAGCAGGCCGCCGACGATCGGCCCGAGGGCGGACCCCGCCGAGAACCCCGCGGCCCAGACCGCGATCGCCAGCCGTCGCTGCTCGCGGTTCTGGAACACCGAGCGCAGCAGCGAGAGCGTCGACGGCATGAGCATGGCGCCGAAGAACCCGAGCAGGGCGCGCGCCGCAATCAGCAGTGCCGCGGTCGGGGCGAACGCGGCGAGCGCGGAGACGAGTGCGAAGCCGGTGGCGCCGATCAGGAGCATCTTCCGCCGGCCGAAACGGTCGCCGAGCGTGCCCATCGTCACCAGCAGGCCCGCGAGCACGAGCGGGTAGACGTCGATGATCCACAGCTGTTCGACGCCGCTCGGACTCAGGGCCGTGGAGATCTCCGGCAGGGCGAAGGAGAGCACGGTGTTGTCGACGGAGACGAGCAGCACCGGCAGCATGAGCACGACCAGCGCCGCCCAGCCGCGCGCACCGACGCGGGGGCCGTCCTCGGTCCCCGGCAGGGAGATCGACGCTGTTGCGGACATGTTGCACCTCTCGGATCCATCGTGAAAGGACGGGTTACTTAACCGTCCAGATGGTATAGTAACAGACATGGCCAGACCCCCGCATGCCCGTGAGCGCGTTCTCGACGCCTATGAGGCCCTGCTCATCTCCGACGGCGAGCGCGCCGCGACCCTCGACGCCGTCGCTCGGGCCGCCGGAGTCTCCAAGGGCGGCCTGCTCTATCACTTCGCCTCGAAGGACGAGCTCGCGGCGGCGATGATCGCGCGGCTCGACGCCCTCGCCGCCGAGGACATCGAGCGGATCCGCTCCGCGTCCGAGGGGCCCGTCGAGTACTACCTGCGCACCTCCGTCATGATGGACGACGCCCTCGACCGGGCGATCGTCGCCGCGTCCTGCCTGGCACAGAGCGGCAGCAGGGCCGCGACCGAGGCGCTGCACCGCATGCGCGAGGAGTCGGCCGAGGCGATCCGCCCGCACGTACGCGACCAGGCGGCGCTCGACCTCGTGATGCTGCTCAGTGACGGACTGTTCTTCAACAACGCCCTGGATTCGCACGGCCCGTCGGAGAGCGCCGACGCGGTGGTCCCCGCCGGGGCCGACCTCGACGCGCTGGTCGCGCTCGTGCTTCGCTCCGTCGCGGACTGACCTCTCCCCCGCCCGGGACCGCTACTCCGGGGTCGTTGAGCGAGGACGCCGCAGGCGACCACCCTTCCCGGTCGTTGAGCGAGGACGCCGCAGGCGACCGAGACGAAACGCCCCACCCCCGCAAGAGCACCGCGTTTCGTCTCGCTCCGCTCGCTCAACGACCCCCTGGGGCGCGAGCCGATACCCCCGACCACACCTCCGGTCGTTGAGCGAGGACGCCGCAGGCGACCGAGACGAAACGCGGCACCCTCACAAGGGCGCCGCGTTTCGTCTCACTCCGACGACCCCGGTGGGGCCGGGACGAGGATCAGGCCTCGACGAGCTCGATCTGACGGAACAGGTCGGCGTCGATCGCCTCGCGCACCTCGTCGAGGAGCGTCTCGGGGATCGGCGAGTCGAGCGTGAGCACCGATAGGGCCTGGCCCCCGGCGGTCTCACGGGCGATCTGCATGCCGGCGATGTTGATGCCGGCGTCGCCGAAGCGCTGACCGTAGACCGCCACAATTCCGGGGCGGTCGGTGTACAGCATCACGACGTGGTGCTTCTCGATCGGCAGCTCCACCGCGTGGCCGTTGATCGCGACGAGCTTCTCGATCTGCTTGGGCCCGGTCAGGGTGCCGGACACGGAGACCTGGCTGCCGTCGGCGAGCGCGCCGCGCAGCGTGACCACGTTGCGGTACTCCTCGCTGACGTCGTCCTGCACGAGGCGCACCGTCACGCCGCGCTGCTCGGCGAGCAGCGGCGCGTTCACGTACGACACGGTCTCGCTCACGATCGGGGTGAACACGCCCTTGAGCGCCGCCAGGCGCAGCACGCCGACGTCGTAGCCGTTGAGCTCGCCGTGCACCTCGACGTCGAGGCTCGTGAGCGGCGAGTGCGCGAGACCGGAGAGGATCTGACCGAGCTTCTCGGTGAGGGGGATGCCGGGCCGCACGTACGGGTCGATGACGCCGCCGGCCACGTTGACGGCGTCCGGGACCAGGTCGCCGCCGAGCGCGAGGCGCACCGAGCGCGCGACCGAGACGCCGGCCTTCTCCTGGGCCTCGTCCGTCGACGCACCGAGGTGCGGAGTCACCACGACGTTCGGCTGCGCGGTGAGCGCGCGAGCGGCGCTGCCCTCGACGGGCGGCTCGGACGTGAAGACGTCGAGGCCGGCACCCGCGATCTCGCCGTTCTGCAGAGCGACGAGGAGCGCCTCTTCGTCGATGAGGCCGCCGCGGGCGACGTTGACGACGTAGGCCGTCTTCTTCATCGCGCGGAACTGCTCCGCGCCGATCATGCCGGTGGTCTCCGGCGTCTTCGGCATGTGGATCGTGAGGAAGTCGCTCTCCGCGACGAGATCCTCGAGGCTCAGCAGCTGCACGCCGAGCTGCTGGGCGCGGGCGCTCGTGACGTAGGGGTCGTAGGCGACCACACGCATGTCGAAGGCCGCGAGGCGCGCCGCGACGAGCGCACCGATCCGGCCGAGGCCGACGATGCCGACGGTCTTCTCGAAGAGCTCGGCGCCGGTGTAGGAGCTGCGCTTCCACGCCCCTGCCGACAGCGACGCGTGCGCGGCCGGGATGCGGCGCGCGAGGCTGAGGATGTGGCCGACCGTGAGCTCCGCGGCGGAGACGATGTTCGATGTGGGCGCGTTCACGACCATGACGCCCGCAGCCGTCGAGGCCTTGATGTCGACGTTGTCCAGGCCCACTCCGGCGCGAGCGACGACCTTCAGCACGGGCGCGTGCGAGAGCGCCTCGGCGTCGATCCTGGTCGCCGACCGGATCAGCACTGCGTCGGCGTCGGCGAGAGCGACGAACAGCGCCTCCCGGTCGGTGCCGTCCACCGAGCGGACGTCGAAATCGGGGCCGAGTGCGTCCACCGTGGCCGGAGACAGCGTCTCGGCGAGCAGGACGACGGGCTTGCGGGCGGACGTGTTCACGGCGTTCTCAGGCACAGAGATCCTTCGGGACAGGAGGGAGGGGGCCGATGCGCCGCACCGTCGGGGCGCGATAGTGCCCACACTCTACCCGAGACGGCAGTGCCACCCCGACCGTGTGACGGCCCGAGACACCGCGCGATCAGTGCGCGCCGGACAGCGTGTAGCCCACGACGTCGAGCCAGAACACGGCCACCAGCCCCAGGCCTGCGAGCAGCACGAGCGCCACCGTTCCGAGCCGGCGGCGCCGGGTCACGGCGATCGCGACGACGTAGATGACGGCGGGGAGGATGATCGCCAGGATCAACGCCACCCAGGTCGTCGCCCCGATGGCGAGGCCGACGAACGGGATCATGTATGCGATCGCGTTCCAGATCGCGTAGGCGTAGAGCAGGCCGAACACGCCCAGCAGCGTGTAGAAGATCCAGCGGGGACGCCGCGGATCCGCCTGCGGTGCGGTCGTCATCGACTCGGCGCTCATGCTCCCACCGTCCCGACCATCACGAAGGGCCACGGCACCAGCAGCACGGCGCCGGCGATCAGCGCGACGATCCGGATCCAGGTCGCGCTGCCGCGGGTCAGCACCCAGGCGGCGGCGAACCACAGGACCGGGGCGAGGGCGGCGAGCCACATCCAGGGGAAATACATCCAATCGCCGAGCAGGATGGCTGCTAGTCGCAGTCGGAAGCCTCCCACGATCCAGCCCACGGCGAAGAGCAGGTACACGCCGCCGATGATTCCGTAGAAGACGAGCGCGGCGTTGCCGATCCCGGCGGGCTCGTCGTCGGCGTCCGCCTCGGCCTCTGCCGCGGGCGTCGTCCCGGCCGTCGCGACGTGCTCTGCGGCGTGGGTCTCGGCCGTGCTCTGCGCAGCCGGTTCCACCTCGGGAGCGGGATCCACGGATGTCTGGGCATCCGGCGCCGCGGGAGCCTCGTTCTTCGCGGAGGCGTCCGGCGCATCGGGCTCGTCGCCCTCCCAGCGCAGCGCGTCGTCTGGATCGGTCGTCATGCGTCCAGCGTAGCGACCGATATCCCCGGATCCACGGGCCCTCGCCGCTAGGCTCGGGTCCAGCACCAGGCGGAAAGGACCACCGTGCCCGAGAACAGCAGCCACAAACCCGCCCGAGCGGCGGCCAGCAAGCCCGCGTCGACCGCGTCGAAGGCCGCGGCCGGCGCCGACGGTCCGGCGGATCCCCCCGCTGGCTGGACCCCGACCCCCGAGGCCAAGGCCACCGCGACCCGGTTCCGCTGGATCGCCGCCGTGCTCTGGGCGGTCGCGATCGCCGCGGAGGCCGTCGGCATCTTCTGGTTGCTGCGTCAGCGCCAGTACGTCGGCGAGGACGGCACGCTCGTCCGCAACCCCGACACCGGCCTGCTGGAGCAGCAGGGCGCGACCGCGACGTTCCCGCAGTGGGCGTTCATCACGCTCATCGCGCTCTTCGTCGTGATCGCCGCGCTGTCGATCACGGGATCCTTCCTGTGGAAGAAGGCGAACCGCCTGGATCCGGCCCGCCGCTCCGACACCGTGCGCTTCTTCGTGCAGAACCAGCTGGGCGCGATCATCGCGATCATCGCGTTCGTGCCGCTCATCATCATGGTGTTCCTGAACAAGGACATGAGCAAGGGCCAGAAGACCACGGCCGGCATCGTCGGCATCGTGCTGGCGGCCCTCGCCGTCGTGCTCGGCATCGACTTCAAGCCCTCGTCCGTCGAGCAGTACACCGCCGACCAGTCGACGGTCATCCAGCTGCTCGGGCAGGACAAGGTGGTCTGGGTCGACGGCGGCACCGTGTACCACGTGTGCGAGGAGGTGCCGGCGATCCAGACCGGCAGCGACAAGCGCACCGGCACGACCGCCCAGGCCGTCGAGGCCGGGAAGACCCGTCTGACGCTCGAGTTCGCGTCCGAGCTGCGCAAGTGCGGCCTGGCGGTTCCGGAGAACTCCCCCGCCATCGCCGACGCCCTGCGCGCCATCCGCGACGGCAAGACCGACACGACGCTGCCCGCCCCGGTGTGGGCGAACGCCTCCGACGCGCCGATCACCGTCCCGGACGCGCCGTCGTCGGGCACCGAGCCGGCGCCGACCAGCACTCCGTGATCCCGCCCCTCCGCTGAGCAGCGGCGAACGGACGAGCGCGACGCCCTCCTCGGGGCGGCGCGCGCGTCCGGTGTAGTGAGAGACACACAAGTTATACCAAAATTGAAATAAAACCCCCCGCGCCCCACACCCATTCGGTTCCCCACTAGAGGGTCGGATGCGGCCCC